>NZ_CAMYMD010000067.1 GCF_947259555.1 uncultured Roseovarius sp.
AAGGGCCTGGTTGGGCGCGCCGGTTGCCGAATAGGCGGACGCGCTGGCGGCCAGATGATCGCCCGCGTCGAACGTGCCGCTGCCACCGGGGCCGACATAGGCCGAGGCCGAGGTGTTGTTGACGATGCTGTGCGTGTGATTGGCCATGGTGGGGATGCTGGGCGTGAAGGATTCGCGACCGGTTCTTTCACCAATTCTCACCTGGGAGAGGCCCGGGCCGGTGCCATTATTGACCGCCGCACGCCCGCGCAGATCGGGCAGGGCGAAGGTGGTCCGGCCATCGCCGCCGTACTGGGTGCCGTAAAGCGAGAAGAGCGCTGAGAATTGGGAAATCGCTAACAATTGACCGCTGGCCGGCGTGGTGAAGCGGGGGCAGAAATTCCAGCCGCCTAAGACGATCTGGCCGAGCCAAAAATCCTGAGCCTTGGCCGGGGCTGATTGAAAGCCGATTGTCGCGGCTGCGAGAGTTGCGAGAAGCGTGGTGGATTTTAACATGCGTTGTCCTTGATCAATGAGTGTCGTTGGGCGCGACGGGCGCCAAAAAACTGGTACTATGAAATACAACGAGTAATTGATGACACATCACGACACTATCGCAAAGTAAATTAGCATCTTTAGTCATATTTTGCATTTGCAGTGTCGTCGCGCTTGTGGTGCGGGACGGGATGTCGTTAACGTTGCGGCGTGTCGATGGTGGGCCGGGATTTCTGGCGGCGCCGCGACGCGAGTGGGGTAACCAAGGCGAAACGGAGGCCTTTATGGCAAACGGTCAGGCAGAGGCAGCGGCGCAGCGCAGCAACGGCAAGGACGCCACGCAAGAGGTACTGGACCGCATCGCACGACACCAGAGCGCGGGGCGGCTGGACGAGGCGCGCAAACTGCTGGACGGCTTGATCAAAGAGCGCGGAGAGATGCCGCGGCTGCTGCATTACAAGGGTCTGAACCTGGCAATGGCCGGTCAGCGCGAGGAGGCCGAAAAGCTGATGCGGGAGGGGCTGGACAAGGCGCCCGAAGACCCGCTTCAGCATGCTGATCTTGGTGTGCTGCTGGCACAGTCGAACCGTTTGGATGATGCCATCCATCATTTCCGCGAGGCCGTAGATTTGGCCCCGAATTTTGGCGTGGCGCACTCCAATCTGGGTGGCGCGCTTGTGTTGGAAAAGAAATTCGGCGAGGCGGTGTACCATCTTGAGAAGGCCATTGAGCTGGAAGGCAGCCTGCTTGATGCGCACACCAATCTGGGTATCGCGTATAGTCAGACCAATCAGCACAAAAAGGCAGTCGAGGTCCTGTACAAGGCGCTTTCGATCGATCCACTGAGTGTGCGGGCGCATATCCAGCTGTCAGCGGCGCTTTACCGGATTGAACGCCATGACACTGCCGAGCACCATGCCCGTCGGGCGATCGAACTGGAACCCAAGGCGGCCGAGGCTTATCTGAACCTGGGCAATGCCCTCGGGTCGGCGGGCAAGATGGATGAGGCCGCCGATGCCCTGTTGTCCGTGGCGGGGCGTCCGCCGGTTGGCGTGCCGGCGATGTCGCGGTTGATCCACCTGCGCAAGACCAAGGCGGATGCGCCGGAAATGCAGATCCTCGACCAGTATCTGAGCCGGGTCGACAGCCTTGCGGACGAGGCGCGATCGACGGTGCATTTCGCCGCAGGCAAGGCATTTGACGACCTCGGCGAGTATGACACGGCCTTCGAACATTTTCACAAGGCCAACGAAATCAGCAAAGAGATTTATCCGTTTGACGCGGAGGCCTATGTCGCGCGTGCCGAGCGGCTGCGCGAATTTGCCAGCCCGGCGCTCTTGAAACGCTGCGACGGCGCGGGCGTCAAGGATCTGGCCCCGATCTTCATCAGCGGCATGCCGAGGTCGGGAACGACTTTGATGGATCAGATGTTTTCCCGCCATCCCAGGGTGATGGCGGGTGGCGAGCTGCGGGCGATGCCCGCCGCGATGCATCAGGCAAGCCGCCTGCGCGACGCGCTTCAGGAGGAGCGCCCTGTAGAAGAGATCGGGCCGGATGATTTCACGCGGTTGGGTGAGACGTATATGGACGGGGTGCGCGCCGAGGGTATCAAGTCGGAATACGTGTCGGACAAGATGCCGTCGAATTACCTGTATGCCGGGATGATCTCTCTGGCACTGCCCCGGGCCAAGATCATCTTTATGCGGCGGCATCCGCTGGATTGTCTGTTGTCGAATTACATGCAGCATTTCGGACAGAACCAGCCGTTCAGCACGGATTTCCAAAATCTGGCTTTGGTCTACCGCGAGTTCGACACCATGGTGAACTACTGGAGCGAGGTGATCCCCGAAAGGGTGCGGGTGGTGAACTATGAGGATGTCACCGCCGATGTCGAAGGCCAGATGCGCAATGTGCTGGAGTGGGTCGGACTGGACTGGGACCCGGAGGTCTTGAATTACAAATCGTCGTCGCGGCAGGTGAACACAGCCTCGATGGCGCAGGTGCGTGAGCCGATTTATACGCGTGCCGTGGCGCGTTGGAAAAACTACGGCACAAACCTGAAAGGGCTGGCTGCGCCATTGTCTGATTACCTTTCGGACGATGATCTGGCCTATTGCGGCGTGAATTAGGCCTGTTCAGCCCCGAGTGACCTCGTGCCCCTTTGATTTGCCGCACCCTCAGGCGCGCGCCCTGGCGCGTGGCGTCCCGCCACTGGCCCGGTTTTGCGCCGCCGCTGGAGTCCACCCCCAGGGGCGCACTCCATTCTTCGGATGGAATGATCTCCCTACGCGGCCCAGCTCATTTGTCTGCCCTGCCCAAAGGGCGCGGTCAACGCGTCGGCGCTCAGCCCTGGCTCTTGGCCGCGCTACTTTTCCGACGATTTTGATTTTCGAATTCGCCGCATTCGAACAATCCGATATTCAGCATTCTCAAGCCTCGGTCAGTTCAATAATTTCTCATACGCGCGGTTCAGATAGTCTTGGGTGACGTCGTACATGCGCCGCGCGCGTTGCTCTGCCGGCAAACGCCCCGGCTGCGCAAGCTGCGGGATTTCCAGCGCAATCCCGGCGTCACCGGGCAAGAGTGCGAGGATTTCCGTCAGCGCGATCCCGCCTTCGCCCGGCAACAACCGGGCGGCCCGCGCGGTGTGCAACAACTCGGCCTCGGAATAGGTGGGCCTGACGTCCGCGTCACAAAGATGGATAAAGGGAAGTCGCGATTTGCCGGCCTTTGCAACGTCCCTCAAATCACTGCCGGACCGGTCAAAATGCAGCGTATCCAGTAATACGCCAATGGACGGATCTCCGGTCGCGGTCGCAATGTCCATTGCCGCGGCGAAATCGGGCACATTGGTCCACGGAAAGAACTCAAGCACAGGGGACAGGCCGAAACTCGCGGCGCGTGCTCCGAACGCGTCGAGATTTTCGGTCATGCGTCTGAGGTCCGGATCATAAGGTGCGGTGATGATGTATTTCGCGCCCAGCTCCGCCCCGGTGGCAAGAAACGGATCAAGCGATCCGGCGTCAAAGCCCGGCGTCAATGTGACAAACTCGATATCGTTGACGGTGATGCCCGTGGCCTTCAACGCTTTCAAGGTGTCGCGCATCATCTGGCTGTCTGTCATCAAGGCGTATCCGGGCGTCGTCTCTGTCACCGCGATCAGCCGAAGTCCGACCGAGGCAAACCCGGCTTCAGCAGCGACCTGTATGAACTCCGGCGGCGGCAGATCCAGGAAGCTGAGATGCGCAAGGGAAAGCGGCGGCATCATGACTGCCCCGCGGCATGGCGTCCGGCGATGTAGCCAAAGGTCATCGCCGGCCCAAGATTGATACCACCCGCCGGGTAAAATCCGCCCATGACACTCGCCATGTCGGCGCCCGCCGCATAGAGGCCATCAATCGCCGCGCCGTCCGCGCGCAGGACCTGCGCATGTTCGTTGGTCTTCAGGCCGGCGAAAGTGCCGAAACTGCCGGGGATGACCCGGACGGCAAAGAACGGCCCGGTCTCGATGGGCGCGACGCAGGGGTTGGGCTTTTGCGTCGGGTCGCCCTGAAGCCGGTTGTAGGGCGTTTCGCCCCGGCTGAATTCCGGATCTTCGCCCGATTTTGCGTGCTTGTTGTAGGTTTGGAGCGTTTGGCCAAGCCCGTCGGGATCGATGCCGCAGGCTTTGGCGAGGTCCGCAATGGTCTTTCCGGATTTGATGTACCCCGAGCGCAGGTAAGGCCCGGCCGGCACCGGGCTGGGCCGCGACATCCCCAATCCGTAGCGGCGCTGGAACGCCCCGGTGCAGATCAGCCACGATTGCGGGTCCTCGCCTTGGGGCGTGGCGTCCAACATGGCGGCGACGTAGTCATGATAGCCGTTGCCTTCGTTGCAGAACCGGCGGCCATTTTGCAAGACACCGATGATGCCGGGTTTGCCGCGTTCTATGATGTGCGGAAACAACGTCGTCGTGCCGGTCTTGTTTGGAACTTCGGACACCGGACAATAGGCGGATGCCGAGGCGGACGTGGTGTCAAAAGCCGCGCCGACAGATTCGGCAAGTGACGCACCTGCGCCTGTACTGAAAGGCGTCGCCAGTGACCTGGGGGACCTGTTTCCATGCGAGAGCGGATCGAGGCGCGCGGCCTCGTGCGGCACGCCGCCGGTCGCCAAGATGACACCGCAGCGCGCCTTGATTGTCGCGGGACCGGCGGCGGTTTCGATCTCGACGCCTGTCACACGGTCTGCGTCTGACATAAGCGCAGTGACCACCGCAGACGTTCTGAGATCGACGGTGGCATCCCGTGCCGACCTCATCAATCGCGCCACCAGAGCGAGGCCGTTCCGCAAGTCCATGCCGCGCCGGTAAAGCACCAGATCCGAAAGATGCCGGGCAAACCGTCTGGTTACATGCACAAAGGCTCTCGGTGAACGGGTCATTGACATGAAAGCCCGCAGATCGGGCCCGGCCTGAATGGTCATTCCCATGAACGTCGTCTCTGGCAACGGTTTGCGAAGGTTGGCGATGTCCGTGCCCAGAGCGCGGGCATCAAACGGCGCGGCAATCACGGATCGCCCGCCTTGTCCCGCGCCGGGCAGATTGCCATAGGTGTCAGGGATTTGCGTGCCGCATTCGAACTGCAATGCAGTTGACGATTGAAAGAAACCGACCATTTCGGGCGCTGCGCGCAAAAAGGCATCGGCCCGGGCCGCATCGAAATTGTTGCCGAGAACGTGTTCCAGGTAGGTCCGCGGTGCGCTGATGTCTTCGACAATCCCTGCGCTGACCGCCAGCGGATTACGCGGCACCCACATCCAGCCACCGGACCATGCCGTGGTGCCGCCAAGAACCGGCGCTTTTTCCAGAACAATCACCTTCAGACCTTGATGGGCCGCCGTGACCGCCGCTGACAGGCCGGCGGCACCGGAGCCGATCACGACGAGGTCGCAGGTCTCTTGCGCAGCCATGTCAGTTCCAGGATTTCGGGTCATGACCGATGACAACCGCCGCAAGAACCATATCCGTTGCGCGTTCTTTCAGGTCCGCCTGACGCTGCTCGGAAAAGATGGCCTCGCCGAAAGACGCCGAAAAGGTCGGCCTGTTGGACACGTTGTAGAAACTGAAGGAACTGATCAGCCAGTGAAGTTCCAGCGCATCCGCACCGTCTCGAAACACCCCTTCTGCCTTGCCCCGCGCGCAGACATCTTCCAGCTTGTCGATGATGGAGCGGTTCAGCTTGGGGATAAATTCCGACTTTTGCAGGTATTCGCCGTTGTGAATATTCTCGATCATCACCAGCCGGATGAAATGCGGCGCGTTCGCGTGGGCTTCAAAGGTGGCTTCGACAAGACAACGCAACGCCTGAACCGGTGACAAGCCTGCAACATCCAGCAATTCCTCGCTGCGGCGCAAAGAGGCATAGATCCTTTCGAGCACCGCGCAATAAAGGCCCTCTTTATCCTCGAAGTAGTAATAGATCATGCGCTTGGAGGTCGACGTTTTCCGAGCGATTTCGTTGATATTCGCCCCCGAAAGCCCGTGCGCCGCGAACTCTTCAGTGGCGATGGTGAGGATGTCTTCCCGGACCGCTTTCGGGTCCTTCTTCCACGACGTCTTACGGGTTTTCTTTGGACGCTCTGCGGCTCCGTCCATGGCTGTTCCCCATGATTCTGGTTGTTTTCCCTCCCCCAATAGCACATAATTAACCCAGCGGTACATTTTTATTGACTGAATTAACCTCAGGGTACATAACGCCACAGGGCTGGCGATGCGAGGAGCGAATCGTTGGTCGAACAAACACCAAGGGAGGACAGAAATGTCTCGCAAACTGATTGGCGCATTCGTTGCGTTCGGACTGAGCGCAAGCGTCGCAATGGCTCAGGACTACCCAGCCAAGGAAATTCAGGGCATCATCCAGTGGGGCGCAGGCGGCTCGACCGATACGGTCATGCGCTCGGTCACGCCGCATGCAGAGGACGCGCTTGGCGGCACCGTCGTCATGCAGAACATGACCGGGGCCGTGGGAGCCATCGCGCTGAACCATGTCGCAAGCGCGCCCGCCGACGGCTATACCCTGCTGATGGGCGCGGAAAACCCGATGCTCTACAAGATCATGGGTCTGGGCGAAAAGGATTACTCGGAATTCGTGCCGATCAACATCCTGGCGCGGGGCACGCCGATCCTGGTGGCCAACAACGAGGCCCCGTTCGACGATTATGCCGGCATGATGGCCTATATCGCCGAGAACCCCGGCGAATTGCGCATCGGCTCCACCGGGCCGGGCGGCGTGCCGTCGGTGGTGACCGCGATGATGAACACGGTCGAGGGCGATCTCGATGTGATCGCCGTGCCCTATGACGGTGACGGCCCGGCGCTGACCGCGCTTCAGGGCGGGGCGATCGACGTGATGCCCGCCGTTCTGGGGGCCGCCATCGAGGGCATTCGCGGGAGCACGATGAAGCCGTTGGTGCTGTTCGATACCGCGCCGAGCGACAAGCTGCCCGAGGTGCCTGCGGTCACGTCGTTCAACGAGGACTATGCCACCTACCTGCCGTGGGGCCCGTTCTTTGGCGTCTTTGTCCCCAAGGGCACGCCGGATGACGTGGTGGCCAAGCTGAGCGATGCCTATGCCACAGGCGCGGAGCATCCCGACTTCGTCAACCTGATGGACAGCCGCGGGTTCACCATGATGGCGATCAGCGGCGACGAGGCCGAGGCGTTTCTGAGCAAATGGCAGCAGGGCACCGCGTGGCTGTTGCACGATGCCGGGCTGACCAAGACCTCGCCGGAAGAGTTCGGCATCGCGCGTCCGGGCGAGTAACGCCTAGAACCTGTCGAGTGCGGGTCTTCGGGCCCGGCGAACATGGCGCCGCCCGCGCCGAAAAATGGCTGGGCGGCGCTTTGCGTTCCGGGAGAGGAGACCCGGATCATCCCAAACGGAGGAGGGCATCATGGACCCGGATTTCAGAGGCGACAGCGACCATCACGATGGCACATCGGATGCGACGCCCGGCGGCTACACCCAAGGACGCAGACCCGGCGAACTGGGCTTTGCCATCATTCTCACCGCGGCCAGCCTCTGCCTGCTCTACAGTGCCTATGGCATTTCCGGGTTCACTGCCCTGTCCGGTCCCGGAGCGGTGCCGATGGCCACGACCTTTGTCATGGTGGTGGCGGCGGGGATCGTGACGCTGCGCACCTGGCGTCTGCCACGGATCACTACTGAAACGCTGAGCCGCGATATCCTGCCACCGATGGTGATCCTCTTCACCGGCTTTCTGATCCTTTTCGGCCTGCTTTTGAAACCGCTTGGTTTCGTGCCGACGGCGGCGCTTTTCCTGACGCTGGCGATCAAGGTGCTGGCGCACCGGGGCTGGGGCTATACGCTTGCGGTGGCGCTCGGCTCGCTGATCGTGATCTGGATCGTGTTCCGGGTCGTTTTCACGGTTCTCTTGCCCGCCGGCATCCTGCCCGAGGCTGAAGTCATCCAGTTTTTCCGTGGCCTTCTCTCTGGAGGGGCGTCGTGATGGACACGCTGCTTGCCATTCTTACGATTTTCACGCAACCCGAACTGCTGCTGCTTGTCGGCGCGGGCACCTTCGCGGGCATCTATATCGGGGCGATCCCCGGACTGTCGGTCACCATGGCGGTGTCGATCCTGATCTCTTTTACCTTCTCATGGGATGTCTATCCGGCGATTTCGCTGATGGTCGGCATCTTCATGGGCGGCGTCTATGGCGGGTCGCGCACGGCGATCCTGCTGAACATCCCGGGCGCGCCCTCGGCCATCGCCACGGCGATGGACGGCTATCCGATGGCGCAGCGCGGCGAGGCGGGGCAGGCCATCGGCGTGACCACGGTGATGTCGTTCTTTGGCGGGCTGATCGGCATTCTGGTGCTGGCGCTGGCAGCGCCCTACGTGGCGGATTTCGCGCTGACCTTCCAGCCGCGCGACTACATGCTGCTGGCGGTGCTTGGCATCTTGCTGGTCGGCTCGCTCTCTACCGGGTCGCTGGTCAAGGGGATATTTGCCGGGGCACTCGGCATTGCCATCGGGGTCGTGGGCCGCGATCCGCTGACCTTTACCGAGCGGTTCACGTTTGACCTGCAACTGATGGAGGGCGGGATTTCCTTCATCGCGGTGATGATCGGGATGTTCGGTGTCTCCGAGGCGCTGTTGCAGCTTCAGAATGTCGGGCTCAAGGCGGTGCGCCAGAAGATCGACAAGATCGTGCCCTCATTCGGGACCATCCGCAAATACCTGCCGCTGTCGCTGCAAACCTCCTCCATCGGGGTGATCATCGGCGCGCTTCCGGGCACTGGTGGGGATATCGCCGCGCTGATGGCCTATGATCATGCCAAGCGGATCACGAAAGACCCCGCAGTGCCCTTTGGCGAAGGCGCGATGGAGGGGCTTGTCGCCCCCGAGACCGCCAATAACGCCGCCGTCGGCGGGGCTTTTATCCCGATGATGACACTGGGCATTCCCGGCGATGCGGTGACCGCGATCATGATCGGGGCGCTGTTTATCCACGGGCTGAACCCCGGGCCGATGCTGATGATCGAGCAGCCGGACATGTTCTGGTTCATCGTCGGCGCGCTTCTGACGGCCAATGTGTTCATGCTGATCTTTGGCCTGACCGGCATCAGGATTTTCACCAGGATCGTCGAGATGCCGCGCTCTGTGATCATCCCGCTGATCCTGCTTTTGTCGATCGTCGGGGCCTACGCGGTGAACAACCGGGTGTCAGATGTCTACTGGATGCTCGGCTTCGGCGTCTTCGGCTATTTCATGCGCCACTACGGCTACCCGCTCGGGCCTGTCATCCTCGGCGTGATCCTGTCGCGGCTGCTGGATGACAACTGGCGGCGCGCCATCATCTCGGAGCGCGAAGACCTTGGGCGCTTCTTTGAGGGCATCGTCGCCAGCCCGCTGTCGCTGACGCTCTTCCTCGCGGTGATCCTGATCTTCGTCAGCCAGACACCGCTCTGGACCACCATGAAGAAACGCGTCTTCAGAAAGGCAACGTCATGACCGCCATTGGAACCAGCCAGGTAAAGCTTGGCCTGATCGGCGACAATATCACCCGGTCGAAATCTCCGCGCCTGCATCGCACCGCCGGACGCCTGACCGGGCAACATGTGACCTACGACCGGCTGATCCCCAAGGATATGGGCCTGACCTTTGACGAGGTGTTCGAGCAGGCCCGCGCCTCGGGCTTTCGCGGCATCAACGTGACCTATCCCTACAAGGAGAATGTGGCGTCAAAAGTGACTGTCGACGATCCGCTGGTGCGTGCCATCGGGGCGGTCAACACGGTGGTTTTCGACGCGGGTGGCGCCAAGGGGTTCAACACCGACTACACCGGGTTCATAAGAGCCTATCGAACTGTGCGCGGCAATGCGCCGCCGGGCATTGTCTGCCTGATCGGCACCGGTGGTGTGGGCAAAGCGGTGGCGTTCGGTCTGATCGGGCTGAAGGCCGACGTCATCCGCTGCGTCGATCTCGACCCTGCCAAGGCCGAAGCATTGGCAGACGCCCTGCGCGCCCTTGGCTCGGACACCAAAGTCGAAACGGCCAGCGAGGCCGCTGTCGCTGCGGCCGGTGTTGACGGGATCATCAACTGTACACCTTTGGGTATGGTTGGCATCGGCGGCTCGCCCCTGCACTTCGGGGCGATGGCAGGCGCGAAATGGGTGTTCGATGCGGTCTACACCCCCGTCGACACGCCATTTCTGCAAGACGCCGCCCGCGCCGGGCTGACGGTGATCTCCGGCTACGAGTTGTTCCTCGGGCAGGGCGTCGACGCCTGGGACATCTTTACCGGTACTCCGCTCGATCATGCCGCTTTGCGCGCCGCCATTCAGGAGGACGAGCAATGAAAACCTCGATCGCCACGGTGTCGATTTCCGGCAACCTCGTCGAGAAGCTGGAGGCGATTGCCGCCGCCGGGTTCGACGGGATCGAAATCTTCGAGCAGGATTTCATCGCCCATGACGGCACCCCGCGCGAGGTGGGTGAGTTGATCCGCTCCATGGGGCTCGATATCACCTTGTTTCAGCCGTTCCGCGATTTCGAGGGCCTGCCGGAGCGGTTGCGCGCCAAGGCGTTTGAGCGCGCCGAGCGCAAGTTCGACCTGATGCAGGAGCTGGGCACCGATCTGGTGCTGGTCTGCTCGTCCTGCCACCCGGAGGCGTTAGGCGGGATCGACCGCGCGTCGGCCGACGTTGCCGAACTGGGCGAACGGGCGGCGAAAAGGGGCCTGCGTGTCGGGTTTGAGGCGCTGGCCTGGGGGCACCACGTCAACGATCACCGCGACGCCTGGGAAATCGTGCGCCGCGCCGATCAGCCCAATGTCGGGCTGATCCTCGACAGCTTTCACACGCTCGGGCGCGGGATTGACCCCGATACCATCCGGCGCATCCCCGGTGACAGGATTTTCTTTGTGCAACTCGCCGATGCGCCGCGCATCGACATGGACCTGCTCTACTGGTCCCGGCATTTCCGCAACATGCCCGGAGAGGGCGATCTCGATGTGACCGGGTTCATGATGGCGGTGATGGCCACCGGCTATGCCGGGCCGGTCAGCCTTGAGATTTTCAACGATCAGTTCCGGGGCGGGTTGCCGCGTGGTATCGCCCGCGACGGATATCGCTCTTTGATCGCCATGATGGACGACGTGCGCCGCGCGGAGCCTTCCATTGCCTCCGATCTGCCTCCGATACCGGCACGGTCACGGGTGGGCGGCGTGTCCTTCGTGGAATTCGCCACGCGCGGTGACGAGGCCGAGGCGCTGGAGAGCATGCTGGAAACGCTCGGATTTCGGCACTCCGGCACGCATATCGCCAAGGCGCTCACGCTCTGGACCCAAGGCGAAATCCGCATCTTGGTCAACCGCGAGACCACCGGCTTTGCCAGCAGCGCCTATGCCATGCACGGCACCACGGTTTGCGACGTAGGGATCGCGGTCGAGGACGCGGCGGATACGGTGGACCGGGCAGGGCGGCTCGGGGCCGATCCGTTCGGGCAGCCCATCGGCCCGGGAGAGCTGGATATCCCGGCAATCCGGGGCCTCAGCGGCAGCGTGCTGCATTTCATCGACGAGGCCAGCGGGCTGAGCGATGTGTGGTCCGTCGAATTCACCAAGACGCAAACCGGTGGCACGGATGCGGGGCTGCGGCGGATCGACCATCTGGCGCAGACCATGAGCTATGACGAAATGCTCAGCTGGTCGCTGTTCTACACCACGCTGTTCGAGATGCGCAAATCGCCGATGGTCGATGTGGTCGATCCCGATGGTCTGGTGCGCAGTCAGGCGCTCGAGGCCCGGGATGGCGCGTTCCGGATCACGCTCAACGGCGCGGAAACGCATCGCACCATGGCGGGGCATTTCCTGGCCGACAGTTTCGGGGCCTCGGTGCAGCATATCGCGCTGGCGAGCGATGATATCTTCGCCACCTCGGACGCACTTGTCGCACGCGGGTTCACCCCCCTGCCCATGTCGGATAATTACTATGCCGATCTTGCCGCGCGCTTCGATCTGGCCCCGGACATGCTGGCGCGGCTCAGAGACGGCAACATCCTCTATGACGAGGACGCGCAGGGCGCGTTCTTTCAGCTTTATTCGTGCCCCTATGCGGGCGGCATGTTCTTCGAGATCGTCGAGCGGCGCGGCGGCTATGCGGGCTATGGCGCGCCCAATGCGCCCTTCCGCATAGCCGCGCAGAAACGACTGATGCGCCAGAAGGGGATACCCAAGCGATGACCGACCAACGCTCGGTTGATCAGTTGGTCGCGGCGCTCGATCTCAACCCGACGGTGCCGCTCGATGCCATCGCCTACAAGTTCGACATCGTGTTGCGCGGGCATCGCTCGACCTTTTTCGAGAACCGTCCGGAGGGGAATTGATCATGGTGCAGGCATTAAACTACCTCAAGCAATCCGCCTCGCAGACGGCAGGGCCTTATGTCCATATCGGGCTTGCGCCGGCCTGGGCCAAGGCCAACGTCCGCCCTGGCGATATCGTCCACGCGCGCGGGACGATCCGTCAGAGCCAGTGGGAGGCTCAGGACGGCACCACCGCCTACGGTGTCACCTGAATCGCCCCGAGTTTACCGGAGACCATCAACTCAAGTAAGGATGATGGTTGTGACGACAAGCAAAATGGCAAATCGCTACTCGCCCGAGGTCCGCGCACGTGCGGTCCGGATGGTTTTTGAGCATCAAGGCTCTTATGAGACGCAGGCGGGCGCGATTGCGGCCATTGCACCCAAGATTGGCTGTATTCCCCAGACCCTGCGCGAATGGGTCAAGCCGGCCGAGAAAGACAGCTACATGCGCGACGGTGTCACGACCGACGAAAGGGACCGGATCAAAGCCCTGGAACGTGAGGTGCGCGAGTTGCGCCAGGCGAATGAGATCCTGCGCAAGGCGAGCGCGTCTCACCTGCCACTCGGACCGATGGCGTGACAGGTTCGACTTTGCGCAGGCGGAACTCGACCGCCCACTGAAGCGATGATCGCCTTCATTGAAGATCAGCGCGTTGTCTATGGCGTCTGTGCGATCTGCAGGGTTCTGCCGATTGCGCCGTCGACATACGACCACCGATTGGCGTGCCAAGCCGATCCGGCCAAAGCTTCGGCCCGGCATCAGCGGGATACGGAGCTGTGCCCGGAGATCAAGCGTGTCTGGGATGAAAACTATCAGGTCTACGGGGTGCGCAAGGCATGGCACCAGCTGAAGCGTGAGGGCTTTACGCTCGCGCGTTGCACCGAGGAGCGCCTGATGAAACAGATCGGCATCCGTGGCGCTGTGCGTGGAAAGGTGGTCAAGACAACGATCCCTGACACGTCAGCCCCCTGTCCGCGTGACAAGTTGAACCGCGTGTTCCGGGCACCAGCCCCGAACCTGCCCTGGGTCAGCGACGTTGCGGGCGTTGACCCCGACGCCGACCGCTTGATTGTGGGTATTCCCGCAGCCTGTTTCTAACGATCTTCCTTGGGCCACTTGGAAGCCTACTGACCCCGGTTACTGCGATGTTTCGGGGGTCTTTTTTAGTTCTTTTCCTGCAACTTCCGAACTTTTTCAAGTTCTTGTGCAATTTGGTGCAGCCCCTTTTCGCCCCATCCGCCGCGAAAGCCGTCTTTAGCTTCCATCGTATAGGTTAGGGTTTCGCGATTGGTCGCGCCGGGCATCAATGACCAGCTAACTTCAACGCTAAACGTTGTTTCTGGAATGTCCCTAGACATGACACCCTTGCGCGGAAGAACTAGGCCGGGTGGCAGGAACGAAACGTCTAGCAAGGTTTCCGTTGCGTTTTCGACAGGCTGTCCGTTGGGCTTTGGCAATGGCGGCGTAATTTTCGCCTTAACGTCGAAGGCTGTCGCGTTGCCAGTGTTTCGAAGAACCAAGTTTAGCGCAGTTGCATCTGCGAGGCTGGATTCAATGCCGCAAACGACGAAAGGCCGGGAAGTCATTGCGGCAAGGGTCTGCGTTTCGACGGCAAGAACGCGAGTTACACGCCAAAGGGCAAAGGTTGCGATAGCTGTGACGAACGCGGCAACCAATTGCGCAAAGGAAAGGATGTTTGCCGCTTCGGTGAACCACGCGACGGCATTTTCAAACCACATTTCAACAATCCTTCGACCAATAATTCGCCCGACTACGCAGCGCAATAGCCGCGCAGGGCAAGCCGAAGGTTCACGAATGCGTGAGCGGTTCGGTTTGGAGCGTCGCTGTTTCCAGTCAATCCCACGACATGCAACGCAACATGCAAATCGACAATCGACCCCAGGTTTATGCAGTAGAAACAATAACTTAAATGGTATTATGGCGGAGAGACAGGGATTCGAACCCTGGGACCCCGTGAAGGGTCAACGGTTTTCGAGACCGCCCCGTTCGACCACTCCGGCACCTCTCCGCGGGGGTCTGGAGGTGGCGTTTAATTGTCTTTGCCGAGGGGGGCAAGGGGTTTTGCATTGTTTCGCAAGATAAATTCATTAGGTTGATTTGCGTGTCCCTGAAGGCGTTTTGAAAGGGTGATCCCTCATGATGACGATGCCAGCCTCGCTGTTCAAACGGGTCTCGGTCGGTGCCGTCATGGCGCTGTGTGTCCTGCTGTTCGCCGCCGCGTCGCCACGCGCAGCCGAGACGGACCGATTGCAGGCGTTTCTAGATGTCACGGGGTTTGGTGTGGCGCTGGACAGCATCGCGTTGGCTGCGACTGACGCGCCGGCCATGCTCGGCCTGTCGGCCAGTGATTTCGGTGCGGATTGGGAGCGCGTTGCCGAAGAGGTCTTTGATACCGACAGGATGCGCGACACGGCGCTCGACATCCTATCCGAGACGTTGAGTGACGAGATGCTTGCACATGCTGCGCAGTTTTATGCCTCTGATCTCGGTCAGAGACTGGTCGCAGTCGAGAACGCATCGCACATGCAGGAGGACGATGCGGCCAAGCGGGCCGAGGGGCTGAACCTGTTGGCGGATATGAGTGCCGAGCGGCGCTCGGTGCTGCGCGACATGAACCGTGCCATTGACACCACCGGTACGGCTGTGCGCGCGGTGCAGGAGATTCAGCTGCGCTTTCTGCTTGCCGCGTCTTATGCCGGAATGCTCGATCAGGAATTGGACGAGGGCGCGTTGCGGGCGCTGCTGGCCGAGGGGGAGGACGCGCTGCGCGCCGAGATAAGGGCGTCCGCTCTGGCCGGGGCTGCGGCGACCTATGCATCCATCTCGACAAAGAACCTGCGCGCCTATGTCGAGGCCCTCGAGCACCCTGTGATGGCACGTGTCTATGAGTTGATGAATGCGGTTCAATACGAGATCATGGCCAGCCGGTTCGAGGTTCTGGCCGCGCGATTGGCCGATATGCAGCCCGCGCAGGATCTCTGAGGATGCGCTTTCTGGCAGCGACTCTGACGCTTCTCGTGCTCGCCTTGCCGCTCAAGGCGGCTGATATTGATCGTTTGATGGCGGCATTGCAGCTGTCTGCCACGGTCGACATCATGCGCGCCGAAGGGCTGCGCTATGGTGGAGACGTCGGTGACGAGATGCTGAGTGCCGCCGAGCGCGGGCGTTGGGACCGTGTGCTAAAGAGGGTCTATGAGGCCGAGGCGATGCTGTCGCTTGTTCGGGCCAATTTCACAGAGGCGATGGATGGGGTCGACACGGCGCCTCTGCTGGCGTTTTTCGAGGGGCAGGGTGCTGAGATCGTGACACTGGAGATCGCCGCGCGCCGCGCGCTTCTGGACGATGAGGTCGAGACAGCCGCAGAAGCGCGTTATGCAGAGCTCGCCGCGGGAGGTGCGCGGCTGGTCGATCAGGTCGAACGGCTGATCTCGGATAGTGACCTCGTCGAGCGCAATGTGTCCGGTGCACTGAACGCCAACCTGGATTTCTATCGCGGTCTTTCAGTAGAGGGTGGGCTCGATCTGAGCGAGAGCGAGATCCTTGCAGATATCTGGGCACAGGAAGAGGAGATGCGGACACAGACCCGGGACTGGATGCAGGCATATCTGACCATGGCCTACCAGCCGATGCCGCCAGAACTGCTTGATGCCTATATCAAGCTTTACCAAAGCCCTGAAGGGCGGGCCCTCAACAATGGATTGTTCGAGGCTTTCGATGCGATGTATGAAAAACTTTCCTATCAGTTGGGGCGCGCGGTCGCCTTGCAGATGAAAGGCGAGGATTTGTAGCCCGCAGCGTGACTTTTTCGCATGGTCGCCCTCTTGACTTCGCGGGGCTATTGCGGCATGTGCACGCAACCCGGCGGGATGATCTTGCCGGGTTTGTCTTTGAAAGACACCCACAGAGGGTGCGCCGTTCGAGGTGGCCAAGGGGCCGGAAACGCCTGCCAAGGCAGGGACCACAGAGCGCGGATGAAAAAGGAAGAGCCCATGTTTGCGGTCCTCAAGACCGGTGGCAAGCAGTACAAGGTGCAGTCGGGTGACATGCTCCGTGTCGAAAAGCTTGCAGCGGATGCCGGTGAAAAAGTTCAATTCAATGAAGTGCTGATGCTGGGCGGTGACGCGCCGGTGATCGGTGCCCCGCTTGTCGATGGGGCTGCCGTGCAGGCCGAGGTCGTCGATCAGGTCAAGGGTGACAAGGTCATCAACTTCGTCAAGCGCCGCCGCAAGCACGGCTCGCAGCGCACACGTGGCCACCGCCAGCAACTCACGCTGCTGCGTGTGACCGAGATCCTCGCCGATGGCGCGGACAAGTCGGGCGTAAAGGCCGCCGTTGGCGCGGGTTCCGTCGGAGCCGTTGCTGTCGTCGCCACCGAGGCGAAGAAACCTGCCAAGAAAGCTGCCGCACCCAAAGCGGAGGCCGCCAAAGCCGATGCGGGTGGTGACGATCTCAAGAAGCTGTCGGGCGTCGGGCCCGCGCTTGAGAAGAAATTGCACGAAGCCGGTATCACGTCCTTTGCCCAGATCGCGGCATGGACGGAGGCCGACGTTGCTGATATGGACGAAAAACTGTCGTTCAAGGGCCGGATCGAGCGTGAAGGCTGGATCGACCAGGCCAAAGATCTGACCAAAGGCTAAGGAGAGACCAAATGGCACATAAAAAAGCAGGCGGTTCATCCCGTAACGGTCGCGACTCTGCCGGTCGCCGCCTTGGCGTCAAGAAATATGGCGGCGAAGCCGTCAATCCTGGCAACATCATCGCGCGTCAGCGCGGCAACAAGTTCTGGCCCGGTGCGGGCGTGGGGCAGGGCAAGGATCACACCATCTTTGCCGTTGCCGAGGGTGCCGTGAAGTTCCACAAGGGGATCAAGGGCCGCACGTTCATTTCGGTTCTGCCAGTGGCGGAGGCCGCAGAATAAGCCGTCCTTGACAGGTCAATGACATGAGGGGATCGGCGAAGCGGCCGGTCCCCTTTTCCGTTTCCGGTCAAGGATGCGTCACAATGCGGTGCGCGGAGGAGTACGCCATCTTGTGACGCGGATCGGTGCCCCCATCTGGATGAGGCACGCGACGCGCGAGGAGCATGAGGAGGAACGCATGAAATTGGAGATCATCGTCAATCAGCCGGTTATCGAAGCCGAGCGGTTCGACTTGCGGCCATTGCGCGTGTCGGATGCGGGGCTGATCTCGCATAATGCGGGCGACGCGCGGGTGGCGCGGGCCACGTCCTCGATCCCGCACCCTCTGCCGCCGGGCAGCACCGAGGCGCTGATTGCGCGGGCGCAATCCGAGGACCGGGTCGAGGATATCTGGGTGATTGACGGCACCAAATCGGGCCGCGCCGAGGTTATGGGGCTCTTGAGCCTCACCCGTGTCGATGTGGGCCGCTCGGAAATCGCCTATTGGGTGGCGCCTGCCTATTGGAATACCGGCGTCGCCTCGGCGGCGGTAGAGGCGGTTCTTGCCGCCAATCCGCACGAGGCGCAGGCGATTTTCGCCAGCGTGTTTCAGGAGAATGCAGCCTCGGCCCGGGTCTTGACG
This sequence comes from uncultured Roseovarius sp., assembly GCF_947259555.1. Lineage (GTDB taxonomy): Bacteria > Pseudomonadota > Alphaproteobacteria > Rhodobacterales > Rhodobacteraceae > Roseovarius. The sequence continues at coordinate 17,909 of NZ_CAMYMD010000067.1, forward strand.
AATTGCGGCTTTCAGTATCTTGGGGATGCCGAGAGCTATTGCGTGGCGCGCGCGGCCAATGTGCCGACCTGGACCTATAGCAAGAAAATGATATGAGGTCCGCCCGGGGCGTGGCCTTTGCGTAAGGACGACACATGAAATTTCTCGATCTGGCAAAGGTTTATATCCGCTCCGGTTCGGGTGGTGCGGGCTGTGTCAGCTTTCGCCGCGAGAAGTTCATCGAATATGGTGGGCCGGATGGTGGCGATGGCGGGCATGGCGGTTCGGTCTGGGCCGAGGCGGTGGACGGTCTCAATACGTTGATTGATTTTCGCTATCAGCAGCATTTCTTTGCCGATAACGGTCGGCCCGGCATGGGGCGTCAGCGCACCGGTCATACCGGTGATGATATCGTTCTGCGGGTGCCGGTGGGCACCGAGATTCTCGACGAAGACGAGGAAACGGTCATCGCTGACATGACCGAGATTGGCCAGAAGGTGCAACTCGCCAAGGGTGGCAATGGCGGCTGGGGCAATCTGAGGTTCACGACCTCGACCAACCGGGCCCCGCGCCGCGCCAACCCCGGGCAGGAGGGCGTCGAGCGCACGATCTGGCTGCGGCTCAAGCTGATTGCCGATGTGGGGCTGTTGGGGCTGCCTAACGCGGGCAAATCGACCTTTCTTGCCACCACGTCCAATGCCCGGCCCAAGATTGCGGATTACCCGTTTACAACGCTGCACCCCAATCTGGGCGTTGTGGGCGTGGACAATGTCGAATTTGTCGTGGCCGATATTCCCGGGCTGATCGACGGGGCGTCCGAGGGGCGGGGCCTGGGCGATCTTTTCCTTGGTCATGTTGAGCGTTGTGCGGTGCTGTTGCATCTGGTGGATGGCAGCTCGGGCGATCTCGTGGCCGATTATCAGACCATCATCCATGAGTTGGAGGCCTATGGCGAGGGGCTGGCGCAAAAGCCGCGCCTGACCGTGCTCAACAAGATCGACACGATGGACGAGGAGGAACGCGTGTTCCTGCGCGAGGAGCTGGAGGCCGCCTGTGGCACGCCGGTGATGCTGATGTCGGGCGTGTCGGGCGAGGGCGTGACCGAGGTGCTGCGGGCGCTGCGCGCGCGGATCGACGCGGATCGTCTAAGGCACAGATCGGCAGAGGATGACGACGCGCCGTGGCAACCGTAAGAGACGCGAAACGGCTGGTGATCAAGATCGGCTCGGCCCTTTTGGTGGACCGGGCAAGCGGCGCATTGCGGGCCGATTGGCTGGCCTCACTGGCCGAGGATGTGGCGCGGCTGCGGGCGCGCGGGACGGATGTGATCCTTGTGTCGTCGGGCTCCATCGCGCTCGGGCGCGGGGTGCTGGGCCTGCCTGCGACCGACCTGAGCCTGGAGCAAAGCCAGGCCGCCGCTGCCGTGGGGCAAATCCGCCTTGCCGGCGCCTATGACGCCGCGCTCGCCCGCCATGGGCTGACCTCGGCGCAGGTGCTGGTGACACTGGAAGACAGCGCCGACCGCCGCCGCTATCTCAATTCCCGCGCCACGCTGGAGCAGTTGTTGCGCCTTGGGGCGGTGCCGATCGTCAACGAGAATGACACCGTCGCGACGGACGAGATCCGCTATGGCGACAATGACCGGATGGCGGCGCAGGTGGCAGTGACGGCGGGGGCGGATCAGCTGATCCTGTTGTCGGATGTCGACGGGTTCTATTCCGCCAACCCGATGCAGGACGCGGACGCCCGCCGGTTCGACGTGATCGAGGCGATCACTCCGGCGATCGAGGCGATGGCGGGCGATGCCGGGTCGGGGCTGAGCAAGGGCGGGATGAAGACCAAGCTGATGGCCGCCAAGACCGCCACGGCGGGGGGCTGCGACATGGCGATCACCCAAGGCGGCGTGCTGCACCCGGTGCGCGCGCTGGAAGAGGGTGCGGCGGCGACGTGGTTCCTGGCGCAGGGCGATCCGCAGCAAAAGCGCAAGGCCTGGATCGCGGCGATGAAGCCCAAGGGGCGGTTTACCGTCGATGCTGGGGCGGCGGGTGCGCTGGCCAAGGGCAGCAGTCTGTTGCCCGCCGGGGTCGTGCAGGTCTCAGGTGTCTTTGGTCGGGGCGATCCGGTAGAGGTCGCCGATGAGACGGGCCGTGTTCTGGGGCAAGGGCTGACCCGCTATGACGCGGGCGATGCCGACCGGATCAAGCATCTGCGTTCGGACCAGATCGAGGATGTGCTGGGCTATCCGGCGCGCGGGCCTTTGATCCACCGCGACGATATGGCAATCTGAGACGTGTTTGCAGGGGGCGAGACCATGAAAGACCAGACCGATATTGCCGCGCTGATGGCCGAGATCGGCGCGCGGGCGCGCGCCGCCGCCGCTGAGCTGGCCGTGGCCGATCCCGCCACCAAGCGCCGCGCTCTGGAGGCTGCCGCCGATGCGGTCTGGCAGGGGCGCGAGTCGATCCTGACCGCCAATGCCGAGGATCTGGCGCTTGGCCGCGACAAGGGGTTGTCAGCGGCAATGATGGACCGGCTGGCGCTCGATGAGGCCCGCATCACGGCCATGGTCGAAGGGCTGCGCGCCGTCGCGGCACAGGAGGACCCGGTGGGCGAGGTTCTGGCGGAATGGGATCAGCCTTCGGGCATTCACATCCGCCGCGTGCGCACGCCCCTCGGTGTGATCGGCGTGATCTACGAGAGCCGCCCCAACGTGACGGCGGATGCCGGTGCGCTGTGCCTGAAATCCGGCAATGCGGTGATCTTGCGCGGCGGCTCCGAGAGCTTTCATTCTTCGGGCGCGATCCATGCTTGTCTGGTCGAGGGGCTGCGCGCCGCCGGTTTGCCCGAGGACGCGATTCAGCGCGTGCCGACCCGGGATCGTGCCGCGGTGCAGGAGATGCTGACCATGACCGACACGATTGATGTGATCGTGCCGCGTGGCGGCAAGGGGCTGGTCGGTCTTGTGCAGCGCGAGGCGCGGGTCCCGGTCTTTGCCCATCTCGAAGGGATTGTGCATATCTATCTCGATGCGGCGGCTGACCCGGAAAAAGCGCTGCGCGTGGTGCTCAATGCCAAGACACGGCGGACGGGGATTTGCGGCGCGGCGGAATGCCTGCTGATCCACCGCGATCTGGTGGAGACCCTCGGGCAGGGGGTGATCCGGGCGCTGATCGACGCGGGCGTCGAGGTGCGCGCCGACGAGGCGCTCTCGGGCATCGACGGCACCGTGCCCGCAAGCCCCGAGGATTGGGGCTGCGAATACCTGGACAGTATCATCGCGGCGAAGGTGGTGGACGACATCGACGGCGCGATTGCCCATATCCGGCGCTATGGCTCCAGCCACACCGATTGCATCGTGACCGAGGATGACGCGGCGGCAGGGGCGTTCTTTGCCCGGCTCGACAGCGCAATCCTGATGCGCAACGCCTCGACGCAATTCGCCGATGGCGGCGAGTTCGGGATGGGGGCGGAGATCGGCATCGCCACCGGCAAGATGCACGCGCGCGGACCGGTGGGCGCGGCGCAACTTACGAGTTTCAAGTATCTGGTCGAGGGCGATGGCGCGACGCGAGCCTAGAAGGTGATGGTAAAGGCATTCGCCGTAACGCGATGCTCTAGGACCATGCCCCGCGCGGCCAGGCAGTGGCGCAGCATGTGAAACTGAACGTGACGTGGATCGTCAGCGGGCAGGGGCGCGTCGCGTTGGAGACCTTCCCAAAGTGCGGTGTCCGCGACGAGATGCTCAGACGTTGCCGTGATCGTGGTCGCCTCTGGGGTGCCTGAAATGCTCAGCCCCCCACCGCGCGGCAGGACCGTTTCAATGCCGAGACAGGCAAGCGTGATGACCCGCGCGTGGGCGCGCGCGAGGCTGCCAGACAGACGGCAATCAAGGGTGAGGCGCGGTTTGCCCGCATAATACGCGGACAAGACGGCATTCAGCCCCTCGGCGCTGACATTTTCGGCGCCACTCGCGTAGCCAAAGGCAAGGCGGGAGATGTCGAGCGCGGCCCTTGCGCCGCGCAGGCTGTCCTCGACAAGGGCGAGTTCCGGGCTTCTCCCCGACGAGGAGAGCGCGAGGAGTTCGAGACCATTGGCGATTGCACCAATGGGGCTTGCCAGATCGTGACATATGCGAGAGCCTACGAGCGTGGCGATTGCGGTATCATCCTGTGACATCGGGTCGGGCCTCCGCGTCAGGGGGAAAGATGACGGACATGAATTCATTCCTCGAGCCGGGGATGCTGGTTGAACATCCCGAGCGCCCGGATTGGGGTGTCGGGCAGGTGCAGTCTAATATCGGCGGGCGCATCACGGTCAACTTTCGCGAAGAGGGCAAGGTTGTCATCGACGGCGGACGTGTTGAACTCGTCCCCGTACTTGATCCATGATCTAGGTTATCAAATTCTAAAGATCTGCCAAGGCTTCGTCGCGTCCCCCAGCGTTGCACTTTGTATCAGGCTTGCCTACAACCGCGCGAGAGTGCGGAGACGAGGCCAATGACCCATAGCCCACCTACCTTTCGAGTGAAGCTGGCGGAAACAGACAAAGAGTTACGCGCAGCACAACGATTGCGTTACGAGGTCTTTGTGGAAGAGTTGGGTGGCGATGGACCGCTTGTTGATCATCAGGCGCGGCTGGAGTGCGACAGGTTCGATCCGTTCTTCGATCATCTCCTGCTTCTGGATCAGTCTAAAAATGATTGTGTGGTAGGGGTTTACAGGCTGCTACGTGACGACCAAGCGGCCCGTATCGGTCAGTTTTACTCCGAGGATGAATATGACCTCGCGGCGCTCAAATCCAGTGGTCGGCGGTTGATGGAGCTTGGGCGATCGTGCCTGGCCAAAACCTATCGCGGGGGGCCGGGCATGTACCACCTATGGAGTGGTCTGGGGCGCTATGTGACCGATCACAGGATTGAAATCCTTTTTGGGGTCGCCAGTTTTCACGGTACGGATGTTGCCCTTCTCTCCGAACCACTCAGCTTGCTGCATGCGCGTCACTTGGCGCCAGAGGCGCTCCGTGTTCGGGCGCGTGCCGAGCATTTTCAACGAATGGACCTGGTTTCGAATGACGATCTGGATCACCGCGCGGCCATGAAACAAGTACCGGCCCTGATAAAGGCCTATCTTCGGCTTGGCGGGTATGTCGGCGACGGGGCCTTTGTGGACCATCAATTCAATACGACGGACATTTGTCTCATTGTCGACATGGACCGCCTGACGGAAAAGCAAAAAATAATTTATCAACAAGGGGTTGGCGTTTGAACTTCACGTGGAGATCAGAGGCTGATCCGCCCGAATTCCACATCTCGCCCTGTGGGTGGCTTCGCATTGCTCTGCGGGGCAGCGCGATTTTTGCGCTGATCCTCATCGGGGCCGTTGCGAGCCTCGTGTTGCGGCTTGTGGAACAGCCGCTGTACGGGTTGAACAGACCATGGACACCGTATGTCACTCAAGCGGTCTGTCGGGCCTTTTTCCGCATCCTCGGGTTGCGCCGTGAGGTGATCGGAACGCCCATGACCTCGGCGGGTGCTGTCGTCTCGAACCACGTGTCGTGGCTGGATATTTTTGCGCTGAACGCGTGCAAGCGCGTGTATTTCGTCTCCAAGTCAGAGGTCGCGGGTTGGCCCGGCATCGGGGCGTTGGCGCGGTTGACCGGGACGGTTTTCATCGCGCGAGACCCAAAACAGGCGAGGACGCAGACTGATGTCTTTGAAGCGCGTCTTTTGGCAGGGCATAAACTGCTGTTTTTTCCGGAAGGCAGCTCAACGGATGGAATGAGAGTTCTTTCTTTTAAATCAACGCTTTTTCAGGCGTTCTTCAGCGAACATCTTAAGCACGATATTCAAGTACAACCCGTATCGGTCGTTTACGTCGCACCACCTGATCAAGATCCGAGGTTTTACGGCTGGTGGGGCGATATGGATTTTGGCTCTCACTTGCTACGGGTCTTGGCCGTGCGGCGACAGGGACGTGTCAGGATTGTCTACCATTCCCCTGCAAAGGTTGAGGAATTCGGAAACAGAAAGACGCTTGCGGCCTGGGCTGAGAGCCGGGTAAGGACGGGTATGCCCGAAACGTGTCAGGGGCAGTGAGCGCCGCTTGCGGACCCGGACAACCTCAGCGCATCGCGGCGACAAGACGGGCAAGCGCCGCCGCCGGATCATCCGCTTGCCAGATCTCCTCGCCGAAAGCGAAAAAGTCCGTCACGGGCGTGAGTTGCGCAACCAGCTCGACGGTTAGCGCACCCTCTGCCACGACCGGCAACTCGATCATCTTTGACCACCAGTCAAAAAGGTCAGTCCCGGCGCGGTTGCCATCGTCAAGCGCGGTCGCGCCAACGGGTCCGAACGAGACGTAGTCGGCGCCAGCCTCGCCTGCTGTCATGCCATCATGGCGCGATGTGCCGCAGAAGCAGCCGACAATGGCATCTTCGCCCAGTTCCTTGCGCGCGGCTCGCACCGAGCGGGCGGCGTCGGGCAAATGCACGCCATCGAGCCCCAACCGTTCGACGAGCATCAGGTGGCTGTCGATCACGAGGGCCACGTCGCGGGCATGCGCCACCTCGCGGCAGGCGTCGGCGGCGCGCGCGATCCGATCCTCGTCGCGGGTCGTGAGGGCAAGACGGATGCACCCGACGTCATGGCTGTCGAGCACACGCGCCAGAGCGTCTGGAAACGTGCTGAGTTCGAAATCAGGTGGGGTGACGAGATATATCTGTGGCTGCTCTGTCTCGGCCATTTTGGGCTCTCCTGATTGATTTTGCCCATATAACGCGGAAGACATGGTTTTACCATCGCCTAAGCGCGGTCTTTTGCTTGCTTGAAAGATCCTGATAATCGGCCCGCCGTCGGGGCGGCTGAGGCATAATTGGCCCCTAGAAAGCCTGTGAGCGGCTCTCTATCTTGGGGGAAAGCGGGCAAAGGGGCAGGTCTTGGCGATAGCAGGCATGGCAGATGACTTGGTGCGCGGCATCGAGGGGTTGGGCGGACGCGTGGGCGAGGCGTTTTTCGAGCCGGTGATCCGGGTCGGGGTCACCGGGCTTGCGCGGGCGGGCAAGACGGTATTCATCACCTCCCTTGTCGCCAACCTGCTGGATCGCGCCCGGATGCCCGGCCTTTTGGCCGAGGCCGAGGGCCGGATCTTGGCGGCATATCTCCAGCCTCAGCCCGATGTGACCTTGCCGCGGTTCGACTACGAGTCGCATTTGGCGGCGTTGACGGGACCGGCGCCACATTGGCCCGAAAGTACGCGCGCGGTTTCGGAATTGCGGCTGTCGCTCCGGGTGCGACCTGCCGGGCTGCTGGCCGGGATGACCGGGCCGCGCGTGGTGCATCTCGATATCGTCGATTATCCCGGCGAGTGGTTGCTGGATCTGGCGCTTCTCGACAAGAGCTATGACCAATGGTCGGGCGAGGTTCTGGACCGGATCGCGGGCCGGGCAGAGGCAGAGGCATATCTTGGGCAAGAGGCGCAGGTTGATGGTGCCGCCGCGCTGCAAGAACCTGCGGCGCAAGGGCTGGCCGAAAGCTTTACCGCGTATCTGCACGCGGCGCGAAAGGCCGGGTTTTACGATTGCACGCCGGGGCGGTTCCTTCTGCCCGGCGATCTGGCCGGTTCTCCGGTTGTGACCTTTGCACCACTGCGCGCAGGCGCGGCGGGCCGTGGCAGCCTGCGCGCCGAGATGGCGCGGCGCTATGAGGCCTACAAGCGTGAAGTCGTGCGCCCGTTCTTTCGGGATCACTTTGCGCGGATTGACCGGCAGGTGGTGCTGGTTGACGCGTTGGACGCGATCCACAAGGGGCCACAGGCCGTGGAAGACATGCGCCGCGCGATGGCCGAGATCCTCTCTACGTTTCGACCCGGGCGCAATGCATTCCTGACGCAGCTGTTGCTCGGAAAACGGGTGGAGCGCATTCTGTTCGCCGCGACCAAGGCGGATCACTTGCACCATGCGCAACACGGGCGATTGACAGGCATCATGGCCGCACTCTTGCGCGACGCACGGGACCGGGCGGAATTTGCCGGGGCAACGACTCAGTCCATGGCACTGGCCGCATTGCGCGCCACTGTCGAAGAGCAGGTGCGCCATGAAGGCGAGATGCTGGATTGCGTGCGTGGGCAGCTGTTGGAGACTGGTCGTCAGGCAGCATTTCATGCGGGCGAGTTGCCCGAGGATCCGGGACAGCTTTTGTCGCCGGCGAGGGCAGGGGCTACCGAATGGCTCGGGCGTGACTATCGCGTTATGCGATTTGCGCCCGCGCCCCTGAGCCTGCGCCCCGGCGAGGGGCCGCCGCATATCCGGCTTGACCGGGCCGCGCAATTCCTGATCGGGGACAGGGTGTGATGACCGCGCGCGCACAGTTGTGGCATTTGCCTAGTCTGGCGGTGATCCTGTGGAGTTTTACCCGCGCGACACCTTGGTTACCCCTGGTGCGCAGCCGTAGAGATGATCTGCGTGCCCTATCCCGCGTGATCCGCTGGGGTTGGGTGCGTGTGATACGCGAGCGCGGGTGTGTGGCAGGGTTCATCGTGCGGGACGGCGACGTGCTGCACGCGCTTTATGTACGTCCTGCGCACCGCGGGCGGGGCCTGGGCCATGCGCTGTTGACGGAAGCCAAGGCTGAGACCGATGCGTTGCGGCTATGGGTACTGGAGGCGAATGCGGCTGCGCGGACGTTTTATGAGCGGCAAGGCTTTGTCGAGACCGCGCGCAGCAAGGGCTTGGGCAATGACGAGGGGCTCCCGGATATTTTGATGATCTGGCGCAGCGAAGGAGAGCGCGCATGAGTGGCGAGGGCAAGGCGAAAGGGCCGGTGCTGATCGAGATGGATGAGGCCGTGGATGAGGGCCCCGATCGCGCGCCGCCGATACCGGACATGGCCGACGCCCCCGAGGGCGGGGCGATGCAGACGGTGATCGCGCGGGGCGCGGGTCAGGGGCGCGCGCCGTCGCGGTTGGGACGGCTGTTTTGGGGGCTTGCTCTGGGTCTGGTCAGCGTGGCTGTGTCGGTGGCGACCTGGGATTTCGCCATGGGGCTCATCGCACGCATGCCGATGCTGGGATATGTTGTCGCGGCAATGGGAGCGGGGTTGGTGATCGTTGCGTTGGTCATTGGCCTTCGTGAAGTCGCGGGGTTTGCAAGGCTTGGGCGGCTCGATGCCTTGCGCCGCGAGGCAACAGCGGCGCGCAGCGGCGAGGATCTGGGCGCCGCACGCGCCGTCGTGAGCAAGCTGCGCGCCCTCTATGAGGCGCGCCCCGAGGCGCGGTGGGGGCTGGAGCGTTTGTCGGCCCGAGAGGTCGAGCAATTCGATACGGAGGGTTTGTTAGGTCTGGCAGAGGCAGAGGTGCTGACGCCCCTCGACGCGTTGGCGGTGCGAGAGGTGGAATTGGCCGCACGGCAAGTCGCCATGGTGACCGCGCTTGTGCCTCTGGCGTTGGCCGATGTAATCGGTGCGGCACTGGCCAACCTGCGGATGATACGTGCCGTTGCCGAGATCTACGGCGGACGCGCGGGTGTTCTTGGCAGTTGGCGGCTTGCACGCGCGGTCATGACGCATTTGCTGGCCACGGGGGCCGTCGCGGTGGGAGATGACATGATCAGCAGCGTCGCAGGTGGCAGTGTCCTGTCCAAGCTGTCGCGGCGTTTTGGCGAAGGTATCGTGAATGGCGCTCTGACCGCGCGGGTCGGTGTGGCCGCGATAGAGGTTTGTCGGCCGCTGCCCTATGTCCGCGGCCAACGGCCGTCTGTCACAGGGGTGGTTCGGCGCGCGCTGACGGGGCTTTTTGCTCAAGGTTAAGTGAGACCTGCTCCCCGGCTGCAAGATTGCCTGTCTCTTTACCCGCGTCCGTAGAGTGAAAGACGCAGCAGGTGCGATTCAAGACGATCGGGAAAGTGTCAACTGGATCAAGGGGGTAAGTGGCGGACCGAGGAGGATTCGAACCCCCGACCCCTTGATTCGTAGTCAAGTACTCTATCCAGCTGAGCTATCGGTCCGTGAGGCCAGCATCTAGACTCTGGCGCAGAGCATTGCAAGGGCGTTTTGGCAGAAATCAGACCGGTTCGCCCAAATTTCCTTTGGGCAGAGTGATGCAAAACATGGTGCCGGTCTCGTCAGTGTGCTCGAGCAAGAGCGAGCCGCCGTGACCCCGTACCAGCTCTGCCGCGATGGTCAGGCCAAGGCCGGTGCCGCCCTTTGTGACGCCGCCCTGAAAGGGCTTGAAGAGGTGCTCGCGTGCTTTGGGGGGCAGGCCGGGCCCAGTGTCGGCAACGCGAATGATCCATGCGTCAGCATCTTCATCCGCGATCACGTCGATCTCGCCGGGTGCGCCGCTGTTGACGATTGCCTGACGGGCGTTGCGCACCAGATTGCCGATGACGCGATAAAGCTGTTCGGAATCCGCGCGCAGCATCAAGTCACCCGGCACATCTTCGGCAAAGCTGACGTCGGCATCCCCCGCAGCGAGCCGCTCGCTTTCGACAACGTCCGAGACAAGCTCTGCGAGGCGCAGGCGTGACAGGGTCGGGCCGGGCTCTTCGGCGCGGCCGTAGGCAAGCGTCGCTTCGCACAGGTGCACCGCACGGGTCAGCGAGTTGACCAGCTTGGGTGCGAGGCGTCTTACGGTAGGGTCTTCACTGGTTTCGATCCGGTCCGTAAAGAGTTGCGCCGAGGTAAGGATATTGCGCAGATCATGACTGACCTTGGCGACTGCGCCGCCCAATTGCGCCAAGTGCTCTTTTTGCTTGAGCGAGCCTGTAAGTTGGGTTTGCAGGGATTGTAGCGTTTCTTCCGCCTCTCGCAGTTCAAGGATACCGGAAGAGGGGGTAATGACCCGCCGGGCATCCTCGGGGGCATCGGCATAGGCTTGCATATTGCCCACCACCCGACGGATGGGGCGCACAAGAAAGCATTGAACCACCCAAAAGAGCAAGACGGCGGTAAATACCGAAATGACCAGTGACAGCCACAGAATGCGCAGGCCGTAGTCGATCATCGCGGCACGAAGCTCTCCGGTTTGCAATGTGATCTCGATGAGCAGGCCGCCCATGCGGACGGGCTGGCCGATCACGCGGATAACCTGCGAATCGGGGGTGGCAAGCCGCATCATCGCGTCGCGAATGAGGGTAAAGGCGGGCACGTCGCGCAAATCATAGGTTTTGGACACCGGTTGCGGGACCGGCGAGGACAGCACAAGTTGGCGCGCCTCGTCACGGCGCAGGACCACGTTGAACACGCCCGCGTTGCGCAATAGCTCCTCTTGCAGGTCGGGGTTCACCTCTTCATCGGCCAGCAGCACGAGCGACGCGATCTGCGCCCGCTCCAGACGCGTTAGAAGAAAATCCTCTCGAAAGCGGGCGATGGAGGGAACGAAAATAAGCACTTCGGCCAGCATCACGAAGATGGCCGTGAGGATCAGTAGCCGTCCGGAAAGCGTATTGAGCAAGCGTTTCCTCCTTTGGTCCGCAGCGCTCAGGGCAACCAGCGCTGAACGAAGCCGACGACACGTTTCACCGTAGGGCTGTCGAACAGCTTTGGCGAGAAATAGGCCCCGGCGACGCGCTTGTTGATCTCACCCAAGGTGGGATAGGGCGCCACCATGTTGGCGACGTGCTTCATCTTGAACCCGTTGGCGAGGATGAAGGCCCAGAGGTTGATCAGCTCGCCCGCCTGCGCGCCGGCAATCGACGCCCCCACGGGCCGCCCGCGCACCACCATCACCTTGATCAGCCCGTCGGTCTTGCGCTCGGCAATGGCGCGGTCGTTATGGGTGTAGGGAAAGCGCACCACGTCGAGATTGCCGCCATGTTCCTTGCGCGCGGCCTCTTCGGTGAGGCCGACATGCGCGATCTCGGGGTCGGTATAGGTGGCCCAAGGCACGTGATCGGTACGTTCCCTGGCGGGCAGGCCAAGCAATGCCTGCCGGATGATCAGCCCGGCGTGATAGCCCGCCATATGGGTGAATTGCAGCCCGCCCGCCACGTCGCCGATGGCGTAGACCCGACGGTTGGTGGTGCGCATCGAGGCGTCGACCTTGATGCCGCGTTTCGTGGTCTCGATCCCGGCGGCGTCGAGATTGAGGCTGTCGGTGTTGGCGCGGCGACCTACGGCCATCAGCAGATGCGTGCCCTTGAAGACGCGCCCGTCCTTGGCCTCGACCTCGATCGCGCCCGCCTTGCCGCGAATTTCCGAGGCCATGGCGCTTTCTTCGATGCCGATTCCCTCGGCCTTGAACCGGTCGATCACGACCTGTGCCAGTTCCGGGTCATCCTGACCCAGCACCTTGGCCCCCTCGATCACCGTCACGTCGCAACCCAACCGCCGATGCGCCTGTGCCATTTCCATGCCGATCGGGCCGCCGCCGATGATCAGCAGGTGACCGGGCTTTTCGCGCAGCTCAAAGATCGTTTCGTTGGTCTCATAGGGCACCGTGTCGAGCCCCGGAATGGGCGGCACGAAGGGCGACGAGCCGGTGGCGATGATCACCCGGCGCGCGGTGATCAGGTGATCGCCTGCCTTCACTTGCTTGGGCGAGATGAATGCGCCGTAGTCGCGGATCACCCGCACGCCGAGCCCCTCGAACCGTTCCTGGCTGTCCACCGGCTCGATCTGGGCAATGACACCGGCCACATGATCCTTGGCGGCGGCGTAATCCACATCCGGGGTCACATTCGCCACGCCGTATGGCGCGGCATGCGATTGCGCATAGGCCGCCTTGCCGCTGGCGATCAGCGCCTTGGAGGGCACACAGCCGTAATTCAGGCAATCGCCGCCCATCTTGTGCCCTTCGAGCAAGACCACGCTCGCCCCCATCTGCACCGCGCCCGCCGCGACGGACAGCCCGCCGGAGCCGGCGCCGATGACCAGCAGATCCGTCTTAATCTCTTGCATGCTCAAATGTCCTTCTTGCCACGAATGCTCTTGATCAGGATGGGGAGTGCTGCGAGCGCGCACAAGCCCAGGATCGGCCCGATGATCTGCGGCTCCCACAGGAGCGACAGGTCGGGACTGTCGCCACGGTCGAACACCTCACCCAGGCCAACGCCGATCCAGGTGAAGACAATGGCTCCGGGGATGATCCCCAGCACGGTGGTGATCGCGAAATTGACGAACCGCACGCCCACCAGCGCGGGCAGGAGATTGGCCACAAAAAACGGCACGGCGGGCACGAGGCGCATCAGGAACAGAACGCTGATCTCGTTGTCGTGCAGCCCGGCCTTGAGCCGCTTGAGTGTGCCCTCGGAGGTCTCGATGCGGGCGGCGAGCGTCTGCCCCAGACCCCAACGGGCGGCCAGAAAGATCGCGAAGGCCCCGAGCGAGGCGGCGAGCACGTTGAACGCTGTGCCCGACACGAGGCCGAAGAGAAACCCGCCTGTGACCGAGGCCACCGCCGCGCCGGGCAGCGAAAACGCCACGATCACGAAATAGATCGCGATGAAACTCAGCATCATCAGCCCGAAATTGGCGTCGCGAAAGGCCAGCAGCGCCTCGCGGTTGTCGCGCAGCGTGTCGAAGGTGATGTAGTCGCGCAGGGTGAAATAGCCGATGACGGCCACGGTGAGAATGATGGCAAGCGGCGCGTGTCGCGCCCAGCCTCCGGATTTCTGCTCGGTCGAATGCTGCATGCTGCTATCCATGATCCTGCTCGGGTTTGACTGCGTTGTCTTCTACTTGCACAGTCGCTTGCCGCTCTACCAGTGGCCTCACGTGGGGGTGAACGGGGGTGATGACCGGGACCTCTTTGCGCGGATATTTCGCATCGCTTGTAACATCATCGCACAGATCCCGCAGGATTTTGTTGCAGATACGCGTTGCAGGGGTTTGACTTGGCTGCGGACCGCTACTATAGAGCGGGCTTCGGATACATCAGGGCCGTGCGCGATTCCGATTGCGGCGTGACCCCAAAGTCGGAGACGGAGCGATGAAACGCACCTTTCAACCCTCGAACCTGGTTCGCAAACGCCGCCACGGGTTTCGCGCGCGCATGGCCACAAAGGCCGGCCGCAAGATCCTGAACGCACGTCGTGCGCGTGGCCGCAAGTCGCTGAGCGCGTAAGCGCAGCACATTGTGACGATCATGACACCGCCGGAGGCCCCTGACCGCAAGCCAGGGAACACGCCCCCGGCGGTTTCGTCATGCGCGCATGGTGGATTAAAGGTGCTGCGCAAACGCGCCGACTTTCTTGCCGCGGCCCGCGCGCGCCGGCAGGGCACGCCCGCGATGATGGTGCAGGGGCGCGACCGGCGAGATGATGACCCTTCGATCCGCGTGGGCTTTACCTGCTCCAAGAAGGTCGGCAACGCGGTCGCGCGCAACCGGGCCAAGCGCCGTCTGCGCGCCGTGGCGCGCGAGGTCTTGCACATCCACGGGCAACCCGGCTGGGACTATGTGCTGATCGGTCGTCCGGTTGAGACCGCAGCCCGGGACTACGGGGCGTTGCGGGAAGATCTCATACACGCGTTGAAGAAGCTGCGGGGCAGGGCGTGAGCCCGCTGGCGCGGTTCATGGCCTTGCCCATCAAGGGCTATCGCATGATTCTGAGCCCTTGGGTTGGCTGGCATTGCCGGTATCAGCCGACATGCAGCCAATATGCACTGGACGCGTTGGAGCGTCATGGTGCTGTCCGGGGCGGGTGGCTCGCGCTCAAACGCATCGCGCGCTGCAATCCTTGGGGGCGATGCGGGTATGACCCGGTTCCCGACAGAAAGGACGAGTGAGCCCCCCGTTTTCCTCAGAGCAGGTGACCGGATTTGGCGGCCTTTGTGGCAAGATAGGCGTGGTTGTGAATATTCTCGCCCAGCTTCAAGGGAACGCGCTCGACCACCTCGATATCATTTTGTTCCATCATCGCGATCTTGGCTGGATTGTTGGTCAATAGCCGCACCGCAGAAAACCCCATCAGCGTGAGAATGCGGGCGCCGATGCGGAAATCCCGTTCGTCATCCTCAAAGCCAAGGCGGTGATTGGCCTCGACCGTGTCGAACCCCTGATCCTGAAGGGAGTAGGCGCGCATCTTGTTGGCAAGGCCGATGCCGCGCCCCTCCTGGTTGAGATACAGCAGGACGCCGGTGCCCTCAGCCCCCATCTGGGCGAGTGCACCGCGCAATTGCGGGCCGCAATCGCATTTCAGGCTACCCATCAGATCACCGGTGAAACAGGCTGAATGCAGTCTTGCAAGAACCGGCGCGTGACGGTCTGGTTGCCCGATCTCTATTGCATAATGTTCCTCTCCGCCATTTTCGGGCCGGAAGATATGCAGCCGCCCGGCCTCGGACACTTCGAGAGGCAGTCGGGCACTGACCACGGGGTGCAGTGCGCTGGACTGTTCAAGCTCGGGGGCGACGTCGCGCGCGTCGAGCTGGGTCAGTCCGTTGCGCCGCGCAAATTCCACGCCGTCAGGCAATGTCAGAACAAGCGCGGCGGGCAGAAGCCGGGCGGATTTGACCAGTGAAAGAGCCAGCCTGTGCAGATCCGCAGCTCCTTCGCGTTCGGACGTGAGCGGCCCTTTCATGGGTGTCTTGAGATCGTCTGACGGATCTGCCACTGCCAGAATCCAGCCCAGCGACACGTCCGGTGGGAGTACGACCCGTGCAAGGTCTCCGTCATAGGCGCGCGCCTTGAGTGTCGCAGCCCGCCGCGCGGTGATTGCCAGGACAGGGCTGTGCCCGAGTGCACGCAGATCCGCGAGCCGTTGTGCATCGAGTGTTTCGGCGGCCATGACAAGTGCGGCCCCCCTTGATCCGGAGAGTACGACTGGCACGCCCATTCGCAGATCGGACCGGGCGCGCGCGGTGAGTTCTGTTATATCGGGGGCAAGTGTCATGCGGATACCATTTCGTGAGATGCGCTATATCTAGAGCTTTTTGTAACGAATGAAAAGAAACGCTCTCGCAGCAACACGTGGGCGTGAAAGTCGTGTTGCACATCTTGCCGCAAGCGATCCGGTGGCGCATGTTCCGGCAAAGGAAGGAAAACCACAATGGCACAAGTCAAGAAAATTCTTCTCGTGGATGACGATGATGATCTGCGCGAGGCATTGGGTGAGCAGCTTGTCGTGACAGAGGATTTCGATGTGTTCGAGGCGTCGAACGGCACCTCTGCGATGGGCAAGATCAAGGACATGATCTACGATCTTGTGATCCTTGATGTGGGTTTGCCGGATACGGACGGGCGCGAACTGTGTCGTCTGATGCGCAAGCAGGGGGTCAAGGCGCCCATTGTGATGCTGACAGGCCATGACGGCGACGCCGACACGATCCTCGGGCTAGATGCGGGAGCCAACGATTATATCACCAAGCCGTTCAAATTCCCGGTGCTTCTGGCGCGTATCCGCGCTCAATTACGTCAGCATGAACAATCGGAAGATGCGGTATTTCAGCTTGGGCCCTATACGTTCAAGCCAGCCATGAAGATGCTCATCACCGAAGATGAGCGCAAGGTGCGGCTGACCGAAAAAGAGGCGAATATTCTGAAGTATCTTTATCGCTCTACAGAGGGTGTGGTACCGCGTGACGTTCTATTGCACGAGGTCTGGGGCTATAATGCGGGGGTGACAACGCATACGCTGGAGACGCATATTTACCGATTGCGGCAGAAGATCGAGCCCGATCCGGGCAACGCTCGCCTTCTGGTAACCGAATCGGGTGGATATCGCCTTGTGGTGTAATGGCCACGGTTTGTTGACCTGTATCAAAGTCGTATCTGCGGATCAGGATTAATCTGCTATTATACTATTGTGTACGGTTAATACACGAACCTCCCTGTTGGACTGGCCCCGGCTTCGCGCCGGGGCTTTTTTCTGTCCGGGCTCGGGATTTTGGGGGCGCGGCCCCCGTCGCCGCGGGGCGGCGACTCCCCCGGGGATATTTATGGCCAGAAGAAACCGCGGCGCCGCGCAATCGCGGCTGGAAACGCGGCGCGCCTCGCTTTAGGGTCTGCGAGAACGCAGACAGGAGAGCACGCATGGCCTTTACCCTCGCCACATGGAACATCAATTCGGTCCGCCTGCGCGAGGGGCTTGTGGCGCGGCTGATGGAGGAGGAGAGGCCCGACATCCTGTGCCTTCAGGAGTGCAAGAGTCCGGTGGACAAGATCCCGTTGGAGCAGTTTCAGGCGCTTGGCTACAGCCACATGGTTGCGCGCGGGCAGAAGGGCTATAACGGCGTGGCGATCCTGTCGAAACTGCCGATCGAGGATGCGGGCGACATGGATTTCGCCTCATTGGGTCATGCCCGCCACGTGGCGGGGCGGCTGGAGAACGGGGTCACCATCCATAATTTCTATGTGCCTGCGGGCGGCGACGTGCCCGACCGCGAGAAGAACGAGAAATTTGGCCAGAAGCTGGATTACCTGACCGGGATGCGCGACTGGTTTCGCGACAGCCGCCCGGAAAAGGCGATCCTGGTGGGCGATCTCAATATCGCTCCACGCGAGGATGACGTCTGGTCGCACAAGCAGCTGTTGAAGATCGTCAGCCACACGCCGGTCGAGGTCGAGCATCTGGGCAACGCGATGGAGGCGGGCGGCTGGCATGACGTGACCCGGGCCGACATTCCCGAGGGCCAGCTATACAGCTGGTGGTCGTACCGCGCGCGAGACTGGGACGCCGCCGACAAGGGCCGCAGGCTGGATCATGTCTGGGCGAGTGGCGACATCCGCGCCGCCGCCCATGGCAGCCGTATCCTGCGCGAGGCGCGCGGCTGGGAAAAACCGTCGGATCACGCGCCGGTTTTCGCGCAATTCGACCTTTGAATCCGCGCCTCAGCCCCTCATATAGGGGCCAACACAAGGATGAAGGATAGTGACAATGCTTGAATTGGGTCAAGGACAGAACAAACCTGCGGCAGGCGAACTGGTCAAGGATGTCTCGGAGGCCACTTTTATGGCCGAGGTCGTCGAGGCGTCGCAGAGCGTGCCGGTGATCGTGGACTTCTGGGCGCCGTGGTGCGGCCCGTGCAAGACGCTTGGTCCGGCGCTAGAGGCGGCGGTGAGCAAGGCTGGCGGGGCCGTCAAGATGGCCAAGGTCAATGTCGATGAGAACCAGATGATCGCGGGTCAGTTGCGGGTGCAATCTCTGCCGACGGTCTATGCGTTCTGGCAAGGCCAGCCGATTGACGGCTTTCAAGGGGCGTTGCCGCCCTCGGAGATCGACGCCTTTGTTGCCCGCGTGGTCGAGGCCTCGGGCGGCGCGGCCGAGGGCGAAGGTGGTGGTCTGGACGAGGCGCTCGATGCCGCCGACGAGATGCTGGATCAGGGGGCGGTGACGGATGCCGCGCAGACCTATGCCGCGATCCTGCAAGAGGACGGGCAGAACGCCCGCGCCTTTGCCGGCATGGCGCGCGCGCAGATCGCGGCGGGTGATCTCGATCAGGCCGAGGCGATTCTGAACGGGGCTCCGGCGGAGATTAGCAAGGCGCCGGAAATCGAAGCTGCGCATGCGCAGCTTGCACTAGCGCGGCAAGCTGAAAACGCAGGGCCCGTTGGTGATTTGCGCGCCGCCGTGGAGGCCGATCCGGACAATCATCAGGCGCGGTTCGATCTGGCGCAGGCGCTTTATGCCAGCGGCCACGCGCAGGAGGCGGTGGACGAGTTGCTGGAGTTGTTCCGCCGGGATCGCGAGTGGAATGACGGGGCCGCCAAGGCGCAGCTTTTCACGATTTTCGAGGCGCTCAAGCCGAACGATCCGGTGCTGCTGAGCGGGCGGCGCAAACTTAGTTCGATGATATTTGCCTGAGCCGCGTGTCGGGCTAATTCAGCATCATGACATACAATCTCGATCTGCCTGAGATCATTCCGATTTTTCCTTTGCCGGGCGCGCTGCTTTTGCCGCGTTCTTGCCTTCCGTTGCATCTGTTCGAGCCGCGCTATCTTGCGATGCTTGACGATACGCTGAAAACGCCCGGTCGACTCATAGGCATGGTGCAGCCCAACCGTGTGCCGGGGCGCGAAGGTGGCACCGGCCTGCACAGCATAGGCTGCGTAGGCCGTGTGACGCAGTTCTCCGAGACTGAGGACGGACGTTACATGATCACCCTGACCGGTCTCTCGCGGTATCGGATCGCGGACGAGGTGGAGGGGTTTACGCCCTACCGACGTGCCAAGGTGTCTTGGGCGGGCTTCGAGCGGGACATGGGACCGGCGGACGGCGATCCCGGGTTTGACCGCTCCGCCTTCATGAACATACTCGCGCGTTATTTTCAGGCCCGTGAATTGCAGACGGATTGGGATTCTCTGAAAGAGGCCGAGGACGAGCTATTGATCAATTCCCTCTCGATGCTTCTCGGGTTCGAGCCGGAAGACAAGCAGGCCTTGCTCGAGGCGCCATCGCTGAGCACCCGCCGCGAGACGCTTGTGACGCTGATCGAGTATGCGCTGCGCGGTGGAGACAACGAGGATATCATGCAATGAGGGAGGATGCGCAGACACCTCCGGCGTTTGACAGGCGCATGCTGGAAGCGTTGATCTGTCCGCAGAGCCAAAACACTCTGGAATATGATGCCGCGACGCAGGAGCTGATCAGCAGGTCAGCGGCCCTGGCCTATCCTATCCGCAATGGTATTCCTGTCATGTTGATAGATGAGGCGCGGAAGTTGGATTAGTTCGCGCGTGTCGCGGTCAATTCAAAACCGACATCGACATCAAAGGCGAGCGATCCTTCATCGCTCACCCCATTTCCGATGTTGAACTCGCGTCGGTCCAGCGTAAGTGAGCCATTCGCCTGCGCAGTGCCGTCCTCGATCTTCAGATCGAAGGGCATCTCTACAGGAACGGATTGTGCCCGTATGGAGAGAGAGCCTTTGGCGACATGGCCGTTTGGCGTGCTCAGAATGTCAGCAGTGAATGTCGCTGTCGGAAATTCGCTCACCTTGAAGAAATCCGCACCCATGGCCTGCTTTGTGACCGAGCCGAGCGTCAGGGATTGAATGCCGACAGTCACATCGACGGTGCCATGTTTTCCTTGGGGGTCAGGTGTTTCGGAGTAGGTGATGTCGGCGGTCCATTCGCCAAAGCTTCCGGTCACGGATGAGCCCATCTGTTCTATCGTAAGCTGCAACTGACCGCTCTCGACCTGCCAGTCGCTCTCGACACTGGCCAGTTTCGCGCCGCTTGCTGTCTCCGACTCCGCGAACCAGCCAAGCGCCGTCGCTCCACCCATAGCACCTCCCCAAACGATGAGGGCCGCGATGAGGGGCAAGGCATGCCCGGGTTGGCGGGCGGTCGGTGTGGCGGGGGTTTGACCGGGCAACATGCGGCGCAGGGTGGCATCCCCGTCGAGAATATGATGTTTGGCAGCGCCGGCCGCATGCGCAAGCACGGCACCGCCGAGAACGAGCATGAAAATGAAATGCAAGGTCGAGGCAATCTGAGACAAGGAGTCTGATTTGGGTACCAAAGGCAGGGTCTGGCCGAAGGGCCACCAGATCGGGGCAAACCCCGAGGTTGCCGCATGATGGACCCAGCCGGACAGCGGGACGAGAACGAGCGAGCCATAGAGCAGCCAATGCACCGTCTCTGCGGCCCATGCCTCAAGCGGGCGGTCGCCATTCAACAGGCCCGGCTTTGGTTGCGTGATCGCCCACAGAATGCGGGCAAGCGCCACAAAGAAAATCCCAACGCCAAGCGTCTTATGCAGTGAAAAAAGAAATGCCGCACGCGCGATCAGGGTCTCTGTCGGGGCGGCCTCGACCTGGTGGGCCAGTTCCGTCGCCAACCAGCCAATCGGCAGGTTCGCTAAAATCAAGAGGGCCGTGAGCCAATGAAAACTCTTGGTCACGCGGCCATAGGTTGTTACGGAATTGGTGAGTGGCATCGAAGTTCTCCCGTCTGGTGCACGCAATGTAGCCGGATGTGACTGCTGCGCAATGATTGCCGGCGCACAGCGAGCCTGCATGTTTGCGCGAGGTTTCAAAGCCGTTGCCATGGCAGGCACGGCGATGTATCCGGGGGCACTTTTCGAGGGAGGTGAGTAGATGAGCCGAGCATTCGTTTTTCCGGGCCAGGGCGCTCAGGTGATCGGCATGGGGGCCGATCTGGCCAAGAGCTATCCGGCCGCGCGCGCGGTGTTTGACGAGGTGGACGAGGCGCTTGGCGAAAAGCTGAGCGCGCTTATCTGGGAGGGCGATCAAGAGGCGCTGACCCTGACCGAGAATGCGCAGCCTGCCTTGATGGCGACCTCGCTTGCGGCCGTGCGTGCGTTGAAGGCCGAGGGCGTTGAACTGGCTGAGGTGGCCGCGTATGTCGCGGGACATTCTCTTGGCGAGTATTCCGCTCTGGCGGCGGCCGGAGCCATCAGCGTGGCAGACACGGCGCGCCTGCTGCGTATCCGGGGCCAAGCCATGCAGCAGGCTGTCCCTGTGGGCGTCGGCGCGATGGCGGCTATCCTTGGCCTCGAGCTTGATGCTGTCCGCGCAGTTGCGGAAGACGCAGCGCAGGGCGAGGTATGTCAGGCGGCGAATGACAACGATCCAGCGCAGGTCGTGGTCTCTGGCCACAAAGCGGCGGTGGAACGCGCCGTGGATCTCGCCAAGGCCAAAGGCGCCAAGCGCGCGATGCTCTTGCCGGTGAGCGCGCCGTTCCACTGCGCTCTGATGGCACCTGCCGCAGAGGCCATGGCTTTGGCGCTAAACGACGTCGAGATTGGCGCGCCGGTTGTGCCTGTCGTGGCCAATGTACGTGCAAGTGGCGTGACAGACCCCACGGAGATCCGCAGGCTGCTTATCGAGCAGGTAACGGGCTCTGTTCGCTGGCGCGAGGCAGTAATTTACATGAAGACGCAGGGCGTGTCGGAGATCTGGGAGATTGGCGCGGGCAAGGCCCTGTCTGGCATGGTGCGTCGCATTGACCGTGAAGTAGGCTGTCGTAACGTCGGGACGCCCGACGATGTCAAGGCGGCAGCAGACGCGCTGGCCGGGGCCTGATTCCGGCACAAGATACAGGATAGAGGACAAGGCATGTTTGATTTGACAGGAAAATCGGCGCTGGTCACTGGCGCGTCGGGGGGTATCGGGGCAGAGGTCGCGCGTGCGCTGCACGGTGCCGGTGCGACGGTCGGGCTGAGCGGCACGCGTGTGGAGCCGTTGGAGACGCTTGCTTCGGAGTTGGGAGAGCGTGCGCATGTTCTACCCTGCAATCTGGGCGACGCGGAGGCTGTCGAGGCGTTGCCGAAGGCGGCGATCGCCGCGATGGGCGGCCTTGACATATTGGTGAACAACGCCGGCATTACCCGTGATCAGCTGTTCATGCGGATGTCAGATAGTGACTGGCATGATGTGCTTGAGGTCAATCTGACCTCGGCGATGCGACTGTGCCGTGCGGTTGTTCGCCCGATGATGAAATCTCGCTGGGGTCGGATCGTGAATGTGGGTTCTGTGGTGGGGGCTATCGGAAACCCTGGGCAGGCCAATTATGCGGCTGCCAAGGCCGGGCTGACGGGGCTTACGAAATCCATCGCCCACGAGGTCGCGAGCCGGGGCATTACCGCCAATATGGTCGCCCCGGGTTTTATCGCCACTCCGATGACCGAGAAGCTGACCGATGAGCAGAAAAGTGCGCTCAACGCGCAGATCCCGATGGCGCGCATGGGCAACCCCGAAGAGGTCGCCGCCGCGGTGCTCTACCTCGCAAGCCCGGAGGCAGGCTATGTGACCGGAGCCACCCTGCACGTCAATGGCGGCATGGCGATGTTGTGAGTTTACGCCGGGTCAGATCGGTGTGAGTGGGCGGAGTGAAAGCATTTGCCATTGCCCTCGCATATGCTATAGGCCACGCAGATTAGCCGGAGGAACTTGCGGATTCTCCCGGTGGCCTGTCCGTTCAGGCAATCGAGAACCGCCCGATGGGGCATAATCCACGCCGCTTCCCGGGCCGGGCGGGGGCAGACAACGGGCGAAACTGCCCAAGACAAAATGAGGAACAAGACATGAGCGATATCGCAGACCGCGTGAAAAAGATCGTTGTGGAGCACCTGGGTGTCGAGGAAGACAAAGTTGTCGACAAGGCGTCTTTCATTGACGATCTCGGCGCGGACAGCCTGGACACCGTAGAGTTGGTCATGGCGTTCGAGGAGGAATTCGGCATCGAGATTCCCGACGACGCTGCGGATACGATCCAGACCTTCGGCGATGCTGTCAAGTTCATCACCGACGCGTCCTGATATCGTCAGACAGCGACACATCAGGGCCCTGCCGTATTCGGCGGGGCCTTTTTGGTTCTAGGCTCTGCGCGACCACGGCGTTGCGTATTCCTGCACCGCTCCGTTACGGTGCTATGAGAGGCGGTTAACGCCTTGTTGATATCTCCCCTTTCCATCGCTCCAGCCGAGGGCGGCGCCCGCACCGCGCGGGATCAGGAAAGGGATATCCATGAACAAGGCAATTACCGATGACATCGTTTTCATGCCCCAGCCCTTCTCGGCGGGTTTGGGCCAATGGTCGAGCGGTGACGGAAGACCGAACTCTGACACCTATGAGAATGCTGCGAATGCTGCATTCGTGCCTGCGGATCAGGATTTTGGCGGTGCGCTGGAGTTGCAAAAAACCGAACCCGTTCAGCGTTTGCGCTACATGGGCGAAACACCGATCCTGCCGGGCTGCTATTTGCAGATCCGCGCACGGATCAAGGCGATCTCCGGCAATCTGCCGAATGTGCGGATCGCGGCGTTCGCGGGTGGGGCAGGGGGAGAGCCTCTGCCTGGGGTCACAGTGACAGGCCCGCAAACCACGCTGACGACGTATGGCGAGGTTCTGGAGGTGCAAGCAATCGTCGGCACCGGCACGCGGGTTGGCGTTGACATGCCTTGGGGGCGCGCGGCGATCTTTGGGCATTTCGGTCTAGACCTCACCGGCCCGAGCGGTGGAGTCGTGCGGATTGATGACATCGTGATCGAGGATGTCAGCCGCTTTTTCCTGCGAGATGTGATCAGCACAGTGGACGTGCGCGACTTCGGCGCGATTGGCGATGGTGTCACGGATGACCATGGCGCATTCGAGGCGGCGGATACCGCCGCGCAGGGCCGCGAAATCATTGTGCCAGCCGGGTCGTACCGTCTCGGAGAAAGCACAACGATCCAGAATCGCATCCGCTTTGAGGGGACCGTCGTGATGCCCGATGCGGCGATTCTGGCCCTGACAAAGAATTACGATCTGCCCAGCTATATCGACGCCTTTGGCGATAGCGAGCTGGCGTTCAAGAAAGCTTATCAGGCGCTCTTGAACAATCCCGGTCATGTCACGCTCGACATGGCAGGGCGCAAGGTGGCACTGCGCGAGCCTGTCGACATGGCTGCCACCGTTGGCAATCGAAGCACCTACAACCAGCGCCACGTCATTCAGAACGGTCAGTTCTCGGTGTTTTCCGGCGCGGCCTGGGCAACAGACGTGGTGACCGCCCAGGCGAGCTATGATCCGGACAATGCCAAGCGGCTGACCAACGTCGCCAACGTTGCCAATATTCCGGTAGGATCATTGGTCGAGGGTAATGGCGTAGGGCGTGAAGTTTACGTGACTGCACGAAATGTCGGTGCGCAACGGCTCGACATCAGCCAGCCTCTCTTTGACGCGGCCGGCACGCAGACATATACCTTCCGGCGGTTCAAATACATGCTCGACTTCAGTGGCTTCGAGGACGTCTCTAGGATGGTGTTCTCCGAGGTTGATTTCCAATGTTCGGGCGATTGCAGCGGTGTCTTGCTTCCGCCTCAGGGCTCTGCAAACCATTTTCGCGATTGCTTTGTCACTCGGCCACGGGATCGTGGTATCACGAGCCACGGCGAAGGTGATCAGGGCATGATGGTGGATCGCTGCCAATTCCTGTCCGATGAGGGGCCGCTCCTGTCGACTGAACGTGCCAGCATAGCACTCAATTCAAATGCCAACGACGTCAAGATACGCGATAACCGGGTGGTATTGTTTCGACATTTCGCGGTGCTTGCGGGAAGCAGCTCGATCATCTCCGGCAATCACGTGTTTCAGGGAGACAGTGCGGTGAATGGAGTGCGCGCGGCAGGATTTGTTCTGACACGTACAAATAACCGGGGCACGATCACCGGAAACTACATTGATAATTGTTTCATTGAATGGGCGAACGAGCATGACTCCGCTCCGGAATTTGCCAGCGAGTTCTCGTTCAGCGCTCTGAGCATCACGGACAACGTTTTTCTGGCCAGCGACATGGCACCATGGTTCACGTTCATCACTGTCAAACCGCATGGCGCGGGACATTTTCTAAACGGCATGATCGTGACGGGCAATACCTTCCGGGCGATCGGTGAGATGGACCGGGTCGAGACAGTCGATACCAGCTTTGCCGATCTAAACTATGAAAATGTGCGCAATGTCACGTTTGCCGACAATAGCTTTCACAATATCGGCACGCCAGTGGCGAACCCATTGCTGATGCAGCACACAGAGGCAAGCGCGGACAACACCTGGATCGTTCGGCCCGCGCCGCGTTTGCCGTTTGGCGCTTGGGCACAGGTCGTGGAATCGGTTTTACCCTCAGGGCCCTTACGCGATGGTAATGATGCGGTGACGCATGTCCTGCCCTATTTTCAGGCCAAACAGGGACCAGACAATGACCGGATCAACCTGCGTTGGCCTGTACCTGTTTCGGGTACGGTGGTCCTGCGGGTGCGGATTGACGATCCGCTCTGAGAGCTGCGCGTTCAGAACTTTCGCCAGATCCCTAACTTGAGCCCGCGTTTCCCACTGCCGCTAAGCGGCGCGATCAGGCCAAACTCGAGATATGCGCCGGGTCTCATCCTGTAGACGAAAGAAGGTGCCAGCCGTGTATAGGGCCGCCCGTGTGCCGGGCGGCCCGTCTGGATTTGCAGGATGGTCTTGCTGCGTCGAGAGGTGCTGAGACCGATTGTCATATCGCTTTCGAGAGTATGGCCGCCACTTTTGAAAAGTACGAGCCGTCCATCGACTGCCGCCCATCCGTGGCGGTCCCAGATCGTAAAGCCCTGTCCGACCGATAGACCGGGGCGCAGCGCGTTTTGGCCATCGACCTGACCCAGGCCGATTTCTACGGCGAGTTTGAGCGGGCGCTCCAGCTGCCCAAGTGGCCAGCGGGCAAAGGCAATTCCCTTTGTCATGCGCAATGTGTCACCCCCCAGATCAAGCCCGAGCGTCAGGCGATCCGTCGCGCCATATTCGGCATAGAGACCAATGAAATGGTTGTAAAAGCCGAAGTCATCCGGTTGGTCGATCTGGCCCGACACCGAGAGGAACCCCTGACCCTTCTCGCGCGGCCATGCCCCCGCACGCGCCTCCAGGACGAGCCAAGGTGACAAGATCACAAGGACAAGCAGGCATCTCAACATGGTTACCTCTGCCTTAACACTCGTTAAAAAGAGTAAAGCGGTGGTTAAGAGCCCTCGGGAATTTACCGTGCATGGCCCGCGTGTTAGGCTTGTGGAGCAAAGGAGGCTTGTCATGCCGCAAATCACCACAGACACGGCTCACCAGACCGTGATAACGACGTTCGAAGTGACCCCGGGAACTTGCGAGGACCTCCTCGATTTGCTGAACGCCGCTTACAGCGACTTCATCTCGCAACAGCCCGGCTTTATTTCCGCCAGCCTGCATGTCAATGACGCCCAGACCAGGATCGCCAATTATTCGAAGTGGCGTGCGCGCGAGGATTTTCAGGCGATGCTTCGGAGCAGCGAGATGCGGGAGCGGAACCGCGAGATCAATGAGTTGTGCAAGAGCTTTGAGCCCGTGATGTATGACGTTGTGGCGAGCTTTGGATGAAAAAAGATATCGAGCAACCGGAAGATTTGACGCAGGAGGTGGCGGGGCTTCGACGCGAGTTGACCCGACTGAATGCACACCGCTTCATCCGGGTTCACAATTCGATGCCGCGCATGCTGGCGTTCAACTTTGCGCGCGGGCTGGCCGTGGGTCTTGGCACGGTGATGGGGGCTACGGTGCTGTTGTCGGTCATGGTTTGGGCGCTTAGCCAGATCGAGTTTCTGCCGATCATTGGTGAATGGGCGGCGCAGATCGCACAACAGATGCAGACAGCGCAGGAGTGACGCGCCCGTGATCTGAATCAAGGCAGGGCGTCGAGCATCGCGTCAGTATTGGTGGACAAAATGCGAAAGGACATCCCATGTACAAACACGTTCTGGTCCCGATTTCCTTCGATACGGACCGAGACGCAGCAGGCGCGCTGAGCGCGGCGCGTCTCTTGGCGGGCGACGCCGGTAAGATCAGCCTGCTGCATGTTATCGAACACGTGCCTGATTATGCGATTTCCTATTTGCCACAGGGGTATCTGAAGGAGGCGCACAAAGCCGTTGAGGCCGAGCTGGCCGCCATGGCTGCGACCTTGCCGAACGGCAGCTCGCATGTGATCGAAGGACATTCCGGGCGCACCATCCTTGACTGGGCAGAGGCGAACGGGCCCGATTGCATCGTGCTGGCCAGCCATCGTCCGGGCATGCAGGATCTGCTGCTCGGGTCGACTGCGGCCAAAGTCGTGCGACACGCAAATTGCGCGGTACATGTCATTCGGTGATTGGCAAGTGTTGCGGATCGGGCAGGCACTCCCCACATCCCTTGAAAGGTGAACAAAAGGAGAGTGCCTATGCAATGCCCAATCGATGGTGCCCAACTCGTTCTGGCGGAGCGTGCGGGGGTCGAGATTGACTACTGCCCTCAATGCCGTGGCGTTTGGCTGGACCGGGGCGAGCTGGACAAGATCATTGACCGCTCTGCCGGGGCAGTCGGCGGACCGGCGCCCGATCCCGACGACCGGGGCCATGACGGGCGCGGACAAAAGCCCCGCAAGAAGCGTGGCGGGTTTCTAGAGGAATTGTTCGATTTCTGAGCTAAAGGCTTGATCGCGGCGCATGTCGGGGCTAGGGGCCGCACATGGCCTATTTGCTGACCGCTCTGATTGCTGCGCTGATTGCCCTGCTGACCCTCACTCCGCAAATGCCGGGGCCGCCGGGCTTTCCTGGGGTCGACAAATTGGCGCATTCAGTGGCGTTTTTGCTGCTGGTATTTCCGATATCGGTCACGCGCCCGCGCAAATGGCGCATCGTCGGTCTATGGGCGATGTGCTATGGCGCGCTGATCGAGATCGTGCAACCGCATGTCGGGCGCAGCGCTGAGTGGGCGGACCTGCTTGCCGATGGCGTGGGGGTGGCGATTGGGATTGCTCTGGCACTGGCTGCACGCAGGCTTGTTTGGACGTCCGGGGATGTGATGCGTTGACCGCGGTCAGCTCGTATGCCAAGTCCGTTTCGGAATGCAAAGGGCTTGCCGTTGCAGAAGGCTCTGCACCAGCGGCATGAAGCCATCGTTCCTATTCCAAGCGGAAACGAACCAAGGCGCGGCGCCGCAATCACTCGATTTGCGCCGCGCAGCAAGCGTTCAGTTATCCAATCACCCCCTGAAATTCACGCCATTCCCCCTTGGACATGCCGGAGGTATCCTGCGTGACCTCTTCGCCTTTTAGCATCCGTCGCACGCATTCGAGCGCCGTTGCCGAGAGCGTCGCGCCGCCCATCCGGTAATCCTCGAACGCCTTATAGGCATAGGGCACCCAATCGGCGACAAGACGGCAGATTTCGTCGGCATAGACCCGGATTTCATATTGAGCGTGGGCGTCGGCGCGCAGGCGCAGGAAATGCAGAAGATTGTGCAGATCGACCTTCCAATACCATTGCGTATAGATATTGGCGGGCAGATTCATCCGTGCCAGCTCGCGCGCGAGCCCTTGCTGGCCGTCCTGTCCGATCATCTCTTCGTAGTGGTCATAGCAGCGCATCGCATCTTCGGTCAGGATGCGCAGCACACGCTGCGCCTCGTCGCCCTCAAGCGCCGCACCGCGCCCCTGATTGTTGGTTGTCGATTGCGCCGCGAGCGCATCGGGGGCCGGGATGTAGAACTCGCGGTCCAGGATCGAATAGCGCGCCGAGTATTCGTTTACATTGGCGGTGCGGTGCCGGATCCACTGGCGCGCGACGAAGACGGGCAGTTTGACATGGAGCTTGATTTCGCACATCTCGAAGGGTGTCGAATGCCAGTGACGCATCAGGTAGCGGATCAGCCCCTCGTCGTTCTGTACATGTTTAGTGCCGGCACCATAACTCACCCGCGCCGCCTGAACGATAGCGGCATCGTCGCCCATGTAATCTATTACCCGGACAAATCCGTGATCGAGCACGGGGTGGGCCGTGTAGAGATGCGCCTCCATCCCGGCTGATGTCGTACGCCGGGTTTCATGCGTTTGGCCGCGTTGCGCGTCAATTTCGGCCTGTTGTTCGGGGCTGAGGGGCATAGCGGAGCCTTTCATCACTATAGCGAGTCGCAGTCCACTATATCTTGGGGATGCCCCCTGAGGAAAGCCGATAGAGAGTATGTGCGAGAGCGCCACAGAGTGTATTTTTCTACAACCGCTGCCTGCATCGGTGATTGACTTTTGAAGGCTAAAGCGGGAAGTTTCTGAAAAACAAGAAACAAATGACATATTGAGGGCAGTCTCATCATGAAACAAATCGTGGCAGGCCTTATGGCCGCTGCCCTTTTGGGCGGCTGTGGAGGCGGATCAAATCCGTTCGAGAGATCGGCGACCGAAGACGAGAGCGCAACCGACGGTGGCACCACCGATGACGGGACCACGGACGGCGGGACGACCGATGACGGGAGCACAGACGGCGAAACCAACACCGATGGTGACAGTTCGCCCACGGTCAACACAGAAGTTGCGGTGCCCGAAGAACTGGCCGGTAACGTGCGCAGTGTCAGCTTTGACGCAGCGACTCAGACATTGGTCGTCGAAGCGCTGAACCTCGATGATGTGCCTGTAAGGGCAGTCTACCGGCGTCGTCCGGGGCTGGACAGGAATGGCTATGTTGGGTTCAGCGTACAGAATGACCCGCTTGACCGGCATTTCACCGCCTTCGCCAAGGAATCGTCCAACAGCAATTCCGTGCGCGCCGCGGTGGTCGGAAGCGGCGGACCTCGCAATATCGGGTTCCGTGGCGGGTTTTTCGAGCGCGACGGTGATTACACGCCGCCTGAGGTCAGCGAAACGACAGGTCTTGTCAGCTATGCGGGGCGCTATGTCGGGATCAGCAATATCGGCGTCACGAACGGGTCGGATCTGGCGGAGATCCCGGTCGATCTGTTGACCAGCGAAGCGTTCCCCGAAGAGTTGCGTCCGACACAGGCGGTTTCAGTGGATGGCAAGGTGTTCATCAACGCCGATTTCGCGGATAACAGTGTCGAGGGTAATGTCTTTGACCGCCGTTTGGTGGAGACAAACACCCGGCTTCCGTCGGTCGTTCTCGTGACCTCGCCGATTGCTGGAAATGGCACTTTCAACGGTGACGTTGAAATTGATAGCCGAGAAGACCTTAACGAGGACGGGATAGCGGATGGTTCGCGTACGGTCCTGGGGTCATATGGCGGCGTGTTCGGCGGGCCGAATGCCGACGCCGTGGCTGGTATTATCAATCTTGACGATCTCGGTGGCGGGCCAGAGCTTGAAGATCTGGGTCTGAACGGCGAGCTGCTGGAGACCGGCATATTCGTTCTCGATCAATGTGGGCAGACCGTAGATGCCGAGCTTTGCAACCTTGTCAATCCTGACGTTGCCTCGCCCTGAGCGGGCCTTTTTCGGGGCGGCTCTGGTCGCCTTGATGGCGGGCGGATCGGCTTTGTCCGAGTCCGCCCGGCTGTCTCTTGCGCAAGCGGATGCGTTGGCAGCGCAGGCCTTGGCTGCGGGCGAGTCGCGTTTGGCCTACGATCTCAGCAAGGGGCTCTTGGAGGCCGGCAAGGACAATCCGCGCGCCCATTACTATCAGGCGCTTGCATTGGCGCAGGCGCGTGCGTTTGGTCCGGCCGAAAGGAAGGCGGCGCTCGCCTATTGGCATTCAAACACCGAAGAGCAGCGCTATCAGGCCGCCAATCTCGCGGCACAGCTGAGCTTTGCCGACGAACGACTGACAGGGTCGCAGTTCTGGCTGCGGCGAGCGGTCGATCATGCGCCCGATGAGGTTGCACGCGCGCGGACTGTCAGTGCGTTCCAGAATGTACGCGCGCGCAACCCCTTGCGCTTTGATTTGCGCGTGTCGACCGCACCCTCGGACAACGTGAATAATGGCTCAAACAGCCCACTGAATGTGATTGACGGCGTGCCAGTGGTCGGCAATCTCAGCCCATCGGCACGAGCGCTCTCTGGCGTGATCACCAAGGCGCATGGCTCGCTGTCTTACAGGATCGCGCAGAGCGAGGGGCGTGAAACCCGCCTGCGCGGTCGGGTCACGGCACGACGGGTGGACATCTCCGACCGCGTGGTCGGTCTAAGCGGGGACGACCTGTCGTCGACGCTCGTAGAGCTGGGAGTGACCCAATATTTACGCGGCTCGCGTGAAACCGTGACGTGGAAATTCGATCTCGATGGTGGTCGCGTCTGGTACGGCGGCGATCCCCTCTATGATTTCGCGCGCCTTGGCGTTGCCCGGTATCAGCGCCTGGACGAGCGATTTCTGCTCAGTTTTGGCGGCTCTCTGGAGGAGCAGCAGGACGAGGCCGCGCGCGGCGCGGACAGTACCATTTCCGGAGCCTTTGCAGGGATCGGGATGAGCCTTGAGGGGGGCGGGCGTGTCGGGTTTCGGCTGCAATATCGAGATGCTGACAGCAGCGGTGTCAACCGCACGTCAGACCAATGGACCGGCATTGCAACCTATGCCCTCGGTCGCGAGCTCGGGCCGGCGAGCCTGGAGTTTTCCCTTGGGGTCAGCCGGCTGGATTACGGGCGCTATCAGGTGGGGTTCATCAACGTGCCCGGGGGGCGCGATGACGAGTCGGTGTTCGGTGGTGTGACGGCCACGTTCAACGACTGGGGTTACATGGGCTTTGTGCCCACGCTCACCGTGACGAGCGAGCGCAGCCGGTCCAATATCAGCCGGTTCGATGTTGAAGAGACGTCAGTCAGCCTCGGAATTCGTTCCGAATTCTGAGACGGGCAGGGTGGTTTGCTCTGGTTTTTGCCTCGACACTCGCGCGAGTGCCTCTATCCTCAGGACAAATGCAACGACGGAGGAATGCAAGTGATGCGCATTAGATATTTGCACACGATGGTCAGGGTAAAGGACCTTGAAGCGACAATGCGGTTCTTTGGCCTGCTGGGGCTCAAGGAAACGCGCCGTTGGGACAACGATGGAGGGCGTTTCACACTTGTCTTCATGGCACCCGAAGGGCAAGAAGAATGCCCGGTCGAGCTGACCTATAATTGGGATGGCGACGAGGGGCTGCCGTCGGATAGCCGTCACTTCGGGCACCTGGCCTATTCTGTCGGCGATATCTACGAGATGTGCCAGCATCTTATGGATAATGGTGTGGAAATCAATCGCCCGCCGCGAGAAGGGCGGATGGCGTTTGTGCGCAGCCCCGACAATATTTCGGTGGAACTGTTACAAGAGGGGGAGGCCCTTGCGCCCAAGGAACCATGGACGAGTATGGAGAATATCGGCCATTGGTGAGGCTCGCGGCGGCATTGTTGATCGCGGTTGCAGCCTCCCCGGCGCAGGCGGCCTGCCGCCTCGCGCTGGTACTGGCGCTTGATGTCTCGTCCTCTGTGGACGACGAGGAATACGCGCTGCAACGGGTCGGGTTGGCCGCTGCGCTCGACGCGCCCGAAATCCGGCATGCCGTACTGCAAGGTGGGCAGGGCGATGTCGCGTTGGCGGTCTATGAATGGAGTGGCCGCTTTCAGGAAAAGCGGCATCTGGATTGGAGCGTCCTGCGCTCTGATGGGGATATCGACCGCGCGGTCGCGGTGCTTGCGGAGATGGAGCGTTCGACCTCGGATTACCCTACGGCGCTTGGCTCGGCATTGGGGTATGGGGCGCAAGTGTTGACGCAGGCGCCTGCCTGTGACCGGCGGGTGATTGACGTCTCGGGTGACGGGATCAACAATGAGGGGTTCGCGCCGGCGCTGGCCTACAGGCACTTTCCCTTTGATGGCGTCACCGTCAACGGGCTTGTGATTCTCGGGCATGATGCCGAGGTGGTCGCGCATTACCGGCGCGAGGTTCTGCGCGGCCCTGGAGCGTTCTTGGAGGTTGCGCAGGGTTTTGAAGATTTCCAAGAGGCGATGGCGCGCAAGCTATTTCGTGAAATCAGCGATATCCAGTTGGGTGCGCTTGCACCATCCGAGGCGGCGCCACGTCAGTAAATATAGCGGATCTGATCCGCCCAGTATCTTTCGACCCGGCGCAACGACGCCGTGATCTGATCTATGCCATCTGGTCCCAGAACTCCGCGCCCCTTCAACCCTTCGGCATGACGCGCGAAGAGACCTGCGACGACATCCCGAATGTGGCGGCCCTTCTCGGTCAGTCGTACCCGAACGGATCGGCGATCCACTTCGCAGCGTTGATGGTGCATATAGCCCATTTCGACCAGTTTCTTGAGGTTGTAACTGACGTTGCTGCCTTGATAGTAGCCACGCGTCTTGAGCTCACCTGCGGTGACCTCGTTATCGCCAATATTGAACAGCAAGAGCGCCTGTACCGCGTTGATCTCGAGCACGCCCACGCGCTCGAATTCGTCCTTGATCACATCAAGCAAGAGCCGATGTAACCGTTCGACCAATGACAGCGCGTCCAAATAGCCACTTATGAAGCCATCATTGACAGGCGGCGTGTTCCGGGGGCTGTGAAAACTCATGTCCGTCTCCGTGCGATACTGCTCGCAGCCGAACCTGAGCGACAAACCCGAACATTAGGTAAACCCTGACGAAATCCCCTAAAATACGCACTAGTTTTCGCCGTGTGCTCGCTCGGTGATCTCGGCGATGAGCGCGACGAAATTGGAAGGTGGGGCCGTTTGGCCCGTCACCCATTGATAGAGATCCTGATCGTTTTCGCACAGCAACGCGTCAAACCGATCAAGTGCTTCGTTGTCCATAGAGGCAAGCCGCGCATCGGCAAAGCGGGTCAGGATGATGTCCATCTCCTTGATGCCCCGGCGCATCGCCCGCATATGCAAGCGCTTCACGCGATGCGCATGCGGCTCATGTGCCGCGCCAGGTGCCTCATTCACCGGCTTCTTCCCGAAGCTTGGCGCGCAGGGTCTTCTCCAGACGCGCGAGACGGTCTGTAGACCGTGTCAACTGTGTGCGGATATCGCGAATTTCTGTCAGCATTTCAGTGACATCAGGAGATAATTCCCCAGCCTCGGGTGCGCCCGGCCCTTCACCCTCGCCGGAGAGCAGCCACAAGAGCGAGACATTAAGAAGCCCCGCCATCATCGACAACTTGTTCGCGCGGGGCTCTGAAAGGTCGTCTTCCCAGGCCTTGAGCGTCTTCAGCTTTACGCCGAGGCGCTTGGCAAGGTCGCCTTGCGTCATGCCCGAGCGTTCGCGGGCACCCGCCACGCGGTCGCCGAAGGTGGTGGCATCGGGGTCAAACCAGCTTTCATTGGTGTCTGTTGTCATCTCATCCCTTTCCGGCGATCGTCCTTGATCAACCTTTGGCGGCAACTTATGAGATTTGTCAGGTGAATTCAAACCGGGGGCGGCTATGTCCGATCTGTCCGCGACATTATCTCGCGTAAAGCCATCGCCCACCATCGCGGTGACGACGAAGGCGCAGGAACTGAAAGCAGCGGGGCGCGACGTGATCGGCCTTGGCGCGGGCGAGCCGGATTTCGACACGCCCGACCATATCAAGGCGGCGGGCATTCTCGCCATTGAGCAGGGCAAGACCAAATACACCGCCGTCGATGGCATCCCCGAATTGAAGGCGGCGATTTGCGCCAAGTTCAAGCGCGACAACGGGTTGGAGTATGCGCCGTCTCAGGTCAGCGTCGCCTCGGGCGGCAAGCAGATTCTCTACAACGCGCTTATGGCGACGCTCAATCCAGGCGATGAGGTGGTGATCCCCGCGCCCTATTGGGTCAGCTACCCCGACATGGTTTTGCTGGCGGGCGGCGAGCCGGTGGTGGTGCCTGCGGGCATCGAGACCGGGTTCAAGCTGACGCCAGAGGCGCTCGAGGCCGCGATCACGCCGAAAACCCGCTGGTTCATCTTCAATTCGCCGTCGAACCCCACCGGGGCGGGCTATACATGGGACGAGTTGAAGGGCCTGACCGACGTGCTGCTGCGCCACCCCCAAGTATGGGTGATGACCGATGACATGTATGAACACCTCGCCTATGACGATTTTCAGTTCTGCACCCCCGCACAGGTGGAACCGGCGCTCTACGGGCGCACGTTGACCTGCAATGGCGTCTCCAAGGCCTATTGCATGACCGGCTGGCGGATTGGCTATGCGGCGGGGCCGGAGCGGTTGATTTCCGCCATGCGCAAGATCCAAAGCCAGAGCACTTCCAACCCCTGCACGATCAGCCAATGGGCGGCGGTCGAGGCGCTGAATGGCAGCCATGCCTTCATTGCCGAGAACAACGCCGTTTTCACGCGCCGCCGCGATCTGGTCGTGTCGATGCTGAACGAGATCGACGGCTTGGAGTGCCCGGTGCCCAACGGGGCCTTCTATGTCTACCCGTCGATTGCGGGGCTGATCGGCAAGACGAGTGCCGGGGGTGCGCTGATCGAGGATGACGAGGCCTTCGCCACCGCCCTTCTGGAAGAGACCGGTGTCGCCGTGGTTTTTGGCGCGGCCTTCGGGCTTTCCCCGAACTTTCGGGTCAGCTACGCTACCTCCGACACGGCGCTGAAAGAGGCCTGCGGGCGGATACAGGCGTTCTGCGAAGGGCTGAGATAGGAACAAACATGGCGGGCGATCTCCCCGATTATTACTTCAGGGTGCGCGAGAACGGGGCCTTCGTGTTCCGGGTCGATACCGAGAACCGGCAGCGCCGCATAGACATGGACCAGATCGCCGTCGTCAACATTCGCAAGTCCGAGATCAAGCCGCATGGCGACCGCGAGTTGAGCGAGGCGGATATCGCCGCGATCACCGAATGGATGACCGAGCGGCAGACGATCCTCGAGCATCGAGATATCGACGATATCCTGCGGGCGGTGGATTATCTCAACACCACCACCCATTGGGCGCAGTCGCGTGCGACCGATGAGCAGTTGGAGCAGGTGACGGATGCGCTGTTGCTGGCCATGCACGACCTGCGCACCGTGCTGGTGCGCAAGAAGGCGGACCGATTGCTGAAGGACGGGTGAGGGGGAAGTCGCCGTGAGCCGCGCATCGACGGGCCGCGGTGCGGCGATCCAACGCTCGTTCGGCAGACCTTTATCTCTGCCAAGTTGGGAAAACATTCACGCGATGCGCAGGTTGCAGCCAAATCGCCGTGCCGTCGGGGCGGCGTCATGCCGGAGGCATGCCTCTGGCATGACGATGCGCGGCGGCCTAACGGTCGCGATTCGCGCAGGGTACTTTATTCAGAAGCCGTTATTCCCCGTCACGCCGCCACGCCGCGCGCCGACCAGCCCCAGAAGCGCAACAGCATGAACACCCCCGCCAGTGCCAGCCCGGCCGCGAGGCCAAGCCAGATGCCCGCCCCGCCATAGCCGAGGGTAAAGCCCAGCACGTAGCTCACCGGCACGCCGACGGCCCAGTAACTCAGCGCCGCGATCACCATCGGCACGCGGGTATCCTGCACCCCGCGCAAGAGGCCAAGCGCCATGACCTGCGCCGCATCGACCAGCTGAAACAGCGCCGCCGCCGCCAACAGCCCGCGCCCGATCTCGATCACCGCCGCGCGGTCCGGGTCGTCGGGGTCCAGAAACAGGCTGATCATCGCGTCGGGCAGAGCCAGAAACAGCGTCATCGTCACCAGCGCCACCGCCCCCGACAGCCCCAGCACCACCCGTGCCCCGTCGCGCAAGCCCTGCCCGTCGCCGCGTCCGTAAGCCTGCCCGGCGCGCACCGTGGCGGCATTCGACAGGCCGACATGCACCATGAACACCACCGATGTCACCTGCAGCGCGATGCCATGCGCGGCCAGTGGCAGCGTGCCCAGCCAGCCCATCATCACAGAGGCGGCGGCGAAAAGCCCGACCTCCGCGAGATTGGTGATACCGATGGGCCAGCCAAGGCGGAAGACGCTTGTCAGCGCCTCCCAGTCAGGCCGCCATAGGCGGGTGAAAAGCGCGTGTTCGGGGGCCACGAGGCGCACATAGAGCATGAGCGCCAGAAGGGAGCCGATATGCACCGTGAGCGAGGCGATGGTCGCCCCGCGCACGCCGAGTTCGGGAAAGCCCAGATTGCCGAAGATCAACAGGTAGTTGACCACGATGTTCATCGCCACCGCCGCCAGAGTGATCCACAGCACCACCGCCGTGCGCTCGAGCGCCGCGAGATAGGATTTCAGGACCATCACCATCAGCGCTGGCAGGATGCCCCAACCGGCGATGATCAGGTAATCGGCGGCCAGCGCCGATGTGGACGGGGCCTGCCCCAGCAGGCCGAACACCGTCTCGGAGCCCAGCATCAGCGGCAGGGTGACAAGGCCGAACAGCACCGACACCCAAAGCCCCATGCGGGTGATGCGCCGCACCTGCGCGCCTTCGCCGCTCGCCTCAGCGGAGGCGACCATCGGCATCACCGCCCAGGCAAAGCCCGAGCCCATGATGAAGAGTACGAAAAACATCGTGCCGCCCAGCACCTCGGCGGCCAGCGCCTCGACCGAATACCAGCCGAGCATGAGCGCATCGGTCAGGGTGATGGCGAATTGCGCCACGTGGCTGCCGACGAGCGGCAGGCCAAGCCCCATCACGGCGCGGGCGTGCTGGCGGTATGAAAGACGCGGTTGCATGGAATTGGCGTTAGCCGGGGCGGTCCTCGCGCGCAAGCCCCGTCAGAGCACCGCCAGCATGAGTTGCAGCGACAGCGCCGCAATCACCACACCCGCCGCAAGCTCCAGCAGTGGCAGCGCGCGGGCAAGGCCGCCCGCCTGACCGGTGGTGAGCCGCGCCAACGCCCCCTCGCGCAGCGTGACCGAGGCCAGCGCCACCGCAAGCGTCACGCTGGCGGTGCCCAATCCCATGGCGAAGGTGCCGAGGATGCCCGCCATCTCCAGCCCCATGCGCCATGTCAGGATCAGCAGGAACAGCGCCCCGGTGCAGGGCCGGATTGCCACGGCGGCAATCAGCGCCAGCGCATCGCGCCAGCCGGTGACCGATGCCGCCTCGTGCGCCGTGGGTCCATGTTTGTGCCCGCAACTGGAACAGGTGCCGTCGTGGGTGTGATTGACCGACCGTGCAGTGCGCAGTCTCCGCAACCCGCGCAGCGCGAGCCATGCGCCCACAGCCGCGATGGCGGCATAGCTGGCGGGGGCCATGATATCCTCGGCCAGCCCGGTCATGCGCTGCCGCGTCAGATCAAAGAGGAAGACGCTGGCATAAACCAAAACCACCGCCGATGCCGCCTGCGCCAGGCTCGAGGCGAGCGCCAGCCTCGACAGGCGCAGCGCGCTCACGCGCGCGGCCATGCCATAGCCGCCGATCAACAGCTTGCCATGCCCCGGGCCGGCGGCGTGGAAAAAGCCATAGGCGAAGCACAGCGCCATGAGGCCGGTCAGAGCCCCCGGATCGCCCGCCCGCAGGCTGCGCAACAGCCGCGCCATTGCCTGCTGCGTCTCGGCCTGCCCGGCATTGGCCCAGGCTGACACCGCACCGGCCCCGCCGAACCCCCAAAGCCAGACTACCAGAGCCAGCAGACAAAGGGCCGCAAAGCTCAGGACGGGGCGGCGCATGACAGAACCATCGCCTGCGAAAAGAGATTGCCGACCTCGACGCCCTCATATTGCTCTTCGGCGCTGAGCTGGCCCAGCAGCTCGCGGAAGGCGCGTTGCGAGGCGTCCAGATCCGGCTCGCGGATCGTGTAGCTGCACCCCTTCGGCAGGCCGATCGGGCCGGTCAGCGTGTGCTCCACATAATAGGTCGGATCATAGGCCGCGACCTTGAGCCCATCGCCCGGTACCGGGTCAAACGTGCGCTCATGCGTGGCGACAATGCGGCCCTCCTCCAGCGCGATTCCAGTCGGCACCGGATGATCGAGCGCAACCTTGTCATCGCCGTGATGCATATAGAGATCGCCCTCGAACCCCTCGGGCCATTCCACCAGATCAAACCCCTTGAGCTGCGCCAGTTCGTCATCCGTCAGCACCCCGTCGCCATCGGCGTCGAGCCCCATGTCGCTGAGAATGAGCAATGAGAAGAAATCGTCATAGGTCCACGTCACCTCGACGCGGGAGAGATTACCCTGATCGTCGCCGGTAAACTCCAGCGCCACATCGACAAAGACATGCGGATGCGCGGCAAGATTGCCGACGGGCAGGCAGAGGCAAAAGGCAAGCGCGGTGCTACGGGTCCGGATCATGGGCGCATGATTACGCAGGTCACGGCATACGGGCAAGCGCGCAAGCCACACCCGCGCCCGCAATGCGCGAAAATCAGCGCGGCCTGCGATCGTCGGGATGCAGCGACTTGCCCAGGATATGATCGCTCTTGTGCAGCACGTGCTGCGCGGTCGAAACGATCAGCGGATCAGGCGCGCGGGCGATCTTGACGTCCTTGTCTGGATAATCCAGCGAACTCAGAAAATGCTGCATGCAGTTGAGACGCGCGCGCTTCTTGTCGTCGGATTTCACCACCGTCCAAGGGGCATCGGCGGTGTCGGTGTAGAAAAACATCGCCTCCTTGGCCTCGGTGTAGTCCTCCCATTTGTCAAGGCTGGCGCGGTCAATCGGGCTCAGCTTCCAATGCTTCAGCGGATCGGTCTCGCGGCTGGCAAATCGGGCACGCTGCTCGCCTTGGCTGACCGAGAACCAGTACTTGTAGAGGCGGATACCCGACCGGACCAGCATGCGCTCCCACTCGGGTGTCTGGCGCATGAATTCGAGATATTCCCACGGCTCGCAAAAGCCCATCACGCGCTCGACCCCGGCGCGATTGTACCATGAGCGATCATAGAGCACGATCTCCCCTGAGGTCGGCAGGTGCTCGACATAGCGCTGGAAATACCACTGGCCCTTTTCCTGCTCGGTGGGCTTGTTCAGCGCCACGACCCGAGCGGTCCTCGGGTTTAGATGCTCAGTGAAGCGCTTGATCGTGCCACCCTTGCCAGCGGCGTCACGCCCTTCAAAAAGCAGCACAAATTTCTCGCCGCTCTCCTGCGCCCAGAGCTGCACCTTGAGCAATTCAGCTTGAAGTTTGGCCTTTTGCGCCTCGTAGCTGCGACGACTGATCTTGGTTTCATAGGGATATTCACCCGTCTCGAAGGCGCGGCGCAGCGTCGCTTTTTCAAGGTTCCTTGTTGTGTTCTGCGCTGTGGGGGGCGTCGCTTGTGCGGCGTCGGGTGTCTCTGTCAATTGGCTGTTCCTTGGTGTTCTGGATTGATGACGCCAAGGTTACACTTTTTCGAAGCAGGCCGCCTTGATGCGTGTCAATAGACTGTCGGACGGCTTGACCGGCCATGTGTCACCCCGCTATGGCCGACACAGTCAAACAGGCGCTGTTATTATCCTGATCGTCGAGGCCAAGCTGCTCCATTGCGCAGAGCGTGCCAAGGCAGACGTCGCAAGAATGCGGCTTCAGATTCAACAAGCTGGGGAAGTGTAGAATGTCATTTATGAAGCATAGTTTTCTGATTTTGACAGGTTTATCTCAGGTGAGAGCATGACTCCGGGCGCGCGCGTTGCAGCGGCGATTACGGTGCTGGAAACGACCCGCACCGGGATAGCCGCAGAGAAGGCCCTGACCAATTGGGCAAGGAGCGCCCGATACGCGGGATCTGGCGACCGAGCGGCTGTGCGCGATCATGTTTTCTCGGTTTTGCGCCGTTGGCGGAGCTGTGCCGCACTCGGAGGCGGCGACACGGGGCGAGCCTTGCTTCTTGGCCTTCTGCGCGATCAAGAGCTTGATCCAACCGAGTTTTATACGGGCACAGGCCATGCACCGCCGGTGTTGAGCGACGCGGAACAGCAGGCGGGGGAAGCACCGGACGCCGCGTCGGCGCGGGATCTGCCGGATTGGCTTTGGCCCCGTTTCAAACAAGCACTTGGCCCGGGGGCCGAAGCCGCAGCGCAAGTGCTACGCAACCGTGCGCCCATTGTTCTGAGGGTCAATTTACGGCACTGTACCCGGGCGCAGGCGATCTCGGGCCTTGTCGATGACGGGATCATGACGCAGCCAATGGAAACGGCAAAGAGTGCCCTGCAAGTTACTGCAGGTGAGAGAAAAATTTCTAGTTCAAAACTTTTCAAATCAGGTGGTGTTGAGCTTCAGGATGCAAGCAGTCAAGCTGCGGTAGAGGCCATGGACTTGCGGGATGGCGCGCGGGTCCTTGACTATTGCGCTGGCGGTGGCGGAAAGACTCTGGCCATGGCGGCTCTTGCCGATTGCGCGTGGTTTGCACATGACATTTCTGTTCCCCGTCTCGCCGATCTTCCGCCGCGCGCGCGCCGGGCCGGGATTGACGTGGAGATCTTGGATGGATCTGCGTTACCACGTATGGCTCCGTTCAATATGGTCTTGTGCGATGCGCCGTGTTCCGGAAGCGGAACATGGCGACGTAATCCAGAGGCCAAATGGGCGTTAACACCCGAGCGACTGCGAGAGCTTACCGAGTTGCAGCGCCAAATCCTGTCCGAAGCTGCCAGCCTCGTCGCGCCGGGAGGGCGGTTGATTTATACAACATGCTCCATTTTAACTGAGGAAAATCAAGAATCTGTTGATCGGTTCTTATGTGATTTTCCAGCGTGGTCCAAGCTGCAATCCCGCAATTGGCCTATCTCGGATCAGAGCGATGGTTTCTTTTTCGCAGAGCTTTCGCGATATAGTTGATTTATCGTCAACCTTGACGGGAGTTGCCGGCGCGCATTAAGCCTAGATTAAGAAGTGTGTGGTCAAAAAGAGGGTGAAGGTATCGTGAGGCGAGGGCGCGCGACGTGGCATTCACCACCCATCCAGGCGGTCCCATAGGCAAGGCGGCAACGCGTCTGGGCCCGAGAGCAGGCATGCTCTCGGTCGCAGCATTCGCTTTCTGGGCGGCTTCCCTTCTGGTGCCCCAAGATCATGCGCGATGGTTGTTGTGGTTGATCGCCGCCACGATCGGAAGTGTTGCCGTCTTGGTCATGGCCATAGGTCGGCGCGTCGCGCGGCAGACTTCAGATTTTGAGGCAGAGGCTGCGCACCTGCTGGAGGCTGATCCGGTCCCGACGTTAGTCACCGGTATCGATGGACAGCTTGTCTACCGCAATATTGCGGCGACGCGTGATCTCGGGGCGGATCGGGAGACGACGCTGGCGGGTGCGCTGAGACAGGTGCTGGCCAATCCTGGTGCCGTTCTCTACCGGATGGAGACCCGCGCGCTTGCCAAAGGTTCGGCGGTTGAGGATCTGCTGACCCGTGCAGGTGCGCTGCGGCTCAGTGTCCATCGCTGCGGAGACAAGTGGTTGTTGTGGAGGATCGAGAAGGCCTCCGATCAGTTGCCGCGCGATACCGAGTCGCACCCGTTGCCGATGCTCACGGTCGGGCGCAACGATGCTGTGCTTTTCATGAATCCGGCCGCGCGGGACCTGGTTGGCGAGCGCGTGCGCTCGCTTGATAAGCTGTGTCAAGAAATG
Source organism: uncultured Roseovarius sp. (assembly GCF_947259555.1). Lineage (GTDB taxonomy): Bacteria > Pseudomonadota > Alphaproteobacteria > Rhodobacterales > Rhodobacteraceae > Roseovarius. Next base: position 60,453 of record NZ_CAMYMD010000067.1, read on the forward strand.
CCCCTGCGTTCGGGAGAGGTGAACGCCATTACCACGGCGGATGGTCCATTATCTTGTTTGGTGGCCGAGCGCGAGTGCATGGCGGGACGGCGGGAGATCTATCTGCTTCCTGGAGTTGTCGGACTGGGATGCCAGCCGGATGGCTGGGCCTTTTTCGATGACTTGCCGGTGCCGCTCTTGAAACTCGCCAGGGACGGCATGATCGAATTGTCGAACCGTCCGGCGCGAGACCTGCTCGGTATTGAAACTCGTGCGGGGCTTGGACTGAGTGACGCGCTTGAAGGGCTCGGTCGATCGATCGCCGATTGGATCGATGACGCTGCAGCAGCACGTGGTACCGTTCATTCCGAGTTTTTGCGTGTGAAACGCGAGGATCGCGAGGTTTTTGTTCAGGTGACCCTCAATCGAGCGGTTGACCAGGGAGAGGTCGTTCTTATTGCCGTGCTGAACGACGCGACAAAGCTGAAATCGCTCGAGGCCCAATTCGTGCAGAGCCAGAAGATGCAAGCAATCGGCCAGCTGGCTGGCGGTGTCGCGCACGATTTCAACAATCTTCTCACCGCTATTTCCGGTCATTGCGATCTATTGCTCCTGCGGCACGATCAGGGAGACGACGATTTTGGCGACCTTATGCAGATCAATCAAAACACCAATCGCGCCGCCGCATTGGTCAGCCAATTGCTTGCCTATTCGCGCAAGCAGACACTGCGTCCTCAAGTCATCGACTTGCGTGACACATTGTCGGATCTGACGCATCTCCTCAACCGGCTGGTAGGCGAGAAAGTGTCCTTGTCCCTGCGCCAGGATCCGACTCTGGCCCCCATCCGCGCCGACAAGCGGCAGCTTGAACAGGTATTGATGAACCTCGTCGTGAACGCCCGTGATGCCATGCCCGAGGGAGGCGATATTCGAATCGAGACCCAGAATTTGATATTGGACGCGCCTCTAAGCCGTGATCGCGCCCTTGTGGCTGCGGGACAATATGTGTGTGTCCAAGTCTGCGATGATGGCGTCGGAATCGCGCCGGACAAGTTGCAAAAGGTATTCGAGCCTTTTTTTACAACAAAACGTACCGGTGAGGGCACTGGGCTCGGACTTTCGACGGCCTACGGCATAGTAAAACAAACCGGTGGTTTTATCTTCGCCGATAGCACGCTGGGCGAGGGCACATGCTTCAAGCTGCTCTTTCCGGCATATCTTGGGGACTATGTGCCGCTTGACAAACCGCCTTCGCAGGCCACCTCGCGGGCGCCGGCAACTGGCGTGGTCTTGCTGGTAGAGGACGAGGCGCCAGTGCGTGCCTTTGCCAGCCGCGCATTGCAGTTGCGCGGGTTCACCGTGCTCGAGGCGGACTCTGCCGAAGATGCTCTGGATATGCTGACGGATGAAACTTTGGACGTAGATGTGTTCGTGACAGATGTCGTCATGCCGGGGATTGATGGACCGGGCTGGGTGCAGAAGGCCTTGGAGCAGCGGCCCGATGCACGGGTTGTTTTTATGTCCGGGTATGCCGAAGAAACATTTGGACCCGCACAGTCGCGCATTCCAAATTCCGTTTTCCTCGCAAAACCCTTTTCACTTAACGAGCTGACTGAAATCGTACAACGCCAGATTTTGTGAGTGGGGTACGTCAATCAGCACGGTCCTCCGGTCGCGGCTTCGGTGGCTGGGCCTGATAAGTGCCGTCTGCGCCAATCCCACCCCAAAGGCTGAAATCGTCGGCGTATTTGCGGCGTAGCCTCGCCGCAGATTCGGGCGAAAGATTTAGAGGCAGGACCGGTGACCGATTGACGCTTTCAGGCGCAACAGTCACTCCGAGCCGTGCTTCGAGGAACTGTCGGAGTCCGGCTTGATCCTCATAACGAAACAGATGGGTGACGCGGACGCCATTGCGCTGTGGTTCTAGGAACTTAGCCTGCCTGCCGACATTGGCGTAACTGGGTTGATCGCCGGCACAATACGCCGCAACGAAAGCATCGAAGCTCAATTTCTGCGTGCTGTTCACATGTCCAGCCATTTCGGGGCGGCGGCGATACCTGTACCAACTGCCAAGCCAATCAACCGGTTCGCGCATGACCGCGGCGACATCAAAGGAACCCTCGAAAAATCGCTCGACCATAGGTCTGAAAAACCGATTGTATCGAAATAAAGGCGCATGCTTGAGCTCTGGCGGCGCTGAAACCGCAATTGCCGCAAAAGGTGCGAGAGCCGCCTCATATGCCGTGCTGCCAGTCTTGGGAACCGACAACAAAACTAGCCTTGCTTGGGAGAAAATCAGCATGCGCCCCTTTCGAATGTCATCTTCGATCCGCTCGTTGGCTGAAACTACTTCTTAATCTTTGCGGGCGAAAGTGGAGATACCATAATTTACTTGAAGTGTTCGTGCTTTGTCTTCATAACGAACTGGGAACAAAAAAGGAACACAGCCAATCATTGCCGCGCGCGGCAGGGTGTGAAATAAGGGACCGACAAATGGCAACGGCAGATCTTCTATCCATGGATAACAAGCGAAACGCGGACAAGCAGAAAGCGCTCGATAGCGCGTTGGCTCAGATCGAACGGCAGTTTGGCAAGGGCTCGATAATGCGCATGGGCGGCGACAACCCCGTCAGGGATATCGAATCTACATCGACGGGCTCCCTAGGCCTTGATATCGCCCTCGGTATCGGAGGCATACCCAAGGGCCGTGTCGTCGAGATTTATGGCCCTGAAAGTTCGGGCAAGACGACGTTGACCTTGCATTGTGTGGCTGAAGAGCAAAAGAAGGGCGGCGTTTGCGCATTCGTTGATGCCGAGCATGCGCTGGATCCTGTTTATGCGCGCAAGCTGGGCGTCGATCTTGATGAATTGCTGATTTCTCAGCCCGACACGGGAGAGCAGGCGCTTGAGATTGTCGACACCCTGGTGCGGTCTGGTGCGATCAGTCTGGTCGTCGTGGATTCGGTCGCTGCTCTTACCCCGAAGTCGGAACTTGAGGGTGAAATGGGTGATAGCAGCGTTGGTGTGCAGGCGCGCCTGATGAGCAAGGCCATGCGCAAGCTGACCGGGTCGATCAGTCGAACCAATTGCACGGTGATCTTCATCAACCAGATTCGCATGAAGATCGGCGTGATGTTCGGTAGCCCCGAGACCACGACGGGCGGAAACGCCCTCAAGTTTTACAGTTCCGTCAGACTGGACATTCGGCGTATCGGCTCACTCAAGGATCGCGATGAGATCGTTGGTAACGCGACGCGCGTGAAAGTCGTCAAAAACAAGGTGGCACCTCCGTTCAAGGAAGTCGAATTCGACATCATGTACGGTGAAGGAATCTCGAAAATGGGTGAGTTGCTCGATCTTGGCGTCAAGGCCGGGGTTGTTGAAAAGTCGGGCAGTTGGTTCAGCTATGGCGATCAGCGGATCGGGCAGGGCCGGGAGAATGCGAAAACATACCTTCGCGAACATTCTGAGATGGCACTGGAGATCGAGGATAAGATCAGGGCCTCGCACGGGCTCGATTTTGATCTGCCCGAGGGCTCTGACGGCTCCGAGAAAGGTGGCGTTCTAGAGGCGTAGAGGAATAATCCTATCACACGTGATCAGGCCCGGCGATTGTCCGGGCCTTTTTCTTGCGGTGGACATGATCCGGTGGCCCCGTTACATCAACAGGATACAGGCCAAACACACGCTCGGGAAAGAGACACGCATGCCCAGTCTGAATGAAATTCGTTCTACGTTCCTGAATTTTTTCGAACGCAACGATCACCGCGTGGTCGACAGCTCGCCCCTCGTTCCTCGCAATGATCCGACGCTCATGTTCACCAATTCCGGCATGGTGCAGTTCAAGAACTGTTTTACAGGTGTGGAGCATCGTGACTATACCCGTGCCACGACCAGTCAGAAATGCGTCCGCGCGGGCGGCAAGCACAATGACCTCGACAACGTCGGCTACACGGCGCGGCACCATACGTTTTTCGAGATGCTGGGGAATTTCAGTTTTGGCGATTATTTCAAGGAACAGGCGATCCCTTACGCATGGGACCTTCTGACCAAGGACTTCGGTCTCGACAAATCCAAGCTGCTCGTCACAGTCTATCATACCGATGACGAAGCGGCGGAAATCTGGAAAAAATACGCGGGTCTGGGGGATGACCGCATTATCCGCATCGCCACCGACGATAACTTCTGGTCGATGGGGGCCACAGGCCCGTGCGGCCCATGTACCGAGATTTTCTACGATCATGGACCCGGGATCTGGGGTGGGCCACCGGGCAGCGCGGAAGAGGACGGTGATCGCTTCATAGAAATATGGAACCTCGTGTTCATGCAGAATGAGCGCTTCGAGGATGGCACGCAGCGTGATCTCGACATGCAGTCGATCGACACCGGCATGGGGCTCGAGCGGATTGGCGCCCTTTTGCAGGGAAAGCATGACAATTACGATACCGATCTCATGCGCAGCCTGATCGAGGCAAGCGCCCATGCGACGAGCGCGGACCCAGATGGTCCGGGACAAGTCCATCACAGGGTGATTGCCGACCATCTGCGCTCGACATCCTTTCTGATGGCCGACGGTGTGATGCCGTCAAATGAGGGACGTGGCTATGTTCTGCGCCGGATCATGCGCAGGGCGATGCGGCACGCGCATATGCTGGGCGCAAAGGACCCTGTGATGCATCGGCTCGTTCCGGCGCTGGTCGCACAGATGGGTCAGGCCTTTCCAGAGCTTGGCCGGGCGCAGGCGATGATCGAGGAAACGCTTAAACTCGAGGAAACGCGGTTCAAGCAGACTTTGGACCGCGGGCTGCGCTTGCTCGATGATGAATTGACGGAATTGCCAGAGGATGCTGCGCTCCCCGGCGAGACGGCGTTCAAGCTCTATGATACATTCGGTTTTCCGCTCGATCTGACCCAAGACGCGTTGCGCGAGCGTGGACGCGACGTGGATACGGAGGGCTTTGATTCGGCCATGGCCGAGCAGAAGGCCAAGGCGCGTGCGGCCTGGTCGGGGTCGGGTGAGGCTGCTGATCAGGCGGTTTGGTTCGATATCGCGGAGGAAACGGGCACGACGGATTTCCTCGGCTACGATACGGAGGTGGCCGAGGCGCAGATTGTCGCTCTCGTGCAGGATGGGACGCGGGTTGATGCCGCGCCGGCGGCACAGACCGTACAGGTCGTACTGAACCAGACACCTTTCTACGCCGAGTCCGGCGGGCAAGTCGGGGACACTGGGATCTTGCGCAGCGAGACGGGGCGCGCCCGGGTTACGGATACCCGCAAGATTGCGGGCGTGTTCATCCATTATGCAGAGATCGAAGATGGCGAGATTTCTGCCGGGCAATCGGCGCAGCTCGAGGTCGACCATGATCGGCGCGGTGCGATCCGCGCCAATCATTCGGCCACACACCTCTTGCACGAGGCGCTGCGCAAGGCGCTTGGCGATCACGTGGCGCAGCGGGGCTCGCTCAATGCCGAAGATCGGCTGCGTTTCGATTTCAGTCATTCCAAGGCACTTAGCGCGACGGAATTTGAACGCGTCGAGCGCGAGGTGAATGAGTTTATCCGGCAGAACGCGCAGGTCGAGACCCGGATCATGACACCGGATGAAGCCCGGGCCCTAGGCGCGCAGGCGCTCTTTGGCGAGAAATATGGCGATGAGGTGCGCGTCGTGTCGATGGGGCAGGATGCGGGCTCTGGCAAGGGCACTGATGGTCAGACCTATTCTATCGAATTGTGCGGCGGCACGCATGTGCGCCGCACCGGCGACATCGGCATGTTCGTGGCCCTCGGCGACGTCGCGTCGAGCGCGGGCGTGCGCAGGATAGAGGCTCTGACCGGTGCGGCAGCATTCGATTATCTCAACGGGCAGAATGCGCGGCTGGTGCGCGCTGCTGCCGAGTTGAAGGCGCGCGCCGAGGATGTGCCAGAGCGCGTGCACGCTCTGCTGGAAGAGCGCCGCTCACTGGTCAATGAGGTGGCCCAGCTCCGCCGCGAGTTGGCGATGTCGGGTGGTGCAGGGCAGGGAGCGGGGGCGGAACCTCGCGATATTGGCGGCATTCAGGTGATCGCGCAGGTCCTTTCCGGGGTGCAAGGCAAGGATTTGCCGTCGCTGATTGACGAAATGAAGGCTCGGCTCGGCTCGGGTGCGGTCTTGCTTATTGCGGATACTGGCGGCAAGGTGGCAGTCGCGGCCGGTGTAACAACCGATCTGACCGATCGACTCTCGGCCGTCGATATGGTGCGGGCTGCCGTGGCTGAGCTCGGTGGCAAGGGAGGCGGCGGTCGTCCTGACATGGCGCAGGGCGGCGGCAGTAACATTGACGCTGCGGAGGCGGCCATCGCAGCTGCGTCAGACGTGGTCGATGGGTCATGACCGCCTGAGGAGACTGGATGAGCGCCTATATCATTGGCCGGATCACAGTGACGAGTCCGGAAGATTATCAAGCTTATGCAAGCCAGACTGTGGCTCTGGCCGAAAGGTTTGGCGGGCGGTTTCTCGTCAAAGGCGGGTCTCAGGACGTGCTTGAGGGCAATTGCCCCGAGCGGCATGTCATCATAGAGTTTCCGAGCCGGGAGGCGGCGCTGGAGTGGTACAATTCAGACGCCTACCGCCGCATCCTGCCAATTGCGCTCAGCAGTAGCGAACGTGATATCGTTGTCGTCGACGGCATCTGAAAGTTTGAGGAGATTCAACAATGCCAGCCCTCTGGATTGCACATGTGACCGTTACAGATGACGAGGCGTACGGACGCTACGCAGCCCTCGCGGGGCCTGCCATCGCCGAGCACGGCGGCACGTTCATTGCGCGGGGTGGACGCTATGTGCAGCTCGAAGGCAAGGAACGAGCGCGCAATGTTGTCGCGCGTTTTCCGAGCCTTGAGGCGGCCGAGGCGTGCTATCATAGCCCTGAATATCAAAAGGCGCTCGATCACGCGCGCGGGGCGTCCGAGCGGGAACTCATAATCGTAGAGACAAGTGAATAAACGCAAATTCTTGAGCTCAGACGTGTTTGCCAATTCATTTTCCGCTCACTATCTATGAAACAGTACCGCCCTTCTCGTATCTTCGTTTCCATTTGGTGCTCAAAGTAGAAACAGGCTCATTGCCGCGTCTGGGCTCGTCAACGCGCGGGTCAGCCCTATTTCCTGTCGCGAAAGGGGAGCGCCATGAGACTATTGCTAACGCTTATCTTGAGCAGTTACGCGAGTTTTGCGGCGGCTCAAGATATAGAGGCCTTGGACCAAGACGGTGTCGTTGCCATGATGCGTCATGCGCTGGCGCCGGGTACGGGTGACCCGGGCGGGTTTGAATTGAGGGACTGCTCCACGCAGCGCAATCTTGATGCGCGGGGGCGAGCGCAGGCGCGTCGTACCGGCGCGGCACTGCGTGAAGCCGGGATCGCGTTTGACAAGGTCTGGAGCAGTCGTTGGTGCCGCGCGCGTGATACCGCCGAGTTGATGGAGATGGGTAAGGTGATCGAGCAGCCCGCGCTCGACTCCTTTTTTGCAGGGCGCGGCGACCGGGAAGACCAGACTGCAGCAACGCTCGATCTCATTCAGGCTTTGCCCGAGCAGACGCGGCTTTTGATTGTCACGCATCAGGTCAATATTACAGCCTTGACGGGACGGGGCGTGAGCTCTGGGGAGATCATCATAACGCGCAGGGGATCTGACGTGCTCGATGTGATCGGTCGTCATCTGATTGCCCCGTAGACGTGCGGCTCAGCGCAGTCTCGGCACACCGTCGGCATGTGTGCTGCGATCGACGACGCCCGCGCGCAAGCTGCGGCCGATCCGATGTGCCAGCGCCGACCACGCGGCGGCCTGCTCGGGGCGCAGCTCTCGCGCGACTACGGCGTCAAAGAGCGCCAGCCAAGTCGAGAACATCCCCGGCTGAACGTTGCGGGCCTTCACATGGGCCGCCATCGGACTCCCGTCATAAACCCGCTCGTGCAGGATCGAATTGGCCCAGAAATCGGCGACCTTGGCCTCATGCGCGGGCCAGTCCTCGACATGCACGGCAAAGACCGGGCCCAAGCCGGGATGGTTGCGCACGGCCTCGTAGAACGTGGCAACGACCCGCTCTATCTCGGGTCGGGTGATGTCGAAGCGTGGGGGCAGGGTGATGCTCATGGTCTTTATGTGGCGCGGGACGCGGGCCGAGGCAATCCCCTCTTGTGGCTGGGTGGGGCCGAAATCTTGAAAAGATTTCGGAGCGCTTTCTTTTCAAGAAAGCGGGCGCGCGCCCTCTGGACGCCTGCCGGGTCCGCGCCTATAAGGCGAAGCATGATGAGACGCATAGCGATCATTATTCGAATTACATGCCCGGCGCTCTGACCCCCTCGAGCCGCCGGGATCACAGGCGTTTGAGCCATCGCGCCGCCCCAGACCCCCTGATTTCCAACACTCCAGTGACAAAGGACGTCACCCATGTGTTCTGACATGCCCGACTACAAAGACACCCTGAACCTGCCCAAGACCGAGTTTCCGATGCGCGCGGGCCTGCCCAAGCGCGAGCCGGAATGGCTCGCCCGTTGGGAAGAAATCGGGATCTATGACCGGCTGCGCGAGCGGGCTGCCCTCGCCCGGACGGGCGAAAATCAGGAAAGCCGCGCGCCGTTTACCCTGCATGACGGCCCTCCTTATGCCAACGGGCACCTGCATATCGGCCACGCGCTGAATAAAATCCTCAAGGACATGGTGGTGCGCTCGCAGCAGATGATGGGCCGCGACGCGCGTTATATCCCCGGCTGGGATTGCCACGGGTTGCCCATCGAATGGAAGATCGAAGAGCAGTACCGCGCCAAGGGCATGGACAAGGACAAGGTCGATACCGTCGATTTCCGTCAGGAATGCCGCAAGTTCGCCGAAGGCTGGATCGACGTGCAGCGCGACGAGTTCAAGCGCCTTGGGATCACCGGCGCATGGGACAAGCCGTATCTGACGATGGATTTCCGCGCCGAGCGGATCATCGCGGAGGAGTTTCAGAAATTTCTGATGTCGGGGGTGCTCTATCAGGGCTCCAAGCCGGTGATGTGGTCGCCCATAGAGAAGACCGCGCTCGCCGAGGCGGAGGTGGAGTATCACGACAAGGAAAGCTTTACGGTTTGGGTGAAGTTCGAGGTGGTCGGCGGACCGCTGGTGGATATCAAACCGGGTGCAGCACCAAATTCTGAGTTCGACGACACGTCTGTCGTGATCTGGACCACCACGCCGTGGACGATCCCGTCGAACAAGGCGGTCGTTTACGGCGAGGGTATCGCCTATGGCCTCTACGAAGTCACCGACGCGCCTAAGGAATGCTGGGCCAAAGTGGGAGAAAAATTCATCCTCGCCGACAAGCTTGCTGGTGATGTGATGACGCGCGCGCGGCTGGAGGAGGGGATGTACACCCGCCTGCGCGACGTGACCGCCGATGAGTTGGCGGGCCTGTCGCTGCAACACCCGCTGGCCAATGCCGAAGGCAGCAAAGGCGAATGGGACGACCTGCGCGATTTCCGCGCCGCCGATTTCGTCACCGACGAGGAGGGCACTGGCTTTGTCCATTGCGCGCCGAGCCACGGGATGGAGGAATACGAGCTTTATCGCGGTCTCGGGATGCTGGAAAAGGTCATCACCTACAACGTGCTCGACGATGGCTCCTTCCGCCCCGATCTGCCGTTCTTTGGCGGCACGTTCATCCTTGACCGCAAGGGCAAGGAGGGCAATGCCAACAAATCCGTCATCGACAAGCTGGTGGAGGTCGGCGGGCTGCTGGCGCGCGGCAAGATCAAGCATTCTTACCCGCATAGCTGGCGCTCCAAGGCGCCGGTGATCTATCGCAACACCCCGCAATGGTTCGCCGCCATTGACCGCGCGGTGGGCGACGGGCAGGATGCTTATGGTACCACCATCCGCGAGCGCGCGCTGCGCTCAATTGATGAGCTGGTGACATGGACGCCCAAGACCGGGCGGAACCGGCTCTATTCGATGATTGAGGCGCGGCCGGATTGGGTGCTGAGCCGTCAGCGTGCCTGGGGCGTGCCGCTCACGTGCTTTGTGAAGAGAGGCGCGCAACCTACTGATGCGGAATATCTTTTGCGCAATGAAGACGTGAATGCCCGCATCCTTGAGGCGTTCGAGGCCGAGGGCGCGGATGCCTGGTATAAAGAGGGTGCCAAGGAGCGGTTCCTCGACGGAATCGTCGATCCGGCGGCCTGGGAACAGGTCGATGACATCCTCGACGTCTGGTTCGACAGCGGCTCAACCCACGCCTTCGTGCTGCGCGACCGCGAGGATGGGTCAGACGACGGCATGGCCGATCTTTATCTCGAAGGCACCGATCAGCATCGCGGCTGGTTCCATTCCTCGATGCTGCAGGCCTGCGGCACCATCGGGCACGCGCCCTATCGCGGCGTGCTGACCCATGGCTTCACACTGGACGAGAAGGGCAACAAGATGTCCAAATCGCTCGGCAATACCGTGGCCCCCGAGGATGTGACCAAGCAATATGGGGCCGATATCCTGCGGCTGTGGGTGGCGCAGGCGGATTATACCGCCGACCTGCGGATCGGGCCGGAGATCCTCAAGGGGGTGGCGGATGGCTATCGTCGCTTGCGCAACACGATGCGATTCATGCTGGGGGGATTGAGCCATTTCAGCGAGGCGGATCGGGTCGCTCCTGACGAGATGCCGGAGCTGGAGCAATGGGTGCTGCACCGGCTGGCAGAGCTCGATCACAAGGTGAAGAAAGGCTATGAAGCCTATGATTTTCAAGGGGTATTTCAGCAGATTTTCAACTTCGCTACGATCGATCTGTCGGCCTTCTACTTCGATATCCGCAAGGATGCGCTCTATTGCGACGGCGACACGGCGCGGCGTCGAGCAGCGCGCACGGTGCTCGATCTTCTGTTCCACCGGCTGACCACGTGGCTCGCGCCGGTGCTGGTCTTTACCATGGAAGAGGTCTGGCTGGAGCGCTTCCCCGGCACGCAAAGTTCGGTGCATCTGACCGATATCCCCGCCACGCCCGCTGACTGGTTGAACGAGCCGCTGGCGGCGAAGTGGGCGCAGGTGCGTCAGGCGCGTCGCGTGGTCACGGCAGCGCTGGAGGTGCAGCGTACCGACAAGGTGATCGGGGCCTCGCTGGAAGCAGCGCCAATCGTGCATGTGCGGGATCCGGATATGCTCGCGGCGCTCAAGTCGGTCAATTTCGAGGATATCTGCATCACATCCGATATCACGCTCACCGACGTACCGCGCCCCGATGAGGCGTTTCGCCTGCCCGAGGTCGAGACGGTCGGTGTGGTCTTTGCCAAGGCGGATGGCGAGAAATGTCAGCGCTGCTGGAAGATCTTGCCGGATGTGGGCAACCATGCCCATGCAGGCACGTGCAAACGCTGTGATGTCGCGCTTGGCTGACGCTCGCTGCGAGGCGCGGCTCCGGGGCCGCGCCTGTCACAGCGCGCGTGCAATACGACGCAACATGGCGATGTTGCGATCACGCACGCCATCCTCACGAAACCCGCGATCGGCAGCGGTCACAACGATCACCACGTCTTTGGCGCGGTCGATATAGATGTATTGTCCGTAGATCCCGTGCCCGAAATATTCGCCGTCCCTGACATCCCTCGGCATCCACCACTGGTATCCGTATTTCAGCTCGCCGGGCTCTGTCGGCGCGGTCGGCACCGTTGCTGCACGCATCCAGGCCTCTGGTACGATCTGCGTTCCCCGATAAGAGCCAAGCCCGGCAGCCATCAAGCCAAACCGCGCGTAATCGCGTGTGGTCAGGTTCAGCCCGCCAAGCGCAATGGCCACGCCCTCGCCATCGGTGATGAAGAAGGGCTCGACCTCCAGCCCGAGTGGCTGAATGATCTTTTCGGACATGAGATCCGGCAAGCTGCGCCCGGTGGCCCCCCTGAGCACCATGGCCAGAACGTGGGTGTCGACAGAGACGTATTGCCAGCGTTTTCCGGGCGGCGCGATGCGCGCGTTGAGGCCTGCGGCAAATTTATCCATCGCCCCGCCGAGCGCGAGCGTGCGGCCCATGCGGTTGATATCAGAGTCGTAGTCCAGATAATCCTCGTCGAAACGGACACCGCTCATCATCAATAATACGTCGCGGATGCGTGCACCGTCATAGGCACTGCCGATGAGGCCGGGCGCATATCGGGTCACAGGATCGTCCAACGATTCAATTGCGCCCTCTTCCACCACGACCCCGAACAAGGCCGAGACAAAGCTCTTGGCCATCGACCAGCTGATCCGCCGGTCCTGTGGCCCGGTCCCCAAATGATAGCTTTCATGCACAACGGCCCCTTGATGCAACACCATCAGCGAGGTCAGGGTCCGCGCCTCGATCCAGTCCACGGCCCTCTCGGGCAAGGTCATCACAGGCCCTCGCGGCAACCTTGATACCGGTCCCGTCCCACGCGGCACCGGCACCGTCAGAAAGGCGTGCTCCATGTTGGAGAAATTCTGGACGATACGCCCCTTATCAAAGAGGCTGTTGACCGCCCAGAGGCGTGTAATCTCGTCCCGCTTCCATAGGCCGACCGCAATCGCGGCAAGGATGAGGGCCAAAGCGATGCGCCCCAGCCATTTGAAAACGCCATTCATCTTGCCCTCCTGCCCAGCCTCAGCCCAGAACACCACTGGCCTGTGAGGGAATCAAGCGTGACGTGGGGATCTGGTTCAGCGAAAACGATCCACAAGCTTTTGCAGAGCAGAGCGGGTTTCGTCTTGTGGCGGCGCGGCGGATTTGGTTTGTCGGGCGGTTTGCGTCGGTTCGGGCCGTGGCTTGGCGGGCTTGTCCGGGCGCGCGGGGGCGGTGCGCTGTGCCACGGCGTTCTGAAAGCGATCCGGCTTGCCCTGCGCGAGCCAGGGCGCACCATCGCCGATCCCGCGCAACAGGTCATCGAGCCAATCGCGGTCGGCCTTGGCGAAATCCTGAAGCACGTATTGCGCCACCCGATCCTTGTGACCGGGGTGGCCGATGCCCAACCGAACCCGCGCATAGGTCTCGCCGATATGCTGATGGATCGAGCGGAGCCCGTTATGGCCGGCATGGCCGCCGCCCTGCTTGACGCGCAGCTTGGCTGGCGCGAGATCCAGCTCATCGTGAAAGACAACCACATCGGCGGGGGTCAACTTGTAGAACCGCAGGGCGTCTCCGACTGACTGGCCACTAAGGTTCATGAAGGTCATGGGCTTGAGCAGAATGACCTTCTCACCGTCGAGAACGCCCTCGCTTATCATGCCCTGAAATTTGCTCCGCCAAGGGCCGAACCCGTGATCCTCGGCGATCTGCTCCACCGCCATAAAGCCGATATTGTGCCGGTTTCTCTCGTATTTCGCGCCCGGATTGCCGAGCCCTACAAAGAGCTGCATTGCCCATGCCCCCATCTTGGTCGAGGATGGTCTAGGGCTTCGAGCGCCCGGAATCAACGGGGACGAGCGGGAATGGCGGATTTCGAGATCGACGGGTTGCACTTCTCGGTGCCCGACGCGCTGTTGAACGAGCGGATCAGGGCCAAGCTCGCATCGGGCGGCTATGAGGCCGACGAGGCCAATGCCGCGCGGATGCGCCTGCGCGAGGGGCAGCGCGTGCTGGAACTGGGGTCTGGGATCGGTTTCATTGCGTCAATCTGCGCGCGTGTGACGGGGGCAGAAAATGTCACCACAGTCGAGGCCAATCCCGCGATGCTCGAAGTGATCCGGGCCAATCTCGACCGCAATGGATTTGGCGCGGCGACGCTTTTGCATGGCGCGGTTGGCGGTCTGGCAGGCGGGCAGGCCAGCGTGCCCTTCGATGCGGGCAAGGCGTTTTGGGCGGCGCGGCTTGCAAACCGGGAGAAGGCGGGCGCAACCACGGTCACGGTTCCGGATCTTGGCCTTGATGCGTTATTGCAAACGGTGCGTCCTCAGTTTGTCATCATGGATATCGAGGGTGCCGAGGAACACCTCTTTGCCGCCGCCTGGCCGGCACATGTCCGCTCTGTGATGATGGAGCTTCATCCGGGACGCTACCCCGATACCGTCATCAAGCGGATCGTCGATTGCATGTCCGCCTCTGGATTGACGTATGATCCCGGACCGTCACGCGGCCGCATCCTGTGCTTTCGCAGAGTGCGCGGGCGCTGACGAACAACGCGGCCGCGTTTCCGGGGCCGCGTCTTGATTTTTTGCCGAAATCGGGCCGGGCTTACTCTTCAGCCGCAGCCTCTTCGGTGATCTCTTCGACCTCATCCTCGTCCTCGTCGTCTTCCTGGCTCTTGAGCGCCGAAGGAGCCGAGATGTTGCAGATCACGAAGTCGCGGTCGATGGTCGGCTTTGATCCGGCGGGCAGGTCGACCATGGAAATGGTCAGCGTGTCGCCGATATTTTCCATCTTGGTCAGGTCGACGGTGATCTTCTCGGGGATGTCCCCGGCGGTCACCACCAGCTCGACCTCGGGGCGCACGACGGTCAGAACGCCGCCCTTACGCAGCGCCTTGCACTCTTCCTCGCCCTCGAACTCGACATGGATGAAGAGGTTGATCTTGGTGGTCCGGCGCAGGCGCATGAAATCGACATGCGTCGGCAGGTCCTTGACGATATCGCGTTGCACGTCGCGGCAGATCACGCGCACATCCTCTTGGCCATCAACCTTGAGGTTGAAGAGCGTGGACTTGAACCGTCCCGCCTTCAGGCGCTTGATCAGCGCGTTATAGGGCAGTTGGATGGGCAGCGGCTCTTTGTCGCCACCGAATACGATACCCGGAACCAGGTGCGCACGGCGCACCGCACGAGCGGCGCCCTTGCCCGTCCCCGTGCGTTCCTGGGCGTGAAGATCAGGAATTTCTCCAGCCATTTTGAATTCTCCATAGGTTAGAGCGGGGCTCCTCCAAGGCTGTAGCCCCGCATGAAGCTGCGCCTATAGACCACGCCAGAGCCCTTGAAAAGGGTCAAATGGTACGTGGCAGGCTTCTTCTTGGTAAAAAACCCGAATCCGCCGCAGGCTACCGGGCGTCACTCCCACTCGCCCGAGAACCCCTTGGGCACCATCAGGACGTCGCGGTCGAGATCATGCACATCACGCCGCCCGCAGAGGCCCATGGTGGTGTCCAACTCCTTTTGAATCACCTCCAGCGTCTTGGTGACGCCCGCCTCGCCCATGGCGCCAAGCCCGTAGACGAAGGCGCGCCCGATATAGGTGCCCTTGGCACCCAGGCTCAGCGCCTTGAGCACGTCCTGCCCAGAGCGGATGCCGCTGTCGAGATGCACCTCGATCTTGTCGCCCACGGCATCCATGATCGCGGGCAGGGCGCGAATGGCCGAGAGTGCGCCATCGAGCTGTCGCCCGCCGTGGTTTGACACGATGATTGCATCGGCGCCGACATTGAGCGCTTCCATCGCGTCGCGCGGGTCCATGATACCCTTGATGATGAGCGGCCCGTCCCACATCTTGCGAAACACCCGGATCCGGTCCCAGTCGAGCGCCTGATCGAACGCCTCCGACGTCCATGTGCTGAGCGAGGACGGGTCAGAGACGCCCTTGGCATGGCCCACGATATTGCCAAAGCTGCGCCGCTTGGTGCCCAGCATGCCCAGCCCCCATTGCACCTTGGTCATCATGTTGGCGACGCTGGCGGGTGTCAGCTTGGGCGGTGCGCTGAGGCCGTTCTTGAGGTCCTTGTGCCGCTGCCCCAGCATCTGCAGATCGACCGTGATCATCGCCGCCGAACAGTTCGCCGCCTTTGCCCGGTCGAACAGGCGCTGCATGAAGTCGTCGTCCTTAAGGGTATAGACCTGGAACCAGAACGGCTTGGTGGTGTGCTCCGCCACATCCTCGATGGAACAGATCGACATGGTCGAGAGGGTGAAGGGCACGCCGAATTTCTCGGCCGCGCGCGCCGCCTTGATCTCGCCATCGGCATGTTGCATGCCGGTCAGGCCTACGGGGGCGAGACCCACTGGCATCGCCACATCCTGCCCGATCATCTTTGTCGACAGGTTGCGCCCGGTCATGTCGATGGCAACGCGCTGTTTCAGGTAAATACGGTCGAAATCGGAAGTGTTCTCGCGAAAGGTCTGTTCCGTCCAACTGCCCGACTCAGCATAGTCGTAGAACATCTTGGGCACGCGACGGCGGTAGATCTTTTTGAGATCGTAGATATTGGTGATGACGGGCATGGGCGACACTCCGGGAAATTGGTAAATATGCTTTACCAACCCCGGCACGCACGTGCAATCATTGGCGGTGTCGCAGGGGTGGGGGGAATGTTTGGCCTGGAGCTGCCACTGGATCAAAGCACCCGCGCGATACGCGGTCGAAGACCGCCGCGCATCGACGGGCCGCCCCGACGGCACGGCGATTTGGCCGTAACTTGCGCATCGCGTGGATGTTTTACTGACTTGGCAGAGATAAAATTCTGCCGAACACGCGTTGGATCGCCGCACCACGGCCCGTCGATGCGCGGCTTACGACAACGGCAGCCTCAGGCCTGTCACGCCCGGTGCGCGCCCTCCGCGAGCCCGCGCACGAAATCGAGCACGCCGGAGACCGGCGCGCCCTTGGCGATCTCGCCAACGATGGCCGAGCCCACGACGCAGCCGTCGGCGACGCTTGCAATCGTCTGGGCGGTTTCGGGGCTGCGGATGCCGAAGCCCACGATCACCGGCAGGTCGGTCTGCGCCTTGATGCGGGTCACTTCCGGGCCTACGTCCGCCGCCTCTGCCGCTGCGGCCCCGGTGATGCCGGTGATCGAGACGTAGTAGACGAAACCGCTGGTGTTCTCGAGAACCTTGGGCAGGCGCTTGTCATCGGTGGTGGGGGTGGCGAGGCGAATGAAGTTGAGCCCCGCATTTGAGGCCGGAATGCACAGCTCGTCATCTTCCTCGGGGGGCAGATCGACCACGATCAGGCCGTCGATCCCGGCGGATTTGGCGTCGGTCAGAAACCGCTCCACGCCGCGATTGTAGATCGGGTTGTAATAGCCCATCAGCACGATTGGCGTGGTGTCGTCACCCTCACGAAACTCGCGCGCCATTTGCAACGTCTTTTCCAGCGTCATGCCGCCTGCGAGAGCGCGCTGACCGGCCAGTTGGATGGTCGGCCCGTCGGCCATCGGATCGGTAAAGGGCACGCCCAGTTCGATGATATCGACACCGGCTTTGGGTAGCCCCTTCATCACGTCGAGCGCGCGTTTGTAGTCCGGGTCACCCGCCATGATGTAGGAGACGAACGCCTTTTTGCCGGCGGTTTTCAACTCTGCGAATTTCGCGTCGATACGTGTCATGCGGGCCTGTCCTTCGAATGGGTCCGTGCGGGTTTGGCGCAAAGCGGGCGGGAAATCAATGCCCGGCTTGACCTTGCCCCGCGCAAACCCGTAGATGCGCGCAATTCACCGCAGGAAAGGGGCTGTCATGGGCTTTAAAATGGGAATCGTGGGCCTGCCCAATGTCGGCAAATCCACGCTCTTCAACGCGCTCACCCGCACGGCTGCCGCGCAGGCGGCGAACTTTCCGTTCTGCACGATCGAGCCTAATGTCGGCGAGGTGGCGGTGCCGGATGCCCGGCTTGACAAGCTGGCGGCGATTGCGGGGTCCAAGCAGATCATCCCGACGCGGATGACTTTTGTCGATATCGCGGGGCTGGTCAAAGGCGCGTCAAAAGGCGAGGGGCTTGGCAATCAGTTTCTGGCCAATATCCGCGAGGTCGATGCCATCGCGCATGTGCTGCGGTGCTTCGAGGATGGTGACGTGACCCATGTCGAGGGGCGCGTCGATCCGGTGGCGGATGCCGAGGTGATCGAGACCGAATTGATGCTGGCGGACCTTGATTCCATTGAGAAAAGGCGGGTTGGTCTGGTGCGCAAGCTGAAGGGCGGGGACAAGGAGGCGGTGCAGGCGGACCGGCTTCTGGCGCTCGCGCAGGCGGCGCTGGAAGAGGGTAATCCGGCGCGGACTGTCGAGGTTGACGATGACGATCTCAAGGCTTGGAAGATGCTGCAATTGCTGACCTCAAAGCCGGTGCTCTATGTCTGCAATGTCGAGGAAAGCAATGCCGCTGAGGGCAATGCTCATAGTCAAGCGGTGGCTCAGATGGCGGCTGCGCAGGGGGCGGGCAGCGTTGTGATCTCGGCTCAGATCGAGGAAGAGATCAGCCAGCTTGAACCTGAGGAAGCTATTGTTTTCCTTGAGGAAATGGGGCTGGAAGAGGCGGGGCTGGATCGGTTGATCCGGGCCGGATATGAGCTGTTGCATCTGGAGACCTACTTCACCGTAGGGCCCAAGGAAGCGCGGGCCTGGACCATTCCGAGCGGCACGCCTGCGCCGAAGGCGGCGGGGGTCATTCATGGCGATTTCGAGAAGGGATTTATCCGCGCGGAAACAATCGCTTACGAGGATTTCGTGAGCCTTGGGGGCGAGCAGAAGGCCAAGGATGCGGGCAAGATGCGGGCCGAGGGCAAGGGCTATGTCGTCAAGGATGGCGACGTTCTGCACTTCCTCTTCAACACCTGAGCGGGGCGATTTTCGGCGGTCTGTATCACGTCGGTATTCTATCGGTATCGCGTCGGTGGCGCAAAACGCCCCTCAGCCGCCCCGCCGTGCGGCAATGGCGCTGAGGGTGCGCTCTGTAATTTCTTCATAATGGCGGGCCCCGGCGGAATGGAATACCTTCTGCGCGGCGCGCGCATGGTCCTCGGCCCGCTCGAGGTGTGCGGCCTCGCCGGTCTTGTCGAAGAAGGCGCGCTCCAGATCGGCAAGGTTGGCTTGTGTCATGGCCCAGTCGAGCGGCACGCGGTCGCGGGTCCATTCCTCGAGGGCATGGCGATAGGCGGTGTCAGCGTCTTCGAGCCGTGCGGTGCCGACCTCCCGTTGCCCGAGGATGGCCAGCGCAGTGCCGAGGTTCATCTGGGTCCTGGCCCATTCGAGCGGCACGCGGTCGCGGGTGGATTCCTCGAGGGCGGCGCGATAGGCGGTGACGGCCTCTTCGAGCCGTGCGGTGCCGCTCTCGCGTTCTCCGATTGTTGCCAGCGCGGTGCCGAGGTTCATCTGGGTCATGGCCCAGTCGAGCGGCACGCGGTCGCGGGTGTGTTCCTCAAGGGCGCTGCGAAAGGCGATGACGGCCTCTTCGAGCCGGTCGGTGCCGCTCTCGCGTTCTCCGATTGTTGCCAGCGCATTGCCGATGTTCATCTGGGTCTTGGCCCATTCGAGCGGCACGCGGTCGCGGGTGGATTCCTCGAGGGCGGCGCGGTAGGCGGTGACGGCCTCTTCGAGCCGGGCGGTGCCGCTCTCGCGGTCCCCGAGGGTGCGCAGCGCATTGCCGAGGTTCATCTGTGCCCTGGCCCAGTCGAGCGGCACGCGGTCGCGACTGGATTCCTCGAGGGCGGCGCGATAGGCGGTGACGGCCTCTTCGAGCCGGGCGGTGCCGCTCTCGCGTTCCCCGAGGATTCGCAGCGACACGCCCAGATCATTGAGCGCGGTGCCGCGTTCGTCCGCTGTGCGGGCGCGGGTGAGGACCAATCGGGCGAGGGCCATGGAGATCTCGAGGTCGATCGCGATGCCCTTGTCGCGGCCATCGACATAATGGGTGTCCTGTAGCGCGCGCAGCGCCCCGAACCCGGCGCGGCCGCCCGCCTCCAGATCGGCCTTGCGGATCAGATACTCGGCGGCGGTGGCGCTGTTACCCTCGAGCATGGCGATCTTTATGCCGCTGTCGAGCAGGCGGGCGCGACGGGCGGTGTCCGCCTCCAGCGCGGCGGCAATGGCATCGCTTGCGGCGGTATATTCGCCCTCGGCCGCCAATCCGGTCACGCGGGTCAGCACCTCATCCACGAAATCACCATGGTTGGAGGGCACGCGCCCCTCTTGCTGCACCCGCACGGCGATGTCCATGGCGTTCTGCAGGTCGAGCCAGGCCTGGCCGAGATCGTCGGTCTCGCGCGCGATGCGCTGTGCGAGGCGGATGATGGCGGTTTCGGTGATGCCTTCATTGCGGAGGCGGTCGGATTGGCCGGGTTGACTGGCGGCGCGCAATAGGGCTCGGACTCTACGATCTAGAGGTTCGTTCATTTTGCTTGCCTCACTATGATGTGCCGAGCTTCTTGGACAGAAACATTTTCATCTATTAGCAAGATTAGAAGCTGTGTCACTTCAGTGTAGCTGCTGTTCATCTCATCCATGGTTTCTTCAAACTGGTGACGCATCATTAGTTGCCTCGCTTCGGCTTGGCGTCGATCTTGTTCTGTTTGCCCGTTAGATTGTTGTTGTAATAGCGCGTCCAGTCGCCTCAGTGCTACGCGGTTATCCGCATCTTTCCGGTCTTGTGGCTCCACGAAAGGCGCCAACGTATCGGCGAGGATGCGGGTATAATCGTCCAGCGCCGTTGCGGTGGCGAATGCGGGGTCTTCCTCGCAGTCCGGGTCTTTGAATAACTCCCTGATCTTCTGGGCCATGTATGCCGCGATCGTTCTGGCGTCCCGGTTTCCGTCGGAAAGCTCGTCTTCACTGGGCGCAAAGCGCTTCAGCATCTGTACAACGATTTTCTTGCGGTCCGCGCTCAGATGGCTGCGGTCAAGGACGTCCTGCATGTGGTCGGCCATTTTCGTGGCCAGCGGTCTGGCGTCCTTGTCGCTGCTGCGCTTGAACAAATCCGTCGCGGAAAGAGAGGCGCTGATCGCCGCCCCGGCACCGCCGGTGACCGTCAGGTCCGCCGCCATGGCGACCGAGGAAAAGGCAACCGCGATGTTGCCTGCGTGCAATACCTTTTCCACCATCACCGCACCCTCCGGTAGAGGACATTAGTCAACTGCGTTGGAGCGTCAACCGGGTTGTGCGGGGTATGCGGTGGGGGGCTGGTCTGTTGTGGACATTTGATTGATGCACCCGCGCGATACGCGGCCCAACGGGCCGCCGCGCATCGTCGCGGCGCGACGCTGCGCGGCTGAGTGCAAGGGCGGTTCAAGGCCATTTCGTGCAAGCTCGACACGCCCAACCGCATCTCATGCCTCACGCCGGAAGATGGATCCGAAACCGCTCGCGAATGGCACGGTCGGTGACCGGGTCGAACCGCGCCGCCGAGCGTTCCGAGAGAATCTTCATCTTCTTCTCGGTGGCCTTCTCGATCAGGTCGGGCTTGCCCAACTCGTCCCATTCCTTGGGCGAGACGCGGTTGGCGAGGCTGGGATAGACATAATCGGTCTGCATCCGACCGAGGGTTTGCGCCGCCCCCAGATAATGCCCGGGCCCACCGATGCAGGTGGACCGGATCACATCAAGGCTGAGCGTGTCCTCGTCTACCTCGATGCCGCGCGTGCAACGCAGGGCCTGACCGATCAGGTCATCGCCGAGGATGAGCGATTCGAGGCAGAAGCCCAGAAGCGAGGCATGCATGCCCGCCGCCTCGTAGACCATGTTGAGGCCCGAGAGCCCGGCCATGACATTCGACATCGCCTGTTCCCACCCGGCCTGCATATCGGGCAGCTTGGCATCGGCGATGCCTGCCGCAGCACCGCCGGGCAGGCCGTAGAATTTGTGCATCTGCGCGCAGCCTGCCGACAGCAGCGCCTGTTCGCCCGATCCGCCCGACATCGCGCCGGTGCGCAGATCGCTGACGAAGGGCCATGTGCCGAAGATCGCCGGATGCCCCGGTTTGACCGCGTTGACATAGACGAGACCGGCGAGGCATTCGGCCATGGCCTGAACGATGGCCCCGGCGATGGGGGCAGGGGCGGTGGCCCCGGCTTGCCCTGCCGAGAGCAGCAGGACGGGTATGCCGCCGTGAATGCACTCCTCCATCACGAGGCAGGATTCGGTGGCGAATTTCATCGGCGGGACGACGAAGCAGTTGGAGTTGCTGATGAACGGGCGCGCGCGCCATTTTTCCTCGCCACCTGCGATCAGATGCAACATCTCGAGCGCATCACGCACAAAGGCTGGCTCTGTGAAAGACACGCCGACATGCTTGGTGGTCCCGGCACAGCAGGCATAGAGGGTGTTGAGGTCCATCTCGCGGTTATCGGGGATGTCACGGCAGACCATCGGGCGCTGGACGAAGTGGATATTGTCCAGCTGATCGGCGATGCGGGCGGCGTCATGCAGATCCTGTACCGTGCTCTCTCGGTAGGTGCGGGCATGCGGCTCGACCAGATGCACCGCCGCGCCGGCTGTGCCATAATGTACGCGGGTGCCTTGCAACAGCATATCGTGCTGCGGGTCGCGACCGCAGAGCGTGAGCGCGCGATTGGCCGAGGCGATGGTGTATTCGATCAGGGCGCGGGGAAAGCGGAGGCGCCCGTCTTCGCCCTGCACGGCCCCGGCGCCGGTCAGGTAGGCCACGCCCGAGGGCGGCGCATCGGCCAGCCCGATCTGTTCCAGCGCGTCGAGCACGGCTGCGTGAATGCGGTCCATCTGCAAAGTGGTGAGCGGGCGGTAGGTGCCGCCCTCAAGCCCGGGGCGGATCGGGCGCATGTTCGCGGCAAGCGGGTTGGAGCGGGCTTCGCGGCGGGCGGCGCGGCCACCGGCGCGGCGCGTTTTGGTCTCTGTCATGTCATGATATCCTGTGGAGAAATTGTCGGAGGGTGGCGTGTCAGCCAATCTCCGGTCGACCGCGCGCCGCCAGACCCCGTTCCGCGCCTATGGTGCGGACAATGAGCGTGATCTTGCTGCGTGGGTGCATGGTGGTCTCCTCAGGCACATGTCAAAGGAACCCCGATTCTGTTGACGCTGTCTGTTCCGTTTCCGACGCGTGTCGCAAACGGGCTGTGGTGTGCCGTGCTTGACCGCTGCGTTGTATGGGGCTAAGCCCATCTCATGAGACCTGACTGCTTCATTATTTGCTGCATTATCCGCTGAGTTTTCTCAGGCGGGCCGGTCTTGTGTTTCCAAGCGATCACGAAGTTGCTAAGCCCGCCGCGGGACCGCGCGCGAGGACAAGATGACGACGATCAAGCTGCACAATACCAAGACCCGCCAGAAGGAGGTGTTCGCGCCTCTCGATC
This sequence comes from uncultured Roseovarius sp., assembly GCF_947259555.1. GTDB lineage: Bacteria > Pseudomonadota > Alphaproteobacteria > Rhodobacterales > Rhodobacteraceae > Roseovarius. The sequence goes on from NZ_CAMYMD010000067.1 coordinate 83,398, forward strand.
AGGACGACGTGCGGATGTATGTCTGTGGGCCGACGGTCTATGACCGGGCGCATCTGGGCAATGCGCGGCCCGTGGTGGTATTCGACGTTTTGTATCGTTTGTTGCGGCATGTCTACGGGGCCGAGCACGTGACCTATGTGCGCAACTTCACCGACGTGGATGACAAGATCAACGCGCGCGCGGCGGAGAGCGGGCGCGCGATTGGTGAGATCACGGCGGAGACGACGCAGTGGTTTCTGGATGACATGGCGGAACTGGGCGCGCTCCCGCCCGACCACATGCCGCGCGCGACGCAGTATATCCCACAGATGGTGGCGATGATCGAGGGGCTGATCGCCAAGGGCCACGCCTATGAGGCTGAGGGTCATGTGCTCTTTGCCGTGGATAGCTGGCGCGAGGGCTATGGCAAGCTGTCGGGCCGGTCGGTCGATGACATGATCGCGGGCGCGCGGGTCGAGGTGGCGCCGTACAAGCGCAACCCGATGGATTTCGTTTTGTGGAAGCCGTCGGATGCGGGGCAACCGGGATGGGAGAGCCCCTGGGGCCGGGGCCGGCCCGGCTGGCATATCGAATGCTCGGCGATGAGTTATGAGTTGTTGGGCGAGAGCTTTGATATTCACGGCGGCGGCAACGACCTGATGTTCCCGCACCACGAGAACGAGATCGCGCAAAGCTGCTGCGCGCATCCGGAGGGGGAGTTCGCGCGCTACTGGCTGCACAACGAGATGCTGCAGGTCGAGGGGAAGAAGATGTCCAAGAGCTTGGGCAATTTCTTTACGGTAAGGGATTTGCTGGATCAGGGCGTGCCGGGGGAGGTGATCCGGTTCGTGTTTTTGTCGACGCACTATCGGAAGCCGATGGACTGGACGGCGGAGAAGGCGGAGCAAGCAGAGTTCCGCCTTCTGGAGTACAACAGAATAATATCTGACTACGCCGATGCAGAACTCGCTAATGAAAAAAAAGTGAGCATGCCAATCCTCGAAGCTTTAAGTGACGATCTTAACACGCACTTGGCTCTTTCTCGGTTGCACGAACTCGCGTTAGACGCGAAAAACGCCGGTAGTTCCGACAATGGAGCTATGGCACTTCAACTAGCGCACGATCTGAAATTCTTGGGAATCTGGAATGAGCATTTTGGCAAAACTCCCCGCTCATTTTGGATCGATAAGACCGCAGAATTAACCATCGATCAACAAGCGCTCATTGCTACAATGCTTAGGAAAAGAGTTGATGCCAAGAAATCTAGAAATTTTGTTCGTGCTGATCAAATTCGAGATTTGCTAACATCAGCTGGAGTTGTGGTAAGCGATACACCGCAAGGCCCCGAGTGGGATGTTGGTCCCGATTTTGACCCTGCCAAGCTGGAGGCGTTGAAGTAATGCGCCTGTCCGCACACCGCCTGCCTGCCGCGCAGCGCCCGACCGCGGGGGGGCGCTACTCGGGTTGTGGGGCGCGCTTTATGGTGAAGTCTACTTCGACGAGTGTTCGGGTTGCGACGTTGCAGAAGCGCCCGCCCGGGGGGCGGTCGGGCGCTGCGCGGCGGTGCCTGCGGCACCTTGATTCCGCGCGGGGTGCCGTATGACCCGCGAACGCCTCTATCTCTACGATACCACGCTGCGGGATGGGCAGCAGACCCAGGGCGTCAGCTTTTCCACACCCGAGAAGATCCAGATCGCGGAAGCGCTCGACCGGCTGGGCGTGGATTATATTGAGGGCGGCTGGCCGGGGGCGAACCCCACGGACAGCGCCTTTTTCGACGCCGTACCGCAGACCCGCGCCATGCTGACAGCCTTTGGCATGACCAAGCGGGCCGGGCGCTCGGCGGAGAATGATGACGTTCTGGCGGCGGTGATGAATGCGGGCACGCAAGCCGTCTGCCTCGTTGGCAAGACCCATGATTTCCACGTCACCGAGGCGCTCGGGATCACTCTGGAGGAAAACGTCGAGAACATCGCCAAATCCGTCGCGCATCTGGTGGGGCAGGGGCGCGAGGCGCTGTTCGATGCCGAGCATTTCTTTGACGGCTACTGCGCCAATCCCGATTACGCTCTGTCGTGCCTGCGCGCCGCAATGCAGGCGGGCGCGCGGTGGGTCGTGCTGTGCGACACCAATGGCGGCACGCTGCCCACCGAGATCGGGCGCATCGTGGGCGAGGTCATCGCGGCGGGCATCCCCGGCGACCGTCTGGGCATTCACACCCATGATGACACCGAGAATGCCGTGGCAGGAAGCCTTGCCGCCGTCGATGCGGGCGCGCGGCAGGTGCAGGGCACGCTGAACGGGCTGGGCGAGCGCTGTGGCAATGCCAACCTGACCACGCTCATTCCGACGCTGATGCTGAAACCGCCCTATGCGGACGCCTACGAGATCGGGGTGAGCCGCGAGGGGCTGAAGAACCTGACGGCGGTGAGCCGACAGCTGGATGAAATCCTCAATCGTGTGCCGCTGCGGCAGGCGGCCTATGTCGGGGCCTCGGCCTTTGCCCACAAGGCCGGGCTGCATGCGAGCGCGATCCTGAAAGATCCCAGCACTTACGAGCATATCGACCCCGAGACCGTGGGCAATGCGCGCATCATCCCGATGTCCAATCAGGCCGGGCAATCGAACCTGCGGCGTCGTCTGGCGGAGGCGGGTATCGAGGTGGCACCGGGCGACGCGCGGTTGGCGCGACTGCTGGAGGTGATCAAGGAGCGCGAGGATCAGGGCTATACCTATGACAGCGCGCAGGCGAGTTTCGAAATTCTCGCGCGCAAGGAACTGGGGCAGATGCCGCAATTCTTCGAGGTCAAGCGCTACAAGGTCACGGTGGAGCGGCGCAAGAACAAGTATGACCGCATGGTGAGCCTGTCGGAGGCGGTGGTCGTCGTGAAGGTCGATGGTGAGAAAAAGCTGTCGGTGTCAGAGTCGATGGATGCCGAGGGCTGCGACCGGGGGCCGGTCAATGCGTTGGCGCGGGCCCTTGCCAAGGATCTCGGGCCCTATCAGGATCACATCGCCGACATGCACCTGGTGGATTTCAAGGTGCGCATCACCCAAGGCGGCACCGAGGCGGTGACGCGGGTGATCATCGACAGTCAGGACGGTGCCGGGCGGCGCTGGTCGACGGTGGGCGTGAGCCCGAACATCGTTGATGCCAGCTTTGAGGCGCTGCTCGATGCGATCAACTGGAAGCTGGTGCATGAGGGGGCGGTTTGAGCGCTGCGTTCGACGCCGATGTGACCGCCTGTGCCGATCTGGTGCGGCGCGCCGATGCGCCTCGGTTTCAGGCGGCGATGGCGGCGCCTGTGGCGGCGCGGTCGGTGCTCTTTCCGCTCTATGCCTTCAATGTCGAGGTGGCGCGCGCGCCTTGGGTGACATCCGAGCCGATGATCGCCGAGATGCGCCTGCAATGGTGGGTTGATGCGCTGGAGGAGATCCGCGCGGGCGGTGTCGTGCGTCGGCACGAGGTGGTCACCCCGCTGGCGCATGTGCTGGATGCGGATGGGGCCGGGCTGCTCATTGATCTGATCGAGGCGCGAAGGTGGGATATCGAGCGTGCGCCGTTCGAGGACGAGGCGGATTTCATGCGCTATATCGAGGCCACATCGGGCAATCTGATCCGCGCGGCGGCGCGGGCGCTTGGGCCTGCCGATGAGGCGGTTCTGATAGATGCGGGCTTTGCCCTTGGTCTGGCCAACTGGTTCCGGGCAATCCCGGCGCTGGAGGCGGCGGGGCGAAAGCCCTTGCCCGACGGTCGGCCGGATGCGGTGCGCGCTCTGGCGCGTGAGGGGCTAAGTCGGCTGGCTAAGGCGCGGGCCGGGCGCGGGGGCGTGTCGCGTGCG
>NZ_CAMYMD010000068.1 GCF_947259555.1 uncultured Roseovarius sp.
CGCAGGCTGGACCGGGCGCGGCACCGGGCTGGCGGATGAGGCGGTGGCCCGCAAGGCGGGGATCGTGGCCCGCGCCGTGGCGGTCAACGATCCGGCCGATGCGGGGGGGCTTGAGATCCTGCGCCGATTGGGCGGGCGCGAACTGGTGGCGATGGCCGGGGCGATCGCGAAGGCGCGGCGCGCCCGCATCCCGGTCGTTCTCGATGGCTTTATCTGCACTGCTGCGGCGGCGTGCCTTGAGGCCGCGCACCGAGGGATGCTCGATCACGCCGTGGCTGGCCATGTGAGCGCAGAGCCGGGCCACGCGCAGCTCCTGCGCGCGCTGGACAAGGCGCCGATCCTGTCGCTCGGGCTCCGTCTCGGGGAGGGATCGGGCGGTGTGCTCGCCATAAGCGTCGTGCAGGCGGCGCTGGCCTGCCATTCGGGCATGGCGACGTTCGCCGAGGCGGGTGTCGCGGGCGGATAGGCGCGGCTTGACCCTATGAGGCGCTGGGCATACTGATCAAAACACTCGGATTTGAGGGTCAGGGAGCCGAAAAGATGAGCGAAGCCCTGCTGCATCGCCTTGCATGGATCGTGACCGCGCTTTGCGTCGCGCCCATCGTCGCGGCGGCGCTGGCAGCGCTCACCGGCGATCTGGCAACCTGGCGCGATGTGCTGGCCACGGTCCTGCCGCGCTACACGGCCACGACCCTGACACTGGTCGTGATCGTCGGCACCGGCACGGCGATCATCGGGTCTCTGACCGCGTGGCTGGTGACCGTCTACCGCTTTCCCGGCGCCCGTGTGCTGGAGGTCGCCCTGGCGCTGCCGCTGGCGTTCCCGGCCTATGTGATGGCCTACGCCTATACCCATATGCTCGACCATCCCGGCCCGGTGCAGACAACGCTTCGGGCGCTCACCGGCTGGGGGCCGCGCGACTACTGGTTTCCCGAGGTCCGGTCTCTTGGCGGCGCGGCGGTGATGCTGACAATCGTTCTCTATCCCTATGTCTACCTTTTGGCGCGGGCGTCCTTTCGGCAGCAATCGGCCAATGCGTTTCTGGTGGCACGCACGCTCGGGCGCTCGCCGATGCAGGCATTCTGGCGGGTCGCCCTGCCGATGGCACGCCCGGCAATTGCCGGGGGCGCGTTGCTGGCCATCATGGAGACCATCGCAGATTTCGGAACGGTCGCGTTTTTCAACGTCCAGACCTTCGCGACCGGCATTTACCAGGCGTGGTTCTCTCTGGGGGATCGCGCGGCAGCGGCGCAACTGGCGCTGTGTCTTCTGGCCTTCGCGCTGTTGCTCGCGGGGCTGGAGCGTGCCAGCCGCGGACGGTCACGCACGGCGGGCAGAGGGGCCCGCTTTGAGACGATGGAGCGGCCCACCCTGCGGGGGGCGGCGGGATGGGGCGCCTTCACCCTGTGCTTCCTGCCTGTGCTTCTGGGCTTTGTCATTCCGGTTATCATGCTGGGGACGATGGCCATCGGATCGGGTCAGGATCTCTTTTCCGAGCGGTATCTCGGCTTCATGTCCAATTCCGTCGTTCTGGCGAGCGTCGCGGCTGTGCTCACGGTGTTCGGGGCGATCCTCGTGGGGTTCCGCGCGCGGACCCGTCCGGGCCGCACGTCGCGTTGGCTGGTGATCGGGGCCGGGCTGGGCTACGCCGTTCCGGGCGGGGTCATCGCCGTGGGGTTGATGGTGCCCATGGCCGGCCTCGACAATGCGCTTGACGCTTTCATGCGCGCCACCTTCGGCATCAGCACCGGGCTGATGATCACCGGGTCGATCTGGCTGATGATCCTGGCCTATGTCGTGCGGTTCATGGCCGCGGCACTCAATGCCTATGACAGCGGCATGGCGACCGTGCCCGGACATCTCGATGCCATCGGGCGCTCGCTCGGTCAGCCCGGTCCCAAGCTCTTGACACGGGTGCATCTGCCCGTGGCGCGCACCTCGGTCGTGACGGCGCTCCTGATCGTGTTTGTCGACGTGATGAAGGAATTGCCCGCGACCCTGATCCTGCACCCGTTCGATTTTCAGACCCTCGCGGTACAGGCCCACAGGCTCGCCGCCGATGAACGGCTCTCCGAAGCGGCGATGCCGTCACTGGTTCTGGTGGGCTTTGGCCTTGTTCCGGTGCTCATCCTGTGCCGCACGCTGGGGCGCGAGTCCGGCGGGCGCAAGGCGGCCAAGATGGGCGTGGCGATGTCGGCGGGGTAGCTATCACTCCCCCGGACGCTTCAGGCTGAACTTGTCGCGGATCACCGTGTAGTCCTGATACCCCAAACGCGAGAGCGGGTGATAGCGGGCGATGTCGAACAGGCCGTCGACAAGGCACTCATCGCGCATATGCACGCCCGTCACCTCGCCAAACACCACGAAATTCGCCTCTCCGGGCAATTGGGTGATCTGCGTCAACCGGCATTCGAGATTGGCAGGAGAGGCAGCGACACGGCCACAATTGATCGTGTCGCACTCGGCTTTTTCCAGCCCGGCATGGTCAAACTCGTCCACCTCGCGGCCCCAGGCGCCCGAGGTCTGGTTCATCGGATCGCGCAGCGCGTCGCTGACGATGTTGACACAGAACACGCCGGTCTCGCGGATATTGGCAACGCTGTCCTTGGTGCCGTCGCGGTCGGGCTTGGCCGAGGTCGAGGCGAACATGACCTGCGGCGGAACATAGGCCACGGCATTGAAAAACGAATATGGTGCCAGATTGTCCCGGCCTTGGGCATCACGGCTGGAAATCCAGCCGATCGGGCGCGGCGTGACAATCGCGTTGAATGGATTATGCGGCAGGCCGTGGCCATCCTCGGGTCTGTAAAACATCTGCCTCTCCTCAGTCATCCGGTTTGTGCCTGTCCTACCGTCGTGCTACGCGCGTTGCCAGTTTATTCTCGCAGGGACCCGGTGCGCGATGTTCACCCTTGAGACGGAAAAATCCGTTGATTACTGGGAGGTTGAGGCCCTCTTCGACCTTTGCTTCGCGCCGGGGCGCGAGGCGCTGTCGTCGTACCGTTTGCGCGATGATGTCGCGCCGGTGGCCGATCTGTGCCTCGTGGTGCGCGATGGCGAGGGGGTTCTGGCCGGAGCGATCCGCTATTGGCCGGTGCATGTCGGGGCTGCGCGCGCGCTGTTGCTGGGGCCGGTGGCGGTGCATCCGACCCATCAGGGCGAAGGCTTGGGCGGGCTGCTGATCCGGGACAGCCTTGAGCGTGCCGCGCAGACCGGGTGGGAGAGGGTCATCCTCGTCGGGGATGCGCCGTATTACAGTCGCTTCGGCTTTTCGATCCTCACCGGCGTCGAGATGCCGCCGCCGACCAATCCGGCGCGTATTCTCGGGCTGGCATTGCAGCCCGGCGCATGGAACAATACCTCCGGCAAGGTGACGCGAGGCGCTTGAATTCGCAGGGGCTCATGGCCACCTTCGCCTTTGAACATTGCGGAGCAAGCGGATGGAGCTATTGGGTCAGCCGATTGGCGAGGCCGAAGTCGAGGCGCGCATGCGGGCGCTGATAGAGCGCAATGCGCAGGCCGGAAACGGCGTGATCGACATTCTCAACCTCGTGGGCGGTCACGCCGAAGGCATGCTTGACCGGCTACCGCCCAACGTGCGCATACGGCTCAACGATGCCACCGAAGAGGCGCTGCGCCGGGCCGCAGAGGCCGCGCACAGGTCACGCGGTGTGGTGGGCGAACAGCCCGCGTGGATGGCACGTGCGGTCACAACGTCGATGGGCGCCATGGGCGGAATGGGCGGCTTGCCCACCGCACTTGCCGAATTGCCGATGACAGTGACGGTCTTGCTGAGGGCCATTCAGGATGTCGCCGCCGAACACGGGTTCGATCCCTCCGAGCCGAGCGTGCGCTTTGACTCGATAGAGGTATTTGGCGCCGCAGGCCCGCTCGAACGCGATGACGGCGCTAATCTCGGGTTTGTCGGCACACGGATGACACTGACCGGCCCCGCGCTGCATGCGCTGATTGCGCGGGTCGCGCCCCGGCTGGCCGCCGTTCTGGGGCAAAAGCTGGCGGCACAGACCCTGCCGCTACTGGGGGCCGCCGCCGGGGCTGCCACGAATTATGCCTATACCCGCTATTATCAGGATATGGCGCAGGTGCATTTCGGTCTGAGGCGGCTGGCGATTGACGCCGGGCGCGACACGCAGGATCTGGTGTCGGAGTTCCGGCAGCGCGTCGAATGAGCGCGTGCCGCTCTGCTACATCTGATCGCGCAGGTACTCTGTCACGGCGGGCCGCACGGTCTGCGAGCCCTTGGCGCGTTCGGTATGGATCACATCGCGCAGCGCACCCAGATCAATCCGGCGCAGCAGGCTCTTGACCGGGCCGATGGAGGCAGGGCGCATCGACAGCGTGCGAAAGCCGATGGCGGCAAGACAGGCGGCCTCGACCGGTCGGCCCGCATCCTCGCCGCAAAAACTCAGCGGGGTCTGCAACGTGGCACAGCGAAAGACGATTCCTTCGAGGAAATTCAGAAAGCTGATATTCAAGGTGTCGTAACGCTTGCGCACACGCTCGTTCTCGCGGTCGGCGGCAAAGAAGAATTGCTTGAGATCGTTGCCCCCGACAGACAGGAAATCGACTTCTGAATAGAAACTGTCCGGCGCAAACGCGAGCGAGGGCGTTTCCAGCATCGCGCCCACCTCAAGGGTTTCGGGGATGGGATGGCCAAGAATGCGTTCGCGCGCGAGGGCCTTGTCCATCTCCGCGCGCGCGGCGGTAAACTCGTCGCGCTGTGCGACAAACGGGAACATGATCGTCAGCGCCCGGCCCTTGGCGGCCCGGATCAGCGCCTGCAGCTGCATGCGCATGACCCCGGGTTTATCAAGGCCCACCCGGATCGCGCGCCAGCCCATGGCCGGGTTGGGCTCGTCGGTGGCCTTCATGTAGGGCAGCACCTTGTCAGAGCCGATATCGAGCGTGCGGAACACCACGCGCTTGTCGTCCGCCGCGTCCATGACACGGGCATAAAGCTCCGATAGCTCGGCGCGTTTCGGCATGTGGTTGCGGATCAGGAATTGCAGCTCGGTGCGAAACAGCCCGACACCCTCGGCCCCTGACCCCTTGAGGCTGGGCAGGTCGGCCATCAGCCCGGCATTCATCTTGAGCTTGATGCGCTGACCACACAGGGTTTCGGCAGGCTTGTCGCGGATCGAGGCATAGCGCTGCTGTGCCTCGGCCTGCATCGCCATCTTGTCCCGAAACGCGGTCACGATCGACTCGTCGGGGCGCAGATGGACCACGCCCTGATCGCCATCCACGAGGATCTGGTCGCCGTTGAGCGCCTCGTTCGAGATCCGCGCGGCATGGATGACGAGCGGAATGGCCAGCGCGCGGGCGACAATCGCCGCATGGCTTCCGACAGAGCCTTCCTCAAGCACGATCCCCTTGAGTGCGCGCCCATAATCGAGCAGTTCCGCCGGGCCGATATTGCGCGCGATCAGGATCGGGTCGGGGGGCATCTCGGCCCCGGTTTCCGTGCCCTGCCCGGTCAGGATGCGCAACAGCCGGTTGGAGAGATCATCGAGATCGTGCAGCCGCTCGCGCAGATAGGCGTCGGTCACTTGCGTCATGCGCGCCCGGGCGGCGGACTGTTCCTTTTCCACCGCCGCCTCGGCGGAAAGGCCGCTGTCGATGTTGTCCTCCATGCGCCGCATCCAGCCTTTGGAGTTGGCGAACATGCGGTAGGCTTCGAGCACGTCGAGCTGGTCCTTGTCGCCGCCCTTGGCAGAACTGAGCATGCGGTCAACCCCGACGCGCAGCGCCTCGACCGCCTCGTGCAGCCGCTCCAGCTCGCGCGCGGGGTCCTCGGCAATCGGATTGGTGACGACAACGCGCGGCTCGTGCAGCCAGACCCGACCCTGCGCCGTGCCCTCCTGCGCACTGGTGCCGCGAAACAGCACCGCTTGCTGGTGGCGGGCAGACATCGCCGCCCCCTCGCCGACAAAGGCCCCAAGCTCGGCCATCTCGGCCAGCACCATGGCGACAACCTCGACGGCATAGATTTCTTCATCCGAAAACAGCCGGGCCTGCTTGGACTGGACCACAAGCACCCCGAGTTTCTCGCCAAGCCTCTGGACCGGCACCCCGAGCAATGAGGAATAAGCCTCTTCCCCGGTCTCCGGCATGTACCGAAACCCGGGCGCCGACGGGGCGTCATCGGTATTGATCACCTTGCCGGTGCGCGCCACGCGGCCCACCAGCCCCTCGCCAAGACGCATGCGGGTTTCATGAACGGATTCCGGCTTGAGGCCCTCGGTCGCGCACAGCTCCAGCGTATCCTCGTCGCGAAACAGGTAGATCGAGCAGACTTCGGTGTGCATTTCCTCGGCAATCAGCCGCGTGATCTGGTCGAGCCGGGTCTGCCCGCCAGCGTCTTCTGCCATGATCGCGCGCAGGCGCCCCAGCATCTGACGACTGTCGGTGGAATAGCTGTGGGTCATGCGCGGCGCTCCCCCGGGGCGATTTTAGAGATGCGCCCAACCCGGTGCCGATGATCCACGTGCCGGGTCAGGCCGCTTTGTCCAACTCGAAGGCATCATGCAGGGCTTGAACCGCGAGTTCCATGTATTTCCGGTCGATCAGAACGGAAATCTTGATCTCGGAGGTTGCAATAACCTTGATGTTCACACCTTCATCGCTGAGCGTCTTGAACATTTTGGCGGCCACGCCCGATTGGCTTCGCATGCCGATGCCCACGGCCGACACCTTGGCTACATCGGTATCCGCGAGAAGGTCATGATAATTGATCTGACCCACTTCCTTGGCCGCCAGAAGCGCCTTTTCGGCGCGTTTGACCTGATCGGTGGGGCACGAGAAGGTCATGTCGGTGCGGCCCTCCTCCGAGATGTTTTGCACGATCATGTCCACGTTGACCCCCGCCTCGGAGAGTGGGCCAAAGATGGCCGCCGCGATGCCGGGCCGGTCGGCCACCGAGATGAGGGTCATCTTCGCCTCGTCCCGGGAATAGGCGATGCCGCTGACAACATTCGATTCCATGATTTCCTCCTCGGCGCAGACAAGCGTGCCGGCCTCATCCGATTGTTCCTCGAAACTGCTGAGCACCCGCAGTTTCACGTTATAGCGCATCGCCAGCTCGACCGAGCGGGTTTGCAGCACCTTGGCCCCGAGCGAGGCGAGTTCCAGCATTTCCTCAAACGCGATCTTGTCAAGTTTCCGCGCCTTGGAGCTGATCCTTGGGTCAGTGGTATAGACCCCGTCCACATCCGTGTAGATATCACACCGCTCCGCGTTGAACGCGGCGGCAAAGGCCACGGCGGTGGTGTCCGAGCCACCCCGCCCCAGCGTGGTGATGCGGCCCTCGGGGCTGATCCCCTGAAAGCCCGCAACCACGGCCACACGCATGCCCTCATTGAACTTGGCGGTGATGTTCTCGGGCGGGATATCCTCGATCCGGGCGGAAGAATGCGCGGAGTTGGTCTTGAGCGGCACCTGCCAGCCCTGCCAGCTGCGCGCGGGCACGTCCATTTCCTGCAAGGTCAGCGCCATCAGCCCGGCAGTGACATTCTCGCCGGAGCTGACCACGGCATCATATTCGCGCGCGTCGTAAAGCGGTGAGATCTCGCCCACCCAGCCCACCATCTCATTGGTCTTGCCGGACATGGCCGAGACGATGACAATGACGTCATAGCCCTTGGACACCTCGACGCCGACGCGCTTGGCGGCGCGGCGGATGCGGTCGATATTGGCGACAGAGGTGCCGCCGAATTTCATCACGAGAACGGGCATGCGCACTGTCCTGAGCCGTTTGCATCGGGCGCGGTTTACGCCCGGTCACAGGTCTGCGCAAGGGGGCAGGTGCCGCAGGACGGGCGCGCGGGTACGGCGTCATCGCGCACGCCACCCTGATCATACAAGTGCCCGCACGACGGAACGCGCGGGCAACATCTGTCTTGGGGCGGGATGTGCCTACTCGCCAGTATCCGCCGGGCTCGCGTTCAGCAGGCCATAGCGTTCAGCCCCGAGCGAGTCGTAGAGGTCGATCTGCGTTTCGAGAAAGTCGATATGCCCTTCCTCATCCGCGATCAGCTCTTCAAAAAGGTTCTTCGAGACGTAATCGCTCATGCTCTCGCAATGCTCGCGCGCCTCGATATAGAGCGTGCGCGCATCGTGCTCGGCGGCCAGATCCGAGTCGAGCGTCTCCCGCAGGTTTTCACCAATGCGGAGCGAGTCGAGCTTTTGCAGATTGGGGTGTCCCCCGAGAAAGATGATCCGCTCGATCAGCTTGTCGGCGTGATGCATCTCCTCGATGCTTTCCTCGCGCGATTTGGCGGCGATGCGGCCATAGCCCCAGTCCTCTTGCAGACGGTAATGCAGCCAGTATTGGCTGACGGCGGTCAGTTCACTCCTGAGCGCCTGATTGAGATAGTCGATGACCTTGGCGTCGCCCTTCATGTGCGTCTCCCTGGGTGGCCGCGCGGCGCAGACCGCGCAATTGCATGGGTACCGCCAAACTATCTGCCTCACGCATGGTGTCAACGAAGAGCGGCAGGCACCCGCCGCAATCGGCACGCTTGCCGAGCGCGCGATAGATCTTGCCGGGGGTGATCAGCGTATCGGGATCAGACGCGCGCATCCAGTCGATCGCGCGGTGGATGTCGTGATTGGTGATCGCCATACAATGACAAACAATCATCGGGTGTCGCTCCTGTGCCTCAATGTCTTGTCTGGTTTACCGGGTCCGGAATCGCCTGCGTTTGCTGACACAATACCGCACGATGCAGCGCAAGGCCAAGCCGCCCGGCCGCGTCTGCCAGTGGCAGAATGCCGCGCGGTGCGACCAGCAGGCTCGCCAGCATCAGCGCATCCTCGCGCTCGCCCAGCGCCGCCTCTTCGACGAACCGGGCAAACGCCGCCTCATCCAGCCCGACGCAATCGCACTGCGGTGCATGACAGCGCAGCGGACGGCGCACATTTGACCCCAACACCTCTGTCACGTCGTGTAGCGCCTCGAACGATGCCGTCGCCATCGGCTCGGTCATCCGCTCGCATAGCATCGCGTGTGCGCGCATCGCGCCGCCCTGATTCCAGGCGCGAAGACAGGCCACCGCCATTGCGGAGATGCCGTCCATCTCGGCCATGTGCCCTACCGGCATCTGACCGCTCAGATCGCGTGCATGCTTCATTTGGTGAGAATCAGCTTGCCGGCGCGGGTGATGCGCAATGTGTAGATCTGCCCGTCCAGCACGATCAGGGCCGTGTTGGCGCCATTGGTCAGGGCGCGGGCGTCGTGACAGGCGGCCTCGGCCACCAGACCCGGGTCTGATTTTGTTTGTGCGCGGATCATGCCAGTGTCTCCGCCGGTTCAGTCATTGGGTAAGCCATGCCAAATTTCCCTCTGTTTCGCGTTGGGCCGGGCTTGCCGCAGATTCGGACTGGCTTGGCCTCTCTTTTCTGACTGTTATACTAGGGAATGTCAATTCTGAGATTTTTAGTCAAGTATGACATTTCAGATTCCCTCTGGTCTTGGCGACTTTTGGCGCGCTATAGTTTTGCCAATCCCGAATGGGGGCGAGAGCAGCGACGGGGGGGACTGTTCAACAGATGACCCTACAGACCACAAATCAGATGCCGCTCGCTCTTCCTGCGGCGCCCAAGACCGAGGTGCGCACGCAGTTCGGTGCCCTTTGCTATCGCATGAGATCCGGCAAGCCCGAGGTGCTGCTTGTCACCAGCCGGGGCTCCGGGCGTTGGATTATTCCCAAAGGCTGGCCGATCCCGGGGCTCACCCCCGCCGAGATGTCCTTGCAGGAGGCATGGGAAGAGGCAGGGGTGCGCGGGGTGGCGCATAATCTTGCCCTGGGGCTCTACTCTTACACCAAGGAAATCGGCCTGGAGCGTGGCCTGCCTTGCCTCGTTATGGTCTACCCGGTGCGAGTGACATCGCTATCTGCGCATTTTCCCGAGGCAGGGCAGCGCCGGCACAAGTGGATGCGCCCCAAGAAGGCCGCCAAGCGGGTGGACGAGACCGAACTCGCTCATTTGATCAGCGGATTCGAGCCTCGAAAACTGGGGCTTTAGGTCACGATTGCCCGACTTGATCTTCGTCGCAAGCAGGGTAATTATCGCTGCTAGGCCAAATGGACCGGGACATGATTCAATTTTCTCTAAGATGCGATGCCGATCATCAGTTTGACAGTTGGTTCCAATCGGCGGACGCGTTCGACACGTTGCAAAAGGCCGGCATGATCAGCTGTGCGATCTGCGGTTCCAAATCCGTGGAAAAGGCGCTGATGGCGCCACGCGTGCGGGGCAATAG
>NZ_CAMYMD010000069.1 GCF_947259555.1 uncultured Roseovarius sp.
CAAACACTCCCGCGTTTTCAATGGCTTGAAACGTTGCAAAAGCGCCCGCCCGAGGGGGCGGTCGGGCGCTGCGCGGCGGTGCCTGCGGCACCTTGATTCCGCGCATTGGTGCTGCACTTGAACGGCAGCTCCAAGCCAATAGCCCCCAACTCACCCCTTCATCAACTCCGGCAAATCCCCCGTCAGCCCCGCCGCCTCGCGGATGAAGCCCCGGCGCAGCCCCGGCATCTGGTTGATCGCCCCCATTCCGAGATCACGCGCCGCGCGCAGAAGCGGATTGTCGTTGGAGAACAGCCGGTTGGTGAGGTCCGTCGCCATCGCCAGCGTCGCGGTGTCGAACCGCCGCCACTGCTGATAGCGGGCGAGCACGTCGGCGGCGGCGATATCCTCGCCCCGGCGGCTGGCCTCGGTCATCACCTGCGCCAGGGCGGCCACATCCCGCAGCCCGGCGTTCAGCCCCTGACCCGCAATCGGGTGCATTCCGTGGGCGGCGTCGCCAATCAAGGCGAGCCGGTCGGCGACAAAGCTGTTCGCCACCGTCAGGCTGAGCGGATAGGTATAGCGCTTGCCGCGCAGCTTGATCTCGCCGAGGAAATCGCCAAACCTTGGCCGCAGCACCTCCATGAACTCTGCATCCGGCAGCGCGGCGAAGCGCGCGGCGGTGGCGTCGGTCTCAGACCACACGATGGAGCTGACATTCCCCGGCAGCGGCAGAATGGCCAGCGGGCCGGGCGGCATGAAGAACTGATGTGCGATGCCGTGATGCGGCAGGTCATGTTCGATGGCCGCGACAAGCGCAGTCTGGCCATAGCCCCACCCCGTCCGGCTGATACCTGCCCGCGCCGCGGTGCCCGAACCGCGCCCGTCGGCCCCGATGAGCACGCGCCCGGCGAGCACCTTGCCCGAGGCGAGTGTGACGCAGACACAGGTCGCCCCAACCTCCTGCGCCGTCACCGTGTCACTGGATACCTGCGCAATCAGCGGCTCCCCGGCCATCGCCTCGATCAGTGCGCGGCGCAGGAAGCGGTCTTCGAGCATGTGGCCCATCGGGCCTTCCTCGATCTCGGCATGGTCGAAATGCAGAAAGAACGGCGAGGGCCCTTCGCCCGCGCGGCCGTCCGAGACCTTGATTTCCAGCATCGGCTGCGCGTTGTCCGCTACTCGCTCCCAGAGGCCGAGATTGCGCAACAGCCGCACCGAGGCCAGCGCCAGCGCGTAGGACCGCCCATCGAACGTGGCGTTCTTGCGGGTGGGTTCGGGCAGGGCGTCGATCACTGTCGAGGAAAGCCCCGCCTGTGCCGCGGCAAGCGCCAGCGCCGGGCCATTCAGGCCCCCGCCGACGATCAGGATATCGCTGTCATGTTCCATAACCCTCAATATGTCCGTGCGTGCGGGATTGTCCATGCGCCGCTCTGCCGCTAGCACTGTTTTGAGCATAACGACAGGGGACGGCACGATGCAGAAATGGCTGAGACTGACGGCGGGCGATCTGGGACGCGGCATTGGCTGTGGTGAGATCGACCCCGAGGCGCTCTGCGATACCTATCTGGCGGCAATTAACGCCCATCCCTTGCGCGACCGCATCTACAGCGCCGTCACCGAGACCCGCGCCCGCGCCGAGGCGGCGGCAGCGGCGGCACGTGCCAAAGCGGGGCAGCGGCTGGGACCTCTGGATGGCGTGCCGATCAGCTGGAAGGACCTCTTCGACAGCGCGGGCGTGGCGACCGAGGCGGGATCGGCGCTACTCAAAGGCCGCGTGCCCACACGCGATGCCGAAGTGCTGCGAAATGGCACGGCGGCGGGGCTCGTCTGCCTCGGCAAGACACATATGAGCGAGCTGGCCTTCTCGGGTCTCGGCCTCAATCCGGTGACCGCGACACCGCCCTGCGTGAACAACGCGGATGCGGTGCCCGGCGGCTCATCCTCGGGGGCCGCGACGAGCGTGGCCTTCGATCTGGCCGCCTGCGGGATCGGCTCGGATACCGGCGGCTCGGTGCGGATCCCGGCGGCCTGGAACGATCTGGTCGGGCTCAAGACCACCTCGGGCCGCGTGTCCCTGCAAGGGGTCGTGCCGCTCTGCGCCAAATTCGACACGGTGGGGCCGCTGGCGCGCTCGGTTGAGGATGCGGCGCTGATGCTGGCCGCCGTTGAGGGGGGCAAAGCGGCGGATTTGCGCGGCGCGTCTCTTGCGGGGATGCGATTCGCCGCGCTGCAAACGGTGGTGATGGACGATATCCGGTCAGAGCCGGAGGCAGGCTATGCGGCGGCTTGCGCCCGCCTGCGCGACGCCGGGGCCGTGATCCAAGAGATCGACGCCCCCGAGGTCGCCGACGCGATGCCGCTCTCGCCCGCGCTCTTTACCGGCGAGGCCTATGGGCTGTGGCGCGACGTGATCGAGGCCGACCCGGGCAAGATGTTCCGCCCTATTCTGGAACGGTTTCGCGGAGGCAAGGAAATATCCGCCGCCGACTACGTGGCTGCGTGGCAAAAGCTCGAAGGGCTGCGCGCGCGATGGTACGCGCGGGTCGCGGGCTATGACGCGGTTTTGATGCCCGCAGCCCCCAATCTGCCGCCCGATCATGCGTGGCTGATGCAGGACGAGCAATATTACGTGACAGAGAACCTGCTCACGCTGCGCAACACACGGGTCGGAAATCTGATGGGACTGTGCGCTTTGACGCTGCCGACGGGCGTTCCAAGCTGTGGTGTCATGCTCTGTGGTCCGCCGTTTCAGGAAGAGCGGCTGTTGCGCGTCGCAAAGGCCGTAGAAGACGCATTGGGCCGATAATCGCGCACGTAGATACAAGAGGTTAGATCGGATGCACCCCAACCCTGCCTTTCGCCAATCCCCCGACGCTGTCAATTTGGCCTTTGCGCGTGCGCAGGGGTTTGGCATTCTTGCCATCAACTCTGACAACGGGCCGCTGATGAGCCATATTCCCTTCCTTTTGTCGGAGGATGGCCGATGCGCGGAATTTCATCTCGTGCGCTCAAATCCGATTGCGCGTGCGATGCATGAACCGCTCAAGGCCCGGCTCGCGGTGGAAGGGCCGCAGTCCTACGTCTCGCCCGACTGGTACGGCATCGAGGATCAGGTTCCGACATGGAATTATGTCGCCGTGCATTTGGTCGGGGAGATCAGGTTGCAGCCACACCAGCGATTGCGCGACCTGCTGGATCGGCAATCGGCGCAGTTCGAATCGCGTCTCCTGCCCAAGCCTGAATGGCGGGCGGACAAGATGACCCCCGACGTTCTAGACCGGATGATGCGCCAGATTGTGCCATGCATGATGCGGGTGGACCAGATCTCGGGAACCTGGAAGCTGGGCCAGAACAAACCCGATGATGTGCGGCTGCGCGCGGCCGACCACCTGGGACCGACTGGCGAGGGACAGGAGACGGAGCGGCTGGCGGAGATGATGCGTGCCCCGCCTGCATGACAGGCTTTACAGGCTGATGACTGCCACCTAACGTCGCAGCACATGATCTGGAGTGCGCAATGCAACTTGTTTCTTCGCCTCTGTCCCCGTTTGTCCGCAAGGTGCGCGTGCTCTTGCTGGAGGCCGGGCTTGCCGAACAGGTCGAGGTGGTCGACGTGGCCACGACCCCGTTCGAGACCGATGCGCAGGCCGCTGCGGCCAACCCCTTGGGCAAGATACCCGCACTGATGCGCAACGATGGCCCGACGCTCTATGACAGCCGGGTGATCACCCGATACCTGGATGAGCGCGCAGGGGGCGGTTTCTATCCGCATGCACGGTTGTGGGAGGTCTTGACCCTAGAGGCGACGGCCGAGGGTATCATGGAGGCCGCGCTTTCGATGGCCTACGAGGCGCGGTTCCGTCCCGAACCGATGCAGTATGCCCCATGGGTCGAGGCGCAATGGTCAAAGGTCGCGCGCGCACTCGACGCGGTCGAGGCGCGCTGGATGAGCCATCTGGCCGGGCCCCTCGACATGAGCCATATCTCCGTGGGATGTGCGCTGGGATATCTCGACTTTCGTCACGATGCGCGCGGTTGGCGTCAGGCGCGTCCGGCACTGGATGACTGGTACGCTGTCTTCGCGGAGCGCGACAGCATGAGGCAAACCGCGCCGGCATGACATGACCGGCGCCAAGCTGAGTTGTAGGTCCGCGCTGCTGCGACAGGTCAGAAGCTGTAGCTGATCCCAAAATTCACGGCGTGCGTCACCAGTTCTGTCTTGAGCTTGCCCTCCGATTGTCCGGGCACGGCCACATCCGGGTCGATTGTGGCATCATTGTCCGACCAGGTAATCTGATATTCGCCGAACAGTGCCCATTTCTCGTTGAGCGCATATTTCAGCCCGGCAATGCCGCGGATGGCGGGGCCGGTCGTCTCATAGTCAAAGGTGCGACTCGCGGCACCTGTCACCTGAATGTCCACATGCGGGATCGCCACACCGACGCCTGCGCCTGCATAGGGTGTGAAATTCGGCGTTGTCTTGAAGGCCCCGGGCCAGCGTTTCATCACGTTGGCGGTGATAATGTTGTGCCCGTCGGTGAATTCGAGCTTGTCGACCCCGAGCGCGGCCCTGTCTGCGGGGTCGGCGATGGCCTTGGTATGCGTTCCCTCTACGCCAAACCCGATATTGTTCCGGGTCCACCACGTCGCGCGGCCGCCATAATAGAGCGGATTGTCGAACGGATTCACCTTCCAGCTGATGTCGCGGCTGACCGGTCCGGCAGGACCAGGCAGATCGACGGAGTCGGTGTCGCTATGTGCGCTCTGAACACCAAGGTAGAGGCTGACCTCGAGTTCTGCCGCGGCGGGCGTCGCCGCGAGCATCAGCGCGGCGGTCGCAAGTTTGAGATTTTGAAGCATGTGCCGGGCCTTCGGATCGGGGAGTGAGGGCATTTTTTGCGTCCTTATACGGCCAGTGGGGCTGCGACAAGCGCGACAGATGCGCGCTCTGATCGCTTCTTGAGTCAATGCAGGCTGGACGGGTGCCGAAAGCCTCGCTAAATAGCCGGGCAGAGTGGTCGCGGGAATCCTGTGGCCCGAACGCCGTATGAGGCCGCAAGCGGCTCTGATATAATGGAGTAAACCTCGTGTCCCACGCAGAAGATCACGAAGGCACCCGGAGGGATTTCCTCTACTACGCCACCGCAGGCGCAGGTGCCGTCACCGCAGGGGCGGCCATCTGGCCGCTGGTCAACCAGATGAACCCGTCGGCGGATGTGCAGGCCCTGTCCTCGATCCGCGTCGATGTGGGCGGGGTCAACCCGGGCTCGCAGATCAGCGTCAAGTTCCTCGGCAAGCCGGTTTTCATCCGTCGCCGCACGGAAAAGGAAATCGAGGCAGCCCGTTCGGTGGACCTGTCAGCCCTGCCCGACCAGAACGCACAGAACCGCAACAATATGTCGCTGGACGCTGCCGACCAGAACCGCACATTGGATGAGGCGGGCGAATGGCTGGTGATGATCGGCGTTTGCACCCATCTGGGCTGCGTCCCGATTGGCGATGGCGCCGGTGACTTCGGCGGCTGGTTCTGCCCCTGCCACGGCTCTCACTACGACACCGCGGGACGTATCCGCAAAGGCCCCGCGCCAGAGAACCTCTGGATTCCCGTGGCCGAATTCGTCGACGACACGACGATCCAACTGGGATAAGGAAACGCGCACATGTCCGGAATTCCACACGATCATTACGAGCCCAAAACCGGCGGCGAAAAGTGGCTTCACTCGCGCCTGCCCATTGTCGGGCTGCTCTATGACACAATCATGATCCCGACCCCCAAGAACCTCAACTGGATGTGGATCTGGGGGATCGTCCTGACCTTCTGCCTCGTGTTGCAGATCGTCACCGGCATCATCCTCGTCATGCATTACACGCCGCATGTCGATCTGGCCTTCGCCTCGGTCGAGCATATCATGCGCAACGTGAATGGCGGGCACTTCATCCGCTACCTGCACATGAACGGCGCGTCGCTGTTCTTTGTCGCGGTCTACCTGCACATCTTCCGCGGGCTCTACTACGGCTCTTACAAGGCCCCGCGCGAGGTGACGTGGATCATCGGCATGCTGATCTACCTGATGATGATGGGCACCGCCTTCATGGGCTACGTTCTGCCCTGGGGTCAGATGTCGTTCTGGGGGGCCACAGTGATCACCGGTCTCTTCGGTGC
The DNA here is from genome assembly GCF_947259555.1 of uncultured Roseovarius sp. Lineage (GTDB taxonomy): Bacteria > Pseudomonadota > Alphaproteobacteria > Rhodobacterales > Rhodobacteraceae > Roseovarius. Next base: position 6,146 of record NZ_CAMYMD010000069.1, read on the forward strand.
GATCCCCTTCATCGGTGAGCCGATCCAGACCTGGCTCCTTGGTGGGCCGGCGGTGGACAACGCGACGCTCAACCGCTTCTTTTCGCTGCACTACCTGCTGCCCTTCGTGATCGCGGCGCTGGTGGCGCTGCATATTTGGGCCTTCCACACCACCGGTAACAACAACCCGACCGGGGTTGACGTGCGCCGCACGTCGAAGGCCGAGGCCGAGAAGGACACGGTGTCATTCTGGCCCTATTTCGTGATCAAGGACCTCTTCGCCCTCGCGGTGATCATGGTCGTCTTCTTCGCGATCGTCGGCTTTATGCCCAACTACCTGGGGCACCCCGACAACTATATCGAGGCTGACGCACTGGTGACGCCCGCACACATCGTGCCGGAATGGTACTTCCTGCCGTTCTACGCGATCCTGCGTGCCTTTACCTCCGATGTCTGGGTGGTGATGTTCGCAAGCTGGATCACCGGCGGCATCATCGACGCCAAGTTCTTCGGCGTGCTGGCGATGTTCGGCGCGATCGCGGTAATGGCGCTGGCGCCCTGGCTCGATACCTCTTCGGTGCGCTCAGGCCGCTACCGACCGATGTTCAAATGGTGGTTCGCGCTGCTCTGTGTTGATTTCATCGTCCTGATGTGGGCCGGTGCGATGCCCGCCGAGCCGCCCTATTCCTCCATCTCGCTAATCGGGTCGGCCTACTGGTTTGCCTACTTCCTGGTGATCCTGCCGCTTCTGGGCGTGATCGAGAAACCCGAGTCTCAGCCTGCCACCATCGAAGAGGATTTCGATGCGCATTATGGCAAGGCCGAAACGCCCGCCGAATAAGAAAGGACGGATGACAATGTTCAAGACAACAGGCATTGCGGCCCTCGTGGCCCTGTCCCTTTCGGCCGGCGGCGCGTTGGCCGCCGGGGGCGAGGGGCATATCGAGGATGTCGCTTTCTCCTTCGAAGGCCCGTTTGGCAAGTTTGACCAGAACCAGCTTCAGCGCGGTCTCAAGGTCTATACTCAGGTCTGTTCGGCCTGCCACGGCTTGCAATATGTGCCGCTGCGCACCCTGGCCGATGAGGGCGGGCCCCACCTGCCCGATGACCAGATGCGCGCCTATGCCCAGCAGTTCGAGGTCTATGACGAGGAGATCGACGATTACCGGGCTGCCAAGCCGGTGGATCATTTCCCGATGTCACAGCTGGAAACAGCCCCCGACCTGTCGCTGATGGCGAAAAAGCGGGCTGGGTTCCACGGGCCTTACGGCACTGGTCTCAGCCAGCTGTTTAACGGCATGGGTGGTCCGGAATACATCTATTCGCTGATGGTCGGCTATGAAGAGCCGCCGGAATGCGCGCCGGAGGATTTCGAAGGCAGCTATAACGCCGCTTTCACCGCCGGTGGCTATCCTGACGAGTGCAAGGACGAGCATGGTCACCCGACCGTGCCCGGTAGCTGGATTTCCATGGCGCAGCCGCTCTGGGGTGACGATGTCGAATATGACGACGGCACCGAGGCGACGATGGAGCAGGAAGCCGAAGACGTCGCTGCCTTCCTGATGTGGACGGCGGAACCCAAGATGATGGCGCGCAAGCATGCGGGCCTGACGGGTGTGATCTTTCTGACCGTTCTGTCGGTGCTCCTTTATCTCACCAACAAGCGGATCTGGGCGCCGATCAAGGGCAAGAAGACCAGCTGACCGGCCGACCCTATCAAACCCTAAGCCCCGCAGGCATGCCGTGCGGGGCTTTTGCTTGGCGCACCGGGCGGCCAGATGTCCGTCTTGGCCAAAATAGCGCAGGTCCATGCAGCATGCAGCGTTTGCAAACGCGCGCCAATCCTTTATGCAGTTCGCCAACGATACTAAAAAAGCAGGCCCATGCCCGATCATTCCAATCCTGTCCTGCCGCATCCCGAGATACGGGCCGGCAGGGAGTGGGCCCAGCTCCTGGCAAAGTACCGCGAGCCGAGTTCCCCCCGCGCCGCCTTTGAGCTGGCTGTCACCCTTGTGCCGTTCCTCGCGCTGTGGGGGCTGGCATGGTGGTCGCTTTCGGTCAGCTACGCGCTGACGCTCTTGCTCGCGCTCTGCGCGGCTCCGTTCCTGTTACGCCTTTTCGCGATCCAGCATGATTGCGGCCATGGCGCATTCTTCAAGAGCCGGACACTCAACGACTGGCTCGGGCGCGCGCTGGGCGTGGTGACGCTGACGCCCTATGATGTCTGGCGGCATTCGCATTCGATCCATCACAGTTCCTCGGGTAATCTGGGGCGGCGCGGGATCGGCGATATCCATACCCTGACGGTGGCGGAATATGCAGCCCTCACCCCGTTCCAGCGGCTGAAATACCGGCTCTACCGTAACCCGGTGGTGCTGTTTGGGCTGGGGCCGGGCTATATTTTCCTGCTGGAGAACCGGCTGCCGCTTGGCTTCATGGGCCGCGCGCGCTATTGGGTCAGCGCGATGGCCACCAATGCCGTGCTTCTGGCGGTGCTGGCGATGGTGGGCTGGTTCGGAGGGGTGATGCCGATCCTGTTGATCTTCCTGCCCTCGACCGTGCTGGCGGCGACGGCGGGGATGTGGCTTTTCTACGTGCAGCATCAGTTCGAGACCACCCATTGGGAGGCCGAGGAAAACTGGCAATTGCACGATGCGGCGCTCGAGGGGAGTTCGCATTACGTGATGCCCGGCTGGATGCAATGGCTGAGTGCCAATATCGGCATTCACCATGTCCATCATGTGAACAGCCGCATCCCGTTCTACCGCCTGCCCGAGGTGCTGCGCGATCACGCCTATCTGGACCGGATAAACCGGATGACCATCCGCGAGAGCCTCGCCAATGCGCGGCTGCATCTGTGGGATGAAAAGGCGCGGCGGCTGTTGTCCTTTGCCGAGGCACGGGCGGCGATGGAGGCTGCTTGAATTCGCGGGGCGGGCGCTTATGTCCGGTTCAGGAGGACTGACATGCGCCTGAATGCAGATTTCTCACAGCGGGTCGTGATCCGGCCCGAGGATTACGACTGGGTCCAATCGCCGGCAGGCGGGGTGGAGCGGATGATGCTCGACCGGATTGGCGACGAGGTGGCGCGCGCCACGACCATCGTGCGGTTTGCGCCCGACTCGTGGTTTGATGCCCATACCCATGGCGGGGGTGAGGAATATCTCGTGCTCGACGGGGTGTTCTCGGACGAATCGGGGGACTATCCGGCGGGCACCTATGTGCGCAATCCCATCGGCACCCGCCACAAGCCGCATACGCGCGAGGGCTGCACCATCCTGGTGAAGCTGCATCAGTTCGACCCCTCGGATACCGAACAGTTCCATATCGACACGAACAAGGCCGAGTTTCGGCCCGGTCAGGTCGAGGGGCTGAGCGTGCTGCCGCTGCATGCGGCGGTGAACGAGAACGTGGCGCTGGTGTGTTGGGCCCCCGGCACGCGGTTCAACACGCATCGCCATTGGGGTGGGGAAGAGGTCTTCGTACTGGAGGGGACGTTTCAGGATGAGCATGGCGATTATCCTGCCGGGACCTGGCTGCGCAGCCCGCATCTGTCCGAGCATACGCCGTTTTCCGATGAGGGCTGTCTGATTTACGTGAAGACGGGGCATTTGCTGGATCAGGCGGCGGCCTGACGGGGCTGGTCCGAAGCGCACAATAGATTAAAGCACCCGCGCGATACGCGGCCGTCAGGCCGCCGCGCATCGACGGGCCGCCCCGACGGCACGGCGATTTGGCTGTAAACTGAGCATCACATGGATGTTTTCCTGACTTGGCAGTGATAAAGGTCTGCCGAACGCGCGTTGGATCGCCGCACCGCGGCCCGTCGATGCGCGGCTTGCACCAAAGTGCGTCCTGTCCCGAAAACCGCGATCCGGTGCGTCACCCTGCCTAGCGCGGCAACGGGTTCTGTGCCCGGTTATAGGCCCGCCAGTCGGTGATCTCGGGGTAATACATCTGCCGCCAGCGACGCACGCGCGGGTTCATCACCCGCCGCCAGACGGGCGGCAGCATTGCCGCCATGGTCATCAGCGGATAGCCGTAAGGCAGCTGCGGGGCATCGGCCTCGGTATAGGTCTGCAACAGCGGAAAGCGGCGGTTGGGCTTGTAATGGTGGTCGGAATGGCGTTGCAGGTTGATCAGCAGCCAGTTGGACGCCTTGTGCGCGGCGTTCCAGCTGTGGCGCGGCTGCACATGCTCGTATTTGCCATTGCCCAGGTGTTTGCGCGTCAACCCGTAATGCTCGATGTAATTGACCAGTTCCAGCTGCCAGATGGCGACGAAGGCCTGCCAGACAAAGAGCGCGAGGCCGATCCAGCCGCCGACCAGAACGGCCAGCAGAGCCATCAACCCCTGCAAGGCCCAATAGCGAAAGAACGGGTTTCTCGGATCGTGCCAGGGCCGGCCCTTGCGCGCGAGCATCTCGCGCTCGGCGCGGAAGGCGGAGAGAAAACTGCCCCGGAGCACGCGCGGAAAGAAGCGGTGGAACCCCTCGTTATAGCGCGCTGTCACCGGGTCGCGCGGGGTGCCGACATGGCGGTGATGCACTTGCAGATGTTCCGAGCGGAAATGCGAATAGAGCACCATCGCCAACAGGAGATCGCCGAGAAACCGCTCGCCCCGGTCCTTTTGGTGCATCAATTCATGGCTGTAATTGATCCCGACGGTGCCGGTGATGACCCCGACGCCGAAAAACAGCACGATGGTTTCCAGCGCTGACAGATGCGCGTCGCCGGGCCCGGTGACATACCAGATCATCCAGTAGAGCAGCCCGAATTGCACCGGCGCCCAAATGAGCGTGATCGCCTTGTACCAGGTCAGTTGATCCTCGCGGGTCTCAAGATCGGAGTTCTCGGTGTCGAGGCCCAGAAACGCGTCGAGGATGGAAAAGAAATACCACGTCACCACCGGCAGCAGGATCACCGTCCAGCCGCCGTGAAGCGCGCCGAGGATGGCGACCGGTATGAGCAGCAGGGACATCCAGAACGGCATGGCCCGGCTGAGCCTGGCGACCTGTGGGGCGGGGATCATGACACACTCCTTTTTTACCGCTGAGCGCAGCCTAGGCGCTATTCTTGAACGCGCCTTGCGCAAGGTCAAATACCTTCCGCATGAGGGTGGGAAGATGCGCGGGGCGAAAGCTGTGAGCCGCGTGGAATGCGCCGCGCTCCGGCGGGGTGTCGTGCGGGACCTCTGCCACGAGAATCCTCAGTCGCAGGTGAAAATGGGTGAAGGTGTGCCGCGCCTCGGCGTCGATCATGTGCCAGTCGGCGGCAATCGGCGGTGCCGGGTCCGGCGCGTCGCCCCAGGTGCTGCCGGGCCAGCCCAGCATGCCGCCCAGGAGACCGCTGTCGGGGCGCTCTTCCAACAGCCAGGCCCCGTCGCTGCGGCGGGCGACATAGGCATAGCCCAGCCGGGTCGGCTTGGGCTTTTTCGGGGTCTTGCGGGGCAAGTCCACCGCCGTGCCCGCGCGGCGCGCGGCGCAGGCCTGCATCCACGGGCAAAGGCCGCAGGCCGGCGATTTCGGTGTGCAGATCGTGGCACCGAGATCCATCACCGCCTGCGCGTAATCGCCGGGGCGCGATTCGGGCGTTAGCGCTGCCGCCGCCTCGGTCAGGTCCGGCTTGGCCTTGGGCAGGGGGGTGTGGATGTCATGCAGGCGGGCCATCACCCGCTCGACATTGCCATCGACCACCACCTCGGAGCGGTCGAAGGCGATGGCGGCGATGGCCGCCGCCGTGTAGGGGCCGATGCCCGGCAGGTCCATCAGCCCGGCGCGCGTGTCCGGGAACGTGCCGCCATGCTCAGCTGCCACCACGCGCGCGCATTTCAGAAGGTTGCGGGCGCGGGCGTAATAGCCAAGCCCGGCCCATTCGCCCATCACCTGCGCATCCGGGGCCTCTGCCAGATCACGCACGGTGGGCCAGAGCGTGGTGAACCGCTCGAAATAGGCCTTCACGGCGGCGACGGTGGTCTGTTGCAGCATCACCTCGCTGAGCCAGACACGATAGGGATCGGGCCGAACCCCGGCCGCCCGGTCGGCGGGCGAGACGCGCCACGGCAGGTCGCGGGCATGGGTGTCATACCAGCGCAGCAACTCCTCCGCATCGGCGGCATAACGCATAGTTTATTCCTCATCTCTCAATCAGGTCTGGCATCCCCGGCCACATGTCATAGATTAGCGTCAATGAGGAGGGTGCCAAGCATGGCCGGTCAAAAGGCGACAAAATACGGGTTCAAGCGCACTTCGACGCTGTTGCAGCCGAGCATCCGCCGCGCGTCGGAAACGCGCGGCTTTGCGCAGTCGCGCCTGCTGACCCATTGGGCCGAGATCGCGGGCGAGGATATCGCCGCCATCGCCCGGCCGGTCGAGGTCTCTTATGCCCGGCAGGGGATGGGGGCGACGCTGACCATTCTGACCACCGGTGCGCAGGCCCCGATGCTGGAAATGCAGAAAGAAAAGCTGCGCGAGCGGGTCAATGCCGTCTACGGCTACAACGCCATTGCGCGTCTTCGCATTACCCAGACCGCGCCTGTGGGGTTTGCCGACGGAAAAGTGGATTTTGACCACCGCCCGAAACCCAAGATTCAGACCAAGCCCGCCCCTGAAACAACCCGAGCCGCTGCAGAGCTGACGGCCCCCGTTTCTGATGACGGTTTGCGTGCCGCGCTGGAATCGCTCGCGCGCAACGTATTAAGCAGATCGCAACGCTGAACTTCCCGAACAGACAAAGGTGAGACGATGAAACAACTGATCGCAACCGGGGCGTTGGCCCTTGCCATGCTTGCAGGCCCCGTTCAGGCACAGGACGCCGACACCTCGCAGATCACCGAAATGACGATGGGCCCGGCGGATGCCAAGGTGACGATCATCGAATATGCGTCCTTTACCTGCCCACATTGCGCGAATTTCCACAAAGGCCCGCTTAAAGATCTCAAGGCCGATTACATCGACACTGACAAGGTGCATTTCATTTATCGCGATGTCTATTTCGACCGGTTCGGTCTCTGGGCCTCGATGGTGGCGCGCTGTGGCGGGCAAGAGAAATTCTTTGGCATCTCCGACATGATTTATGAGCAACAGCGGGAATGGACCCAAGGCGAACCGGACGAGATTGCCGATAACCTGCGCCGCATCGGCAAGGTCGCGGGTATTGAGCCTGACACGCTCGAAGCGTGCCTGAACAACAATGACAAGGCCAAGGCTCTTGTCGCATGGTATCAGGAGAATGCCGAGGCGCATGAGGTAAGTTCCACCCCGACGCTGATCATCAACGGGCAGAAATACTCGAATATGGCGTACGATGAACTCAAGACGATCATCGACGAGAAGCTGGCCGAATAAGCGCGACGCGGTGCAGGGCCGGGATTGATGTCCTGGCCCGCATATCTTCTGGACACGGCCCCGCTCTGGTGGCAGGATTTGATCAAATTTTCCAATCTGTCCGGAGGCCGCCATGAAAGACGACAACTTCCTGCGTGAAATGAACGCCCGTCACCTCTGGCACCCGATGGGGCATCCCGGTGAGCAGCAGGCCAATGCGCCCAAGATCATCAAGGGCGCTGAGGGCGTGCGGATCACGGATATCGATGGGCATGATCCGGTGGATGCGGTGGGTGGTCTTTGGTGCGTCAACCTCGGCTATTCCAACGATGCGGTGAAGCAGGCGATCTCCGATCAACTCTGGCAGTTGCCCTATTATTCGGCCTTTGCCGGCACCACCAACCCGGCGGCCATCGAGGCGTCCTATGCGGTGCAGGAATTCTTTGCCGAGGACGGGATGACGCGCGTGTTCTTTACCTCGGGCGGGTCGGACAGCGTCGATACCGCGCTGCGGATGGCGCGGCAGTATCACCGCCTTCGCGGTGAACCGACGCGCACCAAGTTTCTCAGCCTCAAGAAGGGCTATCACGGCACCCATTGGGGCGGGGCGAGCGTCAACGGCAACAACCGCTTCCGGATCACCTATGAGCCGCTCTTGCCGGGCTGTTTCCACCTGCCCAGCCCCTATACCTATCGCAACCCGTTCGACGAAACTGATGGTGCCAAGCTGGCTGAAAAGATCGCCGCCGCGATGGTCGACGAGATCGAGTTTCAGGATCCCAGCACCATCGCCGCCTTCATCATGGAGCCGATACAGGGCGCCGGTGGGGTGATCGTACCGGATGCGAGCTTTATGAAGCACATGCGCGAGATCTGCGACCGCTACGGCATCCTGCTGATCTCCGACGAGGTGATCACCGGCTTTGGCCGCACCGGCGACTGGACCGGCGCGCGGCATTGGGGCGTGCAGCCCGACATGATGACCATCGCCAAGGGCATCACCTCGGGCTACTTCCCGGTGGGTGGCGTTCTGCTGGGTGACAAGGTGGCGGATGTCTTCGAGAACGCGGGACCCGAGGGCAGCATCTGGACCGGCTACACCTATTCGGCGCATCCCGTGGGGGCGGCGGCGGTGGTGGCCTGCCTGTCAGAGACGCTGCGGCTCGATACCAAGACCAACGCAGCGGCGCGCGGCACGCAGCTTTACGAGGGTGTCTGCAAGCTGGCGGAGAAACACGACATCATCGGCGATGTGCGGGGCGGGCATGGCCTTATGACCGGGATCGAACTGGTCAGCGACCGGACGAAAAAGACGCCGCTGGACGGCGAGACGATGAAACGCGTGCATCAGGCGACCTATGAGGCGGGGGCCATGGTGCGGCTCGGCGCGCATAACGTGCTGATGTCGCCGCCGCTGGTGATCACCGAGGCCGAGGTCGATGTGATCCTCGCCTCGCTCGACGCGGGCTTTGCCGCGGCCTGAGGGGCAGGCCAAGCCGTTTCAAACGGCTTGGCACGAGCGCTTTGAAAAGCGCTTGTGCGCTGAGCCTTCGAAGGCTCAGCCAAATCGGCTCCACGCCGATTTCATGGCGTTCGACATGTTGTCCCATGCCTGATCGGCACCGGTCTTGAAATCCTTCCATGCCTCGGCGCTGGCGGCCTGTATCTTGTCATACTCGGCCTCCATCTCACCACGCCTTTCGCGCAGGTCCTTGATTTGCTCGTGATACTTGGCCTGCATGTCGGCGGAGGCTTCCTGGGATTGGGCCTGTAGCTTGTCGATCTCGGCTTTCCACTGATCGAGCTGGGCTTGCAGTTTCTTCTGATAGGTCTCTTTGTCCATATCGCGTCCTCCTTTTGCGTCGGTTTACTGAGTAAAGCTAAGTGTTCTGTATGGAAATGAAAGGGGCCACCGGATTGCCGGTGGCCCCTTCGCGTGTTCTCAAGACGTGCGAGTTTATTCGAACTTCTTGATTTCACCCGATTTCAGGCGGCTCATGTAGCTGTTGAGCTCGCGCTTGACAATCGGCATCAGGAAGTAGAGGCCGATAATGTTCACAACCGCCATGGCAAAGATCGCCGCATCCGAGAAGTCGATCACCGGGCCGAGCTGTGCTGCAGCTCCGATAACCACGAAGATGCAGAAGATGACCTTGAATACCAGTTCCTTGGTCTCGCCCTCGCCAAAGAGGTAGGTCCACGCCTTTAGGCCGTAGTAAGACCAGGTGATCATCGTCGAGAAGGCAAACAGCACCACGGCGAGCGCCAGGATATAGGGGAACCAGCTGATCTTGCTGCCGAAGGCCGCTGAGGTCAGGCCCACGCCCGAGGTGTCGCCAACGGTCTTGACGGCGGTGCCAGCCTCGTTGAGCAGGTAGCGTCCGGTTTCGGGATCCATTACCAGTTGCTGAGTGATGATGATCACCAGCGCGGTCATGGTGCAAACCACGACCGTGTCGATGAAAGGCTCCAGCAGCGAGACCAGACCTTCGGTGATCGGCTCCTTGGTCTTGACCGCCGAGTGCGCGATGGCCGCAGAGCCGACCCCGGCCTCGTTGGAGAACGCCGCCCGCTTGAAGCCCTGGATCAGCGCGCCAACCATGCCGCCCGCAACGCCCAGGCCCGTGAAGGCACCGGCAAAGATCTGACCGATGGCCCAGCCGACGAGGTGATAATTCATCATGATGATAAGCAGCGCTGTGCCGACGTAGAGAACTCCCATGAACGGCACGACCTTTTCTGTCACCCGCGCGATTGACTTGATCCCGCCGACGATCACCGCAAAGACGATGGCCGCAAAGACGATACCGGTGATCCAGCCGGGATAATCGCCGACAACACCACTGATCTGTTGATGGGCCTGGTTGGCCTGGAACATGTTGCCGCCGCCAAGCGCGCCGAGGATGCAGAAGATCGAGAACAGGACGGCGAGGATCTTGCCCCCCGGCAGCCCGCGCTCGGCAAAGCCCTTGGAGAGGTAATACATCGGCCCGCCCGAGACGCGCCCGTCAGGGTATTCGTTGCGGTATTTGACGCCCAGTGTGCATTCGGTGAATTTCGATGCCATGCCCATCAGCGCGGCAAGGATCATCCAGAACGTGGCCCCCGGACCGCCAATGCCGATGGCCACCGCGACACCGGCGATATTGCCGAGGCCCACGGTGCCCGACAGGGCGGTGGCAAGCGCCTGGAAATGGCTGACCTCGCCCGCATCGTTGGGGTCGGAATAGTCGCCCTTCACGAGCGAGATGGCATGGCCCACGGCGCGAAATTGGATAAAGCCGAAATAGAGCGTGAAGACTGTGGCACCGATCACTAGCCAGGCCACGATCCAGGGGAATGTGGTGCCCGGAAAGTTGGAGAAGATCAGGCTGACGAACCAGCCGGTGGAATTGGCGAAAATCTGGTTGACCTTGTCGTCAAGCGAGGCCGCCTGCTCTTGGGCGAAGGCAGGAACGCTCGTCAGCGCCAGCCCCGCCGCGGCGAGGGCCGCGGAAAATACGTTGCGATTCATATGTTTCATCCCTGTTCTTGTTTTTGCATCACGGCACGATGGTGCAGGGCACCGGCGCAGTCTGGACAAGCGCCCCCGCAACGGATCCAAAGACCCGCGCGCCAATCGCCGATTGCCCGTCCCGCCCGATGATGATCTGTACGGCGTTATGCTCTTTCGCGACACGGCCCAGAATTTCGGGGGTGTTGCCATAGCGGATCTCGGTTTCCACCGTCATGCCCGCATCCTTGAGTTCGGCCACGACCGTTGTCATGATCGCCTCTTCGGCACGTGTGAGCTCTTCTTTGCGGCGTTTGTGGCGCTCTTCGAGTTCCGTGGGTGTGAGGAAAGAATAGGGCGACCATTCGAGCACATGGGTCAGAACGATTGTGCCGTTCTGCGCGCGCGCGCGGTCCACCGCGAATTCCAATGCGCGCCGGGCTGACACGCTGCCGTCGTAGCCGACGACGAATTTTCCAGACATAATGAGATCTCCCTTACTGTTGAATGTGCAGGTCCGATGCGCGAGACCTGATGAACCACTCTACCAGAGGTATCTTTTTCGTTTTTCCCTGTTTTCTCGAATTCGCGACCCGAATGCGCCAAAATTTTGCCATTTCCGATCCGTCATGCACGAATCTTCCAGTCTTGCCGGGCGGCCGAATGACGCGTGCGCTTCTGCCACAGGCGGTGATACCCGCCATTGAACTTGGTCGATATTTTGCGCATATGATGGCCCAAGCATCAAGGAGAGGCCGATGGACCTGCGCAAGATCAGTCAAGACTTCACGGTTTCGCCGCAGATTGAGGCTGCGGATATTCCAGGAATCGCCGAGGCGGGGTTTCGCGCGGTTCTTTGCAACCGACCTGATGATGAGGAATACGGCCAGCCACCATATGATGCGGTCGCCGAGGCTGCCGCTGCGGCGGGGCTCACTGTGCGCTTTGTTCCGGTGGTCTCCGGACATTTGACCCAGGTCGACGCCGATGCGTTTCGAAATGCGCTCGAAGAGTTGCCCAAGCCCATCCTTGCCTACTGCCGGACCGGTACCCGCTGCACCATGCTCTGGAGCCTCACCAAGTTCGAGGATCTGGGCGGAGACGAGGTATTGCGTGCCACTTCCGACGCAGGATACGATATGTCGGGCCTGGTCGCTCAACTGCAACGCGCACGATGACGGTCTGGGCCGTTATCGGTCATGACGGGCAGGAGGCGCGCGCGATGTCACTGCGCGGTTCGACCATTGTGCACGAGGCGCGCGGGCCCGATACCAACACGGCCGTATCCCGGCTCGACCCAGTGCCCGAAGCCCGTTACCGCATCGGCGAGGGCCGATCGGTTGATTTGCCGGCGGCCCTGCTGCCCGGGCCGAGCCAAGGTTTGCCCGGGTTGTCGCAAACCAGCCCACCCGATCTGCTCGACGGCTGGGTTCGCTTGTTGCTGATCGGGCTTGTGCGACAGCGCCCGGATTGGGACGGCGTGGCGTGGATCATCGGTCGAGATCTCAGTCATTGGGTCCAGATCAGTGCCGCCGAGGCGGTGAGTTGCCAAAGTTTTCTGACACCGAAATTGAGGGGCATTCTCGGTGGCGGGTTGCCGCCCTGCCCAAGAGCCCTGTCGGACAGTCTAAGCCGGCCCGAGCGTCTCGCGGCGCATTTGCGCACCGCCCAGGTCAGTGGCGACGCGGCTGCGCTCAGTGGTTATCTGCTCGGGGCAGAACTTGCGGCGGCCCGGCCCTATTGGCTGGGTCAGAGCGTCAGCCTTGTCGCTGAATCCGCCTGCGCGGCGGGTCATGCAGACGCGCTCGAAGCGATGGGCGTGCAGGTCGTCTCGTTCGAGCCTGACAGTTTGCTGCCGTCTGCTTGTGCAGCGCTGGCACAGTCGCTCGGCCATGCGGATGCCGGACGCGGGGCCCACTGATCCCGCCCTTGCGGCTTCGCCGTTCCGGAAATACTCACATAAAGCGCTGCCAACGGTGCGCGGCTCAACTGCCGTAGCGCGCGACAAAGTTTCTGAGGATGCGCTCGGGGGCGTGGACATCGGCTGCGCGGCAGGTGGCGATCAGATCACTGGCGGTTTCCGGGGCAAAATAGCCTTTGTGGCGATAAATCCGGATGCGGGTCTCGAATCCGGCGGCGTCGGCCTCGGGATGGAATTGCGTTGCGTAGACATGCGCGCCGTGTCGAACCATCTGGAACGGACAGGCTGGCGACTCGATCAGGTGGGTGCAGTCCTGAGGGAGAGCCTGCAATGCTTCCTTGTGCCCGACAAAAGCGTCGAATCGGTCGGGTACGCCTTCCAGAAGGAGGTCGGTCCGGCCCGCGTCTGTCACCTGGCAGGCGGTCGTGCCGACCGGCTCGCCATGGGCGCGCTTGCTGACATCGCCGTGCAGATGTTGCCCTAGAATGCCGATCCCATAGCAGCAGCCTAGAAACGGGAAATCCCGCGTTGTGATCTGCGGCATCATTGCCATGACCTGTGCCTCGATGCGCGCCTCTTGCGCGGTCTTGTCCTCTGGCGCATCGCTGACACAGCCGGGCCCGCCGCCTACGATGACCCCGGCATAATCGTCAAGTTTCAAATCCGCGGGCAGGTCCTGCTGGTCGAGGCGAATGCGACGGGTGTGCTCGGGTGCCAGCCGCCCCTTGTCCAGAATGGCGGCGTATTCGTTGTCGGCGGCCTCGGTCTCGGGGCGCAATTGCAGGATCAGAAATGGCTTGGACATGAATGAGCTTCCTTTGCGACTGTTTCTGGGTGCCCCGCTGGCATGCGCGGGTCAAGGTGTTTTACCCGCCTGCGCTTGACGGCGGGGTGCAATCCAATAGGGTGCGACTATCCCGAAACGACCCCGAGGAATGGACAATGAGCCAACGCCTGCATCAGGTTTTCAGGGCCGGATTGATTGGTGCGTTGCGCAAAGAGCGAGGGGATCACCGCGCTGGACGACGATCACGTCGTCTTCAGACACGCCCAGGCACCTGCCGGTTGAACGGTCGATGAGCCGCTCTCTCAGTCTTGCGGCGTATCTCGCGTATACCCGGCGCGCGGGGCGTCCCGGTCCTGACCCGGCGCAAGAGCGCCCCGACGGGACGTTGATATGGGTCCATGCCGTAGACGCCGGGCGCGCCGATACTCTTGTGCATTTGGCGGATCGGCTCGTCGGACAGCGTCCGGGTTTGTGCGTGCTGCTGACCACCAAGGGAGAGATCCCGGCGCGGATCAAATCCAAGGGGCCTGTGCTTTGGCAATCCGTGCCCGATGACAACGTCCCGGCAGCCGAAAGTTTCTTGTCGCACTGGCGGCCTGATATCTGTCTCTGGACCGGGGGAGACTTGCGCCCGGCGCTACTGACATGTGCGGCGCGACAGAACATACCACTCTATTTTGTCGATGCCGATGAAGAGCGGCTTGAACGCCCTGTTTGGCGGTGGTTTCCGGATATACCACGCGCCGTTTTCTCTCTTTTCTCCGAGATCCTGACCCGCACCGAGAGTGCCGCACGGCTGGTGCGCCGATTTGGCGCGCCCGAGAGTATCGTTTCGGTCACGGGCGCCTTTCAGGAAGGGGCAATGACCTTGCCTTTCAACGCAGCCGAACGCGACGAGATGGCGGAGCTGTTGCGCAGTCGCCCGCTCTGGCTCGCTGCGATGATACGCCTGGATGAGCTGGAGATCGTTCTGGAGAGCCACCGGGAGGTCAGTCGGCTGGCGCATCGAAGTCTTCTTATCCTGGTGCCTGACGATCTGGAGGATACGGACGCGATCAAAGCCGTTCTCGATGCGCAGGATTGGCGCACGGCGATCTGGTCGGAAGGGGGATTGCCGGGCGAGACCACACAGATCATCCTTGCCGATACCCGAGGCGAGATGGGGCTCTGGTATCGCCTTGCACCCGTTACGTTCATGGGGTCCTCGCTGGTTTCGGGACAGCACGGGCGTGACCCGAACGAGCCCGCTGCGCATGGATCGGCCATTCTCTATGGGCCGAATGTGGGGCGTTATCTCAATCGGTACTCCAACTATGCAGAGGCCGGGGCGGCGCGGATCGTGCGCGATGCCGAAACCCTGACCGCCGCCGTTCAACGGTTGATCGCCCCGGATCAGGCTGCGGCGATGGCGCATGCGGCGTGGGATGTCGCCTCGCGCGGGGCGGCGGTGACGGATCGCATACTCGACATGCTGCTTGACCGGCTTGATCGGCTGGAAGCCGAGAAATGAGACCCCCGGAGCACTGGTTCACCGCGCCTGACCGTCCCGGTCTGATAGCCCGGTTCCTTGCGCCCGTTGGCGCGCTCTACGCAAAGATAACGGCCTGGCGCCTCAGGTCGAGGTGCGGCTGGCGCGCGCCTATACCGGTAATCTGTGTTGGCAATATAAACGCGGGCGGCACCGGCAAGACGCCTACAGTGCTGGCCGTGGTCACGTATCTGCAACGGATGGGTCTGGAGCCGGTAATCCTGTCGCGGGGGCATGGCGGGGCATTGCGCGGACCGGTAGAGGTCGATCCGCGGGTGCACAGCGCATCGGATGTCGGGGATGAGCCGTTGCTTGCTGCGGCCTTCGCCACCACATGGGTCGCGCGGGACCGGGGCGAAGGTGCGCGGGTATTGCTCGGACAGGTGCGCGAGGGCCTGCCCCCGTTTGATTGCATCGTGATGGATGACGGCTTTCAGAACCCTGACCTGAAACAGGATATCTCTATTGTCGTTGTTGATGCGGTGCGTGGGTTTGGCAATGGCCTGTGTATCCCCGCAGGCCCCCTGCGTGAACCTGTAAATGTCGGTCTGGAGCGCGCCGATCTGCTGCTTTCGATCGGACCGCGCGGCGCTCAGCAGTCGTTTGCTGATACCTGGGCTGCGCGTCTCACCCTGCCGCATATGCGCGGTGAGGTGCAGCCGCTCCAGACCGGTATGGATTGGGCTGGCGCACGGGTGCTGGCGTTTGCCGGGATCGGCCACCCGGGCAAGTTCTTTGCCACACTGCGGGGGCTCGGTGCCGAGGTGGTGCGTGGTGAGGCGCTCGATGACCATCAGCGCTTTACCCAAGCATTGCTCTCGCGACTGGAACGCGAGGCACTTATGCGCGGGGCACAACTGGTGACGACGGAAAAAGATGCTGTGCGCCTGCCGGTCGAGTTTCGCCGAAAGGTGTTGACCGTGCCTGTCCGCCTTGAGATCGCAGATATTTCGCCCCTCGATACGGCCTTGCGGCGCGTCGGCTTGTTGCGCAAAAGCTGAGCGCGTCAGTTCACCGTGCTGTCCAGCCCTTCGGGTTGTCCCACCACGACAAAGGTCAGCGCCTCAGGATCCAGCAATTCTTTGGCAACACGATTGATCTGCTCTTGGGTCACGGCATTTACCTTGTCGTTGCGGTTGACAATGTAATCCGTCGGTAGACCCTCCATCTGCATACCCACGGCGATGTCGGCAATCGGGCCATTCCCTTCGAATTGCAGGGGATAAGCGCCGGTCAGATAGGTCTTGGCGTCCTGTAACTCCTGACTGGTTACACCGTCTGTGCGGATACGCTCCCATTCAGAGCGGATGACGGCGATGGCTTCGGCAATTCTGTCATTGGCGGATGCGACCGACCCTTTCCAGAGTTGCGCGGCATCCTTGTCCGACAGGTACGAATACACGCCGTAGGTCAGCCCCCGCTTTTCTCGCACTTCGGTCATCAACCTGCTCTCGAAACCGCCGCCACCCAGAATGTGGTTCAGGATGTAGGCGGCAAAGAAATCGGGGTGATCGCGGTCGATGCCTGGCTGTGCGAAGGCGGCAATGGATTGTGGCGTGGCAAAATCCACGACCTCGACTCCGCCGGGCAAGTTCGGATCGGCGGGCCCGGGCAACGGTGCGCCGGTCGCGGGCAAGTCGCCAAGCAATTCATCGAGAAGCGTGGCCAGCTCGGCCTCGGTGATGTCGCCCACGGCACTGATGTAGAGCCGGTCACGGGCAAGGGCCGCCGCATGGGCTGCCACGATATCCTCGCGGGTCAGACCTTCAACGGACTCAAGTGTGCCATCCAGCGAGGTGGCGTATGGGTGTTCGCCATAAACCAGACGGTCAAACGCCTTGCCTAACAGATCCCGTGGGTCGGTTTGGGATGAACGGATCATGGATGTGACCTGAGAGCGCACTCGGTCAATCGCGTCCGGGTCAAAGCGCGGTTGCACGAGGCTCTTGCGCAGAAGGTCCATCGCCGCGTCCCGATTCTCGGAGAGGAAACGTGCCGACACGCTCACGCGATCATCATTGACCGAGTACCTGAAATCAGCCGCCAGCGCCTCGGTCTGGCGGGCAAATGCCTGGGCGTCCATGTCGCCTGCACCTTCTTCGAGAAGGCCAACCATGAGATTGGTCGCGCCGCGCTTTCCCGCAGGATCAAGCGAGCCACCGCCGCGAAACCGTAGTTCGAGTGCGACGAAGGGAATCGAGTGATCCTCGACCAGCCACGCCTCCAGCCCGCCGGGTGTGGTCATCTCCTGAACGCTTACATCGGCTCGCGCAGGCAGGGCAGCAAAGACGAGGAAGAGACTGAGAAGGATGCGAATCATTGAGTGACCTCCGGGGCCATGAGCCAGCCCGTCACGGAGTGCGTACGGTCAAGAACCTCGCGTGCGGCGGCCATGATTTGATCGGCTGTGGTGGCTTGCAGGATGTCGGGCCAGGCCTGCACGTCCTCGACGGTCAAGCCTTGGGTGAGTGCGCGGCCATATCGATTGGCCAGCCCGCTGGCATCGTCACGGGCATAAATTTCCGAGGCGCGGGCCTGCATCTTGATCCGCTCCAGCTGTTCGCTGTCGATGCCGGTCTCGAGGAAACCGGTGAGCACGTCATCCATCGCCGTCTCGGCCTGCTCTAATGTGACGCCGGGGGCGGGCACGATATAGAGATTGAAGGTCGTGTCATCGAGTGAGAGGCCGGAATACGAGGCTCCGACTTGGACGGCGGTCTGGTTTTCGAATTGCAGCTTTTCCGCAAGCACCGATGTTTGCCCACCGCCCAGAATGTCAGCCAAGAGTGAAAGGGCGGCTGCCTCCTGCTGCGCGCCACTGTCGCGTTCTGGCGCAAGGTAGGAGCGCGTGACATAGGGTTGCGACACGCGCGCATCGCGCAGGGTCAGCCTGCGTTCAGCCAGCTGCGGTGGTTCTTGCGGGCGCGCACGCGCGGGCAGGTCGGGATTGGCAGGGATCTTGCCATAGTAGGTTTGCGCCAGATCGCGTACTGTGTCGGGCATGACATCGCCTGCGACGATCAGGATTGCATTGTTGGGGGCATAGTATTCACCGTAGAATTCGAGCGCCGCGTCAAGGTCGAGCGCCTCCATCTCGTGGCGCCAGCCGATGATCGGCACGCCATAGCGGTGATTGAGATACTGCGTGGCGCTTTTCTGCTCGCGAAACAGAGCGCCGGGGCTGTTCTCGACGCGCTGGTTGCGTTCCTCGATTATCACGTCACGCTCGGTGGCGATATCTGCCTCATCCAATTGCAGATTGGTCATCCGGTCGGCTTCCATCCGCATGACCAATTCCAACCGATCGGCGGCGATGCGTTGGAAATAGGCGGTATAATCGTAGCTCGTAAAGGCATTGTCCGAGCCACCATTTCGCGCGACGGTGGAAGAGAATTCGCCCGGCTCCATCGTCTTGGTGCCTTTGAACAGAAGGTGTTCCAGAAAGTGCGCAACGCCGGAGACGCCCGGTCGTTCATCCGCTGATCCCGCGCGATACCAGAGCATCTGGGTCACCACAGGGGCGCGGTGGTCTTCGATGACCACGACATCGAGGCCATTGTCGAGCGTGAACGTCGTGACCTGATCCGAGGTCGACGCAAGGGTTGCGGGTGCGATAAGCGTGGTTAGCACCAGCGAAAGACAGGCGAGGTAGGCGCGCATTGGCAGGTCTCCGGTCGGTGTCGTATATCTGGTGTTATAGATACGCCTTGGCCGCGCCGTTTCAACCGCCTGTCTATCGCGTGGGCGGCGGCGGGCTTGCGGGGGTGAGCACGCCGCGATTGCGCAGCCTGCGCTCTTCGCGATGGGCGTCGAGCCAGTGTCGGCGATAGGCTTGGGTATAGTCGTCGCCCGGGAGAAACCGGAGCACGTCGACCCGGCCGTGCTGGCGGCGCAGTTCCTTGTCTTCGGCGGCTAGGGTTTGGCGGATGCCCGATGTCTCGCCATAGCGATTGACGTGATTGACGATCGCCGCGTTTCCGGCACCTTGGGTCGCCGTCCTGCTCCCGCCAAGCGCCGCGATGCCGTCGCCGAGAGGATTTTGATCCGTAAGGTTCGCGCCGCCTGGGTTGGGGGCCGGCAACCTAGCGAAATCTTCGGGTGTTTGCAAAGGCTTGCCGGGTATGATCGAGAATTCATCTGGGCCATTGCCGCTCTGCCGGATACGGGTCAGGGTCACATCGTCACGACCGCCGCAACCGGCCAGAACGGTCGCCACCAGAAGGCCTAGAATTGTCTTGCGCGGCATCGCCATCGCCACTCTCCTGTAACTTGCCAAGTGCCTTACCGCATTCAGGGACCAAGGTCACGAGGGCTTTTTGCCAGACGGTAGCAGAACCATGCCGAAGGCACCCACGAATACTGCGATGTCGGCAATGTTGAACGCATAGGGGTTGTTGATCCCACAGCAAGACATGTTCAGAAAATCTGCAACCGCCCCATAGATCAGCCTGTCGATCACATTTCCGAGCGCACCGCCGACGAGCAACCCGGCAGCGAATCGGTGCCATCGTCCGGCGGGATCGGTGTGCACCCACCACAAGACCGCCCCGGAAATCACCAGGGCCACTCCGATCAGCACCCACCGGGTTAACCGATCGTCGCCCGCGAGAATGCCAAAATTGATGCCGTAATTCCAGGCCATACGCAGGTTGATGAAAGGCGGCCACACATCGATCGCGCCAAGAGTGCGCAGGTCCATCAGGTGAACCACGATGTATTTCGAGGCCTGATCCAGCAGGAAGACCCAAAAAGCTGTCCAGAATACAGTGCGCATACGCTCGCTCAGTGCCGGAAATGACGCATGCCGGTGAGCACCATCGCCAGACCTGCCGCATCCGCCGCCGCGATCACATCGTCGTCGCGCATCGAGCCACCGGGATGGATGACGGCCGTGGCCCCCGCCTCGGCCGCTGTCATGAGACCATCGGCAAAGGGAAAGAACGCATCCGATGCCACCACGCTACCTTGGGTCAGCGGTGAACTGAGCCCCAGAGTTTCGGCCATGTCCTGCGATTTGCGCGCTGCGATCCGGCAACTGTCGACGCGGCTCATCTGGCCCGCGCCCACGCCCACCGTGGCGCCGTCCTTGACATAGACGATGGCGTTGGACTTGACGTGTTTTGCGACCTTCCAGGCAAACAGCATGTCCGACATCTCGCGATCTGTCGGCGCTCGCTTGGTCACGACCCGCAGGTCATCTGCGCCGATTCGCCCGGTATCCTTGTCCTGCACCAGATAGCCGCCCGCCACCTGTTTGATCATGCGCCCAGCCGATGCCGGATCGGCAAGACCCTCGGTCAAGAGAAGCCGCAGGTTTTTCTTCTTGGCAAAAATACCCAATGCGTCATCATCTGCCCCGGGCGCGATCACCACTTCGGTGAAGATCCCGGCGATCTCTTCAGCCGTGGCCCCGTCAAGCGGCTGGTTGAGCGCGATGATGCCCCCGAATGCACTGGTGCGGTCGCAGTCGAAGGCCTGCCTGTAGGCCTCTACAAGGCTTGCCGCGCGCGCCACGCCGCAGGGGTTGGCGTGCTTGATGATCGCGCAGGCAGCGCCGTCTTCGGGCGCGAATTCACTGACCAGTTCAAACGCTGCATCGGTGTCGTTGATGTTGTTATAGCTCAGTTCCTTGCCCTGCACCTGCCGCGCGGTGGCGACGCCGGGCCGGTCCGAGCCATCGGTGTAGAAGGCCGCCGCCTGATGCGGGTTCTCGCCATAACGCAAGGTCTGCGCGAGCGTGCCCGCCACCGCCCTGCGGCGCGGTGTCGCCTCGCCGATGGCCTCTGCCAGCCATGTGCTCACTGCCGCGTCATAGGCCGCCGTGCGCGCATAGGCTGTCTGCGCCAGCTTGCGGCGAAATTTCGGGCAGGTGCCGCCGCCATGCTGATCCATATCGGCCAGCACGTTGCCGTAATCCTCGACATCGACCACCACGGTGACATGCGCATGGTTCTTGGCCGCCGCGCGGATCATCGCCGGGCCACCTATATCGATATTCTCAACACAGTCGTCATAGTCGCCGCCGCGCGCCACGGTTTCTTCGAACGGGTAGAGATTGACCACCAGCAGATCTATCGGCCCAATTCCATGCGCCTCCATCGCCGCCACGTGATCGGCGTTGTCGCGCAGGGCAAGCAGACCGCCATGCACCATCGGGTGCAGCGTCTTGACACGCCCGTCCATCATCTCGGGAAACCCTGTCACATCGGCCACGTCGCGAACGCTGAGCCCCGCCTCGCGCAGCGCCTTGGCGGTCCCGCCGGTCGACAGAAGCTCCACCCCCCGTTCGGCCAAGGCACGACCCAGATCAATGAGCCCGGTTTTGTCGGATACAGAGAGAAGGGCGCGGGTGATAGGCGCGTGTTCGGTCATGTCGGGCGGTCCTGCCTTGATCGTTTCATTCATCGGCCGCCGGGTCGAGCGCATCCTCCGTGACATCTCGGATGCCAACCGGGGTGTCCTGCGCCTTGGCCAGTGACCATCTTAGATGTGTCGCATACGCCATTGCGCGTCCGGATAGAACGATCTGTTGTGTCGCACGCGGTTTGAGGCGCGTTTTTTCAAGATACACACTCGGTTGCAAGGACAAAGCGGCGTGGCCGTCGTTGCGGAACACCCATATCTCGCCGCTTCGGAGCGCCAGCGATACGGCCGTTCCGCCCATGTCGATCGAGGCATCGACTTCGGGATGCAGATGAAACCGAACGTCATAAGGAATGCCATGCAGTCGGGTTTCGTCCAGAGCACGGTCGAATCGGCGTTTGTCCGCATCCTCGATGGCAAGCAGCATCTCTTCTCCCGCAAGGCCGCGCCCGTCGGAAGACAGATCGAGCCGGCGCACGTGGGTCAGGCCATGGCTGCGCAGATAGCCATCATGCGCGCCGTCGAAACGCAGCCCATCCGGAGCCTTGGATTGACTGATCGTAACATTTCGAGGCGCGTCGCTCAGCCAGTCGGAATGGCGTTTGTCGTTGCTGAGCCGCGCGCTCGATCCGCTCGCCAGCACCAGCGCGGAATGCGAGGGCGTGGCGCGCCCGGCGCGCCGCCAGTCCGGCCCGAAGCTGTGACCCGATCCGCAATTGACGATCAGGGGGCGACGGCCCGATGTCAGCTCAAACGCGAGGGTGGAGGCATGGGCCCCCGCCGAGGACGGACCGGTCGGCGGCGGGGCGGCGTCGACGATTACACTTGTGCGACCGGCACCCAAACGCGCAAATCCCATGGCAAGGCCATCGTCGATCTGGGTTTTGACCCCGCTCGTGGCAAGGGCACCGTCAAGCCGTCCTTCGAGGCCACGGCCCCCGCCATGGAACCGTGCCAGCCCGCCGTCGGCGTGTCTCAGGCTGCGCAGGGTCGGCGCGATCCGCTCGATCGCGCGCCACAGCGCGTCATCGGTGGTCTGGCCCTGTTCGCTCAGTGACAGCGCCACCCATGTCAGCAGCGTGAACACGTCCAGAAGCTCTTCGGGGTTGCGGGTCGAAAGCCCGCCTGTGGCGTCAATCTGTCCGTCGCATTCTCGCGCGAGTGCCGCGAGCGCCGGGGCGACATGAGCCCGCATGCCTTCCAGTGACAGACCCGCATAGATGAGCCCGGTCAGTGCCTCGAAACGCGGCAGGCCGGGATAGGCGGCCTTCCAGCGTCCCGACAAAAACCGGGTCTGACGAGCCAGAGACCGATAGATCGGCGCGGAGGAGTCCGAAGGTTGTCCCCTGAGCAGAAAGAGGGCGTGGCTGATCCAGCGAATCAATCGTCGCCCGGTCAGATCGGGGGTCCATCCCGGACCTGCTCCATTTCCGAACCGGGTGATCCACTCCCAGAGCCAGGCCTGCGCGCGCTCACGTGCCGCTGCATCGCCAGCGGCGGCCAGATCGTCAAGCCAGCCAAACCCGTGCAATTCCGCCGCGAAGGCCGCATCGGGCGGCTTAATATCCCAGATCGATACGCCGGGCGCCTGCACCAGATGCCCTGCAAAGACAAAGTTCCCGGCGCAGAGCTGACGCCCGCGTGCCAGATAGCCGATGCTGCGCGGCTCTGGCTGTGACAGGAAGGCGGTTGCAGGACGACTGAGGCCGGCGCGTCGCGCGGCCAATCGATTCATTGCACGCGACCAGCGCGTTGACAGGGTCTGGGATGTCGACATGTGCCGTGCCTCGGGACGCTTCTTGCGGCGTTGATAGAGGCAGTATAGCCAGCCCTTTGCCGCAAGTCACCGCTTGATTGAAGATCGTGCAGGCTGACGCGTCCGACATGGCCTACGGCTGGAGGCTAGGGTTTGCGAAGGCAGACGATATAAAATCCGTCCATGCCTCCGATTTCCGGCCAGTAATCGGGCCTGAGCCGCAAGCCGCCTTCTTCCGTGATCCAGCCGGGATCGATGCCTGGGCGGTCAAGCGCGGCGGGGTCGGTTTTCAGACCGGCGTGACGGGCCAAGGCCTCTTCGCTCTGGCACTCGCCCTCGTCGGGCAAGAGCGAGCAGGTGCAAAAGACCAGCCGCCCGCCGGGTTTGAGCAGCGTAAGCGCATGATCCAGCAAGGCCGCCTGCATGTCGATCAGCGCGCCGAAATCCGAGCCGTCCTTGGCATGCGGCAGATCCGGGTGTCGGCGGATGGTCCCGGTGGCAGAGCAGGGTGCATCGAGCAGGATTGCGTCATAGGGGCCGTCCGCATACTCGAACGCGTCACCGACGACGCAGGTGGCGTGCAGGCCGGTGCGCGCGAGGTTTTCGGTCACGCGGGCCATGCGACGCTCTGATATGTCGAGCGCGGTGACATCGGCCCCTGCCGCCGCCAGTTGAAGCGTCTTGCCGCCCGGGGCTGCGCAAATGTCGAGGATGCGCTCACCGGGCTTCGGGGCCAGCACACTGACAGGCAGAGCGGCGGCGGCGTCCTGCACCCACCATGCGCCCTCTGAGTATCCGGGCAGGGTCGAAACCTGCCCGGCATTCGAGAGCCGGAGCGAGCCTGTGGGCAGGCGGTCTGCCCCGAGTTTGCCGGTCCAGCCATCCAGGTCGGAGCGCACAGTTATATCAAGAGGGGCTCCGGCGAAATGCGCGCGCTCCATTGCGGTCACGGCGCCCTTGCCCCACGCCTCGACAAGCGGTTGTCGGAGCCAATCCGGCAGGCCGGGCTGGCGCAAGTCATTCCAGCTGCGCGGTGCCTCTTCTGCCATGCGACGCAGGACAGCGTTGACCAGCCCCTTGAGATTGCCGTGACGCGGGCTTTGGCCGATTATGCGGACCGCCTCGTTTACGACACCATGCGAGTCGCCGCCATGCGCCAGTTCCACCGTGGCGACGCGCAAAATATTGAATACCCGCAGCGGAGGCGGCTTGCGAAGATGGCGCGACAAGAGCCGGTCCGCGCGTGCCAAGCCGCGCAACGTATCCGAGGCGAGGCGTTGAGCGCGGGCGCGGTCGGGGGCGGTCAGCAGATCAAGAGCTCCGCCCGCGATCAGGTCTGACATGAGCCTGCCATCGCCCAGAACCCGGTCCAGCAGATGAACCGCGGCTGCGCGGGCAGATGGTGGGTGCTTTTTCATGGGGCTATCCTTGGCGACGGCATGGCTGCGCGGTATATCAGGGGGGTATCAACAAGGAAAGCCCGGCCATGAGCAACCAAGACATCGACACGCCGCGCGACCTGCCGCCTGCCGCTCAACGTGCGCTGGCTGAGGCCGAAGAGAGACGTAAAGCGCTTGATGAGGCGGAATTGCCCAAGGAATTGGGCGGGCGACGCGACGGGCTGGAACCGGTGCGTTACGGGGATTGGGAGAAAAAAGGGCTGGCCATCGACTTCTGACCCACGCCTCAGCGCAGGTTCAAGTCGGCGTAACGCCCGGCGCCCTGGTCCGAGATGAAGCGCATTGTGCTGCCTTGAACCCGCACGGCTTGGCAGTTGGGGCCGAGATCAGTGCTGCCCCAATAGAGATCGCGGCAGAAATAATCGCCGTTCCAGCGCCATGCGCCGGTGACATCCCGCCCGAATGCCCTGCCTTTGATCTGGCCATCGCGCGTCACATTGATCGTGATGCCAAATCGGGTCAGATCACGGCCCTCTATCAGTGATACGAAGCGCTCGCGCTCTGTGACCGTTGCAAAACCCTCGGCCAATGCGGGGCTGGCCACGCCAAGCGCGATCAAGATTACAAGGACTGCACGCATATCTGTCACCACTCACGTTAAAAGATATGAGCGGAATACGCATGGGCGGTCGATCTGGATCAGTTTGCGGACAGGCCCAGGACATCCAGCATGTCATAGCTGCCGGGTTTGCGCCCTTGGCCCCAAAGCGCTGCCTTGAGCGCCCCACGCGCGAAAACCGCCCGGTCAGTGGCGATGTGGCGCAATACGACCCGCTCGCCCGTGGCCGCAAAGACCACGTCATGCTCGCCGACGATATCGCCGCCGCGAATGGCCGAAAAGCCGATATGCCCACGTTCACGCTTGCCGGTGATGCCGTCGCGCGCCCGGTCGCTCACGTGGTCGAGCGACACGCCTCGCCCCTCTGCCGCCGCCTCACCCAGCATCAACGCGGTGCCAGATGGCGCGTCGACCTTTTGGTTGTGATGGGCCTCGACGATCTCGATGTCGAAATCCTCGTCCAATGCCTCGGCCACGCGCTTGGTCAACTGGGTCAAAAGGTTTACCCCGAGGCTCATGTTGCCGGCCCGGATGATGACCGCGTGACGGGCTGCCGCCTCCAGTTTCTTGAGGTCCGCCGCCTCGAAACCGGTGGTGCCGATCACATGGACAACCCGTGCCTGCGCCGTCAGGGTGGCGAATTCGACGGTTGCGGCAGGTGCGGTAAAGTCGATCACCGCATGCGCAGTTGCAATCGCCTCAAGCGGGTCATCCGAGACGATCACGCCCAGTTCTCCCCCGCCCATTGCCGTTCCCACATCCTGCCCGATCCAGGGGTGGCCGGGCCGTTCGAGCGCCCCGACGAGGCGCGCACGCGGGCTCTCGCCGAGGGCCTGGATCAGCATCCGGCCCATCCGGCCCGAGGCCCCGGTGATCACGATTCCCGGCTGATCGGTCATGGCATCCAGTCCTTTGTCACGGTTGATGGCCTGCATAGCGTGGGCCGCGCAGTGCGGCAAGGGTGGCACGGTCGGCCCGTTTCGCCGATCGGGAATTGTGTCAAGATGAACTGCTGGCAATTTCCCCGCTTGGAAATGCGCGTCCGAGCGATTAGATGCGGGGCATGGCAAAGAACAAGTTTCATGACGGGCCGGGCCCTTCTCAACGTCAGCTGCGCGTGGGCGAGCTGATCCGTCGCACCCTGTCCGATGTGCTGATGCGCGGTGATATTCACGATCCGGAGCTGAATCGGTTGTCGGTGACGGTCGGCGAGGTGCGCACATCACCCGACCTAAAGATCGCGACCGCCTACGTGATGCCCTTGGGCGGCGAGGGTCAAGAGGACCTGATCGCACTTCTCGCACGCAACAAGCACGAGTTGCGCCGCATCATCGGCAAGAAAGTAGAGTTGAAATACGCCCCCGATCTGCGGTTTCGACTGGATGAGACATTCGATCAGATGGACGAGACCCGCCGTCTCTTCGCGCAGGAAACGGTGCGTCGGGATGTGGAAAACTAGGCTCTTTCTGGCGGTGGTCGGGGGGCTCGCAGCCGCCGGTGCGGGCGCGGTCGAATGCAGCGATCAGCAATTCGAGGGTCTGGCCTACGCGGTCTGCGAGGTCGATACGACGCGCGCTGATCTGCGGCTTTTCCTCCAAGAGCCGGAGAGCGGCATGCCACTTGGCAGCTTTGGTGCCGTCGACCGCCTCCTGAAGTCCGAGGGCAAGACGCTCGGGTTTGCGATGAATGCCGGAATGTACCACTCCGACCGCAGCCCCGTGGGGCTATATGTCGAGGATGGCAAGCAGGTGGCGGGGCTGGTGACCAGCGACGGGCCGGGCAATTTTGGCCTGCTGCCCAATGGTGTGTTCTGCATCCGCGAGGGTCGTGCCGATGTGATCGAAGCCCTGCGATTCGCGCGAACCCGCCCGGCATGCCGTCACGCAAGCCAATCAGGGCCGATGCTGGTAATAGATGGCGCGCTCCACCCTCGGTTTCTCACAGACAGCGACAGCCGCTATATCCGCAACGGGGTCGGCACATCGGCGGATGGATCGCGGGCATGGTTCGTCATCTCCGAGAGGCGGGTGAATTTTCATACATTCGGGCGGTTTTTCCGGGACCATCTGGCGGTGCCACAGGCGCTCTATTTCGACGGCAAGATTTCGCGGCTTTA
Source organism: uncultured Roseovarius sp. (assembly GCF_947259555.1). Classification (GTDB taxonomy): domain Bacteria; phylum Pseudomonadota; class Alphaproteobacteria; order Rhodobacterales; family Rhodobacteraceae; genus Roseovarius. The sequence goes on from NZ_CAMYMD010000069.1 coordinate 33,432, forward strand.
TGCGCCTGCGCTCGACCGGTTCGACATCGGCTTTCCGATGGGGCCTATGGTGGGAGTGGCGATTGACGCGGACGCGTCAGTGGACTAGGCCCTGCCGCCTCAGGCAATCATCAAAGGGCCGGGCATGGCACGCAAACGCAAGGGGCGCGATATCTCTGGGTGGCTGGTGGTGGACAAGCCCGCCGGAATGACCTCGACCGCTGTTGTCAACAAGGTGAAATGGGCGCTTCAGGCGCAGAAGGCGGGCCATGCGGGCACGCTCGATCCAGAGGCGACAGGGGTGTTGGCGGTGGCGCTGGGCGAGGCGACCAAGACGGTGCCCTTCATCACCGACGCTCTCAAGGCCTATTCGTTTTGTGTGCGGTTGGGGCAGGCCACCAATACCGATGACACCGAGGGTGAGGTGATCGCGCAAAGCGATAGTCGCCCGACGGATCAAGAAATCAAATCCTCGCTAGGGGCTTTCGTTGGTGACATCATGCAGGTGCCGCCGCAATATTCTGCCGTCAAGATTGACGGGCAACGCGCCTACAAGCTGGCGCGCGATGGTGAGGCGTTCGAGGTGGCTGCCCGGCCTCTTTGGGTGGAAGAGCTGTTGCTCGTGGACCGCCCGGACGCAGATCACGCCGTGTTGGAAATGACCTGTGGCAAAGGCGGCTATGTTCGCTCGGTCGCACGCGATATGGGGCAGGCGCTGGGGTGTCATGGACATGTGGCGTGGCTGAGGCGGATCTGGTCAGGGCCGTTCGAGACCGAGGGCGCGGTCAGCGTCGCGCAGATCGACGAGATGGCCCACTCCCCCGAACTTGACCAGTACATTCGCCCCCTCGAGGACGGACTGACCGATCTGCCGATGGTCACCGCCACGCCGGAGAGCGCCGCGAGGTTGCGCAATGGCAATCCGGGTCTGGTGATCGCCAGAGACATTGAGTACGGCGACGAATGCTGGGCCGCGCTCGACGGCAAGGCGATTGCGGTCGGACGTTACAAGGCGGGAGAATTGCACCCGAGCCGGGTGTTCAACCAATGAGCGGCGCGGCCCCCGATCACCTGCATGATCCGGGCGGAAAGGTACGGCTGCGCCTGCCCGATGGGGTGATCGGCGGCGCCGCATATTCCTCCTGTGGACGCTACCGCCAGATGCTGAGCCGGGACTGGACGCCAGACGGCACCGCCCCGCGCAGGGTGCTTTTCGTGGGCATGAACCCGTCCGTTGCCAGTGCCGAGGTGTCCGACCCGACCTGTCACCGCGAAGTCATGTTCGCGCGGGACTGGGGGTTTTCATTCTATTTCAAAGGCAATGTTCTGGATTGGCGCGCGACGTCGCCAAAAGACCTGCCGCGTGACCCGAGCGCGGCATGCAGTGCCGCGAACATTCCTGCGCTTGTCAGTATGGCGGAGCAATCAGAGCTTGTGGTGCTGGCCTACGGCAAGCTTCATGCGCGTTATCAGGACGTCGTAAGGCATGCCTTGCAGGCGATCGCCGCGACGGGGCGGCCGCTGAGATGTCTTGGTCTGAACAAGGACGGGTCGGCCAAACATCCGCTTTACCTGCGTAAAGATACGCCGCTCATGCCGTTCGCGCTGCCGGTTTGATACCCGTTGCGCGCGCGATGTTCAGCCGGTCGTGCGGCACATCGCCTTTATCGCCGCCGCGTGCTCGGGTGAGGCCGAAAGCCCGTCCTTGGCCAGAGCATAAGCGTCAGGCAAAAGCGAGTCGCCCTGCACCACACGGTCGAACAGCCCCCAGTCGAGCGCCTCTTGCGCGCCGAGGCGTGCTCCGGCCAGTAGGATCATCCGGGCGCGTGATGGCCCGATCAGCGCGGTAAGACGGGCCGGATCGCTGGGTTGTGGCAGAAATCCCAGCTTCATGACCGGATAGAACGCGCCGGCCCCTTCGGCGGCGATACGAATGTCGCAAGCGAGGACCATTCCCATGGCCCCGCCCGCGACAGTGCCGTTGAGGGCCGCGATGCTCAGGCCCGGCAGGGCGGCGATGGCACCAGAGAGGCGTTCCCACTGTGGGCTGGTAGCAAGGCCCAAGCGGGCCGCCTCCAGATCGGCCCCGGCCGAAAAGACCTTGCCGCTGCCTGTCAGAACAAAGACACGCGCTGCAATGGCGGCCTCGGCGATATCGGCCAACTCCGTCAACATGACTTCGGTCAGGGCGTTGGCCTTGTCCGGACGGTTGAGTGTGACGGTCCAGAGCCCGCCGTCACGCTCCAGCGTGACAAGGCCGGTCGGACTCATTCGAGGCCGACCCGGCGGCGGATCGCGTCGTCGCGCAACGAGATTTCCTGCCCCGCAAACTCTGCGGCATCCGGGCCGCACATCCACAACAGGGCGCGGGCCGGCCAATCGGCCGGGATATGATCGGACCAGTCAAGTTGGCTCACGGCGTTGACGCCGCTGGCCTTGATCTCTCGCTGCATGTCGGTGGCCACGGTGCCCGGCGAGAGGCCCATAACCCGCACGCCGGCCCCCGCCGCTTCGACATCTGCGCATCGGGTCAGCATCGCCGCGCCCGCCTTTGACGCGCAATAGGCGCTCCAGCCCTCAAGCGGGTTGTGCGCCGCGCCCGAACTGACGGTGATTATCGTGCCCGCGCCCCGCGCCATCATACCGGGCAGGGCTGCGTGCATGCCGTTGAACACACCTTTGAGATTGACGTCGATGGCGTGACCCCAACTGCCAGGGTCGGTTTCGCTGAGCATCGAGATCGGCTCGATCAGACCGGCGTTGTTGATGAGGATGTCAAGCTGCCCGAACGCCGTGTGGCACGCTGCGACCGCGGCCTCGATTTCCCAATAGCGGCTGACGTCGCAGGGGATGGCGATGGCGCTTGGTCCAATTTCGCCTGCGAGATCAGCGATGGCGTCGCGGTTGCGCGCGACAAGTGCCACATGAGCGCCAGCCTCGGCGAAAACTCGCGCAGCGGCGGCACCTATGCCCTTGCTCGCACCGGTGATAAGAACGCATTTGCCCTTCATGTCCATAATAATCCCCCGTTTGTTTCCCCTGTTCCTAACCGCGTGATGTGTCGAGTTCCAGTCAGATCATCCCTTGACCCGATCCGCGCGACAACCGAAGCTAATCCAGATCGCGAACCCGAAAGGTATTCACATGTCCGTTTTCCGCTCCCTGGCCGTATCGGCCCTTGTTATAGCTTTCAGCGGGTCCGCCGCGTTGGCCGATCTCTCGGCAGATCAGGTCTGGCAGGATTGGAAGGCCTATCTTGAGGATCTGGGCTACCGCGTCGATAGCGACGAGAGCCGGTCGGGCGAGACCCTGACGATCCGCGACCTGGCGATGGAGATAGCTCTGCCCGAGGATCAGGGCGCGGTGTCGATGCGGATGGGGCAGGTGGAGTTCGTCGAGAATGGCGACGGCACCGTTTCGGTGGTTCTGCCCGAGACGATACCGATCGCGATTGCCGCCTCTGACGATGAGGCGCAGCAGGTTACGGCAACGATGGAAGTGACGCATACGGCGCTGGAGATGGTCGTCTCGGGCACGCGCGACGCGATGGAATACGACTATGATGCCGAGGCGGTGACGATGGCGCTGACCGAACTTCAGGCCGGGGACGAGACGCCAGAGATCCGCGCCGCGCAGATCCGTCTGGAGAATTTGAGCGGCAAGAGCCAAACCGCTCTCGGCGAGGCGGCGCGCACCGTGCAGCAGAACATGACCGCAGGTCCGGTCACCTACGATCTGGATTTCACTGACCCAACCGAAGGCGGCACGCTGGTTTTTTCCGGCTCGCTGGCGCGTGCGAATTTTGCAGGAGCGGGCACGATCCCCGATAGTTTCGATGCCGAGGATATCGCCGCGGCCCTGCGCGACGGGTTCCAGTTCGACAGCCGGATGGAATACGAGACCGGCAGCACCGCCTATCGGTTCGAGGATGCGGGCGACGTGCTGGAAGGCACCAACAGTTCCGAAAGCGGCAGTCTCAAGACCTCCATTGGTCCTGATGGTTTGCGCTATGGCGGCGCTGGTGACGGGGTGAAGATGGCGATCAGCGCCAGCGACATGCCGTTTCCGGTCAACCTGAGCATGGCGCGGATGGCTTTTGACATTGCCATGCCGGTGATCGAGAGCGAGGCCATGCAGGATTATGCCCTCGGTCTGGAATTTAGCGAATTCACTATGCCCGAGCAACTCTGGTCGATGTTCGATCCCGGCGCGCAATTGCCGCGCGATCCGGCGACGTTGTTGATTGATCTCAGTGGCAAGGGGCGCCTGTTCTTCGATCTGCTCGACCCCGAGCAGGTGGCGAACATAGAGGGCAACGAGGCCGCACCCGGCGAAGTCGAGAGCCTGACCCTGCATGACCTGACGCTGGAGCTTGCCGGTGCGAAGCTGACTGGCGAAGGGGCCTTCACCTTTGATGCGACCGATACGACGAGCTTTGGTGGCGCGCCTGCGCCCGAAGGTGCGCTCGACCTGCGGCTGGTGGGTGGCAATGGCCTGCTCGACCAGCTGATCACAATGGGCCTCGTGCCGCAGGATCAGGCCACGGGCGTGCGCATGATGATGGGGCTGTTCGCGCGGCCCGGTCCGGGCGAGGATGAGTTGGTGTCCAAGATCGAAGTGACCGAGGACGGCCAGGTTCTGGCCAACGGGCAGCGGATCAAGTAAGCGGCGCGCGGGCTCAGGCCGGGTCCAGATCGTCCAGCATCGCCGCGCGTTCGCGGATGCGCGGCGGCTGCAAGACCAGCGTCAATGTGCCCGGCAGGGCCGCTGCCGCGAGGAACATCATCTGCGCGCCGAGTGCATCGGCGGCGACACCGGCGAGGGCGGGGCCGATCATGCTGCCGCCTGCGGTGGCGAGCAGGGCGGCGGTGAAGCTGAGCGAGGGCAGCGCGGGAAAGAGCCGTTCCGACCATGACGCCAGCACCGCGCTGACCATCATCACGTGCAGCCCCTGAAGGCCCGCCGACAGGACAAGCCCGGCCCAACTGCCGGGGATCAGCGCCACCAGCGCGAGCGAGCCTGCCCCGGCCAGCATCAAGAGGCGCAGGAGCGTCGCCAGCCCGATGGCGGCATTGATGCGCGCGGTGGCGAGCCCCGCCAGACCGCAGAGCCCGTAGGTCACGAAGACCAGACCGGGGGTGGCCGAGGCGGGCAGGCCCGGGGTGCCGCCTGCGGCGCGGAGGTGGTCGGCGGCGAAGGCGATGTAGATCGCCGAGGTGGTGCCGTAGGCGAAGGCCACGGCAAAGAGCGGCAGGGCGGCGATGTGGCACAGCTCGTCCCATGCCGTGCGGGGCCGGGGCGCGCCGCCCGGTTCGACATCGCGCAGGGCTGCCCAGTTGGCCGCGAGGGCGATCAGGCTGGCCACGGCAAAGCCCGCCCAGCAGGCCCGCCACGAGAGATCCGTGGCGATCAGCCCGAGGGCGGCGAGCCCGGCAATGGCCACGCCGAGGCTGGTGCCGGTGCTGATCTCGGTGAGCGCCGTGGGCCGGTCGACATCGCGGATTTTGCGGTGCACCGCGTCGTTGAACGGGGTCCAGGCAAACCCCGCGCTGGACCCCGCCAGAAAGACACCGAGTGCGAGCGTTGCGACACCTTGGGCGAGGGCGATCAGTGCCATGCCGGTCGATGCGGCGATGAGGCCCGAGGCCACCGGCGCGCGTGGCCCCGCCCGCCCGAGCATCGCCTGCGCGAGCAGGAGCGCCACGAAGAAGCCGAGGAAACCGAGGCCCGAGACCAGCCCGACGGTGGTGTCGGACATCGCGAAACTGGCCTTGAATTCGGGCACGAACAGGCCGAACCCCATGCGCCCGGGGCCGAAGCTGATGGCGGTTGCGGCAAAACCGGCGGCGGAGAGGCTCTGGAAATGGGTCATGGCAGGCGGCCCCTTGTCGCGCGTCACAGACTCTGTCCCCGTGCGCCCCGCCGGGGACCCCCCTGATGTGTGGACCCGTCGAAATATCTGCAAGGGTCGGGGCGCGGCGCGGCTTTTCACGTGGCATGGCCTTGCACCATGGGCCGGGCCGGTCTACCTCAGTGCGGCATTCAGGAGACGCCCATGCCCCAATCGCTCGATGATCTGTCCCATGCCCTGATCGGTGCCGCGCTGAAAGCCGGTGCGCAGGCGGCCGATGCCATCGCGATCCGGGGGCAATCGGTGACCGTCGACATGCGCGGCGGCACGCTGGAGCAGGCGGAGCGGGCCGAGGGCACCGATATCGGGCTGCGCGTGCTGATTGGCGGGCGGCAGGCCAATGTCTCGGCCTCGGACACAAGGCCCGAGACGATAGAGGCGCTCGCCACCCGCGCGGTGGCAATGGCGCGCGAGGCGCCCGAGGACCCCTATGCCGGGCTGGCCGAACCTGCGCAGCTTGCCCGCGATTGGGATCTGGCGGCGCTGGACCTGTGCGACCCGGCGGCCGAGCCCGCGCCCGATGCGCTGATGCAGATGGCGCAGGAGGCGGAGGCGGCGGCGCTTGGAGTCGAAGGAGTCAGTCAGGTGCAATCGGCGAGCGCCGCCTATTCGCACAATGCCGCGCATATCGCGGCGAGCAACGGGTTTTCGGGCGGCTATGCGCGCACCGACACGGGCCTGTCCTGCGTGGCCATCGGCGGCACCGGATCGGGGATGGAGCGCGATTACGACGCCGATAGCCGCGTCTTTGCCAGCGATCTGCGCGGGGCCGAGGAAATCGGGCGGATCGCGGGGGAGCGCACGGTCGAGCGATTGAATGCCCGCCGCCCGCGCACCGGGGCCTATCCGGTGCTGTTCGATGAGCGCGTCGCATCCTCGCTGATCGGGCATCTGCTGGTGGCGGCAAGTGGGGCGTCGGTGGCGCGGGGCTCGTCCTGGCTGATGACCCGGCTGGGCGAGCAGGTTCTGCCTGACGCGCTGTCGCTGCTGGAGGACCCGCACCGCCCGCGCGCCACCGGATCGCGGCCGTTTGATGCCGAGGGGCTGCCGACCGCCCCGCGCGCGATTGTCGAGAATGGCCGTCTGATGGGCTGGACGCTCGATCTGGCGAATGCGCGCAAGCTGGGGATGCACTCCACGGCCAATGCGTCGCGCGGGACATCCGCGCCGCCGTCGCCTGCGACATGGAACGTGGCGCTGACGCAAGGCAGCCAGAGCCGCGCCGACCTGATCCGCGAGATGGGCACGGGCCTGTTGGTGACCTCGATGATCGGGGCCACGATCAATCCCAATACGGGCGATTATTCGCGGGGGGCCGCCGGGTTCTGGATCGAGAATGGCGAAATCGCCTATCCGGTCAATGAATGCACCATCGCGGGCAGCCTGCCCGAGATGCTGCGCACGGTGATCCCCGCCAATGACGCGCGCCCGCATCTGAGCCGGGTGGTGCCGTCGCTTCTGGTCGAGGGGCTGACGCTTGCCGGCGAGTGACCTTTCCCTGCTGATCGAGGCCGCGCAGGAGGCGGCGGAGATTGCGACGCGCTATATCGGCGCGCCGCTCGATATCCGCGACAAGCCGGGCGGGGCGGGGCCGGTGACCGAGGCCGATCTGGCGGTTGATGCGGCGCTCAGGCAGATCCTGTGCGACGCGCGGCCCGACTATGGCTGGCTGTCGGAGGAGACCGAGGACGATGCCACACGGTTGCAGGCCGACCGCGTCTTTATTGTCGATCCCATCGACGGGACGCGCAGTTTCATCGAGGGCAATGATATCTGGGCGCATTCCATCGCCGTGGCCGAACGCGGCGTGGTGACGGCGGCGGCGGTCTATCTTCCGATGCGCGACAAGCTATATGCAGCAGGCGCAGGGCTGGGGGCGACGCTGAACGACGTGCCGATCCGGGCCACGATGCGGGCCGATCTGGGGGGCGCGTCGCTCTTGGCGGCAACGCCCGCCTTTGCCCCCGAGGTCTGGCGCGACGGGCGCGCGCCGGAGGTGACGCACGGCTTTCGGCCCTCCTTGGCCTATCGCCTGAGCCTTGTGGCGGAAGGGCGCTATGACGCGATGATGACGCTGCGCCCGACCTGGGAATGGGACATTGCGGCGGGCGATCTGATCCTGCGCGAGGCCGGGGCGGTGACATCCGACCGGCGGGCTGCGGCGCTCAGGTTCAACAACCCGGTGCCGCGTCTGGACGGGGTGCTGGCGGCCAATCCGGCGCTGCACGGCGCGCTGCACGCGGCGCTGGCAGACTGATCGCCCTCTGATCCCCTCTTGCACCCGGGCGCGATCCGCGTCTAATGCGCGGGACGTTTGATCAAAAAACAGGCAGGCCATGCCCCGTTCCGACAATCTGACCGGCGCGCTCCTGATGATGGGGTCGATGGCGGCGTTCACGATAAACGATGCGATGATCAAGGGCCTGTCGGGGCAAGTGCCGCTGTTTCAGGTGATGTTCCTGCGCGGGGTGGTGACGACGATCCTCGTGGCGGTGATCGCCTGGCGGATGGGGGCGCTGACGCGGCACCTGCCGCGCGAGGACCTGTGGCCGGTATTCTGGCGCATGGTGGGCGAGATCGGCTCGGCCTATTTCTTTGTCTCGGCGCTCTTTAACATGCCGATTGCCAATATCAGCGCGATCATGCAGGCGCTGCCGCTGACGATCACGCTGGCCGCCGCGCTGTTTTTCCGCGAGCCGGTGGGCTGGAAGCGGATGTCGGCGATCCTTGCGGGGTTCATCGGCGTGATGCTGATCGTGCGGCCCGGCACCGAAGGGTTCAACGTCTATTCGGTCTATGGTCTTGCCGCCGTCGCGTTCGTGACCCTGCGCGATCTGGCGACGCGCAAACTGTCGCGCGATGTGCCGTCGATGCTGGTGACGCTGATCACCTCGTTCTTCATCATGATTTTCTTTGGTCTGGCGAGCCTGACCGGGGACTGGGCCCCCATTGACGGGCGCGCCATGCTGCTGATCGGTGGCGCGGCGGTGATGATCATCGGCGGCTATCTGTTTTCGATCATGGTGATGCGGGTGGGCGAGATCGGCTTTGTCGCGCCGTTCCGCTATACCAGCCTGATCTGGGCGCTGATCCTCGGTTGGGTGGTGTTTGGGGACTGGCCGCAGACCGTGACGCTGATCGGTGCGGCGATCGTCGTGGCCTCGGGGCTGTTTACGCTCTACCGCGAGGCACAGGTCAGCCGGCGGGCAAAGGCGGAGCGGAAAAGACAGCTCGCACTTGGTCCTCGTCCACGTTGAACTGGCTCTTGAAGAACGCGCGCTCCTTGTCGGTGAGCGGCTCCATCGGGCCCGTTTTGTACTTGGCGGCCGAGTCATTGTCGTCATGCTTGGAACGCAGATACATGTAAGGACCCGGCTGGATCAGGGTGGACATCTCGTGATGCAGTTTGTGATGGCTGAAATTCATGACCGTCAGCGGATCGCCCGGGCGGAACAGCACCGCAAGGCCGCAGGCCCAGAATGCCGTGTGCACCTCTTCTGCGACAATGCCCTGATCCGAGAGTGAGACCGAATATCCGCGATTGTACTCTATGGCCATGTAGCGCCAGTTCTTGCGCATGGTGCGGGTGTGCTTTTCAAACCAATGCAGGCTACGGACAAAGCCAAGCCCGACCGCGTCATCGTCATCGAGGCGGAACTGCATCGAGGGTGCCGTGTCCTCGCCCAACTCTTCCTTGATGGCCAGCTGCATGGCCAGCCGGTGCTTCATCGGCTCACGTTCGACGATCCTTATCTGCGGTACGCTTTCCGTCAGATCATTGAGCCTGTCGCGATAGGCCTTCGGCAGGCTTTCCCCGACGAGAATGAGAAAGGTAAAATCGGGATGTTGCTGTGCTGCAATGGAGGGCAGGGTGAGGCATTCGAAGTGCCGAAACCGAAGCTCCATCCGCTCGGGTGCATAAAGGTAGCGCTCACGGTCCTGAACCGTATCGTGCATGCGCTTGAAGCCGCCGAGGGCAGGATAGGAAAACCGGCAAATCCCGATTACGCGCATCGCTCTGGCACTCCGTCGCTTCGCAGGTTTACACCGCGTTTGGTGCTCGATACATCGCACTCGCCGGGCGGCTCCGCAAGGGTTGGCAGGGCTGTTGACAACCCCCGCGACTCCCCCTATACGCGCCCCATCCATGGCTGAGGGGGTCGCCCCGTCGCCTGTATCATAACTGTAGTGGTCAAGATCCGGGTGTGAGTGCCCCGATCCTCTGGAAACCCACCGCGTCGGACCCGAAATACAGGGTGCGATTGCGGTCTTTGCGTATTGCGGACGCGCGACACGCTTTTGATTAACCGCACGGGATACCCCGTGCAGACACATGTGTTGAGAGACGGGGAAAAACCGGAATGCCAACGATCCAACAGCTGATCCGCAAGCCGCGGCAGCCGAAAGTCAGAACTACCAAGTCACAGCACCTTCAGGGCTGCCCTCAGAAGCGTGGCGTGTGCACGCGCGTCTACACGACGACGCCGAAGAAGCCGAACTCGGCCATGCGGAAGGTTGCCAAGGTGCGCCTGACCAATGGCTTCGAGGTCATCAGCTACATTCCGGGCGAGAGCCACAACCTTCAGGAGCACTCGGTGGTTCTGATCCGTGGCGGTCGTGTAAAAGACCTTCCCGGTGTGCGGTATCACATCCTGCGCGGCGTTCTGGATACGCAAGGCGTCAAGGATCGGAAACAGCGCCGCTCGAAATACGGCGCCAAGCGTCCGAAATAAGGATTTCGGGCGTCCCGGCACTGGCCCGGGGCCTCGCCCGCAGAGGAACAAGAGGAATATCAGATGTCCCGTCGTCACGCCGCTGAAAAACGCGAGATTTTGCCCGACGCCAAATATGGCGACCGGGTGCTGACCAAATTCATGAACAACCTGATGATCGACGGCAAAAAGTCTGTCGCCGAAACCATCGTCTACAACGCGCTCGACCGTGTCGAGGGCAAGATCAAGCGCGCCCCCGTCGAAGTGTTTCACGAGGCGCTCGACAACATCAAGCCGTCGGTCGAGGTGCGCTCGCGCCGTGTTGGCGGTGCCACCTACCAGGTGCCCGTCGAGGTCCGCCCCGAGCGCCGTGAGGCGCTGGCGATCCGCTGGCTCATCATCGCATCCCGCGGTCGCAATGAGAACACGATGGAAGAGCGCCTCGCCGGCGAACTTCTGGACGCCGTTCAAAGCCGCGGCTCGGCCGTGAAAAAGCGCGAAGACACCCACAAAATGGCCGAGGCGAACAAAGCCTTCAGCCATTACCGCTGGTAAACCTTTAGAGGTATCTCAATCATGGCACGCGATTATCCGCTCGAACGCTATCGCAACTTTGGCATCATGGCCCATATCGACGCAGGCAAGACCACCTGCTCGGAACGGATCCTGTTCTACACCGGCAAATCCCACAATATCGGTGAGGTGCACGATGGTGCGGCCACCATGGACTGGATGGAGCAAGAGCAGGAACGCGGGATTACGATCACCTCGGCTGCGACAACAACATTCTGGCAGTGGCAGGAGGACCCCAGCAAAGAGGGGACTTACGACACCAAGTACCGGATGAACATCATCGACACGCCGGGACACGTCGACTTCACCATTGAGGTCGAGCGCTCGCTCGCCGTGCTCGACGGCGCGATCTGTGTTCTCGACGCCAATGCCGGTGTTGAGCCGCAGACCGAGACGGTGTGGCGTCAGGCCGACCGTTACAAGGTCCCGCGCATCGTCTTCGTCAACAAGATGGACAAGATCGGCGCCGATTTCTACAACTGCGTCAAAATGATCGAAGACCGCACCGGCGCGCGCGCTGTGCCGGTCGCGCTGCCCATCGGCGCGGAGACCGAGCTCGAGGGCATCATCGATCTGGTGACCATGGAAGAATGGACCTGGAAAGGCGAGGATCTGGGTGCGTCCTGGACCCGTCAGCCGATCCGTGACGAGCTCAAGGAGACCGCCGACGAGTGGCGTGCCAAGCTCATCGAGAACGCCGTCGAAATGGACGACGACGCGATGATGGAATATCTCGAAGGCAACGAGCCTGACATCCCCACATTGCGCAGCCTCGTTCGCAAGGGCACGCTGTCGCTTAGCTTCGTGCCGGTTCTGGGTGGCTCGGCGTTCAAGAACAAAGGCGTGCAGCCTCTGCTCAACGCCGTGGTCGATTATCTGCCGAGCCCGCTCGACGTGGTCGATTACATGGGCTTCAGCCCCGATGACGAGACCGAAACCCGCGACATCCCGCGTCGTGCTGACGATACGATGCCGTTCTCGGGTCTCGCGTTCAAGATCATGAACGATCCGTTCGTCGGCTCGCTCACCTTCACGCGTATCTATTCGGGTGTGCTGAACAAGGGCGATACCGTCCAGAACTCGACCAAGGGCAAAAAAGAGCGCATCGGTCGGATGATGATGATGCACTCCAACAACCGCGAAGAGATCGAAGAGGCATTTGCCGGCGATATTATCGCGCTTGCGGGCCTCAAGGACACCACCACCGGGGACACGCTCTGCGATCCCAAGGCGCAGGTCGTGCTCGAAACCATGACCTTCCCCGATCCGGTGATCGAGATCGCGGTCGAGCCCAAGACCAAGGGCGACCAGGAAAAGATGTCTGCCGGTCTGGCGCGGCTTGCCGCCGAAGACCCGTCCTTCCGCGTGGAGACCGATATCGAAAGCGGTCAGACCATCATGAAGGGTATGGGCGAATTGCACCTCGATATTCTCGTGGATCGTCTCAAGCGGGAATTCAAGGTGGACGCCAACATCGGCGCGCCGCAGGTCGCCTATCGCGAGACCATCGGTCACGAGATCGAGCATACCTACACCCACAAGAAACAGTCGGGTGGTTCGGGTCAGTTCGCCGAGGTCAAGATGGTCATCTCGCCGACCGAAGCGGGCGAAGGCTATTCTTTCGAGAGCCGGATCGTCGGTGGCTCGGTGCCCAAGGAATACATTCCGGGTGTCGAAAAGGGCATCACCAGCGTTATGGACAGCGGTCCGCTCGCAGGCTTTCCGGTGATTGACTTCAAGGTTGCGCTGATCGACGGCAAATTCCACGATGTGGACTCCTCCGTGATGGCGTTCGAGATCGCGGCCCGGATGTGCATGCGTGAGGGCTTGCGCAAGGCCGGCGCCAAACTTCTCGAGCCGATCATGAAGGTCGAGGTCGTGACGCCCGAAGAGTATACCGGCAACGTCATCGGCGACCTCACGTCGCGTCGTGGGCAGGTCTCGGGGCAAGAGCCGCGCGGCAACGCCATCGCGATCAACGCGAATGTACCGCTGGCCAACATGTTCGGCTATATCAACACGCTACGCTCGATGTCCTCGGGACGTGCCCAGTTCACGATGCAATTCTCGCATTACGACCCGGTGCCGAACAACATCGCCGAAGAGATCCAGGCGAAATACGCATAAAGGCGGTGGGCAATCTGCCCACCCTACCACCCCTGTAGGGTGCGCCACCGCGCACCGCATATGAACAAAAAGGAGCCAAGACCATGGCAAAGGAAAAGTTTGACCGTTCGAAACCGCATGTGAACATCGGCACGGTTGGTCACGTTGACCACGGCAAGACGACGCTGACGGCGGCGATCACGAAGTATTTTGGTGATTTCCGGGCCTATG
>NZ_CAMYMD010000070.1 GCF_947259555.1 uncultured Roseovarius sp.
CGCTTTCCAAATGGAAACCCGACCAGCCCATCCCGATGGGCGACGGGATCCTTTTTGTCACCTACGCCACGCTGCGGTCCGCGGGCAAATGCGGCACCACGCGGCTGAGCCAGATCCTCGACTGGATGGGCGAAGACTTTGAAGGCGTCCTCGCTTTTGATGAGGCCCATGCCATGCAGAACGCCGCCGGATCGGCAGAGGGCAGGGGGGTCAAACCCTCGCAGCAGGGCCTTGCGGGCCTGCGGCTGCAACTGGCAGCACCCCGCGCTCGCGTCTTCTATATCTCGGCCACGGGCGCCACGAGCGTGCACAACCTGGCCTATGCCGCGCGTCTCGGTCTCTGGGGGCAGGGGCCGGAATACCCCTTCCCGAGCCGCGAGGGTTTCGTTTCAGCGATGGAAGCCGGCGGCGTGGCTGCCATGGAGGTGGTCGCGCGTGATCTCAAGACGCTCGGCCTCTACACGGCCCGTGCCCTCAGCTTTGATGGCGTGGAATATGACGTACTCGAACACGCGCTCACCCCGGCCCAGATCGAGATCTACGATGCATACGCGGGTGCGTTTCGCACCATCCACCATAATCTCGAGGCGGCGCTGACGGCGACCGGTGTCAACAATGCCTCGGGCGAGACCAATGCCTCGGCCGCACGCGCCTCGGCCAAGTCCCGCTTCGAGAGCACGAAACAGCGCTTCTTCAACCATCTCCTGATGGGCATGAAAGCCCCGACCATCATCCGCGCAATCAAGGACGATCTGGCGGCGGGCAAGGCTTGCGTCATTCAAGTGGTCTCGACGGGTGAGAGCCTGCTGAAACGCCGACTTGAGACGATGGACCCGGAGGATGAACTCGTCGAGGGTGCCTTGACGCCGCGCGATTACGTTCTGGGCTACCTCGAACAGGCTTTCCCGATCCATGCGCAAAAGCTGGTCGAGATCGACGGCAATATGGTGGCAGAACCGTTGCGGGATGAGACCGGGGCGCTGGTCGTCTCCCGCGAGGCGCTCGCTTTGCGTGACGCGGCCATGATGGAGTTGATGACGCTCGCCCCGATCCCCTCGGCGCTCGATCAGATCCTCTGGGCCTTTGGCGACGAGGCCGTGGCAGAAGTCACGGGGCGGTCCATCCGGCCCCTCAAGGCCGAGGATGGTCATCTCTTCATCGAAAAGCGCAGCCCCAGCAGCAATTCGTCCGAGACCCAAGCCTTCATGGACGGCGAGAAGGATATCCTGATCTTCTCCGATGCGGGCGGCACGGGCCGGTCCTATCACGCGGCGCAAACGGCGAAGAACCAGAAACGGCGGCGGCACTACCTGCTGGAGCCCGGCTGGCGCGCCGATGCGGCCATCCAGGGGTTGGGCCGCACGCATCGCTCTGCCCAGGTCAGCGCGCCCTTCTTCCGGGTCTGCACCTCCGATGTGCATGGTGAGAAGCGCTTCACCTCGACTATAGCCAAACGCCTCGACCAGCTGGGGGCCCTGACCAAAGGTCAGCGCGAGACCGGCTCGCAGGGCATGTTCCGCGAGGAGGACAATCTCGAAAGCCCGATCGCGCGGGCGGCACTGCGTGGGTATTTCGCCGATCTTGCCGCCGGTCGTGCCGAGGCGATGAGCTACGAGAGCTTCACCGACTGGACAGCCCTGCGGCTGATCGACAAGGACGGGGTGCTCCTTGAGGAGCTGCCGCCGATCCAGCGGTTTCTCAACCGAGTTCTGGCCCTTCCCATCCACATGCAGAACGCACTCTTTGCCGAGTTCATGCGCCGGATCGTCGATCAGTCTGAGCGGGCGCGCGCGGCGGGCACGCTCGATCTCGGCGTCGAAACCCTGCGCGGAGAAAAGATCGAGCAGGTCTCCACAGAGGATCTCTGGACCTGCCCGAAATCCGGCGCCGTGACGCGGATCATCGGGCTCGAGGTGACCGACCCGGTGTATGTGCTGGGCGCCGAAGAGGCCATGTCGCGCAATCCCGACAAGCTACCGATGGTCAATCGCGCCTCCGGTCGCGCGGCGCTCATCTCGGCACGGCCCATGCAGATGTATGACGAGGATATCGTCACACTGATGCGCAAGGCCGTGCGGCCAAACGGGTCCAGCTATATCGAGGAGGCTCGGTTCGAGTCCTCGGCCTGGGAAGAGATTGGCAAGCCTGGGTTCACCCGCCTTTGGGATGCCGAGGCTGCGTCCCTGCCGAAAACCACCACGACCAGGCTCTACCTGCTGACCGGCCTCTTGCTGCCGATCTGGAAGGACATTCCGACCACCAATGAGCGGATCTACAGGGTCACTCCGGACGGGGCGACCGCGATGATCGGGCGGACGCTGAGCGAGGAAGGGGCGGCCGCGCTGCGCGCCCGCTTCCTCGTCTCCAACCCACAAACACCGCAGGAGATGCTGACCGCCGCCCTCGGCACCACCGCACCTGTCGATCTGGGCCAGGGACTGACCCTGACCCGTCGCCGCGTCGCAGGCGAGTTGCGCCTCGAGCTGGGCGGCGCGGATCGGGGAATGATTGAAGGTCTCAAGGCCCTCGGCTGCTTCACCGAGATCATTGCCTTCCAGTTGCGGGTGTTCCTGCCGCATGGGGACGGGATCGACGCGGGGAGCATTCTGGCCCGGATCGTGGGGCAGGAAGCTGCCATGACGTCAGAACAAGCCGCCTGAAAAGTAAAAGCGGGCTTCCGGTCGGGCGTCGCGGATCGGGGTTTGCCCGGTCTGCGCTTACCGGGCGCGCGCTGACCAATGCCAAGCCCGGCCCCCCAATTTCAGACAAGAGGACGGACCCATGACCAATCCCCAGATCGACTATGCCGCGCTTGCGGCTCAGTGGCGCGCGGAGCGTGAAACCACCTTGAAGGCATCCCGAACGGAGCTGCTCGCGCAACTACGTGCGCTTGGCATCAGCGAGGTCACTGCCGAATACGAAGGCTATGGCGACTCCGGCAATGTCGAGGATGTGACGGTGCAGCCTGCAGAG
>NZ_CAMYMD010000071.1 GCF_947259555.1 uncultured Roseovarius sp.
GACGCGCAGGGCCCGCCGCCCGCCGCCGCGCTCGCGCAGGGTGGCACTCAGGTCTTCGGCGGTGCGAAAAATCGCTTCGGCATGGTCGAGCGCGATGCGCCCGGCCTCGGTCAGGAGCAGACGGCGGCCCCGCCGTTCGAAGAGGTCCTGCCCAAGAGCGGCCTCCAACGCCTTGATTTGGGTGGACAATGCCGATTGCGACAGGTTGAGCGCGCGGGCCGCGCCGGTCAGCGTGCCGTCATGGGCGACAGCGCGAAAGAGGCGGAGATGGTGCAGGTTCAGATATGCCATCGTTCGATTATATAGAATGAATATGGATATAATATGTAATTTTTTAAACTGAGTGCTGAGGGTATCTCCTGTCGAAACCGGATTCGAAGGAGATATATCATGCCCCTGCTGACGTCGCTTCTGCTGCTACCACCCGTCCTGTTGCTCGGTGTGGTCGTCCACACGCTGATCCGGCCCGTGCGCCGTCCGCGCCTGCCGGAAGGGGCGGCGCTGGCGGTGCTGGCGATCATGGGCGCGGCGCTGGTGCATCTGCTGATGGCGGGGCCGGGCACGCTGGCGCTTGGGTCCGAGGCGGCGGGGCTGTCGCTGCGGCTCGACGCGGTCAGCGTGACGATGGGCCTGCTGGTCAGCTTCGTGGGCTGGATCGTGATGCGCTATGCGCGCAGCTATCTTGATGGCGAGCCGCGCGAGGCGCTGTTTCACGCGCTGATGCTGGCCACGTTAGCGGCGGTGCTGATGGTGGTGCTGTCGGGCGGGCTGGCCTTGATGATCCTCGCCTTCGGCGCGGTCGGGCTGGGGCTGCGGCACCTCTTGCTGTTCTATCCCGAACGGCCCGAGGCGCGGCGCGCGGCGGCCAAGTTCACGCTGGTCTGGGGCGCGGGCGATCTGGCGCTGAGCGGGGCGGCGGGGCTTTTCTGGCTGGCCTTCGGCACGCTCGATCTGGGCGGCATCGGCATGGCGGCGCAATCCGGCCTGCCGCTGGCGGGGCAAGGGGCGGTGGCGCTTCTGGTCATCGCGGCTGCGCTCAAGACCGCGGCCTTTCCGCTGCATGGCTGGCTGACCGAGGTGATGGAGGCCCCGACGCCGGTCTCGGCGCTGTTGCATGCCGGGATCATCAATTCCGGCGGGCTGATCCTGATCCGGCTGGCCGAGGCGGTGCAGGCCAGCCCCGGCGCGATGGCAGCATTGGTGATGCTGGGCGGGCTGACCGCGATCTTTGGCGCGGTGGTGATGCTGACGCAAAGTGCGATCAAGACCGCGCTGGCGTGGTCGACGGTGGCGCAAATGGGCTTTTTGCTGCTGCAATGCGGGCTGGGCCTGTGGCCGCTGGCGCTGCTGCATATCGTGGCGCATTCGCTCTACAAGGCACACGGTTTCCTCGCCTCGGGGGGTGCGGTGCGCGCGGTGGCCGAGATCCGGCGGCCCGGCCCGGTGGCGGTGCCCGATCTCAAGGCGGTGGCGCGGGCCTTTGCCCTGGCACTCTTGCTCTACGGCGCGGTGGCGGCGGGCTTTGCCTTGCTGATTGGTCCGAAATCGGCTCAGGCACTGGCGCTTGGCACGATCCTGATCTTCGGGGTGGCCTATCTGGTGGCGCAGGGTCTTGCCGACGCAGCACCGGCAGAGTTGACCAAGCGCACGGCGCTGGCCTCGGTGGCCGCCACGCTGGCCTATTTCACCTTTCAGATCATCGCGGGCGCGCTCTGGGGCGCGAACCTGCCCGCGCCGCCGGTGCCCGGTGCACTGGAATGGGCGCTGATCGTGCTGGCGCTGATGTCCTTCGGCCTTGTCGCGGTGGCACAGGCGCTCTTTCCGCTCTGGGCGCATCACCCGGCGAGTGCCGGATGGCGCGTGCATCTGGCCAATGGCCTCTACCTCAACACGCTGCTGGATCGCTTGATCGGCGGGCTGCGCGTCACCCACACCTCCAACCGGACCTGAGAAGGAGCACGAGCCATGTTTCTCAAGCATACTGAAATTGCCCCGGACCGCATCGCCGACCTGCTGAGCGCGGCGGAGGCTGCGGCGCGTGCCCTGCCGCCCGCCTTTCCGCTGGAGGCGACCGTCGCGGTCAATCCCTTCCTTGGTCAGACAGGTGAGGATCTGGCCACCGCCTCGGCCCGGCTGGCGCGGGTGGGTGGCGTGCGCCTGACGCGGGCGCGCGCCGACTATGCCGCCATGCTGGCGCGCGGCGAGATGAGTGAGGACGATCTCGCCGCTGCGCTCTATGCCTGTCAATCGCCGGTCAAGCCGGTCGATCTGGCCTATCTCAAGGCGCGGATCACCGGCCCGAGCGCGGCGCCGAAGGCGCTGCCGACCGTGGCCGATCTGGCCGCGCAAGCGGATGGCACCGACTGGCCGTCGATCATCGGGCGCAGTTTCGGGCTCTGGGCCGGGGGGCATTTCGACCGGGGGCAGGCGCTCTGGACGCCTGCGCCGGGGCGGGGCGCCTTTGCCGCCTGGCGCGAATGGGCGATGCATGATCTGACGCCGGAAATCGCCGGGCTGTCGGGCTTTTGCGCGCATGTGACCGAGGCCCCCGACAGTGCCGACCGCGCCATCCTGCGCGCCTGCGAGCGGTTGGGGATCAGCGAGGCGGCGGCCGAGACGGCGTTTCACCGGCTCTACATGGATATGGCGGGCTGGGCACAGCATGCCCGGTGGCTCTTGTGGCAGGCTGAGGCGGAGGGGGAAAGCGATCACACGCTGACCGACCTTTTGGCGATCCGGCTGATCTGGGAAGAGGCGATTTTCGTGCAGGTGCCGGGCGTGACCGGGCCCTGGGCCGAGACGGTGGCGGCGCATGAAGCACCGGTTGTGCCCTCGCCCGATCAGGTGATCGACGGTATCTTGCAGGAGGCCGCCGAGCGCGCCTATCAGCGGCGTTTGGCGGTTGATCTTCGGACGCCCGCGCCGGTGGCCGCACGGCCTGCGCTTCAGGCGGCGTTCTGTATCGACGTGCGCTCCGAGGTGTTCCGCCGCGCGCTCGAAAGCCTTGATCCGGGCGTGGAAACGATTGGTTTTGCGGGGTTCTTCGGCCTGCCGGTGGCGCATTGCGCGCATGGCTCGGACGTGGTCGAGGCGCATTTGCCGGTGCTGTTGCAGCCTGCGCTGAACGCCACGAGCCACGCCGCGCCCGAGGTCGAGCAGGTGACCCGGATCAGCGCGCGGGCGACCCGCGCCTGGGGCCGGTTCCGGCAGGCGGCGGTGTCGTCCTTCGCCTTTGTCGAGGCGGCGGGGCCGTTCTATGGCGCGAAGCTGGTCAAGGATGCGCTTGGGTTGAAAGGGGCGAGCCCCGCCGAGGGGCCTGCGCCCCGGCTCGACCCGGCGCTTGATGCGGCGGCGAAGGCCGAGACGGCGGCCAAGGTGTTGCGTGCCATGAGCCTCACCACGAGGCATGCGCGGCTGGTACTCTTGCTGGGGCACGGCGCGCAGGTGACGAACAACCCGCATGAGAGCGGCTATCACTGCGGGGCCTGTGGCGGGTATACCGGCGAGGTGTCGGCGCGGCTGCTGGCGCAGTTGCTGAACGATCCCGAGACGCGAGCCGGGCTGCCTGCACATGGGATCGAGGTGCCGCAGGACACGCATTTCATGGCCGGGCTGCATGACACGGCGCGCGACGCCGTGACGCTTTACCCCGACAGCGCCGCGCCGGAGCACGCCGAGGACATTAGCAGGGCCGGCGCGTGGCTGGCGCGGGCCGGGGCCCTGACGCGGGGCGAGCGTGCGCC
>NZ_CAMYMD010000072.1 GCF_947259555.1 uncultured Roseovarius sp.
ATGCCAGCCAAACACTCCCGCGTTTTCAATGGCTTGAAACGTTGCAAAAGCGCCCGCCCGAGGGGGCGGTCGGGCGCTGCGCGGCGGTGCCTGCGGCACCTTGATTCCGCGCATTGGTGCTGCACTTGAACGGCGGCTCCAGGCCAAAAATCGCGCCCCCCGACCGTTCAGCCGTCGCCTTTGCCTGCCTCTTTCTCAGCCTTGAATTTCTTGAGCTTGTCCATCAGCAACGCCCGCGCCTTGATATTGGCGCGGCGCACGCGGACGGCGGTGAGAAACGCCTCTTCGGCGGTCTGCGAGGTCGCCCCGAGCACTTTTTGAAGGTCGGTGACCAGATCCTCGTTGCCGGTGGCCTCGATCGCCTTGATGACGTCGCGGGCCAACTCGTCTGCAAGATCCTCGGTAACACCCATTGGCCCGCTCCTTACCGCGTGCTCTCGGTGAGGCGGCGTTTGACATAGGTGGTGACAGAACCCATCAGATCATCCATATGCGGCTCCTTGAAGAAGTGATCGGCGCCTTCGACTTCTTCATGCGTGATCGTGATTCCCTGCTGTTCGTGCAACTTGCTCACCAGCGCGGACGTGTCAGAGGGCGGAGCGACACGGTCATGGCTGCCATTGATGATCAGACCAGACGCGGGGCAGGGGGCGAGAAAGCTGAAATCATACATGTTGGCCGGCGGCGAGACCGAGATGAAACCGGTGATCTCGGGGCGGCGCATCAGGAGCTGCATGCCGATCCACGCCCCAAAGGAAAAGCCTGCGACCCAGCAATGTTTGGAATTGTTGTTCATGGATTGCAGGTAATCGAGCGCCGAGGCGGCATCACTCAACTCACCAACGCCCTGATCATATTCGCCCTGGCTGCGCCCGACTCCGCGGAAATTGAACCGCAGGACGGTGAATCCCATGTTGTAGAACGCGTAATGCAGGTTGTAGACAACCTTGTTGTTCATCGTGCCGCCGAACTGCGGATGCGGGTGCAGGACGATAGCGATCGGGGCGTCCTTTTCCTTTTGCGGATGATAGCGGCCTTCGAGACGGCCTTCGGGGCCGGGAAAGATTACCTCGGGCATGGGTTCCCTTTTGTCCTTGTCGAGGCGCGCGGGCATCAATCTTGACGACTTCGCTCAAGCACCTTAGAACATTTCTAAATTGTGGTCAGCGCCGGAATGGCTCAGAGCGAGATAAGCCTTGCGCATCGCAAGGTCAATCTGTTCGCGAAGGGAGGGGTCAATGAAACTTAGTACCAAAGGCCGATATGCGATGGTGGCTCTGGTCGACATCGCGCTGCAACCGCAGGGCACGGTGATCACGCTTGGCGACGTGTCACGGCGTCAGGATATTTCCCTGCCTTACCTCGAACAGCTCTTTGTCAAGCTGAGGCGCGCTGATCTCGTGGCGTCGGTCCGGGGGCCGGGGGGGGGCTATCGCCTGACGCGACCGGCGTCTGAAATTCGCGTGGCGGATATTCTTGCGGCGGTCGACGAGACCATAGATGCCTTGCACAAGGGGGCTGGCGCGTCAGGAGGGGCCAGCGGCTCGCGGGCACAATCCATGGCGAACCGGCTGTGGGAAGGGTTGAGCGCGCAGGTCTATGTGTTTCTGCATCAGACACGGCTGAGCGATGTTGCGGGCAATTCGCTGGCCCCGTGCCCGGCGGTGCCGCATCTCTTCTCGGTGGTTGACGAGGACTGAGGCCCGTGGGGCAGGTGGGGGCCAGCCCCCAACACCCCCGGGATATTTTTAGCCAGAAGAAACGGCAGGTATGAACAGGGTCTATCTCGATTACAACGCAACGGCGCCGCTGCGCCCCGAGGCGCGGGCGGCGATGATCAACGCGATGGATGTCCTTGGCAATCCGTCGAGCGTGCACGCCGAGGGGCGCAGCGCCAAGGGATTGATCGAGCGGGCGCGCGGACAAGTTGCTGCGGCCTTTGGTGCGGAGGGGGCGGATGTCATTTTCACCTCCGGCGCGACCGAGAGCGCGGCCCTTGCCTGTGCCGGTCGTGGATTGCATGGAGCCGCAATCGAGCATGATGCGATTGGGGCATGGGTCAGTGATGATCTGCCCGTCGACGCACAGGGACATGTGCACGTCTCCGACCCCGCGCGCGCGGTGCTGCAAATGGCCAATTCCGAGACGGGCGTGATTCAGGACCTGCCCGAGGGACTCGCCGTCAGCGATATGACGCAGGCGTTTGGCAGGCTTCCTTTTGCATTCAATTGGTCTGGTGCACAGATGGCGCTTTTGTCGGCGCATAAACTGGGCGGCCCCAAGGGCGTGGGCGCCCTGGTTATTCGGCGCGGCACCGACCTGGCCGCACAGATAAAAGGCGGCGGGCAGGAAATGGGCCGTCGTGCCGGCACTGAGAACGTGATCGGCATCGCAGGATTCGGGGCCGCCGCAGAAGCCGCATCGCGCGATTTGAGCTCTGGAATCTGGTCCTCTGTCGAAAAACTTAGAAACATTCTAGAAAATACCGTTGCAGACTTTGCGAATGAGACTATTTTTGTCGGGAAAGCCGCGCGACGGATGCCGAACACCAGTTGCTTCATCGCTCCGGGATGGAAAGGCGAGACTCAGGTGATGGCCATGGATCTGGCGGGGTTTGCCATATCTGCGGGCAGCGCCTGTTCGAGCGGCAAGGTCAAGGCGAGCCGTGTGCTGGCC
This sequence comes from uncultured Roseovarius sp., assembly GCF_947259555.1. Taxonomy (GTDB): domain Bacteria; phylum Pseudomonadota; class Alphaproteobacteria; order Rhodobacterales; family Rhodobacteraceae; genus Roseovarius. The sequence continues at coordinate 2,677 of NZ_CAMYMD010000072.1, forward strand.
GCCATGGGAATTGACGAGGACCGCGCCGGCTGTGCGATACGCGTATCGCTGGGACCGCAGGTGACGGAAGACGAGATCATGCGCTTTGCCGAAACATGGTTGAAGCGGTGGCAAAAACATCAGGCCCGGATGGTCTGAGACGAAGGGAGAGAGCCGATGGCTGCTTTGGACGACACAGAGGTCAAGGAAGGCGTTGATCAGGGGACGGTCGACGCGGTGCGGCAGGTGGGCGGCGCCTACAAGCACGGCTGGAACACCGATATCGAGATGGATTATGCACCCCTCGGCCTGAACGAGGACATCGTGCGGCTGATCTCGTCCAAGAACGAAGAGCCCGAATGGATGACCGAGTGGCGGCTGGCGGCCTACCGGCGCTGGCTGGAAAAGACCGAGCCCAACTGGGCGATGGTCGATTACCCCAAGATCGACTTTCAGGCGCAGTATTACTATGCGCGCCCCAAGAGCATGGCCGAAAAGCCCAAATCGCTCGACGATGTCGATCCCAAGCTGCTGGACACCTATGCCAAGCTGGGCATTCCGCTGAAGGAGCAGATGATCCTTGCCGGGGTCGAGGGGGCCGAGGAGGCGCCCGCCGAGGGCCGCAAGGTGGCGGTCGATGCGGTGTTCGATTCGGTTTCTGTCGGCACCACCTTTCAGGCCGAGTTGCGCAAGGCGGGCGTGATCTTTTGCTCGATCTCCGAGGCGATCAAGGAGCACCCGGAACTGGTGAAGAAATATCTCGGCTCAGTGGTGCCGGTCAGTGACAATTTCTATGCCACGCTGAATTCGGCGGTCTTTTCCGACGGCTCGTTCGTCTATGTGCCGCCGGGCGTCCGCTGCCCGATGGAGCTGAGCACCTATTTCCGGATCAATGCCGAAAATACCGGCCAGTTCGAGCGCACGCTGATCATCGCCGACAAGGGGTCGTATGTGAGCTACCTCGAAGGCTGCACCGCGCCGCAGCGCGACGAGAGCCAGCTGCATGCCGCCGTGGTCGAGATCATCATCGAGGAAGATGCCGAGGTGAAATATTCCACGGTGCAGAACTGGTATCCGGGCGACGAGAACGGCAAGGGCGGGATCTACAACTTCGTCACCAAGCGCGCCGATTGCCGGGGCGACCGGGCGAAGTGCATGTGGACGCAGGTCGAGACCGGCTCTGCCGTGACGTGGAAGTATCCGTCCTGCATCCTGCGCGGCGACGAGAGCCAGGGTGAGTTCTATTCCATCGCCATCGCCAACAACCACCAGCAGGCCGATACCGGCACCAAGATGATCCATCTGGGCAAGAACACCCGCTCGCGCATCGTCTCGAAGGGGATCAGCGCCGGGGTGGCGCAGAACACCTATCGCGGGCTGGTGTCGATGCACCCCAAGGCCAAGAACAGCCGCAACTACACGCAATGCGACAGCCTGTTGATCGGTGACAAATGCGGGGCGCATACGGTGCCTTACATCGAGGTCAAGAACAACTCCTCCCGCGTGGAGCATGAGGCGACCACCTCGAAGGTCGATGACGACCAGATGTTCTATTGCCGCTCGCGCGGGATGGACGAGGAAGAGGCGGTGGCCCTCGTGGTCAACGGCTTCTGCAAGGATGTGTTGCAGGCGCTGCCGATGGAGTTCGCCATGGAGGCGCAACAGCTGGTTGCGATCTCGCTTGAGGGGTCGGTGGGGTAACCGATGCAAGACCCGTTTCCCATGCCGATGGGCGATCGGCCCCGGGCCAGTGTGCATCGCCGCGCGCATGTTGGGCGCGCGCGGCGCGACAGGCACGCGAGGCAGACGTGCAGCGAAAGATCGCAGAGATGAAGAGACGGGAAAGTCTAGTTGAAGAGTGACCGGGTTTGAGGAAATGTCGATGATCATCACCACCACCAGCACTGTCGAGGGTCACAGGATCACCGATTATCGCGGCATCGTCGTGGGTGAGGCGATCATGGGGGCAAATGTGTTTCGGGATTTCTTCGCGCAGATCACCGACGTGGTCGGCGGGCGGTCGGGGGCTTATGAGAGCAAATTGCAAGATGCCCGCGAAACGGCCATGCGCGAGCTTGAGGAGCGGGCGGTGGTGCTTGGGGCCAATGCCGTTGTGGGCGTTGATCTCGATTACGAGGTTGTAGGGGATTCGATGCTGATGGTTTCTGTCAGCGGTACAGCGGTGGTGTTGGACTGATATGAGTGAAGAATTGACCATGCAGAGGCCTGAGCTGACCCTGCCCGAGGACGAGGCCGCACATCTGCGCCAAGCCTATGAACGTGCCGAGGTGATCCTCGAATACGGCTCTGGCGGGTCGACCGTCATGGCTGCGGACATGCCGGGCAAGCGCCTCTTTTCGGTCGAGAGCGACAAGAAATGGGCGCGGATGATGCGCGACTGGTTCGAGCAATCCCCACCCGCGACGGGCAGCGAAATAGAAGTGATCTGGTCTGACATCGGGCCGACCAAGGCCTGGGGGTATCCCAAGGACACGAGCGGTTGGCAGCGTTATGCCCGCTATCCGCTCGATGTCTGGAGCCGGTCGGATTTCGTGCAGCCGGACGTGGTGCTGGTCGATGGCAGGTTTCGCACGGGCTGCGCGATGGCAACGGCATTGCGGTCGTCGCGGCCTGTCACGCTGCTTTTCGACGATTACGTGCCGCGGCGGCAGTATCATAAGGTCGAGCGCTTTTTCGGACCACCGAAGGCGATAGTCGGACGCATGGCGGAGTTTGACGTGGCCCCGATGACACTGAACCCCGACGATCTGGTGAAGATCATAGAGATGATGACGCGGCCCTGACGCCGCCACGACATGAAAAGGACGGAAAAATGTTGGAAATCAAAAACCTGCACGTTGATCTTGAAGAAGAGGGCAAGACCATCCTGAAGGGCGTGGACCTCACGGTTGAGGCCGGTCGCGTGCATGCCATCATGGGCCCGAACGGCTCTGGCAAATCAACTCTGAGCTATGTTCTCTCGGGGCGTGACGGCTATGAGGTGACCGAAGGCTCGGCCACGCTCGACGGTGTAAACCTTCTGGATCTCGAACCTGAGGAGCGCGCGGCAGCCGGTCTCTTTCTGGCGTTCCAATATCCGGTCGAGATCCCCGGCGTGGGCAACATGACGTTCATGCGCACCGCCGTGAATGCCCAACGCAAGGCGCGTGGCGAAGAGGAAATGAGTGCGGCTGATTTTCTCAAGGCCGTCCGGGAGAAAGCGAAAACACTCCAGATCGACGCGGACATGCTCAAGCGTCCGGTCAATGTGGGCTTTTCTGGCGGTGAGAAAAAGCGCAACGAAATCCTGCAAATGGCGATGCTTGCCCCCAAGATGTGCATTCTGGACGAGACCGACTCGGGCCTGGACGTGGATGCGATGAAGCTCGTGGCGGATGGCGTGAACGCGCTGCGCGACGAAGGGCGCGGCTTTCTCGTGATCACGCATTACCAACGGCTGCTGGATCACATCAAACCGGACGTGGTGCACATCATGTCCAATGGCCGCATCATCAAGACCGGTGGCCCGGAGCTGGCCCTTGAAGTCGAACAGAGCGGCTACGCGGATCTCAAGTCGGAGGTGGCGTAATGGCGGTCCCGCAGACAAAACAGACCACAACCGAGGCGCGCCTTGCGGGCGCGGCCGTACCGGTGGGGGCTGGGTGGATCACGTCGGCGCGTGAGACGGCGCTCACGCGTGTGCGTGCGATGGGCCTTCCGGAGCGGCGCGACGAGTACTGGAAATTCACTCGTCCCGACAGCCTGACTACACCGGAGGCCCCGCAGGCCGCGGTTTACGACGGCTCGGACGAACCTGAGATGTTCGGCAATCTGGATCGCTTGAAGATCGTTTTCGTGGATGGTGTGTTCGATCCGGAGGCGAGCGACGATCTGGCGCTGGAAGGCATCAATGTCGAACGTCTGAACGACGCTGCGCAACGCGATATCCATTGGGCAAAGGACCTCTATGGCTCACTTGAGGAGCGGGGACAGACTCCGGTGCCGCGTCCGCTCGCATCGCTCAACACCGCGCTTGCGACCGATGGCCTTCTGATTCATGTGACGGGTCGGGCCTCCAAACCGGTAAACTTGATTTATATCCATAAATCAGAGACGTCTGATGCACTCTTGCATCATGTTGTGAAGCTGGATGCAGGCGCGGAACTGACCGTTCTCGAAAACGGCCCCGCGGCGGCGCGATTCAACAAGGTCATGGAGGTGGACGTGGGCGATCGCGCGACCTTCCACCATGTGCGCACGCAGGGCCGTGACCACGAGCGGCGCGCCGCGACGCATGTCTTTGCGCGCCTTGCCTCGGAGAGCGTGTTCAAGTCCTTTACCATGACGGCCAATGGTGTGATGACACGCAACGAATGCGTGATCGAGCTGACCGGGGACGACGCGACCGCGCATGTTGCGGGTGCGGCCATGGGCGATGGCGACTTTCATCAGGACGACACCGTTTTCATCACCCATGATGCTGAACGCTGCGAGAGCCGTCAGGTCTTTAAGAAAGTTCTGCGAAATGGCGCGACCGGGGTGTTTCAGGGCAAGATCCTCGTCAAGCCCGGCGCGCAGAAGACCGACGGCTATCAGATCAGCCAATCCCTGCTTTTGGACGATGACAGCGAGTTCCTCGCCAAACCCGAGCTTGAGATCTACGCCGATGACGTTGCCTGCTCCCACGGGTCGACCTCTGGGGCCATTGATGAAGATGCGCTCTATTATCTTCGCGCGCGCGGTATCCCCAAGCCGATTGCCACTGACCTCTTGACCCTGTCGTTTCTCGCAGAGGCTGTCGAAGAGATCGAAGACGAGAGCCTGCGCGACGAAATCACGACGCGTCTCGAGGCGTGGCTGGGGCGCAGGCGCGGCTGATGCCGGTCACACGCGACATCGTCGCCACCTATCGTGGGCCGCGGCGAGTGATGCGGCGCCTGCTGGACATGGGGCAGCGCGAGGATCGTGCTTTGGTTATGCTGATTGCCGCCTGTGTCGTTGTATTTGTCGCGCAATGGCCTCGCCTCGCCCGTGAAGCTCATTTGACCGGCGAGGCGCTCAACCCGCTATTGGGGGGCGCGCTGTTGGCATGGGTCTTTATCGCGCCCCTGTTGCTCTATGCGCTTGCCCTCCTGAGCCACGCGATAGCAAAGGTGTTCAAAGGGGCGGGCACGGCCTACGGTGCCCGACTGGCGCTGTTCTGGGCCTTTCTTGCCGCGAGCCCGCTCATTTTGTTGCACGGGCTTGTTGCCGGGTTTATCGGTCCGGGTGCAGGTTTGCAGCTCGTGGGCTTTGTGTGGTTCGCGGCGTTCGGATGGTTCTGGCTGGCCGGGTTAATCGAGGCGGAATGGAGCGGCAGATGACACAAGCGCAATTCAAGGCGCTCTTGACCCAGACCTTGTTTGCCCCGCGCGAGGCGGCGCGGGTCTTGATCGGGCTTGGCTTGCCCAAGCAATGGCTCTGGATGGCACTGGCGCTCATGGCTGTGCTTAATTCCATTGTCTATTCGGTGACGCTCCAGATGTCACCGCCGAGCGATCCGATGTCGATGGCCATGATGCCCCCGGCGTTCCACTCGCCGTTGCTCTTTACACTGTTCCTGTTCGGAGCCTTGGCCATCACGGTGCTGGCGCTCTACTGGGTGGGGCGGATGCTGGGCGGGCAGGCAGGGTTGAGCGATGTCCTCGTTCTCGTATGCTGGCTGCAAGTGCTCCGCTTGATCTTGCAGGCTGCGGTTGCGTTTCTGGTTGTGGTGCTGCCAACGCTGGCGGCCTTGTTGATCTTTGTGGCGTCGCTCTGGGGGATTTACATTCTGATCGGTTTTGTCGATTCAGCGCACAGGTTTGAAAACATGCTCAAATCCGCCGGCGTGATCCTGTTGTCCCTTGTCGCCATGGCTGTCGGGCTAAGTGTCCTGCTGAGCATGATCGGAGTAGCTGCGATGGGAGGGGCATGAGATGCTCGACATAGAGAAAATACGTGCCGACTTTCCAATTCTTGCAAGAGAAGTGAACGGCAAGCCGTTGGTTTACCTGGATAATGGTGCGTCTGCACAAAAACCTCAGGTGGTGATCGACGCGATAACGACCGCCTATTCACATGAATATGCCAACGTGCATCGGGGCCTGCATTATCTGAGCAACCTTGCGACCGAGAAATACGAGTCAGTGCGCGGTACCATCGCGCGTTTTCTGGGGGTCGCGGATGAGACGCAGATTGTGCTCAATTCCGGAACCACCGAAGGGATCAACATGGTCGCCTATGGCTGGGCCATGCCGCGAATGGAAGCGGGTGATGAGATCCTGCTCTCGGTGATGGAGCATCACGCCAATATCGTGCCCTGGCATTTCCTGCGCGAACGGCAGGGCGTGGCCTTGAAATGGGTGGATGTGGATTCGCGCGGTCACCTCGATCCGCAAAAGATCATCGACGCGATCACGCCGAAAACCAAGCTGATCGCAATCACCCATCTTTCCAATGTTTTGGGCACCAAAGTTGACGTAAAGGCGATTTGCGATGCCGCACGCGAGAAAGGCGTGCCAGTCTTGATTGACGGCTCTCAGGCCGCGGTGCACATGCCGGTGGATCTAGACGATATCGGCTGTGATTTCTATGCGATTACGGGGCACAAGCTCTACGGTCCGTCCGGCTCTGGCGCGATTTTCGTCAAGAAGGAGAGGCTGGCGGAAATGCGCCCCTTCATGGGGGGCGGTGACATGATCCGAGACGTAAGCAAGGATGAGGTCACATATAATGACCCGCCGATGAAGTTCGAGGCGGGGACGCCCGGCATTGTCCAGACAATCGGCCTCGGTGTGGCCCTCGATTACATGATGGGCGTGGGCATGACCACGATCGCGCAGTATGAGGACGATCTGAGCCGCTATGCGCAGACACGCTTGTCCGGGCTTAACTGGCTGAGCGTGCAGGGTACGACACCAGACAAGGCGGCGATCTTCTCCTTTACGATGGAAGGCGCGGCGCATGCGCATGACATCTCGACCATCCTCGACAAAAAGGGCGTTGCTGTGCGGGCCGGGCATCACTGCGCCGGACCGTTGATGGATCATCTGGGCGTTACGGCCACCTGTCGCGCCTCGTTTGCGATGTACAACACCCGCGCCGAGGTCGATTCTCTGATCGACGCGTTGGAGCTCGCCCATGAGCTGTTTGGCTGATTTTACGATTGCGGCGTTAGGCGCGCCCCGCTATACGTCGGCCAAAGTGGACCCATAGCTCAGCTGGATAGAGCGCTGCCCTCCGAAGGCAGAGGCCGTAGGTTCGAATCCTACTGGGTCCGCCAATTCTCGTGAATTCAGCACCTTATGGCCGCATGAAACGTTTTTGCGGTTCGAGGGACAAGCTCTCGGGCCAACCGAAGAAATACTCGACACCGGCAATGATCGCGGTGATGGCAATCACGATCAGAACAAGCCGCACCCGCGCAGGGCTGGGTGGATGACGTGCCCACCTTGCCATGCGAAGAAGCCAGTAAATATTCAATCGTCCGTAAACCGCACCTTGCCGATATAGGGCAGGTTGCGGTCGCGTTGCGCATAGTCGATACCGTAGCCGACGACGAACGCGTCGGGGATTTCGAAGCCGATCCAGTCGGCACGAATGTCAGCTTCCCGGCGTGAGGGCTTGTCCAACAGCGCGATCGTCCGAAGGTTGTGCGGGCGTCTGCTGCCCAGCAGATGCAACACATGGCTGAGTGTATGGCCCGTGTCGACGATATCCTCTACAACCAACACGTCACGCCGCTCAATGTCGCCACGTAAGTCTTTGAGAATTCTGACTTCCCTACTGCTTTCCATGGAGTTTCCATAAGAGGAGGTCTCGACGAAGTCGACTTCTACCGGCAGATCCAACTCTCGAACGAGATCGGCAATAAAGATGAATGAGCCCCGTAGGAGCCCGACCACCACGAGTTTCTGTGTGCCAGCATATTCTCTTTCGATTTCATGCGAAAGCTCCTCTATCCTGGCCGCGATGCTCTTGGCCGAGATGAGTTTGTCGATAACATATTTCTGCTGCGGCATGTCACCCCCTTGAAACTTTGGGTGCAGTCTAGGAAAAAGTGCGCCACTGTCACGCGTAATCAGAGGCCAGGATGCCGTCACATTCAGAAACACGCGTCCTTCGTTATACGGCGGATCAGATGTATGGGCTGGTTGCCGATGTGGCCAGTTACCCAGAGTTCTTGCCCTGGACCGCAGCGGCGCGTGTCCGCAGCCGGACGGAGCAGAGCGATGGCTCTGAAGTCATGCAAGCTGATTTGGTCATCAGTTTCAAGGTCTTCCGTGAGCGTTTTGGCAGCCGCGTCGTGCTCTGGCCAGAGACCAGGCGGATCGAGACCGAATATCTCGACGGGCCGTTCAAACATATGCGGTCCAATTGGACGTTTCGCGACGTCGAGACCGGTTGCGAAGTGCATTTCGATGTGGATTTTCAATTCAAGAACAGACTGTTGCAATCCGCTGCTGATCTGTTCTTCTTTGACGCGATGAAGCGCATAGTGCGCGCCTTCGAAGAGCGGGCCGATGCTCTTTACGGCACGGTGTGATGCGCCGGTCGACTCTATTCTTCGAGCGCGCGTCTTAGTAAACTGATCGCATGATCTCTTGAACGCTCGCGCACTTTGGCGCGGCCCAACGCACCGTAATCGCGTGTCTCTGTCAGGGTGTCACGCCCGTTCATTGCAAGACCGAAGCAGACGCGCCCCTCGGGCTTGTGCTCTGAGCCGCCGGGACCGGCAATACCGGTGATGGATACGGCAAGGTGCGCGTGGCTATGGGTGAGGGCTCCGTCGGCCATTTCGCGCGCGACCTCCTCCGACACGGCGCCATGGTCCGTGAGGGTGCTGGCAGATACGCCTAGCATCTCGATTTTCGATTGGTTTGAGTAGGTTACAAAGCCACGTTCAACCACGTCGGACGAGCCGGGAACGTCTGTCAGAGCGGCCGCCACCAAACCGCCTGTACAACTCTCGGCCGCGGCAATCATAACGCCACGCGCGCGCGCCAGATCCAGGACGTGGTTTGCGATCATAGCCCGAGCACCCCGTGATAGAACCCGGCCGCGAGCATGACGCATGCAGCGGCCAAAAGGCCGGCCAGCATGTCATCCAGCATGACGCCCAACGCGTCGCCGCGACGGTCGGCCCAACCGATCGGGCCGGGCTTCCAGATGTCAAAGAGCCGAAAGGCCAGAAATGCAAAAACAAAGCCCGGCCAGAGGCTTGAGATATCCGCCCCGGCATGGCTCGCGCCGATGGACACGGGAAGGAAGGCGAGCCATTGGCCCGCCACCTCGTCAATCACGATCTCGGACGGGTCCTTGTCTGAATTTTCTTTTGTTTCCAGCTCTGTCGCCCACCATCCTAATGTGAAGACAACGATAATAGCCACACCCAAGGCCAAAGGCCCGCCAATTAGGTGAATACCCCATGCGACAGGCAAGGCCGCGAGCGAGCCCCATGTGCCAGGGGCCGGGCGCAGATGTCCGATGTAGAAAAACGTGGAAATCAAATGTGTTACGCGCATGTCTTTACCAATGTGACGGTGGCTTGGGCGGCGATGCCTTCTTGGCGACCGGTGAAACCGAGACGCTCGGATGTCGTTGCCTTGACCGATATGCGGTCCGACGCGACGCCCGTTATTGCGGCGAGCGCGGATTGCATGGCGGTCGCGTGGGGTGTGATCTTGGGCTGCTCACATACAAGAGTGATGTCCAGGTTATTGATTTTAAATCCTTGCTCCCTGGCAAGACCAACAGCGTGCCGCAAGAAGATGTGGCTCTGTGCGCCTTTCCATTGCGGGTCGGAGGGCGGGAAATGACGCCCGATATCGCCTTGGGCCAGGGCGCCGTATATGGCGTCCGTGAGCGCGTGCATCCCGACATCCGCGTCGGAATGACCGGCAAGGCCCCGATCATGCGGGACGGCGACGCCACATAGCATGCAATGATCTCCGGGGCCGAAGCGATGGACATCAAACCCGGAACCGACACGTATATCCATGCGATCTCCAATTATTCTTTCGGCCCGCGCAAAGTCGGACGGGTGGGTGATCTTGAGATTGTCCTCGTCACCGTCGATGATCGACACGTCGAGGCCCGCGGCGCGCGCGATGGCCACATCATCCGGCGCATCGCCTTGATGGGCGCGGTGCGCCGTGAGAATGCTGTCGAAGTGAAAGGCCTGAGGCGTTTGGGCCCGGTAGAGGCCGACACGGTCGCGCATGCCGGTGACACGGTCATTCTCGCCGGTCCAGAGCGCGTCTGTCACCGGCAGGGCGGGGGCGAGACCGGGGGTTTTGCCGTCTCGCACATGCTGAACAATCGTACTGATGAATTCAGGTCGAGCACAACAGCGCGCCACGTCGTGGATGAGCACACAGGCCGGCGGCGACGCGGCCAGAAACTCCAATCCGTTGCGGACCGACGCGGCGCGGGTCGATCCGCCGGTCGTGACCTCGACCTTTGCATGTGGCACAAGCTGCATGAGATCGTCGGCATGCAAGACCACCACGATACGGTCGATCCCGGGCGCCGCAAGAAAGGCGTCGAGTGTCCAGTCGATCACCCGACGGCCCGCGAGAGGCTGCCACTGTTTGGGGACTGGCCCTCCGGCGCGTGTCCCCCTGCCAGCGGCCACAATGAGGGCAGCAGTTGTCATGCCCTTTGATTAAGCCGCGTTTTGGCGAAGCGCAATGGCTGAGCAGGCGCCTAATTTTTAGGCGCCACACAGTGTTGCGGCTGTTATTTAGGCCCTTGAGCATTGTTCGGCACGGAGTTCATGGCTAGAACATCGGTATCGCACAAGGATTAGGCATCTAAATGCTCACGATCGGCAACAAACTGATTTCGATACCGGTGCTTCTGGCCCCGATGGCCGGAATAACGGACCTGCCGTTTCGCAAGGTTGTGGCGTCGTTCGGGGCCGGTCTCGTCGTCAGCGAGATGGTGGCCAGCCAGGAGATGGTGCAGGCCAAGCCGTCGGCGCGCGGCAAGGCAGAGCTTGGGCTCGATGTCGAGGATACGGCGGTGCAACTTGCCGGATGTGACGCTCATTGGATGGCCGAGGCGGCGCGCATGGTCGCAGATCGGGGCGCGCGGATCATCGACATCAATATGGGATGTCCCGCCAAGAAAGTGGTGAGCGGGAAGGGGGCCGGCGCCTCGGGTTCGGCGCTGATGCGCGATTTGGATCATGCTCTGCGTTTAATCGAGGCTGTGGTGCATGCGGTTGATGTGCCGGTGACCCTCAAGACACGGCTGGGCTGGGACGACGCGCGTCTCAACGCCGCCGATCTGTCCCTGCGTGCCGAGAGAGCAGGTGTGCGCATGGTCACCATTCATGGCCGCACGCGCTGTCAGTTCTACCGTGGCGCCGCCGATTGGGGGGCCATTCGGGGGATCGTCGATTCCGTGAGCCTGCCGGTCATCGCCAATGGTGACATCATTGACGGCGCGACGGCCCGCGAGGCGCGCGCTATGTCCGGGGCCGCGGGGGTGATGATCGGCCGAGGTGCGCGCGGCCGTCCATGGCTGCTGGCAGAGGTTGCGGCGGCGTTTGCCGGAACCGATGGCCCGGTCATCCCGGAGGGCCGCGCGCTTGCTGATCTCGTGGCGGGTCATTACGAGGCGATACTCGACTTTTACGGCCCCGACCTTGGCGGCCGGATCGCGCGCAAGCATCTCGGGTGGTACATGGATCACGCCCGAACCGCGGCTGCGCTGCGGCGCGAGGTGCTGACGGCAGAATGTCCGCGGACGCTGCTCGCGTTGTTGCCCGATGCGATGGAGAGTGCCACGGCGCCACAAGGCGCGGTGCACGATATCGGCGACAAGAGGGCAGCGGCATGAGCGCAGAAGAGGCTGTCTGGACCTCGCTCCCGGTGCCTGCGTTGTTGCTTGACGCCGAGGATCGGATAACCCGTATAAACCCCGCTGCCGAAGGCTTTCTCATGTCATCGGCGCGGGCCCTAGTGGGGCAGCCGGTCTGGGACAGGTTGGCGGTCAATGCCCCGCTTGAAGAGGCGTTCGAGCGGGCCCGCAGCAACAATGCGCCGCTCTTTGTCAACGATGTGGATGTTGGCACCGGTGAACGCACGCCAATGCAGTGCAACCTGCAAATTGCGCCGATCGGCGTTGGCCCTGGTCATATGATCATGCTCATCAGCCCGCGCGAGCTGGCCGGGCGAATGGTGCAGAACAGCAGCGTCAAGGCCGCCGCCAAATCCGCCATCGGCATGGCGGAGATGCTGGCGCACGAGATCAAGAATCCGCTGGCGGGCATCACTGGTGCGGCGCAACTCTTGTCGATGACGCTGGGGCCGGATGATCTTGAGTTGACCGATCTCATCGTCAGCGAGAGCCGTCGCATCGTGGGTCTGCTCGAGAGAGTGGAGCAGTTTGGCAATATCAGCGCACCGGACATGCGTCCCGTCAACGTGCACGATGTGCTGGATCGGGCCCGCCGCTCGGCGATGCTCGGGTTTGCCGCGCATATGGCGCTGGTCGAGGATTATGATCCGTCCCTGCCGCTCGCGCTCGGCGATGCGGACCAGCTTTTGCAGGTCGTGCTCAACCTCCTGAAGAATGCCGCCGAGGCGTCGCAGGGCACGCCGGGCACCATCCGGCTGCATACCTATTACGAGCAGTCGCTGCGTGTGCGCCGCGGCGAAGGCAAGGGCAAGGCGCTGCCGCTCCAGATCGAGATTATCGACGACGGCCCCGGCTTGCCGCCGGAAATATCCGATCAGGTGTTCGACCCATTCGTGTCCGGGCGTGAAAACGGCACCGGTCTGGGGCTGGCGCTCGCGGCCAAGATCATCTCGGACCACGACGGCTGGATCTCGGTCAGCTCGGTCCCCGGACGAACGGTATTTCGTATCTCGCTGCAACGCGCGGCAGACGACACAATGGAGGCTTGAGCATGGATGGCACGGTACTGGTCGCCGATGACGACCGCACGATCCGCACGGTTTTGACGCAGGCGCTGACGCGGGCGGGGTGCCGGGTGCATGCAACGTCCAGCCTTACGACGCTGATGCGGTGGGTCGGGGAGGGCAAGGGCGATGTCGTCATCTCGGATGTTGTGATGCCCGACGGGAACGGGCTGGAGATGCTGCCCAAGATCGCGCAGGACCGGCCCGGGCTGCCGGTGATTGTGATATCCGCGCAAAACACGATCATGACCGCGATCAAGGCCGCCGAAGCCGAGGCCTATGACTATCTGCCCAAGCCCTTTGATTTGCCCGATTTGATGAAACGCACTGCACGCGCGCTTGAGGCGCGCACGCGCCGCCCGATCCGGGACGCCGAACAAGAGCGCCCCGAGGAATTGCCGCTGATCGGGCGGACGCCTGCGATGCAGGCGCTCTATCGGGTCGTGGCCCGGATCATGAATACCGATCTGCCGGTGATGATCTGCGGTGAATCGGGCACGGGAAAATCATTGATCGCCAAGGCGATCCATGACTTCTCTGATCGCCGCACGTTGCCGTTTGTAACAGTCACGCCCGGCGACTTGAGAGAGCTGGATGGCCCCTCGCGGGTGATGGCACGGGTCAAGGGGGGCACCGTCGTTCTGGACGAGGTGACCGATCTGCCGACCGAAGCGCAGGGCCGCGTGGTGCGGATGATGGACGCGCCCGGCGATCATGTGCCACGTTTCATGGCCACGAGCCGGGTCCCGCCGGGGCAGGCGCTGGAAGACGGAAGCCTGCGCGAAGACCTCTACTACAGGCTCAGCGGGGCGGTGATCGACGTGCCGGCCTTGCGCGCGCGGGTCGAGGATATCCCGCTTCTGGCAGAGCATTTCCTCGCGCGGGACGAACGCGAGGGGCAACCGCCGCGCCACCTCTCCGAGGAGGCGGCGGAACTGATGCGCGCCTATAGCTGGCCGGGCAATGTGCGGCAGCTCGAAAACGCGGTGCGCCGGATTGGCCTCACTGCTATGGCCGAAGAGATCAGCCGGGCGGAGGTCGAGGGGGTTCTTGGCAATCAGCCGCGTGCAGAGCCGGTCATGCGCGAGGGGCGCGGCGAGAGCCTGACTGCCTCGGTGGCCGGGCATCTGCGGCGGTACTTCGATCTGCACGGGGATGCGCTGCCGCCGCCGGGGCTCTATGCCCGAATCCTGCGCGAAGTGGAACTGCCTCTGATCGAGATCGCTTTGGATGCGACAGGCGGAAATCAGGCGAAATGTGCCGATCTTCTGGGAATAAACCGCAATACATTGCGCAAGAAGATCACAGATCTGGATATTAACGTGACACGCCGCCGTAAGTTGATGTAAAACTGCAACAGACCTGTTGCCGGGGTGTGTCTGCGCACCTGAAAGGCCAACATGTTGCGGGGCGAGAGGGCTGCCCCACGAGCGAATGGGGGGCGTGCGTGGCAACACAGACACGCAATATGCGAGGCAGGCGGTTGTCCTGGGAGGGAATCACCCGCCTGCGGCGTTTGCAGCGTCTACAGAACGGCGCGACACTCGGGCTGGTCCTGCTGGGGCCTGTTCTTGCGCTCATGACCTATCTGATGATGGGGCCGCTGGACCGGGGGGCGTCCTCGAACGGGCTGCGGCTCGTGTTGCTGTGCGACATGGTCTATGTGCTGATGGTCGCCGGTCTGGTCATGCAGCGGGTGGCACGGATGGTGGCGGCGCGGCGCAGCCGGTCGGCGGGGTCGCGCCTGCACCTGCGCCTGACCGGTGTTTTCGCGCTGATGGCGCTCTTGCCCACGATCACGGTGGCGGTGTTTGCGACCTTGTCCGTCAACATGGGGCTGGAGGCTTGGTTTTCTGACAGGGTGGGCCGCGTTGTCGACAGCTCGGTTGCCGCGGCGCAAGCCTATGAAGAGGAGCACCGGCGCGATCTGGTTACCGATACACGGGTGCTGGCGCGAGTGATCAACGCCACCAAGAGGGCGGCGGTTTTCATGTCCGATGGCGATATTCGTCAGGTGCTGTCGTCGGGACAGCGCGAGATCCAACGTGGGCTGCGCGAGGCATTTGTGATCGACGGATCGGGCGAAATCCGCGCACGCGGCGAGCGGTCTTATCTCTTTGATTATGAAAAACCCACGCCCGCACAGATTGAAGAGGCCTATGAGGACGGGGTTGTCGTGATCCGAGACTGGGCCAATGACGAGTTTCGCGCACTGATGCCGCTCGATGACTTGCCTGACCGATTGCTTTACGTCAGCCGCGCCGTCGATGGCGCGATTCTCAACCTGCTTGATGAAACGCAGGAAACGGCCAACTTCTACAAGCAGCGCGAAACCGAGCGGGGCCGGGTCCTGTTCGAGTTCGGCCTTCTTTACCTCGGTTTCGCGGTGATCCTGATTCTTGCGGCGATCTGGCTGGGTATGTGGTTTGCCGAGCGATTGTCGCGCCCGGTCGGGCGGCTGACATCCGCCGCGCAACGCGTGGGCGACGGTGATCTCGACACGCAGGTGCGCGAGGAGGAGGGCGATGACGAAATCGCGCAGTTGAGCACCTATTTCAACCAGATGACCCGCCAGCTCAAGGGGCAGCGTGAGGCGCTGCTTGCCAACACCCAGCAGATCGAGCGCCGCCGCCGGCTGTTCGACTCGGTGCTAGGGTCGGTGTCGTCGGGCGTGGTGGGATTAGATGCCAAGGGGCGCGTGACCTTCGTCAATCGCGCGGCAGAGAGACTCTTGGATTGGCAAGAAGATCAGCAATCCCTCGCGCTGAGTGCCGCAGTGCCCGAATTCGGTGCGCTGTTTGAACGCCTGCGCACGGTGCCGGGCGGGTTTGTTCAGGAAGAAATCAAGGTCACGCGGGGCGCGCGCCAAGAGAATTTGCTGGTCCGCATGTCCACACGGATCAGCGAAGAGGGCCGACGCGAGGGCTATGTTGTGGCGTTCGACGATGTGACCGATCTGGTCAGCGCCCAGAGAATGGCCGCATGGGGCGACGTGGCGCGCCGCATCGCGCACGAGATCAAGAACCCGCTTACCCCGATTCAATTGAGCGCCGAGCGCATCAAGCGCAAGTTTTCCAGGCTTCTGGAGGCCGAGGATGCCGAGAAACTGGAAGAGTTGACCGATGTTGTGGTCCGTCAGACGGGTGATCTGCGCCGCATCGTGGATGAGTTTTCCAAGTTCGCGCGCATGCCGGAGCCGCAAACGCGTCAAGAAAGCCTGAGTGCGCTTTTGCGCGAGGTGGTGCTGTTGCAAGAGAGCGGACAGCCCGACGTCCAGTTCGATCTGGCGCTCGACGAGGCGTCGCTCTGGTCGGACATGGATGCCGCGATGATCGGTCAGGCGTTGACGAATCTGGTCAAAAATGCGGGAGAAGCGATCGAGAGCCTTCAGGAAAAGGGAGCCCCCGATGGTCATCAACCGATGATCCGCATCCAGAGCGGCGCGGAGGGCAACAAGGCGGTGATCCGTATTTCCGACAACGGAATTGGTTTGCCGCAGGACCGTGCGCGGCTCTTCGAGCCGTATGTGACAACGCGGGAAAAGGGCACCGGGCTGGGCTTGCCCATCGTTAAGAAGATCATCGAGGAGCACGGTGGAACGCTTGTGCTCGAAGACGCCGAACCGTTCGCAGAGGGTGCGCATGTCGGGGCCATGGCTGTGGTCCGCTTGCCCCTGTCAGAGACGGTCGAAAAAAGTGTGGAGGCCGATCTGGCCGTATGAGGGACTGATGAGTGATATTCTGATTGTCGATGACGAGCGCGATATTCGTGAGCTGATCTCGGATATTCTGGAGGATGAGGGCTATGGCACCCGTCTCGCCGCGAATTCCGATGAGGCGATGGCGGCTATAACGGCGGAACAGCCGGGGCTGCTGATCCTCGATATCTGGCTCAAGGACAGCAATATGGACGGGATTGATATTCTCAAAACCGTCAAGCGCGACTATCCCGATGTGCCGGTCGTGATTATCTCGGGCCATGGCAATATCGAGATCGCGGTCGCGGCGATCAAGCAGGGCGCCTATGATTTCATCGAAAAGCCGTTCAATATTGACCAGCTGATGGTGGTGATCCGGCGCGGCATGGAGACCAGCCGCCTGCGCCGGGAAAACCAGGCGCTGCGGCGACGCGAGATTGCGCCCTCGGAAATGCTGGGTGAGTCGCCCGCCTTTCGCAATCTGATGAGCCAGTTGGACAAGGTAACCAAGTCCAATGGGCGCGTGATGCTGTCCGGCCCGGCGGGCTCGGGAAAGGAACTCGCGGCACGCTATGTGCACGCCAACTCGGCGCGCGCCTCGGGGCCGTTTGTCACGGTCGGCTGCGCGTCGATTGCGCCTGAGCGCATGGAGGAGGTGCTGTTTGGCCGCGAAAACGAAGAGGGGGCTATCGTGCCCGGCCTTCTGGAAGAGGCCAGCGGTGGCGTGATCTACTTTGACGAGGTGGCGGACATGCCACCCGGCACCCAATCCAAGATCCTGCGCGTCCTGGTGGATCAAACCTTTCTGCGGGTCGGAGGCAGCGACAAGGTGCAGGTCGATCTTCGGGTGATCTCGTCGACAAGCCGTGATCTGGAGGCCGAGATCGCCGCGGACCGGTTCCGGCGTGAGCTCTATCATCGTCTGAATGTGGTCCCGATCTCAGTTCCCAGCCTAGAGGACCGTCGCGAGGATATCCCCGCGTTGGCCGAGCATTTCATCGTGATGTTCAACAAGACCCAAGGGCTCGCGTTGCGCGCATTGAGCGAGGAAGCTGCGGCGCTCTTGCAGACGATGCGTTGGCCGGGCAACGTGCGTCAGCTGCGCAACATCATCGAGCGCGTGCTGATTCTGGGCGAGGGGTCGGGGGCCATATCTGTCGCAGAATTGCCGGGCGAGTCCGGCGGACCGGTGGAAGATGGGCGGGTCGTCCTGTCGGGCGCGATCGCGACAATGCCCCTGCGCGACGCGCGCGAGGCATTCGAGCGTGAATACCTGCTGACGCAGATCAACAGGTTTGGCGGCAATATCAGCCGCACAGCAGAATTTGTTGGCATGGAACGCAGTGCGCTGCATCGAAAGCTCAAGTCGTTGGGTATCGTGACCGGGGCCAAGAGCGGCGGATCGAACGAGGGCGAAGCAGAGACCTCTGAGGCAACGGGGTAAAATTTTCCGCTTAGAGCGAGGTTGCTGGTTGAGTGTTCTGCACTTGCGGTGAAATTCTGGTTTTTGTTCCGCTGCAGGGGGTCCGCATGGTGGGGCAATCCTTTTTTGCTCAAGACAAAGTGAAGCGGCGTCGCGCAGCTTGTTGTTAGGCTGGCACGAGCCTAGATTCTGCGGCAGCAAAAAGGGGATACCTCATGTTTGACATGGTTCGAAAAATTTACCTGGCTGCCGCTGTTGCGGTAGCGCCATTCGCCGCGGGTGCCGCAGGGTTAGGCCCCCTGACCGATGCGGACACGCTCGATCAGGCCATCGCGGCGCAGGCACCTGTGGTGCTCGATATCCGGGCCGGTGCCGCCTATGAGACAGGCCATATTCCGGGTGCCTTGCCGGCACCTTACGGGCTGTTCCGTGGGCCTGCCGACAATCCCGGCGCGCTGGTGAGCGAGGACGCTCTCACTGAGGTGTTGCGCGGCTTGGGTGTCGATACCGACAGCTCGGTCGTGGTGGTGCATCAGGGCAGCAACCAGACCGATTTTGGCGCCGCAGCACGCGTCTACTGGACGTTGAAATCAAGCGGCGTCAGCGACTTGGCCATTCTCAATGGCGGCATGAACGCCTGGGAAAAGGCGGGCAAGCCGGTCGAGAAAGGTGCCGCGCCAGCAGTTGAACCGAGCGCTATCACAGTGAGCTTTGCCGACAAATGGCTCGCGACGCGCGATGACATCAAGGACATCGTCGAGGGGCGCGACAGCGCCGAGCTGATCGACGCGCGACCCGAAGCCTTCTGGAAGGGCGAAACCAAGCACGGTGCGGCGGCCAAGCCCGGCACCCTGCCGCAATCGCGGTACTTCACCCATGACCGCTGGTTTGGTGAGGACGAGCCCGCGCTCATCAAGCCCGAGCTGATCCGTGATCTGGCATCCCGGAACGGGTTTGAGACGGGTGATCGGCTGGTGTCGTTCTGCAATACCGGGCACTGGGCCGCGACCAATTGGTTCGCGCTGAGCGAGGTGGCGGGGATCGACGGTGTTCGCCTCTACCCGGAATCGATGGTCGGCTGGTCGAACTCGGGCTATGAAATGGCCAATGTCCCGGGTCTTTTCCAGAATCTTCTGAACAAGATCACCGGCAAATACTGACAGGAGCACATATCTTGAGCCAGACCGCCGCCGCCTCATCTGCCCGGGTAGACACCGCACCCGGAACCACATCGCGCGCCTTGGCGCTGACAGGGGTTGCGGCGGCGGTGCTGGCTGTCGCGCTGTTGGCCGGGCCGCGTTACGGAATGATCCTGTTGATCGGACTGGGCTTTGGTCTGGCGCTTGAGGGGTTCCGATTTGGGTTTACCGGGCCTTGGCGCCGGATGATCCTTGAGCGGGACGCGTCGGGCCTCCTGGCGCAACTCATCTGTATCGCCATCGTGGCGAGCGTGGCCATCCCGCTTCTGGCGTCCAACGGGGCCGAACTCAAAGGCGCGCATGCGCCCATTGGGCTGGCCATGATCGGCGGGGCCTTTGTGTTTGGGGCATCGATGCAGATCGTGCTGGGCTGTGGCTCTGGTACGCTGGTCAATGCGGGCAGCGGCAACGCCGTGGGGGCTGTGGCGCTGCCCTTCTTTGCCATCGGCAGCTTTGGCGGGGCCTACCACCTGACGTGGTGGACCAATCTGGGCAGCCTGCCGGTGGTGACGCTGGACGGAGGGCAGGGGCTGGCGATCACTCTTGTCGCCCTGACCACAGTGGGCGCATTGGCGCTGGTGCTCGGCAAGCGTGGCTCGCACCGGCTGCCGGCGCGCTATTGGGGCGCGATCCTCGCGCTTGCCGGGCTGGCAATCCTTCACCTGATGATTGCAGGGCAACCTTGGGGCGTGGTGTACGGCTTGGGGCTCTGGGTTGCAAAGGCGGTTGTTGCCGCGGGGGGCGATCTTTCGGGCTCGGCGTTCTGGTCGGCACCGGGCAATCAGGCGCAGCTTGCGGCGAGCGTTCTGACGGATATCACATCGCTCACCGATTTCGGCTTGATCGGCGGGGCAGCACTTGTCGCGTGGTGGCGCGCCGGTCTGGCCTCTCCGGTGGGGCTCTTGCCCGCGCGGGCATGGGGGGCGGTGATCATTGCCGGGCTCTTGCTGGGCTATAGCTCACGACTGGCCTTTGGTTGCAATATCGGTGCGTTTTTCAGCGGCATTGGCACCGGCTCCGCGCATGGTTGGGTGTGGTTCATCGCGGCTTTTGCGGGGTCTTGGGTCGGTATTCGACTGCGCCCGCATCTGGGGCTGGAGGCCCGCAAATGAAACGCGTCCACGTGACCCTTGTCGTGACCGTGATGTCCGCGCTCTTTGTGGCCTTTGACGCGATGGCGTCGGACCCGCTCAACCCCTATACCGCGCCGCCGCTCTTTGCACTCGGGTCGGGGCTTGCGGCGACGGGCGCGCATTGCGCGGCGCCGCCACCGCCTGCGCAATAGCGGTGAGGCGCTTGTGGCGGGGATCGTCAGAGCTGATGGGGTGGATGGCTCCTGCTTCACCCGGCGTCGCAATGCGCCATAGTGCAGGTGTCGATATCTGCTTTTGAGAGGAGCCAACCAATGCAAGTTACCACAATCGGCCTTGATCTGGCCAAGAACGTTTTCAGGTTCACGGCATTACACAAGACGACGAGGTCGCCTTCAATCGATCTTTGAGATGGGCGCAGTTGTTGCCGTTCTTGTGCAAACTTGAACCCTGTCTGATTGGCATGGAGGCCTGTAGCAGCGCGCATCATTGGGCTCGTGAACTGACGGGGTTGGGCCATGAAGTTCGGCTGATCCCTCC
>NZ_CAMYMD010000073.1 GCF_947259555.1 uncultured Roseovarius sp.
AAGTTGGCGTGATCTGGGTCTACGGCCCTGGCGACGACAGCGTCATCGACTTCACTCCGTTCGGGATTGAAAACCTGCAAGAGATCATCGAAATGGACCGTGAGCACGCGCGTTGACCTCGCTGTGACCTACGCCGGATGCTTACTGTCCAGATGCCAACGCCAACGGCTGGATGCCGTACTTTTGATCCGGCGTTTGGAGATCTCCACGGCAAACATCGGCCCGAACCGACCCCACCGACATCTGACGGCTTCGTGGCTGACATTGATACCGCGTTCGTGCAGAAGATCCTCGACATTTCGAATGGACAGAGAAAACCGCACGTATTGCATCAAAGCCAGGCGCCGTATCTCCTGGCTTGTTTTGAAACATCGCAACGGGTCAGGTTTGGTCATCTCCGGACGCTACGAAACCGCCCTGCCCGTCTCAAGCCGGTCTGCTCTGACAGTGCCAGTTCGACAGCCTTGCCAAGCGCAACACTCAGACGACCGATGACAGATGAATGCGAATAAATTTCGGGCCCTGATTTAGAGTGGTTCAACGGACAGGGACATACCCGGCAGGATTTCTCTAAGTTCAGGCGGCAGCACCGCGACACCCCGTGCGCAGGCGATCGGATGCAGGCTGGCGGAGGCCCCCTGCCCGAGCCTCTCGAGTAAGGGGCGGCCAAGCCCGTCCCGCGCCGACCAAGTGACCGGCACATATTCACGCCGCCCGGTCCGGCGGACATAGGAGAAATCGGCAACAGCCGGAATCCATGTGTCCGGCACTTCGCGCAGACCGGCCACGCGACGCAAGGCCGGGCGCACGATCTGCGAAAAGGTGATCGCCGCAGCATAGGGGTTGCCCGGCAGGCCAAAGAACAGCGCACCTGCCACACGCCCCACGGTCAGCGGTTTGCCGGGACGGATCGCGACCTTGAGCACATCGAGCGCGGCATTCTCGGCCCGGAGTGCATCGAGAATATGATCCTCTTCCCCCGCCGAAACACCGCCCGAGGAAATCACCACGTCATGCGCGCAGGCGGCGTCTCGGATCGCACTCCGGATGGAGGCGGGATCATCAGGCAATATCCCCAGATCGGTGACCTCGGCCCAGGACGCGGCCAGAAGCGCGCGCAGCATGACGCGATTGGAATTGTAGATCTGACCATGCGACAGCATGCGCCCTGGCTCCACCAACTCGTCGCCTGTGGACAGAATTGCGATGCGCACCCGGCGGCGCACGACCGCCTCGGACAGGCCGCAGCCCGCGAGCAATGCCAGGCGCGATGGGGTCAGCGCGACTCCCGCTGCGAGGCATGCGGCACCCTCGGCCACGTCCTCGCCGCGACGACGAATGTTGGTGCCCGATGCGGGCCGGGTGTCGATTGTGATCCGGTCATCCTGACGTCGCACGGCCTCTTGCATCACCACGCAATCGGCACCATCCGGCACCGGTGCCCCGGTAAAGATGCGCGCGGCACAGCCGGGAACAAGCGGGCTGCCACGCGTATCGCCCGCAGCGACCCGGTCTGCCACGGTCAGCGACCAGGGGCCCTTGCCGCGCAATGTCGCACTGTCGAGCGCGTAGCCGTCCATCGCCGAGTTGTCGAATGGCGGCAATGCGCAGAGCGCCGTTGGCACCGCCGCAAGACCGCGGTCGAGCGCCACATCGAGCGGTAGCACATCGGTCTCGGCCACGGTGACCGCCGCCGCTTCGGCGCGAAGCCGGGCGGCATCGACCGACAGCGGCGCGCCGGGCTTGCCCGCCGAGCAGGTTACCGGGTGTCCCATGTCATCCTCCCAGAAGATCGGGGCCCGCCCCGCAATGCGGGACGGGCCTGTCCTGTCTTAGCGGATCAGAGCGTGACTTCCTTCGACTTGAAGGTGATCCCCGCCGTTTCATGAGTGGCGTTCGAGATCTTGCGAATATCACCCCAGCAGTGCTTGTAGTTCGGCAGCACCAGCTCGTTGACACCCGGGTTAATCACATTGCCCTGGCTGCCCGCCGGTGACCCGAAGACCATCGCGACCTGCCCCCGCTTGGCGGTGGCCGTGGGATAGGCCATGCCCTGCGTCACGCCGTTATCGTTGATGATCTCGATGAGGTCGCCGGGGTTCAGACTTTCCTCGACCATGTCATCGGGGTTCATCTCGATAAACGGATAGGGGAAACGATCCTGCACGAACTCGTTCTTCTGGTCAAGGAACTGGTTCTGCCAGAAGATATTGGCCCGGACATTGTTGATCCAGTACTTGTGCGCGGCCTTTTCGCGCGCCTTGCCCGGCGCCTGCCAGCCTCGCCATCCGGCGGCACAAAACAGCGCCTTTCCGTCCTCGCGCCCGTGCCGGTCGAAGCTACCATCGGCATAGAGACGCTCGGAGCCGACAAGCTGACCATTCTCATAGCCAGTCACCGGCTCTTGCACACCGTTATTGCCCGCCGCGCGCAGCCGCTCATAGGTCACCTCCGGGTTGCCCTGGTGGAAGCCGTCCATGAAGGCGTCCTCCTCGGTCTCCCAGTCGTAGCCCTGGAACTGGTCGGCATAGGCGTCCTGACCCATGTCGCGCAATACGCGCTCCATGTGCTGCGCAATACCGGCGGCAATCAGGCAGTCGGGCCTGGAGTTGCCGTAGGGGTCCATATAACGCTCGCTGAGACGCAGACGCCGTTCGCCGTTCATCGAGGTGAGGTTCATCTCGTTCGACTCGCAGGCCGGCAGGATCACATGTGCGTTCTGGCCGATCTGGGTATGAATGATGTCCATATCCACAACGAACAAACCGCCGGCATTGACCGCCGAGACGATGGCATCCACCACCTGCTCGCGGGTGCCGCCTGCGGCGGCGTCGATCGCGTCCTTCACCATGTCCGCCCGACGCTTGTGCGCGCGCTTGAATTCGGCGGCGTTGAGCGTGGTCTTGTGGTGGTCGCAGGCCCAGATGTGATGAACACCCCCAAGACCCCGGATCAGGAACTGATCGACGTATTCCGCGGGCCGCCCCACATGGCTTTCATTGGGCCGGTAATAACCCTCTTGATGCCCGCCGAGGCGGCAGACGCCACCGCCTTCGCGCCCTACATTGCCGGTGGCGAGTGCAATGTTCACCAGCGCACCGATGGTGCGATAGTTGTCATTACCCCAGATGATACCTTTCTCGTAGGCCGTCGCGCACTTGCGGCGGCTGCCGTCGTCATGTGGCTTGGCGATCCATTCTGCGGCCTGCCGGATGTCGGCCACGGGCACGCCGCAGATTTCCGCCGCCTGCTCCAGCGATGTCCGGCAATCCTGCATCGCATGGTCGAGACTGCCCAGGCTGGCGGGATGCGCACTATCCTGTGCCACCGCCTCGCCGTCTTGAAAGGCCGAGGCGGCGATGAAGTCGTCGTCGGTCCAGCCCTGATCGACGATATGGGTCAGGATGGCGATAAAGAGCGCCATATCCGTGCCTTCGTTGATCGCGAGGTGCAGGACATTTTCCTTGCCCGCCCATTGCTCGGAGGAATGCACGGTGACGGTGCGGCGCGGGTCGACCATGATGAACTTCGCACCATTCTGGAGCCCGGGCACCATGTGATTGAGATAGAGGTTGGTCTGCGTCTCCATCGAATTGGCCCCGATCATGAAGATCGTGTCGGTGATCTCGTAATCGGAATAGCTGTTGTTGAGCTCGCCCACGCCCATGTCGCGGGTCGAATGCACCTCTGAATTATAGGCCGGACGGTTGTGGATGCGGCAGTTCTTGACCTTCATGCTGTCGAAATAGAGTTTGCCTGTGCCCCAGGTATTCTCGTACCCCCCCGCACTGCCGCCATGGTCGAACATCGACACTACAAGATCGTCCTCGGACCCTTCGGTCACGACCTGCGCGGTCACCCGCGCGACAAGATCGAGCGCGTCGTCCCACGACGTCGGCTGCCATGTTCCGTTGCGCCATACCTGCGGGTCACTGAGCCGCTGAAGCTGTGTGCCCGTCACCCGCGAGGGCCGGTTTTCGGCCATCCGCGCACCGCGGATCGAGCCAAGACCGGAATTGACCACGCAATTTTCATCGGGCTTGACCACGAGGTGCACGTCCTTCCCGTCCTGCTTGACGATGTTGTACATTGATGGCGCGTACCAAGCCGCGCTATCCTGGAACTGTTGTTCGCTGAGATCAACGCCGAACTTGTTCTGTTCGGGGGCGGTGCCGCCCTGCTTGTTCATCGGCCATGTATAGGCCTTGTAGCCGCATCCGACGATGCAGTAATGGCAGGTAACGTTGAATTCCTTTGCGTCTGCGGGAACGATCGGCAGACGGTCCACTTGTCTCTTGTAAGCCATTGATTTTCCTCCCTCAGAGCGTGTTTGACAGGCGGCCGTAGATCAGCTCGTCCACGCCCTCGGCATAGATGTCGCCCGCGTCGTCGACGCGCAGCACGAATTGCGGCAGGTTGTTTGTGGCATGGCCCCAGACCTGTTGCCCGCCCGCCTCGGCATCGAAACGCGAATGGTGCCCCGGGCAGTTGAACGTGCGGTCCTCGCCGTTGTAGCTCAGATACCAACCCTTGTGCGGGCACAGGATCGAAAAGGCGACGATATCGCCATCAGGACCCACACCCCCCTCGACCGCCTGCCCCAGTTTGAGCAGAACCCCGGGGCTGTCGGCATCCGGATAGGCCACGTCCATCGCCTCGTTGACCGCCAGATCGGCCACATTGGCGAGCCGGTTCGCGGGGTAGTCCACCCGCGCAAGCGCCGCTTGCGCCTTGGCCTCGCTCGTTCCCATGACAACGCTCGCCGCAGCCCCCGCCGTGGCCCCAAGGCCCCCGCGCAGGAACTGGCGACGGCCCGCATCGACCAGTCGATTACATTTCATTGGCTTGGCTCCTCCCTTGCTATGACGGCAAGGATAGAGCCTCGGCACACTTGCCACGACAGGCTTGTCACCTCTTCTGCACTGCGGCTAAGCCTTGAAAAACATGAAAAATGTCAGATGTTCGGAAATCCGAACATGCCGCACGGCGCGGGTGGCCTCAGGACAGCCCGTATCGTTGCATCTTCTCCCACAGCGTGGTCCGAGCGATGCCCAGCATCCGCGCCGCCGCGCCCACCTGCCCACCGCTCCGCTCCAGCGCGGCAATGATCTGCGCGCGCTCGGCCGCCTCGCGCACCTCGGCAAGGCTCTTGATCCCCGCCTCTCCGGCCTGACGCTCGGGAAACAGGCCAGCGGGCTGCAGCAGGTCACCCTGCGTCAACGACAACCCGCGCACCAGCCGCGCGCGCACCTCTCGCCCGCCACCCGGCCAGTCATGATCACGCGCCGCCTTAAGGCACAGCGCGCCGATGCCGGTCACAGAACACGCTTTCACCGGCGCAAGCTTGTGAAAAAGCTGGTCAAGCAGCCACACCGCGTCCTCCGGGCGGGTGCCAAGCGGCGGTATCGGGATCTCCATCTGCGCCATTCGGTAATGGAGTTCCGGCGCAAACCCGCCGTTTTGCACCAGCCGCTCAAGATCGGGGCCGCAGGCGGTCACGAGGCGTCCGTCAAGACCGCGCTCGATCTCTTCAACGAGCCGGTGCTGAAGCGACAGCGGCAGGCGGCTGACCGCATTCACGAAAAGGGTCCCCTCACACAGCTGCCGTAACGCGCCGCTTTTCCCAAAGAGCGCGTCCTCCGGACTACCCTCGCGCGCGAGGTTCACCTCCAGGAACGGTGCGGCCCGCCGCTCGGACATCTCGTGGATGCGCCGCGCGACGAGGTCCTTACCTAATCCCGGCCCGCCCCGGATCAGCACCGGCGCGTCACTCTCGGCCGCACGGGCGATCAGCGCCTCCACCTGCTGCGCCGCCGCCGACACGCCGAGCACCGGGGGAAACTCCTGCGCCTCACCGGGGGCCAGAAGCTGTGCAAGCCGGTCCAGGAAAACCGACATGTCGAACGGCTTGGTGATGTAATCCGCCGCACCGGATTTGATCAGCCGCACCGCTTGCTCGATGCCGCCCTGACCGGTGATGAACAGGAACGGCGGCGGCGTTGTCGTGCGACACAGCGTGGTAAACAACTCTTCGCCGGTCCCATCCGGCAGCGCTATATCGCAGATCACCGCGTCGATCCTGCTTTGCGGCGTGCGGATCGCGCCCACCGCGCGGTTCATCTGCTTGAGCCACAGCACCTGTGCGCCCTCCAGCTCCAGCCGCTGCAAGAGCGAACCGCCCATGATCTCGTCATCCTCGACCAGAACGATGCGGCACCCGTCAAGCATCAGCATCCCCGTTCCGCGCCGGCAGGAAAACGTGCACTGTCGTAAGACCATCCGCGCGCGCAAGCTCTATCCTTCCGCCCAACTCCTGAACGAGATCGCGGACCAGGCGCAGGCCGACGCCACCGCCCGGTGCGAGTGCCACATCGCTTAGCAGTCGCGCCTGCGCAGCGTCGGACATCGGCGGGCCGCTATTGGAAATGGCAATCTCGAACACGTTCTCAGTCATCTGCGTTCGAAACATGATGCTCCCTTCGGGTCCGGTCGCCGCAGAGGCATTGAGCAACAGGTTGAGCATGATCTGCCGAGCCGGAGCAGCGGGCAGCTCTGGCGAAGCTATGAGGTTCTCCGGCGCACACCAGTCGATCCGCTGTTCCATCCGCTTGAGCTCGGGCAGGATCAGCAGGCGAACATCCTCGAAATCATCGACCGAGAGCAGGCTTCCGTCCGGCTCAAGACGGTTCTGGTCCAGAGTGACCCGCGCCACGTCCCGCAGGTGTCGCAACCCGCGCTCCAGCAACTCGGCGGATTTCTCAACCACCTCTGGCCGGTCGGAAAACTTCCGGATCGTGTCCGTCGCGTTCAGCAGCCCGCCAAGCGGGTTGTTGATCTCATGCGCCAGCGACGAGGACAGCCGCCCCAACGCCACAAAGCGTTCGCGCTCGGCCAGACGCCGCTCGATCTGCGATTTCGCAGCCACGTCATGCACCATGCTGTTGTAGGTGCGCGCCAAGCGGGCAAACTCACCATCGCCGGGCGGCACGTCGCGTTCGGCAATGGGCTGCGGCTCTCCCTCGGCCCCGGCCATCTGCTGCGCCATCGTCGAGACGGGCCGAAGCATCTGCCGCATCGCGATATATCCCAACCCCGCAAGGATGGCGGTTGCAAGCGTGTTGCCCACCAGCAGGAGCCACAACGCGCGCCACCGCTCACGCTGCAGGTCGGACACGTCCAGTTCGGTGACGATGCGGCCCACTGTCCGGCCCTGGTAATCAAGCGGCGCGATCAGACGGACAGTGCTCTCGGACGCACCCACCGACAATTCGCCGAGCCGCACCGCCGCCTCGGCGACCCGGTCGATCGCGCTGTCCACCGGCACCCGCCGCGGATCCGTCGCGGCCAGAACCCGACCGGCATCGTCGGCCACCGCCGTCAGGATCATGCGCCGCCCCTCGCTCTCGCTCGACGCGCGCTCCAGCGTGTCATAGACCTCCCAGATGTCCCGTCGCAGGACCAGCGGCCCGAGCGCCACCGACAGCCCCTCGACATGCATCGCCGCCAATTCGCGCAACCGTGCGTCCTGCACACGCCCCAATGCCGACAATACCTGTTGCGACGCAACAACCCCGACCAGCACCATCATCGCCGCCCCGAGCAGAGGCAGCCTGAGCGACAGCGGCAGACGACGCAAAATCCGGGGCATTCACGTGTCCAGCAGGCGCATGCGGGCCGCAATGCCGTCGAATATACCCTTGGGAGCCTCCTGGAACCCGTCCAGTTGCAGGGCCGCCAGCGCCGCGCGTCCCGGCTCGGACCGCGAAAGCCCCATCAGAGCGCCCCGCAGCGCCTGAACCGGCTCCGCGTCTGCGATATCCTTGCGCGCGCAGACAGGTGGAAAGCCCAGCCATTCCGACTTGCCAATGACGCGGGTGCGCGCAGTCAGGTCCGGCTCCACCTTTGCCAGTGCCTCCCAGACATAGCCATCGACACTACCCGATTGCACAAGCCCGTCAGCCACCGCGCGCACCACGTTACGGTGCCCGTAGGTAAAGATCGCGCGCGAAAACCACTGCTCGGGCCGCGCACCCATGGCAATCAGATCGCTCGCCGTGACCAGATAGCCGGAATTGCTGTCGGGATCGGAAAACGCATGCGTCGCCCCGCGCAGGTCAGCGAGGCTCGCGGCCTCGGCGCGCGCTCCCACGATCAGGTAGGATTGATAAAGCGGCTTGCCGCGCCAGACCGGCACCGCCACCAGATCGAGCGCATCGCGATGCTGCAGATACGGATATCCGCACAGCCATGCCGCATCGAGCGAGCGCTCCAGCAGAAGGCCCGTCACCTCCTCATAGGTGCGCCGCTGAACAAGCTCGATCTCACGCCCCATCGCGCCCGCCAGCGCCTGCCGCAGCCGATCGATGATAACCGCGTCATTGTCGAGAAAGACCGGCGTAAGGCCCAGCCTGAACGGGGTCTGAGCCACACTGCGCATCGGCAGCGCCGCCAATGCGACCCCTCCCATCATAATCGCTTTGCGGCGTGTTATGCCTGTCATGCTCTACTCGTCGCGCGCCCACATTGCTGCACCATTACCGCAAGTGCGGCGCAACCCGTTCGAAACGTCCTGACTCTGTCTGATACCAGATTGATCGCGCTCACGCACAAAAACTTGACCATACCGACATCCCGTGCCGAACACCCACGCATCGATGGGCGGGAAGGTGGTGTCAGGTGAAGTCATTGAGTGGGACACGGTGGTCGCCTCGCTTCGTGCGATGACCAAATCTCACCTCGTCCGCGGCTTACCAACCAGCCCCGAAGTCATTCGCCTGGCAGTGATCCTCTATGTCCGGTTTCCGCTCTCGCTGCAAAATGTCGAGGACCTGCCACAAGGCGCTTGTTTTTTCACTGTGCTGCGCCAGTCAATGGCAATCGACTCCGAGGCTGGAATGCAGTTTGGAACCGACACAGGCTCGGTATTCTCCAATTTCGACGAAGCCGAAAGCTGGTCAGAAATCGTCCGGCATCGGCCAACGATCCTGTCCGTGGAGACCGTGGGATTGAACACCTTATGTGTCTTATCCCTGCTATGAATGCCCCGTCGCCGTTCCCGGCCAGGACCGGCGACGGGGTAGGATACAGCGCTGAACACCTTGTGGCATGACCACGTTCTCTAGCAGGCTGATCCCGCC
>NZ_CAMYMD010000074.1 GCF_947259555.1 uncultured Roseovarius sp.
CTGCCGGAACGCGGCCACGCCGCCGCCGCCCATCCCGACCGGGCCGAGGCGGTGGCGTTCGCGCGGCGTCCGGGCCGTATTGCCTTTGTCCTCGACTGCACCAGCGGCGCCGTTCTGGCCCGGCTCGACGCACCATTGGGACGGCATTTCTACGGTCACGGGACATTTGTCGGCGGCGATATCCTCTGCACCACCGAGAATGAAATCGACACCGGCGCAGGCCGCATCGGCCTCTGGTCCCGCAGCCGGGGCTATACCCGCGTCGGCGAGATTGCCTCAAACGGCATCGGCCCGCATGACATCCGCACCTTGGCCGATGGCGAGACCCTCGCGGTCGCCAATGGCGGTATCCGCACCCATCCCGATCACGGGCGCGAGAAGCTTAACCTCGACACGATGCGCCCCAATCTCAGCTATCTCAGCACAGATGGGACCGTGTTGGAGGAGATGTCGCTCGCCGCCGACCTGCACCAGAACTCCATTCGGCATCTGGCGCTCGGCCCTGACGATACGCTTGCCTTCGCGCTGCAGTGGCAAGGTGACACCATGGCGCCGGTCCCGCTTCTTGGGTTGCACCGCCGAGGCCAGCCGCCAAGGCTCTCCGAGGCGCCACTGGCCGAACAACTCGCCATGCAGGGCTATGCCGGATCAGTCGCGTGGGGCGGTCAGGGCCCTGCGATCACCTCGCCGCGCGGCGGACGGGCGCATATCTTCGACGAATCTTTAAACTTCCGAGCCGCTATTCTGCGTGCGGACATTTGCGGGTTGGCCCCAATGGGCTCGGCGCTCTTGGCCTCGGACGGACAGGGCGGGCTCATCCGGATTTCGGGTGATCAGACAGAGCCTCTCACCACGTCCGAAGGGCTGGCTTGGGACAATCACATCGTTTTGTTGTGAATCTCTACCCAGTATACACCATTAGAACGGTGCCTTAGCCCGAAATTTGATACCGGCCCCGCCATCCGGGTGGCGCAGGCGCAATTCCTCGGAATGCAGCATCAGACGAGGATGCGCGCGCGCCTCTTCTGTCGCGTAGAGCGGATCTCCCAGAATAGGATGACCAAGCGCCAGCATATGCACCCGCAACTGATGACTTCGCCCTGTCTTGGGGCTCAACCTCACTCTTGTTTCGTCTTTCCCCGCACGCATGACCCGCCATTCGGTCAGCGCCGTGCGGCCAGTCTCATGGCAGACCTTCTGCAACGGACGGTTGGGCCAATCGACGATCAGCGGCAGATCAACCACGCCCTCTCGCGGCTCCAGCCTGCCATGCACCCGCGCGACATAGAACTTCTTCGTCTGGCGTTTCTCGAATTGCAGGCCCAGATGCCGCTGCGCATGCGGGCTAAGGGCAAAGACCATCACGCCCGACGTGTCGCGGTCCAGTCGATGCACCAGAAGTGCTGTCGGAAAGACATCCTTGACCCGCTCCAACAGACAATCGGCCAGGTGCTCACCTTTTCCGGGAACACTCAGCAAGCCCGCCGGTTTGTTGACAACGACGATCTCGTGATCGTCATGCAGCACCTCAAGCGGCTCGGTCGGCGGGTCGTAATCAGACATATCCGCGCCTTACACGACCCCGGCAGAAGACACCACTCCCACATTCATCCAGCCGACAATACCTGTCTGCATTTTGGCGGGACTACCCCCATCACTCAGGCCTTCACGCGCTCGGATTTAGGATCATACATCGGACGGAGCGATGCCTCTGCCTTGATCCGACACCCCGCCACGTCCACCTCATAGCTCGACGCCAGCAACTGCTCGGTGCTTTCTCCGGGGCAGGGCACGTAGCCCATCCCGATGGCGGCACCCAGATGATGCCCGTATGCGCCCGAACTCAGATAGCCCACGATCTCGCCGTCGCGCAGAAGCGGCTCGTTATGGTAAAGCATCGGTTCCGGGTCGGTCAGGCGGAATTGCAGCATCCGCCGCTCCGGCCCGGTCTCGCGTTTGCGCAGCACTGCGTCGCGCCCGATGAATTCGGGCTTGTCGGTCTTGACGGCAAAGCCCAACCCCGCCTCCAGTACGTGATCCTCGCAGGTGATGTCGTGGCCGAAATGTCGAAACGCCTTCTCGATCCGGCAACTGTCCATCGCGTGCAGCCCGCAGAGTTGCAGCCCATGATCCGCGCCCGCCTCGGTCAGCACCTCAAAGACATGCCCGGCCATGTCCGCACTCACGTAAATCTCCCAGCCGAGCTCGCCGACGTAAGAGACGCGATGCGCCCGCGCCAGCCCCATGCCGATCTCGATCTGTCGCGCCCAGCCGAAGGGGTGGGCCTCGTTCGACAGGTCATCCGGTGACACCGCCCGCAGCAGATCGCGCGCCTTCGGCCCCATCACGGCCAGCACGCCCTCAGCGGCCGTGACATCGGTGATCACGACCATCCGGCCCCCCAGATGCCGCCGCAGCCAGGTCTCATCCGCCAGCCGCGTGGCGGCGGGCGTAACCACCAGATAAACGGTCTCGCTGAGCCGCGTCACTGTCACATCCGCCTCGATCCCAGCCTTCGCGTTCAGAAACTGCGTATAGACGATCCGGCCCACCGGCACCGCCATCTCCGCCCCGCAGACATGGTTGAGAAACGCCTCCGCCTCCGGTCCCTCGACCCGCAGCTTGCCGAAACTCGACATGTCGTAAAGGCCCACGCCCTCGCGGATCGCGCGGTGTTCGGCGGCGGCATTGTCGAACCAGTTCTGACGGCCCCAGCTATAGCGATACGCAGGCTCTTGTCCCGCATTCGCATACCAGTTCGCGCGCTCCCAGCCCGCCGCCTCGCCCATCACCGCCCCACGCTCCAGCAGTTGCGCATGAAACGGCGTGCGCCGCACACCGCGCGCGGTGGCCTTCTGCCGGTAGGGGTAGTGATCGGCATAAAGCAGGCCGAGCGTCTCCTTCGAGCGCTCATAGAGGTAATGCCGGTTGCCCTGAAACGGCTGCATCCGAGAAATATCCACATCGCCCAGGTCAAAGGGCTTCTCGCCATCCTCCATCCATTGCGACAGCGCATGCCCCGCGCCGCCCGCCGACTGAATACCGATGGAGTTGAACCCCGCCGCGACCCAGACATTGTCCATCTCAGGCGCCAGCCCCAGATGATAGGCATCATCAGGGGTAAAACTTTCGGGACCGTTAAAGAACGTGTGAATTCCCGCCTCGGCCAGCATCGGCATCCGGGTCACCGCCGCCTCCAGGATCGGCTCGAAATGGTCGAAATCCTCGGGCAACTGATCGAATTCGAAACTCGCAGGGATGCCGTCCATGCCCCAGGGCTTGGCATCGGGCTCAAACGCGCCCAGCATCATTTTCCCTGCGTCTTCCTTGTAATAGGCGCATTCATCCGGCACCCGCAGCACCGGAAGCTGTGACAGCCCGGCAACCGGCTCCGACACGATATAGAAATGCTCGCAGGCATGCAGCGGCACGTTGGTGCCCGCCATGCGCCCTACCTCATGCCCCCACATGCCCGCGCAATTCACTACATGCTCGCAGGCGATATGGCCCGCGCTTCCATCCTCGCCCTGCCAGTCCACACCGGTGACGCGGCGGCCCGCCCGGGCCATCCCCGTCACCTTCACCCGCTCCTGCACCCGCGCACCGCGCCCCCGCGCGCCCTTGGCCAGCGCCAGCGCGATGTTGGCCGGATCGGCCTGCCCGTCGGTGGGCAGCCACACGCCCCCCGTGACGCCATCGAGGTTGAGGTGCGGGTAGCGGTCCCCGATCTCGGACGGCGACAACTCCTCCACCGGCACGCCAAAGGCGCGCGCCATTGCCGCGCTGCGCTTGAGCTCCTCCAGCCGCTCGCCCGTAAGCGCCGCCGAGATCGAGCCCACCTGCCGGAATCCCGTGGCAATGCCGGTCTCGGCCTCCAGCCCGGTATAAAGCTCGGCTGAGTAGCGCGCGAGGCGGGTCATGTTGGCGCTGGCGCGCAACTGCCCGATGAGGCCGGCGGCGTGCCACGTGGTGCCGGAGGTGAGTTGCTTGCGCTCCAGCAGCACCACGTCGGACCAGCCGAGTTTCGTGAGGTGATAGGCCACAGAGCAGCCCACGACGCCGCCGCCGATGATGACCACGCGGGCCCGGTTTGGAAGATCGGTCATGTCTCGCCTCTTGTAAGCGTTGCGCATTGAGTATTTTTACCAAGAAGAAACAGCAGGTCAGACAATCTCGTGCCCCGCCTCGCGGATGCGCCGCGCCAGTTCCGCGATGTGATCGGGGCCGATCTCGCAGCAGCCACCGACGATGGTGGCGCCCGCGTCGATCCAGCCCATGACGGTCACGGCATAGGCGGCGGGGGAGAGATCGCCGCGCTGCTCCAGCGCGTCGACGGTGGGGGCCGCACCCAGAAACCCCTCGCTGATCCGGGTAAAACCGTTGGCATAGGCGCCGAAGGGCAGACCGAACGCGGCGATATGCGGCAGCCCCTGCGTGATCGCCTCCGGCGGCGAGCAGTTGAGCAGGATCGCGGCGGGCGGCATTTCGGCCAGAAGCGGCGCGAGCGCCGAGAGCGGCTCGCCCGAGCGCAGCCGCGTGCCGTCCTCGTCCATCACCGAGACCGCAAGCCAGAGCGGCACGCCCGCCGCCTGTGCCGCCAGACACGCGCCGCGCGCCTGATCGACCGAACACATGGTCTCGAACAAAAGCAGATCGACGCGGGGCGCGATGGCCGCCACCGGCTCGGCATAGATCAGGGCCGCCTCCGCCGCCGGGGGGCAGAGATCGGGGCGGTAGGATTGCACCAATGGCCCCACGGCCCCCGCCACGCGCCCCGCGCCATGCGCGTCGCGCGCGGCGATGGCGGCACTGACAGCGGTATCGGCGAGGCGGTCCACCGCATCCTCCAACCCCACCCGCACCAGCCGGTCACGCAGCACCGCATAGGTGTTGGTGGTGGCCACCGTGGCCCCGGCGGCGAAATAGGCGTCATGCACGTCGCGCACGATCTGCGGGTGATCCATCATCACCTGCGTCGACCAGAGTGGCGTCGCCCGGTCGCCCGAACGTTTGACAAGTTCCTGTCCGATGGAGCCGTCGAGCAATGTGATGTCTGTCATGTGTCTGTCTCCGGTGGCAAGAGGACCAGCTTGCCGGCATGGGCCTTGGTCTGGAAATCCGCCTGCGCCCGGGCGATGTCGCGCAGCAGATAGGTGGTACTGATCCTAGGTCTTACCTCTCCGGCGCGGACCATGTCCATGAGCCGGGCAAAGACACGAGGTGGCTGAAATGTGCAGCCGTGGAGGGTGATGTCGCGCAGGTAGATGCGGCGCAGGTCGGCCTCTATCATCGGCCCGGCGATGGCCCCCGCCACGGCGTAGTGCCCGCCCGGGCGCAGCGCGTCGATCAGCGCGGCAAAGCCCGGCCCGCCCACAAGGTCGATCACCGCGTGAAAGCGGTCTTGGGGCAGGGGCGCGTCGCAGACGATGACCTCCGCCGCCCCCTCTTCCTGCACCGTCGCGGCCTTGGACGGCGAGGCGATGCCTGTGACCCGCGCCCCCATGCTTGAGGCAAGCTGCACCGCCGCGAGGCCGACATTGCCCGACGCCCCGGTGATCAGCACCTCCTGTCCTGCCGCCACGCCCGCGCGGTCGAGCAGGCCGAGGGCGGTGCCGAAGGCGCAAGGAATTGCGGCGATCTCGATATCCGACAGCGGCGCGTCCGACACATCATACAGGTCGTCCGCCCGCATCAGGCAATATTCGGCAAAAGCCCCGTCGATCTCCGATCCGAGCGCGACGAACCCCACCGGTTTGTCGTCCGTCGGGCGCGGAATGTTGATCGGGCAGGTCACCCGCGCACCGAGCGCAGGCGCGGTGACGCCTTCGCCGCGCGCCACCACCTCGCCGCACAGATCGCCGCCCTGTATCAGCGGAAACCGCAATGCGCCTGACCAGCCCCCGGCCGCGACGCCTTCATCCGTCTCGCCCGTGGCCCCGGTCACCTCCGCCGCATACCAGCCCTCGCGGGTGTTGATATCGGTGTTGTTGCCCCCCGCCGCCAGCACTTTGACCAGCACCTCGCCCGCACCGGGGCGCGGCACCGGGATATCCTCGCGCCAGACCAGCGCCTCCGGCCCGCCGTGGCGGGTGAGGGTGACGCCGGACATGGTGGCGGGCAGGGTCAACGCGTGGCCTCCCGTTCGATGTCCTTCACGCCCAGCAACACGGCCGCGCCGATCATCAGGCAGCCAGAGACGCGGTTAATCCAGACGCCGGTCAGCTGTCTGACCCGTCCGAGGCTGCGCACGGCCACCCAGCCCCAAAGCAGCAGGATCAGCCCGTCCACCACCAGGTAGGTCAGCCCCAGGATCAGCAGTTGTGGCCAGACCGGCTGCGCCGTGTCGATGAACTGCGGAAACAGCGCGCCAAAGAACACCACCGCGTAGGGGTTGGCCGAGGAGGTGACAAACCCCTGCCGGAAGAGCCTGCCGCCCGGTGCGGCATCGGGCGTCGTCGTCTCGGGACGGGCAAGGATCAGCCTGACCCCGATCCACGCGAGGTAAGCGACCCCCGCCCATTTGACGATCCAGAGCGCATCCGCGTTGGTGGCGATCACCGCGGTCAGCCCGAACGCGGCCAGCGTCATCTGAATCGCATTGGCGCTCAGGTCGCCAGCCACGGTGGCGAGGCTGCGGCGCAGGCCGTGGCGCAGGCTGTTGGAGATGATCAGCAACTGGCTGGTGTCCGGGGGCGTCGCAAAGAACGCCGCCACCACACCGAGATAGATCAGGTATGTCTCGAGCGTCACGCCTTGAGCCTCTCGTTCTGCGGGTCCCAGAGCGGCGCGTCGGGCTGCACCGTGGCGGGGACCCGCTCGCCGAAGATTTCCACCTCCAGCTTCGTCCGCGGCACCGCCAGATCGCTGCGTAGCATGGCCAGCGCCACCGAGCCATTCACCCGGTAGCCCCAGGCACCGCTCGTGGTCTCGCCCACGATCTCGCCCCCGTGCCAGATCGAGGACATATAGGGCGCATCCGCCGCCCCCGCCTCGACGATCAGCGGCGCGAACCGCTTCGCCACGCCCCTCTGCTTCTCGGCCAGCAGCGCCGCCTTGCCCGGAAATTCCTGCGGCTTGTCGAGCTTGACGAACCGCTCCAGCCCGCCCTCCAGCAGCGAATAATCGGTCGAGAGATCGCCCTTCCACGCGCGATAGCCTTTCTCGATACGCAGGGAATTCAGCGCCCACATGCCGAAGGGCTTGGCCCCCGCGTCCGTCACCGCGTCCCAGATTACCGGCACCTCCGCCGCCGGGCAATGGATTTCCCAGCCCAACTCGCCCGCGAAGGACACCCGGATCAGCACACAGCCCACACCGCAGACCGTCGTATCCTGCACGCTCAGCCAGGGCAGCGACAGGTCCGCATCCGTGAGCGGCCCGAGGATGCCGCGCGCCTTGGGCCCCGTGACCAGCAGGCAATCATACCGGTCGCTCCGGTCGGTCAGCGTCACCCCCTCGGGCAGGCCCCGCGCCAGAACGTCGCGGTCATGCCATTGCGCCGCCCCGGCGGTAATGAGCCAGATCTCGTCCTCCGAGCGCGGGATCACCGACATCTCGGTCAGGATGCGCCCCCGGTCATCGCCGAAATAGGCAAGGCCGATGCGCCCCGGCTGCGGCAGCCGCGACGCGGTCAGCCCGTCCACATGGTCCCGCGCCCCCGGCCCCTGAACCGCAATCCGCGTAAAGCCGGAAATCGCAATGACCCCGGCATGATCGCGCACCGCCTCGCATTCTTGCCGGATGCGCGCCTCCCAAGGCCCCGCGCGGTCCCATGTCTGCGTCGCCTCCTCGGAGGTATCATCCCCCGGCTGCGCAAACCAGTTCGCCCGCTCCCAGCCGTTATAGGCCCCCATCTGCGCCCCCGCCGACTTGAGCCGCTCGTGCAGCGCCGAGACCCGGCGATCGGGGGCAACCGGCCAGCGGTGCCACGGGAAATGCATCCCGTATTCGTGGCCGTAAACCTCCATCCCCTTCGCCACGCAATACTCCGGATCGGTGTAATCGGTGTAGCGGCGCGGATCGCAGGACCACATGTCCCACTCGGGCGCGCCCTCGGTGATCCATTCCGCCAGCACCTTGCCCGCGCCGCCGCCCTGCGCGATCCCGAAGGTAAAGACACAGGC
The DNA here is from genome assembly GCF_947259555.1 of uncultured Roseovarius sp. Lineage (GTDB taxonomy): Bacteria > Pseudomonadota > Alphaproteobacteria > Rhodobacterales > Rhodobacteraceae > Roseovarius. The sequence continues at coordinate 8,124 of NZ_CAMYMD010000074.1, forward strand.
CTCGAACGCATTCGGCACGCCGGGCATCGGCCCAAGCAAAGGCATCCCGTCCGGCGCATAGGGAATCGGCCCGTTGATGATCTTGCTGATCCCGGACGTGCCCAGCAAGGGCACCCGCGCCATCGCATCGGTCACGATCTCCTCAATCCGGTCGATATCCTCCTGCCAGAGCTGAAAGCTGAAATCGTCGGGCATCGGGTCCGACGGGTCCACCCAATGCGCCCGGCAACGCGGCTCGTAGGGGCCGAGGTTGAAGCCATGCTTTTCCTGCCGCAGATAATAGGACACATCGACATCGCGCAACAGCGGCAGCTTGCGGCCCTGCTCCTTCGACCACGCCTCGATCTCGGGGATTTCCTCGGACAAAAGATACTGATGGCTCATTACCATCATCGGCACGGTGCGCCCGCCATAGGGCTTGAACCATTCCCCCACCCGCTGCGCGTAATACCCCGCCGCGTTTACCACGATCTCGCAACGGATCTCGCCCTTCTCGGTCTCGACAATCCACTCGCCGTTCTCGCGCCGCACGCCCATCGCGGGGCAAAAGCGGATCACGCGCGCCCCCATCTCGCGCGCCCCTTTGGCCAGCGCCTGCGTCAACTGCGCCGGGTCGATATCGCCGTCGTTCGGATCATAAAGCGCGCCCTTCACATCATGCGTCTCGATGAACGGATAGCGCGCCTTGATCTCGTCGACCCCGAGGATTTCCAGATCCATCCCCTGATGCCGCCCCATCCCCTTGGCGCGCTCGAATTCCTGCATCCGCTCGCGGCTATGCGCCAGACGGATCGAGCCGGTCTGATGATAGTTCATCGGATAATCGACCTGCGAGCCCAGCCGCGCATAAAGCTCGGTCGAATAGCGCTGCATGTTCATCACCGACCAGCTTGTAGAAAACGTGGGCACATTGCCCGCCGCGTGCCAAGTGCTGCCTGCGGTCAACTCGTTGCGCTCCAGCAGCACCGAATCGGTCCAGCCCGCCTTGGCCAGATGATAGAGGCAGGACGCCCCGACCGCACCGCCGCCGATGATCACCGCCCGCGCGGTGCCTGGTATCTCAGCCATGATATCCTCCCCGTTATCCGTTTTTGCTAACGCGCAGGCATGGCGGCGCTGCCGAGCGCCACGCCGTAGCCGATGAAAAGCGCCGCCATCCCGCGCCGCAACCATGTGCCCGCTACCGCGCCGAGCGCCGCGCGCCCAAGCCCCGCGCCGAGCGCAGTAAAGCCGGTATAGCTGAGCGCGGTGATGCTCAGCGCGGTGGGAAAGATCACCCACATCTGATCCCATATCGGCACTTCAGGCTGCACGAACTGGCTGAACGCGGCGAGGTAGCCCGCCACGCTCTTGGGGTTGATGGTGGCCACCATGAAGGCCCGCCAGAACACCGAACCACCGCTCTGCGCCTCCGCCTGGATGGGCCGCGTTGCCCGCATCCAGCCGCGCACGCCGAGCCAGATCAACACGCCCGCACCCAGGAGTTTCGCCGCCTCGAAGGCCACCGGCGAGGTGGCGATGAGCGCGGTGATCCCCGCCGCCGAGAGCGTCAAAAACAACGTGGCCTGCGTGAGAATGGCCACCACACCCCACAGGCCTCGGCGAAACCCGACAGTCATTCCGTTGGTGATGCAATTGACGTGGTTCGGGCCCGGGGTCGTGACGAACACCACCCAGAACAGCGCGAAGATGGTCCAGCCCTCAAAACTCATGCCCACCTCAATAGACCGGCGGGGCGATCACCCAGATCGCAACGCAGGGCTCATCATAGGGGTTGGACCAGCAATAGGGCTCGCCGCGAAACCGGAAACTGTCGCCGGGGCCGATGGTGAACCGCCGGTCTGCAATCCTCAGATTGAGCCTGCCGGAGAGTATGTAACCCACCTCCTGCGTGGGCCGCTGCGCCGGGTGCTGCATTTTAGAGCCGGGGCGGAAGGTAGAGTGAATCACCTCGAACTCATCGGTCAGATCCGGCGATAGCAGTTCCTCGATGAGACCCTCTTCGCCCGACCCCATGGGACGGCGTGCGCTCGCCCGCACAACATAGCCTTGCTCATCCGCAGGCGCACTTGCATGGCCGAACAAGAGCGACATAGGCACGCTCAGGACATCGGCCACCTGCCGCAGGTCGCTGATCGACGGCTCCGACAGGTCGCGCTCGACCTGTGAAAGCCAGCCAACCGACCGCCCCAGCTTTTCCGCCAAAGCCGCGAGCGTTAACCCGCGCGTCTTGCGCAAGGCGCGCAAATCCGCGCCAAGGCTTCGCATCTGCCCAATATTGCTTTGATGCATGGGTCGCGCCCCGTGAAAAAACCACCATAAATTTCACGTTGCGCCGATTCTATGAAAATTTCAACTCAAATTTCACGCCGAAAGGCTGCGGTACGTGTAGTTGACGCCCTAAGCCCGCGCCGCAACCTTGGGTCGCAAAACATGCGGCATGCCCGGATCATAGAGCGCACTGTCCTTGAAATCAGCGATCTCGCCCAGAACTTTTCCAACCAGAATCAAAGCGGTTCGGGTAATCTTTTCGGCCCGCACCTTGGCATGGATATCAGCGAGCGTCCCCCTCACGAACAGCTGATCCGGCCACCCCACCCGGTACGCCACTACCACAGGACAGTCATCGCCGTAGTACGGGGCGAGAATCCTGTGTATTTCCCGTAGGTTGCGGATACCCAGATGAATCGCCAGCGTCGCCCCGCTACGCGCGAAATTCTCCAGCGTCTCCCCCTCGGGCATCGAAGTGGACTTCATCGAAACTCGTGTCAAAACAATGCTTTGCGCAATTTCCGGCACAGTCAGCTCTTGCCCCAGTGCCGCCGCCGCCGCCGCGTAGGCCGGAACACCGGGAATGATCTGATAGTCGATTCCATCTGCGCGCAGTTTTCGGATCTGTTCGGCAATCGCGCCGTAAAGCGATGGATCACCGGAATGCACACGCGCCACGTCCATGCCCTTGGTATGGCTTTCCAGTATCACAGCATGGGTGTCTTCCAGCGTCATCGGCGCGGTATCCATCACCAGCGCCCCGTCGGGGGCACCGGCCACAACCTCCGCCGGCACCAGACTGCCCGCATAGAGACACACGGGACATTGCCCGATGATCCGCTCTGCCTTTTTGGTCAAAAGCTCCGGATCGCCCGGCCCCGCCCCGATGAAATAGACTGTCATTTCAGTGCCTTTCCAATGCTGACCTCGGCCAGATCACCATCAATCTTGCGCGCATAGCCGCGCGGTGTGAACATGCGGGGCCCCTCGCCCATTTGCGCCAGACGGCTGTTGGAGGACCCCACCAGCACGACTGTCAGCATATCCACCTCATCCACCTGCAGATCGGCCAGACGCCTGTAGCGCAACTCTTCTTCCGGCCGACCCAGAGAGCTGGCAAGCAGCACCGGCGTGTCTGCCGGACGGTGCTTCAGCAATATATCCCGCGCCTCGGCCAGCAACGTCCGCCGGGTCTTGGACACCGGATTGTAGAACGCGATCACAAAGTCGCCTTCCGCCGCAGAATGCAGGCGCCGAATGATATCCGCGCGTGGCGTCAACAGGTCGCTCAACGAGATCGTGCAGAAATCATGTCCAAGCGGGGCCCCCGCCCGCGCCGCCGCCGCCTGAAGTGCCGAGACACCGGGCGAGCATACCACCTCCACCCGTCGCGCGGCGTCGCTTACGCCCTGAGCCTCGGGCCCACGATCCAGCAGTTCAAAAACCAACGCTCCCATCGCATAAATGCCGGCGTCCCCTGAACAGATCAGAGCGACATTCTTGCCCTGCGCGGCCTGTTCCAACGCATAACGACAGCGCGCCTCCTCGCCACCCAGCGGAAAATCGCTGCGCGTCTTGCCGGCTGCCAATGGTCCCAAGAGGTCGATGTAGAGGCCATAACCCACCAGTTCCTCGGCCTCGGCCACGAGGCGCGACACCTCGGGCGTTCGCCAGCTTGCCTGTCCGGGGCCGATGCCCAGCACACTCAGCCGCCCCCGCGCGCGACCAGGCATCTCGGTCATGACCGTCTCAGAGCGGCTGACAGCGCAGGTTGCATTCGCGGTTTTCTGCTTTTCAACAAACAGTTGCCCGCCACAGGCCAGCGCAGCGCCCTCGGACACACCATGGCACCCCACTTCGGCAAACACCACGTCGGACGGGTTTGCGAGTTGATCGGCATGCGCCTCCAACTCCTGTGCCGAGAACAGGCGGAACGGTACGCCCAAACGCCGCGCCACGTCGTTCATGGCGCCTTCATCGGCCTTGAGGTCAATCGATGCAACACAAGCCACTGCCCCGGGTGCAATCGCGTTTGCCTCAAGCGTCCGACGAACAAGGCCCCACATTTCCTCGGTATCGCAGCCGCGCGCACAACCCAGCCCCAAGACATAACGCTGTGGATGATACACCAGCCGCGTGGCAGTGCCATCAGCGGGTGCCTCGCTCACCACGAGTTCGACCGCACCACCGGTATCCTCGATATCGAATATGCGCTCACCGGTCACGCGCACACCACCGCCCGCCAGCATCGTCGCCATCGCTGCCTTGGCGTCCTGGGGATTGGCCAAACGATAGCCCAGAGGCGGCGTATCGAGCGCCACGCCCATGGCCACGTCTCCCGCAGTCGTGACTGCGGCAACGGCCTCCAGCCCTTCGGCAATCTGAGCGGCGAGCCGGTTCGCGCCCCTGTGCCCCCCCAGAAGCGGCACCACCACCGCGCCATCATCGCTCACCGATACCACCGGCGGCTCGCCTCGCTTGTCGCTCAGCAGCGGCGCGACGGCCCGGATCAGGATGCCGCTCGCGCAGACCCCAACGACAGGCACTCCAGCCGCAAAGAGATCGCGGACGTGATCGAGCGCATTGGGAAACCAAGCCGCCGCACTCTCGACGCGTCCCTCACGCCCATGCACATCGCCACCGATCATCCCGGCGACGCGATGCGCCACCGCCTCACCGGACCGGCTCAGCGCCAGAACAACAGGTTTCACAGCCATGGATCGGCCCCTTTCGTCAGCAATATCATTGAAAAATACGGCGCCTCTGCAGGGGCTTGCGCGAGGGGGCAAACCACCTCTTGAGCCAGGCTCGCACGCTCGACATAGACCGCTTGCCCGGTGAACCCCAAATCGTCGATGACCGCCCGGATCTTGGCCAAATGCCGCCCCACTTTCATGATGGCGACACTTTCGGCCCCCTCAATCCGCGCCCTCAACTCGGCCTCGGGCAATGGCCCCGGCAACACCGTCAAGCGTTCATTGCGCGCCACGAGCGGGCGGCCCGCACTTGCGGCACAGGCGGCAATCGACGTCACTCCCGGGACCACCTCGACCTCGTAGCGCCTGCTCAACCGGGCAAAGAGATACATGAAGGAGCCATAAAAAAACGGATCGCCCTCGCACAGGCACACAACATCCTCGCCCCCATCAAGCGCCGCGGCAATGTCCGCTGCGCCCTGATCATAGGCCACCTGCGCCGGGGCCCGCTCGACGCTCATCGGGACATCCATCACGATCTCGCGCGTGTCCGGCGCAATTGACCCGGCCGCAATCGAACGGGCAAAACTCTCGCCGCCCGCCAGTGTCGGATACACCACAACCCGCGCACCAGAGATGAGCCGATGCGCGCGCAAGGTCATCAACTCGGGATCGCCTGGCCCCAAACCGACGCCGTACAGCTTACCGGCCATGTCTCGCCCCACGCTTCATCTTGCCCAAAATATCCAAGTCCTACGCCTGCCTCTCATCGCTTCACGAGGCTCCATTGGGTGACGGGCATCAATGGGCGCCAGCCCGTCAATCCGCCCACAGGTTCTGCCCGGTTGATCTGCAACTTCACAAGGTCGCCGCCATACCGCTTGTGCAAATTCAGCAATAACGCCTCACTCTCCAGCGTCACAGCGTTGCACACCAACCGTCCCAGCGGACGGAGTGCAGACCATGCCGCGTCAAAAACAGCATCCGACAATCCGCCCCCGATAAAGACCGCATCAGGGGCGGCAAGCCCGTCTAGCGCTGCGGGCACCCGCCCCTCGATCAGCTCCAGCCGCGGCACGCCGAGCGCCAACGCATTCGCCGCAGCCATCGCACGACGGTCGGCGCGGGGCTCGATCCCGATGGCGCGCGCATACCGGGCGCTGCGCATCCATTCAACCGCGACAGAGCCGCAACCGCTGCCGATATCCCACAAGAGCGCGCCGCGCATCGGCATCAGCTTGGACAGTGTGGCGGCGCGCACCTCGCGTTTGGTCATGGTGCCGTCATGGTGAAAAAGATCATCGGCCAGCCCGGGCACGCGTGGCAAGAGCGCCGCATCGTGTGCAGCCACGCACTCGACCGCCAAAGTGTTGAACGCGGGCACAACATGGTCCCAGCCGTCGGCAAGACCGTCGAACCGCAACTCCTGCTGCCCGCCCATATTCGCGAGGACGGTCATCCGCGACTGCCCGAAGCCGCGCTCGGTCAGAAATCGTGCAATCTGTCCAGGCGTCTCGGCCCCCGTGGTCAGGACCAGGAGCCGCGCATCGGGCTGAATGAAAGCGATCATCTGCTCCACCGGCCGTCCATGAACGGTCAGCGTCTCCAGATCGGCCATGCTCCAGCCCATCCGCGCCGCCGCAAGCTGAAACGCCGAGAGCTGAGGATGGTAGACGATTTCCGACGGCGGCAGTGAGCGCCCGATACGCGCGCCAACCGAGAACCACAGCGGATCGCCGGTGGCCAGCACCACGACACGACGCCCCCGATGCCCGGACAAAAGTCCGGTCAGCGCATCAAAGGGCGATGGCCAGGCGATCCGCTCGGCGCGGACCGCATCGGATAGAACATGATGCCGCTCGCCGCCCACGATCACCTCTGCCGACTCGACGATGGCACGAGTTGCAGGCAAGAGACCGTCCATCCCGTCCTCACCAATACCGACGACATGCAGCCAAGGCGCGATGCGATCTGTCATGCCCCCGCCTCCGGCAGGCCGGCCGCCAGAGCATTGACCGCCGCACTTGCCATGGCCGAGCCGCCACGTCGTCCGCGTAGAGCGACAAACTCACAACCACGCGGATGCTCCGCCAATTCGGCCTTGCTCTCGGCCGCACCTACAAATCCTACGGGAAATCCAAGGATCAGTGCCGGACGCGGCGTCCCCTCATCGAGCAGTTCCAGCAGGTGAAAGAGCGCGGTGGGCGCATTTCCGATTGCCACGACGGCGCCTTCGAGACGCTCAGCCCATAATTCAACCGCCGCCGCAGAGCGGGTATTGCCGATCCCCGCTGCAATGTCGGGAACGCGGGCATCATTGAGCGTGACGACCACCTCATTGCCGCGGGGCAGATACCGACGAATGATCCCCGCCCCCACCATTTCGCAATCGCAAAACACCGGCGCCCCTGCCTGCAAAGCCGCATGGCCCGCCGCATAGGCCCCATTGGAAAACGCCAGACGGTCCGCCACCTCGACCATGCCGCAGGCATGAATGAGGCGGATTGCCAGCGCCTCCATTCCCGGGCCGAACCTGTCCAGCCGCGCCTCGCTGCGCACCGTGGCAAAGCTCATCGTATAGATGGCCGAAGGGTTCTTTTCGTAGGGGCGCACGTTCAACCCTTTGGGATTGGGGCCGGTGTCGGAGCCTCCGGCGGGAGTATTTGGGAACGGTGATAGCGAATCAGACCTTGGTCCGCCGCGCGCTTTGGGGCCCGTGGGGATGCAGCGCATGGGGATAGGGCGCGTGATGGTGGTGATGGTCGTGATCATGGTGATGATGATCATGGCCGTGGTCATGATGGTGGTGATGGTCTTGCGCTTCGAGCCGGCACTCTCCGGTACAGAACGTATCACACAGCGCGCAATCGGCCACATTCGAGCCGGGGGCCGAGGCACCCTGCCCCTCGACATGGTGGTGATGGCTTTCTTGCACCGCGCCCACTTCGGCCTCGAAACCAAGAACTTGCGTGCGATATTTGCACATGACGCATGTTGGCGGTGGGACATCGCTAAAGGCGGGGTGGCCCGTGCCGCGTGCCTCGGCCAGCGCGGCGCGCTGTTGCGGCGTGATATGCTTGACCTCCCCCCCTTCCATGGCGAGCACCTGCGTCCGGTACTGACACGTCCCACAATTGGGCGGGGGGACAGCATTGAGCTGTTCTGTCACCCGTTCGGCAAAGGTCTCCAAAACCTTGGGGTGATCGCCCAGATACTCGGCCTTGACGAACTCGATCTCCGGGTGATCTGCCGCCACGCGGTCTGTAAACCCATAGATCCTGTCGATCAGGATGCCGGAAAAAAGGAAATAGGGAAACACCACGACGCGCTTGTACCCAAGCTTGACCACGTGCCGCAGGCAGGGCTCGACCAACGGGAAAGTCACACCCGAATAGCCCACCTCGCACCAGCCAAACCCGAGGCCCTCCTGCAAGAGGCGCGCAATCTTGGCGACATTGGCGTTGGCATCGGGATCAGACGCGCCGCGGCCGATCACAACGAGACAGGTGTCATGCAGACTGACATCCCCGTGTTTCACGTTGGCGCGATCAATCGCCTCACGTATGCGGGCTCCGGCGGCAGAGATCATCTTGGGATCAACACCTAATTCGCGGCCATACCTGATCTCGATATCATGCGCGTCGGCATAGGTATTGAGGACCGTAGGTATGTCATTCTTGGAGTGCATCGCGGCAAAGAGCATGCCCGGCACCGCGAGAATACGCTCGCAGCCCGCCGCGCGCAGCCGATCCAGACCGTCGCGGATCACGGGATTGGCGAATTCGAGATAGCCATATTCCATCAGCCAATCGTCCGGCAGGTAGCCCGGCAGCTTGTCGGCAAGAACGCTGAACTCATCCACCGCAGATTGACTGCGAGAGCCATGCCCGCAGATCATCACACCCGTTTTGGCCATGCTCACGCCTCCTGCGCTTCGGCGTCGGGGGTCTCGTCCTCGTCGTCGTCCGCCGCCGTGTCCTTGCGTCCGCGCAACCCGGACCAAAGGCCGATTGCGATTGCGGCGCCAATGGCCGCCGCGCCCAACCAGTGCCCGTGGCCGGCAACCTCTGCCAGATGGCCCGGATGCGCGTGCGCGGCGGTGCCTGCCAGCAGCGCAGTCAAAATCATGGCGAATTTCATGGCGATCCCCTTTTTCCTCGGTCGCGCGACGGGCAAAAGGGGTGAGCGGACTGATCAGTCCTGACGCTGCGCGATCCACTCCCGATATGGGTCAGTCAATCGTCGCACACCTCTCCGGCCCGGTCGCGGGCTTCGTCATGGCGCGGTTATAGGGATGCGCAAGCCCCGGTGCAAACGAAGAAACGCCACACGTGCCGCCATTCACGACATGTGCAGCATTGCGCAGGCCCCGTGCGGCCCTGTGGATTAATTACGCGCCTGCACAGCCCTAGTTTGATCGTAAAGAGGAGTGCGAAAACATGGGCCAACTGGTCAACGGAAAATGGGAAGACACCTGGTACGACACCAAGTCAACGGGCGGCAAATTCGTACGTTCAACGGCAAAGTTCCGCAACTGGATAACCCCGGACGGAACAGCCGGGCCTTCAGGCGACGGCGGGTTCAAGGCCGAGAGCGGGCGCTATCATCTTTACGTGGCGCTGGCCTGTCCCTGGGCGCATCGCACGCTGATTTTTCGCTCCCTGAAAGGACTGAAAGAGCATATCGGCATTTCTGTCGTGCATCCCGACATGCTCTCGGATGGGTGGACCTTTTCGACAGATTTTCCGGGCACCACCGGTGATACACTCCATGGGCTGCCGTTCGCGCGGGACATATACCTCAAGGCCGATCCGCAGATTTCGGGTCGGGTCACCGTGCCGATCCTTTGGGACAAGACGCGCGAAACGATCGTGTCAAACGAAAGCTCCGAAATCATCCGCATGTTCAACAGTGCGTTTGACCAGATCACCGGCGACACTCAGGATTTCTGGCCCGACGATCTGCGCGATACCATCGAACCAGTCAATGCGCGGATATACGACACCGTCAACAACGGCGTGTACAAGGCGGGGTTCGCAACCAGTCAAGAAGCCTACGATGCGGCGGTGATACCTCTCTTCGACAGTCTGGACTGGCTAGAACAAAGGCTGGCTGAAAGCCGCTACCTGATGGGCGAGCGCCTGACGGAAGCAGATTGGAGACTATTCACCACGCTGATCCGCTTCGACAAGGTGTATCACCTGCATTTCAAATGCAACCGCAAGCGCATCATCGACTACCCTAACCTATGGGGGTATCTGCGCGAACTATACCAATGGCCGGGCGTGGCAAAGACCGTCAATTTCGACCATATCGTGCGCCATTACCATTACAGCCACGACACGATCAATCCCAACCGGATTATCCCGATAAACCCAAGCCTCAACCTCGAAGCAGTGCACGGCCGAGACTGACACGCGCCACGGCGCCATCGGCTGTCAGGACGGATCGGGCCAGACAAAATCCGGTCGGAGGGCCGCGTGCACCGGGCGGCCATCGGCAGGCTCGGGCTCGCCGGACGCCGGGTCATAAAAAGCGTGGTAACTTGCCGGCTCGATCTGGTCGGCATACCCCATCAAATTCGGAACGATTACGCGAATACGATTTTGCTTGTCATCGAGCATGATGGGCGCGCCACAGTCGGCGCAGGTACAGAGCTCCAGCGGGCCGTCAGGGTTGTTGGCATTGAATGGTTGGCGGTTCAAACCGGCCTCATTGTCGACCACCACGTCACCGTGTTTGAAAAACACCACATGCGTGGTGTCCTGACCGGTCACAGCCTTGCAGACGGAGCAGTGGCAGGTGTGATTGTCGATTGGCGCTTGGGTCGTATGGGTGTGGATGTGGTCGCAACCACCTTTGGATTGTGCAGACATCGGCCTTCCTCCTCAAAGCGATTCCGGCGGACGACGCGGCGCAGGGCGCCACAGGGCCGCCTCAGCAGCACATTACCACAGCTTGCCCGGAGAGCGCGTTGGATTCCGATGTGGCGAGACTAAAGGATGAGCATCATGGCGCACATGAAAAACGCCCCGGCCATTTCTGACCGGGGCGCATTGCTTTCAGACGCGAGCGCTCTGATCCCGCACTCAGCCTTTTTCTTCTACGATCTGCACCATGTGCGGGATCTTGGCGATCATGCCGCGCACCGCAGGCGTGTCTTCCAATTCGCGCGTCTTGTGCATCTTGTTCAGGCCCAGACCAATAAGGGTCTGGCGCTGCTTTTCGGGGCGGCGGATCGGCGAGCCGATCTGCTTCACGACGATGGTTTTTGCCATGTTCCGGTCTCCTTACGCTTCTGCCGCTTCGGCGGCAGCCGGGGCCTCGTCACCCTTTTTCAGGATGTCGGCGACCTTCTTGCCACGACGCTGCGCGACCATGCGCGGGCTGGTCTCTTTCTGGAGACCGTTCAGCGTCGCACGGATCATGTTATACGGGTTCTGCGATCCGTTCGACTTGGCGACCACATCCTGAACGCCGAGCATCTCGAACACAGCACGCATCGGACCACCAGCAATGATGCCGGTACCGTGCGGGGCAGTGCGCATCACGACCTTACCCGCGCCGTGGCGGCCTTCCATGTCGTGGTGCAGCGTCCGGCCCTCGCGCAGCGGCACGCGGATCATCGCGCGCTTGGCGGCTTCGGTAGCCTTGCGGATCGCCTCGGGGACCTCCTTGGCCTTGCCCTTGCCAAAGCCGACACGGCCCTTTTGATCGCCAACAACGACCAGAGCGGCAAAGCCAAAGCGTTTACCCCCTTTTACGGTTTTCGAGACCCGGTTGATCGCAACCAGGCGATCGGCGAATTCAGGGGTTTCGTCGCGGTCACGCCCGCGCCCCCGGTTATCATCTCTTGCCATTCTCGGCGTCCTTTCGATGCGGCACCGCATGGTGCCTGATATTGTTCAATCCAGGTGAGCCGAAGCTCCCGGATCATCGAGGCGGCCCCGAAGGGCCGCCTGCGCTTTAGATATTCAGACCGGCGTCACGCGCGGCATCTGCCACGGCCTTGACCCGACCGTGGAACAGAAAGCCGCCCCGGTCGAAATAGGCCTCGGTGACACCCGCCTTCTGGGCGCGTTCGGCAATCGTGGCCCCGATCTTGGTAGCGGCCTCGACATTGCACTTGCCCACCAGTCCCAGATCCTTTTCGAGGGTCGAGGCGGCGGCGAGGGTCACGCCGTTGACGTCGTCGATCAGCTGCACGCTGATGTTCTTGTTGGAGCGGTGAACGCTCAGGCGCGGACGCCCTGCGTTGACCTTGCGGAGTTTGTTCCGAACGCGCAGGCGGCGTTTGAGGAACAGTTTTCTTTTGCTGTTTGCCATCTGTCGCGTCCTTACTTCTTCTTGCCTTCCTTCTGGAAGATATACTCGCCTTTGTA
>NZ_CAMYMD010000075.1 GCF_947259555.1 uncultured Roseovarius sp.
ATGTCGGCCCCGGTGGCAGCGGCACGTTCGACGCGGGCGATCATCTGGCCGCCAGCGCGTCCGCCTATTCGGCAACCGGCGCGCCCAACCAGGCCCTTGAAACCGGAAGCGTCGCCGTGACGGTGGACTCGACCGCGGCCCCTACGGGTGGAAACCAGCAGGTCAACATCCGGAACCCGATTCTGGGCCTGCAATACTGCGTCGTGACAGAGGGCATATTCCCGTCGCGCAACTGATCCGAAAATAGTGGCTATGTTCTGGCATATGAGATGTGCTAGAATATAGCCAAACACTTACAGGAATAAATAGAACATGGCCACTTTCGCATTTGATCAAACCTTCACGTCCCATGTCGGCAGTACCGCAGGCGGCGGCACGAATACCCTGACCTATTCGGAAGGCGGCGTGAACTTTACCTGGACTGTGCAGAATGGTGACGCTTCGCACGCGCATTCTATTGGCGGCGGACAATTAACCGCCGTCGAAAGCGCTGGCACCAACGCCGCCAGCAATGACATCTTTGTCCTTGATGTGACCGGTGTGGGTGAAACACGCTTTGACGGCGCAATTCAGTTCACTGTAACAAACCTTGGAGGCAGCTGGACAGTGAACGGGCAGCCCCTGGTGTCCGGCGCGAACACGCTGTCAGGCCCGCAATCCGACCTGACCTTCACCCCGACAGGCGGCACCGATTTTGATTTTTTCATCATTAATTCCCTCACCGCAACGGTAAACTGCTTCACGGCGGGCACCCGTATCGCCACCCCCGACGGGCCCCGCGATGTGGAAACCCTGCAACCCGGCGATATGGTGCTGACCGCCTCGGGCGAGGCACAGCCGGTCAAGTGGCTGGGACATTTCGATGTCGACACCCGCCTCATGCACCCCGCCAAGGTCAACCCGATCTGCATTACCGCCGGCGCTCTTGGCAATGGCCTGCCCAAGCGCGATCTGCGCCTCAGCCCCGATCATGCGATTGAAATCGACGGTGTGCTCTACAATGCCGGAACGCTGGTCAATGGCTCGACGATCTATCAGGTCGCCAAGATGCCGCTGCCGGGCTTTACCTACTACCACATCGAAACCGAGGCGCATGAGCTGCTGATGGCCGAAGGTGTAGCGGCAGAAAGCTTCATCGACTATGCCGGGCGCGACGGCTTCGATAACTGTGACGAGGTCGAGGCCCGGACCATCACCGAGATGAACCTGCCCCGGGTTTCCGCACAGCGGCTCGTGCCCGATCAGATCCGCGCCCGCCTGGCACCAAGACCGGTCGCCGCTTAAAGCAGTTCGCCCCAAACAAGACGGCGCTGTCCAATGGACGGCGCCGTTTTCCGTTCGCATGACGCAAAGCAGGTCTTCTCGAAACGCTTAAAGCAATTTCAGAAAAAGTTGATAGACTTTTTCGGTTCGAAATTGCGCAAAAACAATGAACTACAGCGTTACGACTGTTTCAACGAAAAGTCGAAACGCTGTAAGGCTGATTCAACCCTCAGTTCAAGGCGCAAGAATCGGCCTCGCGCCGGCTCTCGCGGCCATGCCGCGCAAACTCGGTAAGCGCCGACAGGATGCTGTCGTCGCTCAATTTCACAGTGTCCGAATTCCAGTATTTCGCAGTGCTCTTGTAAGGCAGCTTGAAATGCGGGCTGACATAGCGCCGCAAGACAATATCTCGCAGAATAGTGGTGTCTTGCTCAGCCTGTGCGGGATTTTCGCTGATGTGCCGCCCCACCGCCCGGGTCAGCAGGCCAGGCCCGGTTTTGGACCACGTACTTTCATTGTCCCCCAGCAACAGCGCCCTGCCCGCCATCTGAACGGCAAACGCAATCGCAGGATGCCTCGGCGGGGCGCAAATTATGTTGTTCATGAGCGAGCCCTGAGGCTCGGCGAACACCACAAGACCGCCACCTTCGGTCAAAAGACCTTTGGGATCGCCCAAAAGAACATCGTCGGCATCGGCATAGATACCGCCGCCGTGCAGCAACAGGCAGAGCCGCAGAAAGTCACTTTCCTGCGCGACATGACGCGCAAGCGAAAACGCCCGCGCATAACGCGGGCCAAGTGTTTCGCGCAGCCAGCGCTTCGCGGTTTGTTTATTGTGCAAAACGTACTCCCACCCCTCGACCGCCTGCCAGCGGCTCATCAGTTGGGTGATTTCCGGGGGCGGCGTGGGATGGTTCCAATATTGAACGATCCGATGGGGCACCGGCTGCGCATTGCGTGGCGATGTACGAAAGGGGGCTGCCTCAAGCGTGCGTTGAACGATGTCATGGCCCACAAAGTAGTTGTCATTAACTGTTGCTGTCGCGTCGCCGCTTTCGGAGGGTGAAGATGCCTTGTACAGGCGCAGTTCGGTCAGCAGCGCGCCGAATTTACTGGCATTGAAATGCGCCGCCACCTTGGCCTTCCGGGCCGGATCCTGCTTGAGCACCCTGGTTGCCTTTTCCGCGTCCCGATGGCGGCCAAGGAAAATCAGCAATCGAAGATGCAGAGGCTCGCCCTCGGTTCTCTTGCCAGCCCGCACTTGCCTCTCGACAATGTCCAGCGCCTCGGCAAACTTCCCCTTTGCGATCAGCAAAGCAAGCTGATGAGTTTCCAGCTCCTCCGGTTCAAGCGTTGATGCAACCGACTTCAACCACTCCGACCCGGTTTCCGGAAACCCGCTCTTGGCATAAGCGTTGACAAGGTGAGACCTGATTGTCCTGTTTTGCGGCCACCTTCGCACGCAAAAGCGCAAATACCTGATCGCCAGCCTGAAGTTTGCGCTGCTCAACAGCAAAACCGCCATGAGTTGCGCCTCTCTTGGACTTCGCTGATGTCGGCGTGCAGAGCGCAGGCTGGCAAGCGCGTCAAACGGCCCCACAAGCAAAAGTTTGGCCTGCGCTCGGAACATCACCTCGTGGTCCGGGCCCATTTTCGCCGCAAGGCAATCAATCAATTCCTGCGACAATTCGACGTGTTCCGAACTGTGACTGATACGCAAAACCGCCAAGGCAAGCCGCGGCTTGATGGATTGCAGGTGTCGGATATGTCGAATGACCTTCGCCAAAAGGTCAAAACTCTCAAGCCGTTGCGCGATATGGAATAACCGCGTGAGTTGATCTTCCGAGAGCAGGTCAAGGCGCTCACCGGCCTCGATCAGCAGGGTCTTTGCTCGGCTGTCATCGCCCAGCGTCTTGGCCTGATCAATCAACAGCAGCCGTTCCTCGGGAGAGATCGACCAGGACCGGCCAATCGGCTCGCCCCCGCCTTTCGCCGCAGAGGTGGCAGAGGTGTCAGAGCCTTGCGTTTCCGTCAGAGGCAGGGCTACCGCATCCTGCTCTCCACTGACTTTTGCGAGCAGGAGCTGGCACTTGCGCGCAGGCAAGTAATCCGGGCGCGTGGCAAGAACTTGCGCGGCCAGAGCCTTGGCGCGGTCAAATGCACCAAGCTGCCTCAGGCTGACCGCCAGATCACAGGCGAAGGCCGGGTCGTCGGGCTGTTCACGGTGCAGTTCTTCGAAAAGATCACAGGCGTCGCGATGACGCCCGAGGCGGCGCAACACCACGGCACGCTTGCGCCGCAGCTTCGGCTCGTCGGGGCATCGTACCAGCGCCGCATCGGCACGTGCCAGCGCCTGATCCACGTCACCGCGCTCCAGGGGGATATCTATCAGCAGGCCTTGCGCCGCAACATGGTTGGGCACGTCGTTCAGCACGCCCCTCGCCAGGTCCTCGGCCCGGTCAGAGGCACCAAGCAACCTGTAACAAACCGCCAGATCACAGGCATAGCTTGGGTCGTCCGGCTGCTCGCGATACAGCTCCTCGCAAAGATCGCAGGCGTCGCGATAACGCCCGAAGCGGCGCAGCACCGCGGCGCGCTTGCGCCGCAGCTTCGGCTCGTCGGGGTGTTGTACCAGCGCCGTATCGGCACGTGCCAGCGCCTGATCCAAGTCACCGCGCTCCAGGGCGATATCTATCAGCAGACCTTGCGCCACAGCATGGTTGGGCACGTCGTTCAGCACGCCCCTCGCCAGGTCCTCGGCCCGGTCAGAGGCACCAAGCAACCTGTAACAGATCGCCAGATCACAGGCGAAGGTCGGGTCGTCCGGCTGCTCGCGGTGCAGCTCCTCGCAAAGATCGCAGGCGTCGCGATGACGTCCGAGGCGGCGCAGCACCACGGCGCGCTTGCGCCGATCTGCGGAAGGAATTGAAGCCATGACCATTCTCTTGCTAAAGGTTTGCCTGCGCGCGACCCGATTTCTGCCATCGGGGGACTTGGTTTGATTCCACCTCTGTGAACCGCCTGGCAGGTTAGTGCATGGCCTGCGCTTGGTCTACAGGCACGATGCCACCCATCAGGACAATCGCACTCCAAAGGCCGCGCAGCGGCGGTTGCTGACGGACAGGACGGATGCCGGCATGCAACGGCAGGTCACCCCTGAGCCGTCCAGACATAGGCCACGTAACCCGCGAACATGGCGAGACCGGACCAACGTCCCACAACCGGCCGAGACAAGAGCAGCACCGTCAGCACGAGCGACGCGGCAATCATGACCGGCAGGTCGAACGTCAAAAATCGCGACGCAACGGGGATCGGTGAAATTACCGCAGTCAGACCCAATATGCCGAGAATGTTAAAGATGTTGGAGCCGATAATATTGCCGATGGCAATTTCTGACTGTCGACGCAACGCCGAGATCACCGAGGTCGCAAGCTCGGGCAAGGAGGTGCCAACCGCCACGATCGTCAGGCCGATGAACGCCTCGGATATGCCATGGTCGCGGGCGACGGCGACCGCCCCATCGACCAGAAACCGCGCCCCGAGCATGAGCGCCACAAGCCCGCCGAGCACACTCAGGATCGCCGCCAGGGCCGAGCCGGGCGCGGGCACATCCACATCCTGTGCCACGGTATCGCCCGGTTGGCGATACGCCCAGACAAGGTAGCCCACCAGGGCGGTCACCAGAACAGCGCCCGACAGCCGCCCCATCTGTGCGGTGGCGAATATCGGCACCAGCGCAATTGCCGCCAGCACCATGACGCAAGTATCGCGCCGCAGCGTCGCTCCTGTCACCCTGATCGGCCAGACCAATGCGGTCAGACCGGCAATAAGCAGGATGTTCGCGATATTAGAGCCGACGACGTTTCCAAGCGCGATATCCGGCACGCCCCGCCACGCCGCATCGACAGACACCAGCAATTCGGGCGTCGAGGTGCCGAACCCGACCACCGTGAGGCCGATCAGAAGCGGCGAGATCGCGAGACGCCGGGCAATGCCTACGCTGCCCCGAACCAGCGCCTCGCCACCAAACAACAGGCCCACCAGTCCGCAAAGGATATATATATAGTCCACGTCAGTTACGCTCCATCAGGGGCCTCTCATCAGCCCCGAGTCGGCAAGTGTGCATTTCCTCGAATGGCTGCAAGAGCCCGTGAAGTTTATATATTTTCAATCGGTGCCGGGTTGACGGCTTGACGGCGGCCAGCACGACGCCAAAGGCCGCAAGACACCGGTTTTTCCCTGTTTCCGGCGTCGAGACGGACCGGTTCGCCGGCGCACAAAACAGACCGCGCGATATGCGTCGCGCGCCGTTTTTACACGATGGCCCGCACGCCAGACTTACACCATCATTCGGATTGAAGCCTGGCACAATGCGGTCGCAAAGCCATCAGACCTTGGTATGACTCAGATCTGTCACAGGTTGTGCAAACACTTGACCGCCACGGCGTGCCCGGCCGCCCTCGCGCGCGGGCTCTCCGACGGCAAGCCCTTGGCTCAGCTCCTTTGCGGGTAACTGATGATCGAGAGGTAGCGGACCGGAAAGCGGATAAGCTGATCCGGCCCGTGCGGCGCGTCCGCATCGAAAAACAGCGTATCACCCGGCTTGAGATGATAGGTATCGTTGCCATGCCTGTAGCCGACCTCGCCTTCGAGCATGTAAATCATCTCGATCCCGTCATGCTGAAAGGTCTTGAAGGTATCGGATTCGGAATTGAGCTCGATCTGGTAGGGCTCGACGATCACGCCGCTATTGTTTGATCCGATATGTCCGAGCAGATTGTACTGATGACCGGCGCGTGTCCCGGCGCGATCAATCTCGACACCCTCTCCGGCTTTGGTATGCACCGCCTCGCGGCGCTCCTCGTATTCCTTGAAAAAGGCGGTCAACGGCACCGAGAGCGCATTGGCAAGCGTCTGCAACGTGGTCAGCGACGGCGAGGTGTTGCCATTCTCTATCTTCGAGAGCATCCCGATGGACAGGTCGGTCATGCTCGACAATTCCGCCACGGTGATGTTTTGCTGCTTGCGATAGGCGCGCACCTCGCGCCCGATCGCCACCTCGAGGACTTTTTCGCGCTCTTCGCGCAGCTTGTGGGGGTCTTGTGTAAGTTTGACCACTTTTGCCGCATCCGTGCTGCTCATCGTTATCCTTTCAAGTTCTAATCCGGTGTCTCGCAAAATACCAGAATACCAAGCGCGAAGCAGTCCGTGATCTCCAGGCTCCGCTTGACCATATTGCATAACTTTTCGCCAAGTGGAAAATGTTACGTGAAGGCACTGAAAAACCGGGCAAGAGGCAACCCTCCATGACACAGCGTATGATCCGCATCGGCTTTCTGATCTTTCCGGGGTTTCCGATGTCCTGCCTGACATCCGTGATAGAGCCATTACGTGCCGCGAATGAAATATCGGGGCACAAGACCTTTGCATGGGATCTGGTCGCAGAGAGTGCCGATCGGGTAATGTCCAGCGCCGGTATCGCCTTTGAGCCAAGCAAGAGCATCGAGGAGATGGAAGACTTCGACTACCTGCTCTTGCTTGCCGCCCCGACCAGCACATTCTCGCACACCCGCTCGCCCGCGCATCTGCGCCGCGCTGCGCGACATGGCACCGTGCTCGGTGCGATCAGCGGCGGGGTGTTTCCCCTCCTGCGCAGCGGCGCTGTGGGTGATGAGGCGCTGTCGGTGCATTGGTGCTACGAGACCGCGTTTCAGGCAGAGTTTCCGGATGTTGCCGCCTCGGATCAGGTGATCGAGATCACACCGCGCTGCGTGACCGCCTCTGGTGCGGCGGCGGCGTTCGATCTGGCGCTCCACATGGTCGAGACCGCGCTCGGCGCGGGCATCGCAACAGAGGTGGCATGTTGGTTCCAGCACCCGATGATGCGCAAGGCCGGCGTGCAGCAGATGGTGCCTGTCTTGGGCGACGCCGCCGGACCGGACGATCTGCCGCCCCTCGTCGCGCGCGCAATCGACCTCATGGGCCGGAACATGGAGGACCCGATCTCCATGGCCGAGGTTGCAGAGCTGCTGGATATCACACCGCGCCACCTCGAACGGAGCTTCAAGCGGGCCACCGGCCAGAACCCGACCGGCTATTTCCGTGCAATGCGGATGAAAGCGGCCCGCCAGATCGTGATGTATTCCAACGACAGCATGGCCGAGATCGCCGAGGCGGTCGGCTATGCGAGCGTCAAGGTCTTCGTGCGGCACTACCGCGAGGCGTTCGGCATCGCACCGCGTGACGACCGGCAAAAGATCAACCTGACGCGGGTCAAGGGCAATCTGCCGGTGCCGTCGGTCTGACACCGGCGGCGGCGCGCGCGCTCAGCCCGAGACCGTCACCGCTCTCTAATGCGCCGACCGCATCGCCGTCAGCAGCGCATGATGCAACGATCCCGCAGACGACCGTGGCCCCAGGACCGAGATGTGCCGCGCGTCATGGCATAGCACGAAACAGCCCATGTGATCGACTGACGCGCGCTGCGCCTCGCCGCCCTCGAAGGCACGAACATTCGCGGTCGTCAACCGCTCGAACACATCGGCGAGCCCGTCGCCTGTCAGGTCAAACCGGCACCAGGCGTCGGTCTGCTCGGTCACGCTCGCCGCCGCCCCGAGATCTGACCCGATCTGCCGGGCAAGGTCTTCGTGGGTCTCGAATGACGCCTCGACCATCCACTGCTCCGGCCCCATCCAGAACGCCATCAGGCTCTTGCCGCCATGGCGTGCCGGGCCCGGTGCCGGGGCACCGAGAAGACGCTCCAGCGCGGTTGCGGTCTCAGCCTCATGGCCCAATCGCGCCGCCACCGAGGCCAGGGCGCGGTCGGTCACTTCGGTCAGGGTCACGGGGCCATGGCTGTCCACTTTCGGGCGCACTGCGCCTAGCGGGGTGATTGCAACAAGATCATGCACGGAGACGGTCTCCTTCCGGATCGACAAAATGGGCACTGACCACCTCGACCTCGTGGTCAATGCCGGTCAGAGGCGAGACGAGACGCAGGATTTCACCCATGCGCTCATGACCCGATTTCAGAAAGGCGAGACCGATCTGATGTCCGAGATTGGGCGAGTAGCAGGCCGAGGTCACATAGCCCTGATCATGGGCCGCATCGACGGCGCTGCCTTTGGTCATGAGATGTGCGCCGGCGGGTACGGGCTTGTCGGGGCTCACCGGGCGCAGCCCCACAAGTCGCAGCGCATCAGGCTCGTTCAGCCCCTCACGCCGCGAGAGCACCGCGCCAATCGAGTCTTTCTTGGTCGAGACCATGCGATCCATCCCGAGGTTGAGCGCGGTCGTGGTGCCATTGAGCTCGTTGCCCGCCGCATGCCCCTTTTCGATCCGCATGACACCGAGCGCCTCCGTACCATAGGGGACAACATCAAATTCGCGCCCCGCCTCCATCAAGCGACGGATCATCGCGTCGCCATAGCGGGTCGGCACCGCGATCTCGTAGGCCAGCTCACCGGAAAACGAAATCCGAAACAGCCGCGCGCGCAGCCCGCCGCACACGGTGATCTCGCCGCACGCCATAAACGGGAAGCCCTCATTCGTCATGTCGAATTCCGGATCGACGATCTTGCGCAACAGCTCCCTCGATCGGGGTCCGGCCACCGCGAACTGCGCCCAGGCCTCCGTCGTCGAAATGAGCTGCACATCCATATCCGGGTAGAGACACTGGCGCACAAACTCCATGTGGCGATACACGCCCACCGCGTTGGCGGTCGTGGTGGTGACGACGAAATGATCCTCGGCCAACCGCCCTGCGGTGCCGTCATCCATGGCAATCCCGTCTTCGCGCAGCATCAGCCCATAGCGCGTGCGCCCGACGGCGAGCTTGGCAAATCCATTGCAATAGATCGCGTTGAGAAACTCGGCCGCATCCGAGCCCTGCACGTCGATCTTGCCAAGCGTCGTCACGTCGCACACCCCCACAGAGCGGCGGGTTTGCAGCACTTCACGGTCAACACTCTCTCGCCAATGGGTTTCGCCCGCGCGCGGAAACCACTGCGCGCGCAGCCACATGCCCACCTCGACAAATTCAGCCCCCTGCTCTTCGGCCCAGAAATGGCTGGGGGTCTTGCGGATGGGCCGGAAATCGGTGCCCCGCGAGCGCCCGGCAAAGGCCCCGATCGCCGTGGGTGTATAAGGCGGGCGGAACATCGTCGTCCCCACCTCGGGGATGGACTTGCCCGCCACCTCGGCCATGATGGCAAGGCCCGCCATGTTCGAGGTCTTGCCCTGATCGGTGGCCATGCCAAGCGTCGTGTAGCGCTTGAGATGTTCCACGGAGGTGAAATTCTCCTGATGCGCCAGCTTGATGTCCTTGGCGGTGACGTCGTTCTGTTGGTCCACCCAGGCGCGCTTGGCCCCCGACACATGCCAGAATGGCGTGATCGCCACGGGCGCATCCTCGGCCTCGGGCAGATCGGGCGACGGCGCGGTATGCCCGAGATCCGCAGCGATGCCAACGGCGGCCTCAGCCCCCGCATGCAGCGCGGCATGGGTAGAAAACACCCCGTTGGCCGCGCCTGCCACCACCATGCCCTCGGGCAAGGTGCCACCCGGAACAAAGGCGTGGATATCCACATCCCATGCCGGTCGGCCACGTTGATGGCAGGTGAGGCTCACATTCGGGTTCCAGCCCCCCGACACACCAAGCGCGCCACATTTTATCTGACGCCGGTTGCCCTTGGCATCTGTCACCTCGACCTGCGCAAGGCCAAGCCGCCCGGAGGTGTTGGTGATCGTGCCCCCGGCGATGACCTCATAGCCCTGACCCTTGGGCGCGTCCGGGCGCGTGTCGATCACGGCGGCGACCAAGACACCCTTGGCGGTCAGGTCCGCCGCCGTCCTATGGCCGTCGTCGTTATTGGTGAAAACGGCAATCTCCTGGGCCGGGGTCGCGGCCCAGCGATTGGCATAGGCCCGCATCGCGCTTGCCAACATGATCCCGGGACGGTCGTTGTTCTCGAAGACAATGGGCCGCTCCGTGGCCCCGCCCGCAAGGATCGCGCGGCGCGAATAGATCCGCCACAGGATCTGACGCGGCTTGCCCTCGGCCGGCACCGCAAGATGATCGCTGACCCGTTCGAGCGCGCCATAAATGCCGTGATCGAAGGCACCAAGCACCGTTGTGCGCGTCATCAGCCGCACATTCGGCATCGCGGCCAGACGCGCGGCGGTTTCTGCGGCCCAGGCATGCCCCGCTTGCTGCCCCATGGCAAAGCTTTCGGCGTTGAGCCGCCCACCGGCCAGCGAGTCCTCGTCGGCCAGAATGACAGACAGCCCCGCCTCGCCCGCCGTCAGCGCCGCCGCGAGCCCCGCAGGCCCCGCGCCGATGATCAGCACATCACAATGCAGGTATCCCTTGTCGTAATTGTCGGGATCGGCTTTCAGGCTCAAAGAGCCCAGACCGGCCGCGCGGCGGATCATCGGCTCGTAGAGCTTCTCCCAGAACGCGGCGGGCCACATGAAGGTCTTGTAATAGAACCCGGCCGCGAAAAAGCTCGACAGCCGGTCATTGATCGACAGCGCGTCAAAGGCCAGTGACGGCCAGCGGTTCTGCGATCTCGCCGTCAGACCATCAAACAGCTCTGCCGTTGTGGCGCGGGTATTGGGCTCCTGCCGCGCGCCGTCACGCAGCTCGACAATCGCATTGGGCTCTTCCGAGCCCGCCGTGAGCGGGCCGCGCGGGCGATGATACTTGAACGAGCGCCCCATCAGGCGCACGCCGTTCGCCAACAGCGCCGAGGCGAGCGTGTCCCCCGGATGTCCCTTCATCCAGCGGTCGTCAAAGCGGAACGAAATGCTGCGGCTCTGGTCGATCAACCCGCCGTTCAAACGATTCACCTGGCTCATTTGGAGCGTCCTTCCCTGCGAGCCACGTCACGGGCCAGTTCCACTTCGGTGATTTCATGGGTCACCGTGTCGCGCGTGACCACCAGCCATGATCGGTCGCCCTGTTCGTGGAACCACAACTCGCGATGCGCGCCCGCCGGGTTGTCACGCAGGTAGCCGTAGTCGATGAAAACCTCCTGCGCATCGGGCGCGGTCGGGTCGGGCCGGTGGATCAGGGCGGCGTCGCCCTTGTAGATGAATTCGCTGGCGTCGCGGGGGCCGAGCAGCGGATGGTTGATCAGCATGGCACGCGCTCCTTTCTCAATGCAGGTTGGGCTGGTTGCCCATGCCCTTTTCGTCGATCATCCGCCCCTTGGCGAAACGGTCGAAGCGATAGGCCGTGGCGGTCGGGTGGGGCCGGTCCGTGGCCAGAAGATGCGCATAGGCAAAGCCCGAGGCAGGCGTCGCCTTGAACCCGCCATAGCACCAGCCGCCGTTGAAATAGAGCCCGTCGATATGGGTCCGGTCGATGATCGGCGAGCCGTCCATGCTCATGTCCATGATGCCGCCCCACATGCGCAGCAGGCGCGCACGCCCCAGCATCGGGAATATCGCCATGCCGCCTTCGCAGACATCCTCGACCACCGGCAGGTTGCCGCGTTGCGCATAGGAATTGTACCCGTCGATATCGCCGCCAAAGACCAGCCCGCCCTTGTCGGACTGGCTGCAATAGAAATGCCCCGCACCAAAGGTGATGACACCGGGCAACACCGGCTTCAGCCCCTCCGACACGAACGCCTGAAGCACATGGCTCTCGATGGGCAGGCGCATGTCGGCCTTGGCCATCAGCCGCGACGACGAGCCTGCCACGCAGGCGCCGACCTTGCGCGCCCCGATAAAGCCGCGCGATGTCTCGACGCCGGTGCAGCGCCCCTCCTCGATGCGAAATCCCGTGACCTCGCAATTCTGGATGATATCCACACCGCGCTGATCAGCGGCGCGGGCATAGCCCCACGCCACGGCGTCATGGCGCACGGTGCCACCGCGATGCTGGGCAAGCCCACCCTTGATCGGAAAGCGCGCGTCGTTCACGTTCAGGAACGGATAGCGCGCGACGATCTGTTCAGCGGTCAGCAGATCCGCATCGGCCCCGTTGAGCATCATCGCATTGCCGCGCCGGACGAACGCATCCCGCTGCGCGTCGGAATGTATCAGGTTGAGAATACCGCGCTGGCTGACCATCGCGTTGTAGTTCAGGTCCTGCTCCAGACCCTCCCAGAGCTTGAGCGAGAATTCGTAAAACGGCTCGTTGCCATCAAGCAGGTAATTCGAGCGAATGATCGTCGTGTTGCGGCCCACGTTGCCGCCCCCGATCCACCCCTTCTCCAGTACCGCAATGCGGGCCTGACCGAATTCCTTGGCGAGATAATAGGCGGTGGCAAGACCGTGCCCGCCACCGCCGATGATGACATAATCATAGCTCCCGCGCGGCGCGGCGTCGCGCCATGCCGGGCCCCAGCCGCGGTGCCCGGTGAGAGCCTCTTTGATGACCTTGAATCCTGAATAGCGCATGAGATCCGACTCCTTTCCTCCAACCTCGTCAAAAACCATGGCTGTTGTAATGGCGATTTCGGACAAAGCCGGGCTCAAATCGGACTCGTCTTGCATCCTGCGCGGTGCATCGGCGATCTTGCCCTGTCACGCGGCTCTGGTGTAGCGCCCCAACCCTGTGCGATGTCAGGCAAACAGGTGGGGCCACGCGCGCCGGTTCATACCCGCGCCAAAATCGACGGCGAATCCCTTGACGCCCCCACACATTGCGCCTAAAGACCCCAGACGGAATTCAGGGCGCTGCCGGCGGCGGTGCCCGTTTGTGTTAAGAAGGGCCAGCACGCGCCCTCAACAAGAACGAGGATGACCCCATGTCGCGCCGCTGCGAACTGACCGGAAAAGGGCCGATGGTTGGCAACAACTCCAGCCACGCCAACAACAAGACCAAGCGTCGGTATCTGCCGAACCTCAACGATGTGACGCTTCAGTCCGAGACGCTGAACCGTGGCATCAAGCTGCGGATTTCGGCCCATGCGCTGCGCAGTGTCGATCACCGCGGCGGGCTCGACGCGTTTCTCGCCAAGGCCAAGGACGACGAACTGTCGCCGTCGGCCCTCAAGGTGAAAAAAGAGATCGCCAAGGCACAGGCCGCGACCGCCTGAACCACGCGCGTTTGAAATTTACAGCAGCCCTGCCCCTTGCGGCGGGGCTGTTTCCTTTTGTCGCTTGCCGATGACAGGACCAAGCGCATATACCTCCCCCACATGACCCGCCCAAGCCCCATATTGGCCCTCGGGCTCTGCCTGCTGATGGCCCTGACCAGTCAGAGCCTCGCGGTCGCGCGCGGCGTCGAGCAGCCGGTGGGCCAAATCGTTCTGTGTACCGGGACCGGCCCGACGGCCGTGCCTGTTGATCGCCACGGTCAACCTCTGGCAATGCCGCATGTCTGCCCCGAATGCTTGCCGGGCTTTGCCGTCCTTTTCACAGAGCCCGACCTGCCCTTGATCTGGCAGCGGCAGGCCCGCCGCGCCGACGCCGTCCCGACCGCGCCGCACCGCGCGGCTCTGATGCGGCCCGCGAGCGTTGCACGTGCTCCTCCGGTCCTGCCCGATCTCTGAACCCGTAAATTTCAAGACAGATCGAAGGAGCGACAAATGTCCCTCAAATCCAGCCTTTTCGCGGCGCTCGCCGCCACCGCCCTCGGCACTCCGGCACTCGCACAGGAGATCCACATTCTCGACACCTATGCCCGCAGCGCCAGCCCGGTGGCAAAAACCGGCGCGGCCTTCATGATGATCGAGAACATCGGCGACGCCGATGATCGCCTCGTCGGTGTCTCTTCACCGGCTGCTCAAAAAGTCGAACTTCACACGCATCTCGAAGAGAACGGCGTCATGAAAATGATGCATGTCGAAGACGGTTTTGCCATCGGCGCGGGGGAAACCCTGATCATGCAGCGCGGCGGCGCGCATGTGATGTTCATGGGCCTGACCCAGGGCTTCGAGCCAGGCAAGAGCATCCCGCTGACACTCACCTTCGAGACCTCCGGCGACATCACCGTGGAGGTGCCGGTCGACCTCACACGAAAGCCCGGCGAGGGCCATGGCCACGGGTCCGGCAACTAGGCCACCCTGCAGAGGATGCTCAGCAAGGGGCGCAGCAGCCCAGCCCTTTGCAATGAATGATGCAGCGCGGAGCTCAGAGCCGTTCAGCGCAACACGATAACTCAGATCCAGCTTCCGAAGATATCTTCGGGAGCTGGATGCGATGAATGTCGGCTTTGCGGGACGAAGTTGCTCTTGGTGAAAGCGGGGATCAAGGTCGGCCTTGAGCGGACGTTGCATCCCGCCAAAAGGTGCCGCGCGGTCGCAGGGCCGGGGACTGGCGATGCAACGGCTGTGGCTGGTACTTTATCCCAGCCAAGTCATTCTAAACTCAACACGTTGCACGCCACATCAAATCGCCAGGCCGCGGGACGGCCCGGCGATCGCGCGGCACCTTCGGTGCTGTTCGCGCGGTTGGCTCTTAGGTCCGCTCCAGGCCAAGCCAAGCCGGGGTTCGTTTCTAGCGCAATCGACAGTCAGGGCTCGAAGCGGTCACTGCGCTCCGAGCCGACTGCGTGTTCTCACGTGCATCATTTACCGCAAGGGGCTTGCGCGGCAGCGCCCCTTTTTCATTGCCCCCGTGCAAACCCCACGATCGCCGCTGTCAGGCAATCGAGACTGTCGGTGTGAGGCACCTGCGCCGGCAGCGCATCGGTCATCAGTGACAACTCGGTGCAGGCCACCAGCAGATGATCGGCCCCCAGCCCAACAAGCGCGCCCGCCTCATCCGCAAGACGCGGCCCAAGCCCCGCCACCGCCTCACCCGCCTTGACCGCGCGGATGAGGGCCAGAATACCGCTGTCATCGGGCAGGAAAACCGGCGTCAGACCATGTCTGGCAAACGGCGCCTCAAAAACCCGCGCCAGCCGCGTCGCAGGCGAGGCGAGCATACCGATACGATGCGCGCCCCGATCAGCCAGCGAGGCCGCCGTCAGCTCAAGCATGTCGAGAAACGGTAGAGAGGTAGCCGACGCTACGGCTGGCGCATAATGATGTGCAGTATTGCACGGCATGGCGAGCGCCCCCGCGCCTGCCGCCTCCAGATCACGCGCCATGCGCGCAAGGGTTGGTCCGGGGTCCTCGCCTCCGCCGTCGATCAACGCCTTGATCCGGCTTGGCACCTGCGGATTCTGGTGTACGATCAACGGCACATGATCCGCATCATCGCGTGCCGGCACCGCCCGGATCACCTTTTGCATCAGGAGGATCGTCGCCTCCGGCCCCATGCCCCCCAGAACACCAACCGTTTTCATCTTGCCCCATCATCCCGTCGAAGTTGCGGCACCGCGCATGGTGCCGAGGCGGATATCCGCAGTTCGGGCATGCCCCTCCATCCGTTCGGCCCGGCTGAGGCTGGCGGTGACGCGCGCAAGATCCGGCAGCGCGCCCTCATCCACCTCTTGCCAGGTGACGGTCTTGAGAAACTTGTGCACCGAGAGCCCCCCCGTATAGCGCGCAGCGCCGGAGGTGGGCAAGACGTGGTTGGGCCCCGCCGCCTTGTCTCCAAAGGCAACGGTCGTGTTCTCACCCAGAAAGAGCGAGCCATAGGCGCGCAGGCGATCACGCCACCACGGCAGATCGCGGGCCTGAACATGGAGATGCTCGGCGGCCTTGGTATCGGCATACTGCGCCATCTCTTCGGCTGTGTCACACAAAACCACTTCGGCCAGATCGCGCCACGCGGCACCTGCTGCCGTGCAATTGGGCTCCGGCAGGGTGGCGATGAGGGCGGGCACCCTCTCCAGCACCATCGCGGCCAGCGGGCGGTGCGTGGTGGCCAGCCAGACCGGCGAATTCGCACCATGCTCCGCCTGCCCCACCAGATCGGCGGCGACGGTCTCAGGATCGGCGCTGTCATCGGCCAGGATCAGGCTATCGGTGGGCCCCGCAAACATGTCGATGCCTATAGGACCGAACAGTTGCCGCTTGGCCTCCGCCACATAGGCATTGCCCGGTCCGACCAGAATATCCGCAGCAGGCGCGCCAAAGAGACCAAACGCCATCGCCGCGATGCCCTGCACCCCGCCTATGGTCAGAATGCGCGTCGCCCCGGCAAGATCCATCGCATAGAGCATGGCGTCGGGTATTCCCGCGCGGCCATTGGGGGGCGAACAGGCGGTGATGTCAGGCACCCCGGCCGCGCGCGCCGTCGCGATGGACATCAGCGCCGAGGCAATATGACTATAGCGCCCCCCCGGCACGTAGCAGCCCGCCGCCTGCAACGGAATCTGCCGTTGCCCGGCGCGCAATCCCGGCCGCAGCTCGATTTCCATATCCTGCGCGGTTGCCCGTTGAGCCTCGGCAAAGCGCGAGATGTTGTCATGGGCCCAGCCAATGTCATCCTTGAGCGCCTGAGGCACGCGGGCGCAGGCCGCGTCTATCTCCGCGCGGGGGACGGCAATAGCCCCCTGCCAGCCGTCGAGTTGCCTAGCATATTCAAGCGCCACCTGCGCCCCGCCCGAGCGCAAGCGCGCAAGCATGATCTGCACGGTGTCCGCCACATCGCTCGCTGTCTTGGGCGGCTCCCCCGGAGCGGTCTTCAAATGGGTCATGGGCATGGCGCGATCTCCTTCACCCTTATGGATGGGCGGCGACGCGGTGTTCGGCAAGGGCTTTGCAGGACTGCTGCAACGGTTTTTTCAGGCGCCGAAGCCCGGTTTCGGATTTCCCGAAAGCCGCGCGGGCCACCCTGCGCCCGCCCACCTACCTGCGCGGCGAGATCGGAGCCGAGGGGGTAGCACCGCGCCGCGCCAGCCGCCGCTCGCGCCAGAAGGTGTAGATACCCGAGGCGATGATGATCGCGGCCCCGGTCAGCGTCCAGATATCCGGGCGCTCGTCAAAGAGCGTCACCCCGATGATCAGCGCGAAGATCAGCCGCGAGTAGCGGAACGGCGTGATTACCGCGACATCACCCAGCCGCATCGCCGCGACGATGGCGTAATAGGCCGCCACCCCGCAAAGGAGCGCCAGCACCAGATCGCGCCAGTTGAGCCCCGAGGGCACGGCAGGCGTGCCGCTGAAGGCCAGCAGGATCAGCCCGGTGGGCACCAGCGTGGCAAAGGCATAGGTCGAAAGCTGCATCGACGAGATACTGCGCGGCACCGCGCGGGTGGCCAGATCGCGGATCGCCAGACCGATCACGCCCTGCACGGCAAAGAGCGAGGCAGGCTCGAACCCTTCCAGCCCCGGGCGGATCACCATCAGCACGCCCATGAACCCCACCAGAATGGCGCTCCACCGCCGCCAGCCCACGGCCTCGCCCAAAAAGAGCGCCGCGCCGAGCGTGACCGCCAGCGGCGTGGCCTGAAGGATCGCCGAGGCCGAGGACAAGGGCGTGAGCGCAATGGCGGTGACAAAGCCCAATGTGCCGACAATCTCGCCGAAATTGCGCAAGAGCACCGGGCGCGACAGCAGGTCGCGCGACCAGAGCCTGCGGCCTTGGCTCATGGTGATCGCCCCGAAAATGAGCGCGCCGCCGAAGCCGAGAAAAATGACGATCTGCCCCACCGGCAGCGCATCGGCCAGCCGCTTGATGAACATGTCCTCCAGCGCGAAACCGGCCATCGCGAGGACCATCAGGATACTGCCGCGCAGGTTTTCCATGTCAGGGGGCTTTCGTGTCAGGGTGCCTGACCCTGTTAGCGCAGGACAACTGCACAAGAAAGCGGCAGAGCTATGACAGCACGACAATGCCGCTATGCTTGGCCTTGTGCTCGGGCTCGACATGGATGGTGACGCGGGCCTCGGGCAGCGCCTCCATCAGCGCCGCCTCGATCCGGTCGCAGAGGTCATGCGCGGCCTCGACGGTGGTCTCGCCGGGCATCACGAGGTGAAAGTCGATGAAGGTGACCTGACCCGCGTGGCGGGTGCGCAGGTCATGCGCCTCAAGCGCGGCGTCATCGCTCGCGGCCTGCGCGATCACGCGGCGGATGGTGGCCAGTTCCGTGTCCGAGACGGCCTCGTCCATCAGCCCGCTCAACGATCCCTTGATCACCACCCAGCCCGACCACAGGATGTTGAGCGCTACCAGCGCCGCCATGATCGGATCGAGCAGCCACCAGCCGGTGGCAAAGGCCAGCACCACGCCGATCAGCACCCCCACCGAAGAGACCACATCGGTCATCAGGTGCCGCCCGTCCGCCACCAGCGCGGGCGAGCGGTGGCGGCGCCCGTTGCGGATCAGGATCACCGCCCAGGCCCCGTTGATCAGGCTCGCCCCGGCGTTGATCGCGAGGCCCGTCAGCGGCGCATCGAGCGCACGCGGGATCAGGAACCCGGCATAGGCCTCGCGCAGAATGAAAAGCGCGGCGATGACGATCAGCACGCCTTCGAGCACCGCCGAAAAGAACTCGGCCTTGTGGTGGCCGTAGGGGTGATTGTCATCCGCAGGCCGGCGCGCCACCCGCAGCGCCACGATGACGGCCAGCGCCGTGGCCACGTTCACCAGGCTTTCGAGCGCATCCGACATCAGCGCGAGCGAGCCGGTCAGTTGCCACGCCACGGCCTTGAGCGCCAGCACGGCGAGGCCCACGATGACGCTGCCAATGGCAAGACGCATGATGCGTTTGGCGGGCTGGGGTGCCATCTTCCGGGCCTACTTGCCGGATTTCAGCGGCACGCCATATAGCTCCAGCCGGTGCCCGATCAGGCGATAGCCGAGTTTTTCGGCGATCTTGTCCTGCAACGCCTCGATCTCGGGATCGACAAATTCGATCACCTCGCCGGAATTCATGTCTATCAGGTGGTCGTGGTGGTCGCGCTCGGCATCCTCGTAGCGCGCGCGCCCGTCGCCGAATTCCAGCTTGTCGATGATGCCCGCCTCTTCGAACAGCTTGACGGTGCGGTAGACCGTGGCGATCGAGATGCGCGGATCGACGCCCGAGGCCCGGCCGTAAAGCTCCTCGACATCGGGATGATCGTCAGAGGCCTCCAGCACCGAGGCAATGGTGCGCCGCTGGTCGGTCATGCGCAGGCCCTTGGCCTCGCAGCGTTCGGTGATGGTGTCGCGCATGGGCGGCCTCATGTGGTCTTCGGTCGCTGCAATAGCGGCAAGCAGGCGGTGTTGCCACCCTTTTTGCCCGTTGGGTGGTGCTCTAGTGCGGGGCTGAGCGCGAGAATAACTGGATCACCACGATTCCGGCAAGGATCATGCCTGTCCCAAGCACCGCAGGCAGGTCGAGCTTCTGGCCGAAGATCACATAGCCAATCGCCGCGATGAACACGATACCGAGCCCGGACCAGATCGCATATACAATGCCGACCGGCATGGTTTTGAGCGTGAGCGCCAATAGATAAAAGCTGAGCGCATAGGCCACGACCACGATGATCGAAGGCAGCGGGCGGGTAAATTGCTGGCTCGCCTGAAGCGCGGTGGTGCCAGCGGTTTCGGCGAGGATGGCGAGAAAGAGGATGAGATAGACCGTGGGGATCATGGCGCGCTCTCGGTTCAGGTGGGTTTGGAGACGGGCATACGCGAGCGGCGGGGCCGGGTCCACCGGGAAAGACACAACGGAGTTGGCCTGAAGCTGCCGTTCAACTGCAGCACCAATGCGCGGAATCAAGGTGCCGCAGGCACCGCCGCGCAGCGCCCGACCGCCCCCTCGGGCGGGCGCTTTTGCAACGTTTCAAGCCATTGAAAACGCGGGAGTGTTTGGCTGGCATAAAGTGCGATCCACAGAGGTTGCTGCGCCCACCCGGCGGTC
>NZ_CAMYMD010000076.1 GCF_947259555.1 uncultured Roseovarius sp.
GCTTTATGCCAGCCAAGTCATTCTAAACTCAACACGTTGCACGCCACATCAAATCGCCAGGCCGCGGGACGGCCCGGCGATCGCGCGGCACCTTCGGTGCTGTTCGCGCGGTTGGCTCTTAGGTCCGTTCCAGGCCATCCCCGCAACGAAGAGCTGTTCATTTCGGCCGCGCACAACCCGGGAAAACGCGCGCCGCGCCGCATGGCGTTTCATGCGGCGCGGGGCAGGGGCTTTGATGGCGCTCAGATATCGAGCGTGTGGTCGCGCTCCCAGCGGCTGAAGTGGTTTACGAAGGAATTCCACTCTTGCTTCTTGAGCTTGAGATAGGCGGCGGAAAATTCGTCGCCCATCGTCGCCTTGAGTTCCTTGTCCTTGTCGTATTCGCGCAACGCGTCGAGCATGTTGAGGGGCAGCTTGGGCGCACCGCGCACCTTGTGGCCCTCGGCGTACATGTCGATATCGTGGCGCTTGCCCGGATCGGCCTTGGAGCGGATGCCCGAGAGACCGGCTGCGATGATGACCGCCTGCAAAAGATAGGGATTGGCCGCGCCGTCAGGCAGGCGCAGCTCGAACCGGCCCGGGCCCGGCACGCGCACCATGTGGGTGCGGTTGTTGCCGGTCCATGTCACCGAATTGGGGGCCCATGTGGCGCCCGAGATGGTGCGCGGGGCATTGATCCGCTTGTAGCTGTTGACGGTCGGGTTGGTGATCGCGGCGAGCGCGCTGGCGTGCTTCATGATGCCGCCGAGGAAATGCTTGCCGCGCTCGGAGAGGCCCAACTCGCCGGTGGGGCCCTCGCCCTCGCCTGCAAAGACGTTGCTCTTGGACGCCTTGCCGGGCGCATCCCAGACCGAGATATGCGCGTGACAGCCATTGCCGGTCAGCCCCTCGATGGGTTTGGGCATGAAGGTGGCGCGGAAGCCGTGCTTTTCCGCGACCGACTTGGTCATGAACTTGAAAAAGGAATGCTTGTCGGCGGTGGACAGTACGTCGTCGAATTCCCAGTTCATCTCGAACTGGCCATTCGCGTCTTCGTGGTCGTTTTGATAGGGGCCCCAGCCCAGCTCCAGCATGTAGTCGCAGATTTCGCGGACGACGTCATAGCGGCGCATGACGGCCTGCTGGTCATAGCAGGGCTTGGCGGCTGTATCGAACGGGTCACTGATCTGATCGCCCTCGGGCGTCAGAAGAAAGAACTCGGCCTCGATGCCGGTCTTGACGTGCAGCCCTTCGGCGGCGGCCTCGTCGATCAGGCGGCGGAGCACGTTGCGCGGGGCCTGACCCACGTCTTTGCCTTCCATCACGCAGTTGGCGGCAACCCAGGCCACTTCGGGTTTCCACGGCAGCTGGATCACCGAGGACGGGTCAGGCACCGCGAGCATATCTGGATGTGCGGGCGTCATGTCGAGCCAGGTGGCAAAGCCCGCAAAGCCCGCGCCATCCTCTTGCATATCCGCAATGGCCTGTGCCGGCACCAGCTTGGCGCGCTGTCCACCGAACAGGTCGGTGAAAGAGATCATGAAGTATTTTACGCCATTGTCCTTGGCAAATTTCGCCAGATCACTGGTCATTTTTTGTCCCCGTTGTCATGCGTTGTAAGGTTGTCTGGAGACGCGGCCCCCATCGGGGCCGCGCCGGGTGTCGTTTCAGAAGGTGCCGCCGGGTTTGCCGGGCCACCAATCGGTCCCCGCGAGAGGCACCCGCGCCATCGCGGCGGCCTCCATGGTCACGGCGCAGAGATCCTCGGGTTCGAGATTGTGCAGATGGTTCTTGCCACAGGCGCGCGCGATGGTCTGCGCCTCAAGGGTCATCACCTTGAGGTAATTGTTGAGCCTGCGCCCGCCCTCGATGGGGTCGAACCGCTTCATCAACTCAGGGTCCTGCGTTGTGATACCCGCCGGGTCGTTGCCTTCGTGCCAATCGTCATAGGCACCGGCGGTGGTGCCGAGCTTGTTGTACTCCGATTCCCATTTCGGGTCGTTGTCGCCAAGCGCGATCAGGGCCGCGGTACCGATGGCCACGGCATCTGCTCCGAGCGCCATGCATTTGGCCACGTCCGCCCCGGTGCGGATGCCGCCCGAGACGACAAGTTGAACCTCGCGGTGCATGCCAAGGTCCTGGAGCGCGCGGACGGCCTCGCGGATGCAGGCCAGTATGGGCTGGCCGACATGCTCGATAAACACGTCCTGCGTTGCCGCCGTGCCGCCCTGCATGCCGTCCAACACGACGACATCTGCCCCCGCCTTGACCGCCAAGGTGGTGTCGAAATAGGGGCGGGCCCCGCCGATCTTGATGTAGATCGGCACTTTCCAGCCGGTGATTTCGCGCAGTTCGAGCAGCTTGATTTCCAGATCGTCGGGGCCGGTCCAGTCGGGGTGACGGCAGGCCGACCGCTGGTCGATGCCCTTGGGCAGGTTGCGCATCTCGGCCACACGGTCCGAGATTTTCTGGCCCAGCAGCATGCCGCCGCCGCCCGGCTTGGCACCCTGGCCCACAACGACCTCGATCGCGTCGGCACGGCGCAGGTCATCGGGGTTCATGCCGTAGCGCGAGGGCAGGTATTGATAGACCAGCTTTTTGGAATGGCCGCGTTCCTCGGCGGTCATGCCGCCATCGCCGGTGGTGGTCGAGGTGCCGGCGAGGGTCGCGCCGCGGCCCAGAGCCTCCTTGGCCGGGCCCGAGAGCGCGCCAAAGCTCATGCCGGCGATCGTGACCGGAATATCGAGCTCGATGGGGTTCTGGGCGTAGCGCGTGCCAAGCGTCACCGAGGTATCGCAGCGCTCGCGGTAGCCTTCGAGCGGGTAGCGTGAGATCGACGCGCCGAGAAACAGCAGGTCGTCGAAATGGGGCACCTTGCGTTTGGCGCCGCCGCCCCGGATGTCATAGATGCCGGTGGCCGCCGCACGCCGGATCTCGGCGTTGATGGATTGCGAGAAAGTCGCCGACTGGATCGGGGTTGTGCGCGGTGCGCCGTGGGTCTCGTCTTTCATGATGTGAGCCCTCAGTAAGCGTTGTCAGGTTTGAAATTGTAGAGTTCGCGTGCGGAGCCGTAGCGTTTGAACTCTTCGGGTCGCGCGTCGCAGCCGCCGCGCTCCAGCAGGTTGGCCAGAATCTCCAGATGTTCGGGGCGCATCTCCTTTTCGATGCAGTCCGCCCCCAGGGATTTGACGCTGCCGCGCACGAAGAGGCGGGCCTCGTAGAGCGAATCGCCAAGAGCGTCGCCCGCATCGCCGCAGACCACAAGATTGCCGGATTGCGCCATGAAGGCGGACATGTGTCCGATATTGCCATGCACGATGATGTCGATGCCCTTCATCGAGATGCCGCAACGCGACGAGGCGTTGCCCTTGATGACCAGCGTGCCACCGCGCCCGGTGGCCCCGGCATATTGGCTGGCATCGCCTTCGACGATCACTGTGCCGCTCATCATGTTCTCGGCGACGCCGGGACCGGCAGAGCCGTGGACATGCACGGTGGCCTGCTTGTTCATGCCGGCGCAGTAATAGCCGGTGGAGCCCTTAACGTGCACTTCGATGGGCGCATCGAGGCCGACGGCGATGGCGTGGCTGCCGCGCGGATTGATCACGTCCCAGGCGGTCTGGTTGGTCTGTTCCGCCTGGGCGTGAAGTGTCGAATTGAGGGTGCGCAGCCCTTCGGCTGCAAGGTCGAATGTCTGCATGTCAGTGCTTCCAGAAATATACGGTTGCGGGTTCCGGCTCCCAGACGCGGGCGTCTTCGATGCCGGGCAGGTTGACCAGAGCGCGATACTCGCTGCCGAAGGCGACATATTGATCGGTTTCGGCCATGACAGCGGGCTTGCAGGCGATGGGATCGCGGACAACGCCAAAGCCGTCCTCGGTGCCCACGACAAAGGTGAAGAAGCCGTCAAGATCCTTGAGCGAGCTTTCAAGCGCCTCGCCGAGGCTCGCGCCCTCGCGCATTTTCCATGTCAGGTAGGCGGCGCCGACCTCGGTGTCGTTCTGGGTCTCGATCCGCACACCTTCGCGCAGGAGCTTGCGGCGCAGCGAGTTGTGATTGGAGAGCGACCCGTTGTGCACGAGACATTGATCGGCACCGGTGTTGAACGGGTGCGCGCCCATGGTCGTGACCGCCGACTCGGTCGCCATGCGGGTGTGGCCGATGCCGTGGCTGCCGCTCATCGACGAGATGTCAAAGCGCGCGGCCACATCCTTGGGCAGGCCGACTTCCTTGTAAATCTCGATGCTTTCGCCGGTTGACATGACGCGCACGTCAGGGGCCACGCGGGCAAGGGCGTCGCGCAGGTCGTCGGCTTTTCCCTCGGGGAAATCGAGCACCGCATGGGTGTCCTTGCGCCGCAATCCGACGGGCGCGCCGATCTCGGACGAGAGCTGCTCTGCGAGCGTCTCGAACACCGTGTCGGCGGCGTCGGATTGGACGGTGAATTTGCTCCGGCCCGAGGTTGCCTCGCCGTAGATCGCGATCCCGGCGCTATCGGGGCCGCGATCTGTCATGGTGATCAACATATCTGTCAACAAGCCGCCAAGCTGAGGCTCGAGCGCCTTGTCCTTGAGGAAGAGTCCGACAATTCCGCACATTCGCGTTTGCTCCACTTTTGAATTCTGCCCAAGGGCTTGGCCGAGTTCGAGGCTCGTACTGATTCTGCCCGGGGGCGTCCCTGTCTCAAGACTAGCATCAGGGATCATCAGCCGCAACTCTTATGAATAAAAGTTTCCTGTAAGTGATATGCGCGAATCGTGGGATCCGCGCAGACCGAAGCGTGTCAGTAGCGTTCGAGGTTCTTCTGTATCTTTTCGGGATCGCCCATCTTGCGGGCTTTCTCGAGGTGCTCGCCTTCGCGGACGAACTGTATCCGGTGCCAACCGATCCAGAAGATCACGCCGAGCACGGTCATCGCGATTTCCCAGCCCTGGAAGGGGTAGATGGGGCCAACCTCGGCAAGATCAACGGCCCAGGATTCGTATCCGATTGTAGACATGGGTCTTCTCCTTATTCTGCGGCTGTTGCCCTGGATGCCAGATAGGCTTTGTCGGCCTCGATGACGTCAAGCTTGGCGTCCTCGTAGGCATGATGTTCTGCGTAATCGAGACCTTGCAGCTCGACCTCTTCGGGGATGCGCAGAACGCCGGCGGCGGCCTGCATCTTGGCCACGATCCATGCGGGCAGGAAGCCCAGGCAGAAGAACATGATCACAGCGCCGATGGTGTTGCCGAGCGGGTTGATCGTGGCGTAGCCCTCATACGGAGAGGACGGCACGCCCCAGAGCAGGAACCCCGCGATGATCAGGCCGACAACGCCCGCGTAGCCATGCACGGCCACGGCACCAACCGCATCGTCGAGCTTGAATTTGCGCTCGACCCAGAAATGCAGCTTGTAGACGATGACAACACCGACAGCCGCCACCAGCATCGCCTGGATCGGGTGATAGAGGTCATTGCCCGCCGAGGCGGTGATGATACCTGCTAGACCGCCGGAGAAGGTCCAGAACGCATCGCCGCGCGATATGACATAGGCCGCCATCAGACCGCCCGAGAGCGACATCAGGAAGTTGAAGGTGATCGCCGAGAGCGAGGTGGGGGCAAGATAGATATTGGTGGCCGTCCACGTGGTGCCGGTGATCTGGCCGTCGATGACCTCTGGCGAGATGAGCGGCACGTTGCAGGCGGCGTAGAAGCCCCAGAACCCGGTGTAGATCAGGAACAGGCCGATCGTTACCATCCACGGGTTATGCGGGGGGATGTCACGGGGTGTGCCATCCGGCGCGAACTTGCCGATGCGCGGACCAAGAACCATGATCACCCCGAGCGCGTAGCCCCCGGCAATGGCGTGGATCACGCCTGACGCATAGGCATCGTGGTAGCCCAGATATTTGACCATCCAGCCGCCATAATGCCAGCCCCATGCCGCGTCGATGATCCACCAGACGGAGCCGATCAGCACCGCGTGCACCCAGAGCGCCGAGGAGCGAATCCGTTCGATGACCGAGCCCGAGACGATCGAGGCGGCTGTCCATGAGAACAGCAGGAACGCCGCCCAGAACACGCCGGTGATCCGGTCGTCGAGGTTGGTCGCCATGTTCTGTGACCATGGCAGGTTGGCGCTGGCCATGTCGTGATCGAGGCCGCCGAAGAACGGGAACATCGGGAAGGCCCAATAGATCCACCATCCGAAGAGGAAGAACGTCACGGTGACCAAAGGAATCACCATGACGTTCTTCATCAGTGTGTGCATGTGGTTGCGTCGGCGGCTCGCGCCGACCTCGTACATGCAAAAGCCCACGTGGATCAGGAACATGAAAACGACCGTGACCCAGTAGTAGAATTCGGTGAAGATGGTTGTTAACGCATCTAGATTTCCGTTCATAGCACTCTCCCTGTTGTGCCGATTTTTCATTGCAGGTGAAAAGTTTTTCCGCAAAGGAGACAAAGATTTGCCCATGTGTCAACAATTTTGACGTGATCGGGCGATCAAATGTTGGGCGGCCCGCAATATCGCAGTGCAAATGCCTATTTTCCCAACAGGAAAAAAATCTGCATGAAAGTGTTGATTTTTGAAGCGATATGGGTCTGAATATCGTGAAGCATAACATCGACAGGGAGCCTGCCATGGCCATCATCTACAGAACATCCGCACTTGCATCGCGACATGCCGAGATCGGCGGAGAGCTTGAGGACTGGAACGGCATGGGAACCGCCTGGTTCTATGATCCGTCCGATGAGCGGGCCGAGGCCGATTATCTGGCGGTGCGCACCAAGGCGGGGTTGATGGATGTGTCTGGCCTCAAGAAAATCCACCTCGTGGGGCCGCATGCCGCGGCGGTCATCGACCGCGCCACCACGCGCAATGTCGACAAGATCATGCCCGGCCGGGCGGTCTATGCCTGTATGCTCAACGACGACGGCAAGTTCATCGACGATTGCGTGATCTACCGCCTATCGGTCAATCACTGGATGGTGGTGCATGGCACCGGCACCGGCCACGAATCGCTGGCCATGGCCGCCTTTGGCAAGAATGTGTCGATGATTTTCGATGACGATCTGCATGACATGTCCCTGCAAGGCCCGCTGGCCGTCGATTTTCTGGAAAAGCACGTGCCGGGTATTCGCGATCTGGCCTATTTCGGCATTCTGCAAACCAAGATCTTTGGCCTGCCGGTCATGATTTCGCGCACCGGCTATACCGGCGAGCGCGGGTACGAGATCTTTTGCGAGGCGCGTCATGCTCCTCAGATCTGGGACCAGATTCTCGAGAACGGCAAAGAGATGGGCATCGTACCGGTGCAGTTCTCGACGTTGGATCTGCTGCGCACCGAGAGCTACCTGCTGTTCTATCCCGGCGACAATTCGGAGACCTATCCGTTCAAGGACGAGCCCTGTGGCGACACCTTGTGGGAACTGGGGCTGGATTTCACGGTCTCGCCCGGCAAGACCGGCTTTCGCGGGGCCGAGAACCACTATGCGCTCAAGGGGCGCGAGCGGTTCAAGATCTATGGTGTGCGCTTGGAGGGCACGACGCCCGCCGATATGGGCGCGGCGCTCGTCAAGGATGGCGAAACCGTGGGCGTTGTCACTTTCGGGATGAATTCCAACCTGAACGAGCACAATGTGGGAATCGCCCGCATGCCGGTGGAATGTGCCGTGCCCGGCACCAAGCTGAGCGTGCGCAACGAGGATGGTTCCGAGATCGCCTGCGTGGCGGAGGAAATGCCGTTCTACGACAAGGAAAAGGTCATCCGGGCCGCCAAAGGCTAAGCCAGTGACCAACGGGCCTGCGGGCCCGGCATGACGCGAAAGGGAGCAGACGCCAAGATGTCGAAATTCCAGTTTCCGGAAAGTATCTCAAGCCGGCCGGTCTATGGCACGCTTGCGCCCCGTCCGGGCAAGGCCCATCTGGTGATCGCCGATGCCGAAGGGGCGGAGGCGATCATCGAACTGGCCGCGCAGGATGCGGCGCTTATGGCCAAGACCCATATCATCTACATCCCCAAGGGGACGGGTGAGACCTATGTCGACCAGCTGCGCGCGCTTGAGCCTGCGCAGCTCTATGTCGGGCCGTCCTATCCGGCCTCGGTGCAGCGTCTGCGCCGGGTGCTGTCGGATGCGCATATGGGATTGCAGGTCTATCTGACAGGCACCGAGGGGCTGATGGGTCAGGCGATGAACGAGGCGGTCAACGCCGGTATCCCGCATAGCGCGATACAGACCGAGCATCGCGGCTCGACCGCGCGGCGCATGCAATGCGTGCATTGCAAGGGCATTACCGAGGACGTGACCACCGATCCGTTCGTGTGTTCGCATTGCGGGCTGAATCTGTTTGTACGCGATCACTATTCGCGCAGGCTGGCCGCGTTTCAGGGGGTGTGCATTGACGCAGAGGACCCTGGAAATGTGCCCCCCGCACAGGAGTTGTACTCATGAGCGCCGCCCCACAGAAGGCCCGCGCCGGGGCTGAAAAGATCGAGGTCGAAGTCTCTGCCATCGTGCCGGTCAACGAATTGGTCACGCGATTCGAGTTTCGGCGCCGCGACGGTCAGTCCTTTCCGCCGTTCTCTGCCGGGGCGCATACCGTGGTCGAGATGCAGGATGATGGCCGGACGCGGCTCAACCCCTACTCCTTGATGTCCGACCCCGGCGATCTGTCGCTCTACGCGATTTCCGTGCGGCGCGATGACGAGGGGCGCGGCGGGTCGCTCTATATGCACCGCAATGTCAATGTCGGCGACGAGATGACCATTACCTATCCGGTCAATCTCTTTCCGCTGGATCTGCGCGCGCGCAAGCATGTGTTCCTTGCCGGGGGCATCGGGATCACGCCGTTCATGGCGATGATTGCCCAACTGGAGCAGACCAACGGAAACTGGGAGCTGCATTACGCCTGTCGCAGTGCCGCGCTCGGGTCTTATGCCGATGACCTGCGCGACAAGTACCCGAACAAGGCGCATATCTATTACGACGATCAGGATCAGGCGATCGCGCTGGATGATCTGCTGGGCGGGCAGCCTCTGGGCACGCATATCTATGTCTGTGGCCCCAAAGGCATGATCGGTTGGGTGCAATCGCGCGCCGAGGCCCTTGGTTGGCCCGAAGAGGTCGTGCATTCCGAGGAGTTTCTGGCCCCGCAGCCCGGCGTGCCCTTTGAGGTGAGGCTGTGCCAGTCGGATCTGGTCGTGCAGGTGGGCGAACACGAGAGCCTGCTGGAGGCCATCGAGCGCTCGGGTGTCGATGCGCCGTTCCTGTGTCGCGGCGGGGCCTGCGGCCAATGCGAGACCGATGTCGTCGAGCTCGATGGCGAGATCATTCACCGCGATCACTGGCTGGATGACGACGAGCATGCCAGCGGCAAGAAAATCATGCCCTGCGTCAGCCGATTCCTCGGCAAGACGCTGGTTCTGGACCGGTAAGGAGCCACGCAGATGACCATTCAGTTCAACAAGGAAACCTTTCGCGACGATT
Organism: uncultured Roseovarius sp.; assembly: GCF_947259555.1. Taxonomy (GTDB): domain Bacteria; phylum Pseudomonadota; class Alphaproteobacteria; order Rhodobacterales; family Rhodobacteraceae; genus Roseovarius. The sequence continues at coordinate 9,453 of NZ_CAMYMD010000076.1, forward strand.
ATTCGTTCCGCAATTCGGCCTGGGCCATCAAGCGGTTTCCGTTTCCGTTTCACGAAGACAGCTACATGTACTCGGTGAATATGGAGCAGCATCGTGGCGGGCCTGAGGGATCTGTCTACGAGAAGCGCTTTGACGTGGACGAGCATTATCTGGCGGAAATGGAGGATCGTGCGCTGGTGTTGGCCGACGATCCGCTGCGCTGCCAGTCGCTGCCGCATATGACGCTGGCGGGGTGGGATACGCTCGAATTGATCATGACCTGCAAGGCCGAGGATTATCCTGACCTCTTTGAGTTGCACTGCGATGGCAACCGCTGGCGGTGGATCAACAAGCCGATGGGGATCGACCACAGCTTTACCTTCCTGGACGAGACCACGCTGCCGTGTGGCCCGCTGGAGTATATCACCCGGCAGACGCAGGGGGATTTCGCGGTTCTCGATCAGCGCGACGAGATGCTGTGGATGGATGCCGGCATGGTGACGACGCAGGCCGACTGGTCGCTTGATTTCGACATCGGCATGAATTTCTTTGAATGGCATGCGCCGGTGCCGATGGCCCATGAGATGGGCATCTTCAAGCGCGCGTTGAAGTTTCTGCTCAACGTGCAGCAGGGGGCGCCCGCGCGGCGGCTGAACTGGACGATGACGGTGAACCCGCTGCTCGATACCAGCCCGGAGAACTATCACAAATGGGGTGTGCAAAAGACCACGCTGACGCCTGAGAACATCGGTGCGAAACAGCATCTTAGGGTCGAGTTGCAGACGTTCTTTCGGCTGCCGCGCTCGAATGCGCTGCTGTTCCCGATCCGCTGCTATCTGATCGCGTTTCAGGATCTGGTCACGGTGCCGAAATGGGGCCGCCGCCTGCATCGTGTGGTGCGCGATCTGCCCGAGGAATTGGCCAGCTACAAGGGGTTCATCGACAATCGTCCGATGATGCTCGACTACCTGAGCCAGTTCGATGACGGCCTGCCCACGAGCCCGGGTGTCTGGCCCGATATCGAGAGCGAGCCCGCTTTGCAGAAGTGAACGGCGCGTCTCAGGCGGCGGGGTGATCGCGTCGGGGATTTCGCCCTTGGGCGGATCGACCTCGCGGCCACAGCATCCATCCGGGGGCCGCATCGAACAGCATCTGCGTATAGGGGTGGTTGGGGTCGTTGAAGAGCGCGCCGGTCATGTCGCGGATGATGAGCGGCTCGTAGATCTGATGGGCCAGCGTGTGCGTCGGCCCCTCAGGTCTGCGCGTGCGGGTCTGGCATGAGCGAATCGCCCGCGCGCGCCCAGCGCAGAGCATGAGATTTGGGCTGTCGGTTCAGGTGGCATGTCGCTTTTTGCAACAGGGTTTCGCAATCCTGCAGGCCAATCGGCGCTGCGCTGCGGAAAATCGCATGGAAAAGGAGAGCGTCCATGACGATTGAGACCATGCCCCGCACGCGGTCTGGCGGCCGCTCGGCCCGCCGTGCGATCCGCAACGCGCCCAAGGTTGCGATGCTTGCCGGACTGACCCGGCAGATGCCCTATTGCGAGGTCATGGAGGGCGCGCAGGTCGAGAGGATCGACGCGGCCTCGATGGATATTCTGGAGAATGTCGGTGTGGTGTTTCGCGACGAGATCGCGCTGGCCGATTGGAAACGCGCAGGCGCCAAGGTGGTGGGCGAGCGCGTTTATCTCGACCGTGGTCTGGTGCGGGAGCTGATCGCGACGATCCCCGCGGATTTCACATATCATGCGCGTGACCCTCAGAAAAACGTGCGTCTTGGCGGGCCGCATTCGATCTTCGTGCCGATGACCGGCGCGCCCTATCTGCGCGACCTCGATGATGTGCGGCGCAATCCGATGCTCGACGATCTGGCGATGTTCCACAAGCTGAGCCACATGATGCCCGCGCTGCACTCATCCGCGCATCACATCGTGGAGCCCTATGACCACCCGATCAGCCAGCGGCACCTGCGCATCACCTATTCCTCGATGAAACACTCGAACAAGACATTCATGGGGATGACGACCAGCCCGAAAAACGCCGAGGACGTCATGGAGATGTGTGCGATTCTGTTCGGTGAGGCGTTTCTGGAGGAGCACCCGGTCACCACTGGCAACTGCAACGGCAATTCGCCGCTGGTCTGGGACGAGACGATGCTGGGCGCGATGCGCGCGTTCTGCCGCCGCAACCAGCCGGTGCTGTGCTCGCCCTTCGTGCTGGGCGGGGCGAATACCCCCGCTTCCGTCCCCGCCACCGTGGCGCAGCTCAACGCCGAGGCGCTGTCGGCGCTGGCCTATACACAGGTCATTCGCCGCGGCTGCCCGGCGATCTACGGGCATTACCTGTCGACCGTGTCGATGCGGTCCGGTGCGCCGATGGCGGGGACTCCGGAGATTTCCCTCATGAATTTCATGATCGGCCAGATGGCGCGGCATTACGGCGTGCCGTGGCGCACGTCGAGCACGCTCGGCGGGGCCAAGACATTTGACGCGCAGGCGGGTTACGAGAGTGCGACGACGCTGTCGGCGGTGATCCACGCCGGGGCCAACTATATCTGGCATTCGGCAGGCTGGAACGAGGCGGGGATGCATTGTTCGGTCGCCAAGTTCGTGGTGGATGCCGAGCAATGCGCGATGGCGTATCGCATGGCCGAAGGGCCGAAGTGGGGCGATTTCGACGAGGCGCTCGCCGCGATCCCCGATGTGGGCCCGGGCGGGCACTATCTGGGTCATCCGCATACGCAGAAGAATTTTCAGACCGCATTCTATATGCCGGATATGTTTGACAACAATTCGATCGAGCAATGGGGTGCCGATGGCTCTCGGGAGATAACGGAACGTGCGCTGATCCATGCCCGCAAGCTGCTTGCAACCTATGAAGAGCCCAAGCTGGACGAGGGCGTGAATGAGGCGCTGCTGGAGTATATAACACGCCGCGAGCGCGAAATTCCGGCGGCGGATGCGCTCAATCAGGAATATTGACACCCGTGCCGGCAGGCCCGCGCGAGAGCGTGATTGCCCGCCTCTGCCAAGCCGTGCTACCGTCGCCGAAAAGAGGCAGGGCAGCCCCCGACTATGAAAAAGACGGCACTGAGCAAATATCAGAGGCTCGAGGCTGCGGGCCTGTGGCGCGCCGAGCCCGAGGCGCAGCGTCTTGATGTGATCGTTTCGGTGGGCGAGTCCACGTTGACCATCACCGACATGCGCGACCGGGTTCAGGCGCATTGGTCGATCGCGGCGGTCGCGCGTGCCAATCCGGGACAACACCCCGCGATTTATCATCCGGACGGCGACCTTGGCGAGACACTGGAACTGCCAGAAGACGAAGCCGAAATGGTCACGGCGATTGAAAAGTTGCGCGCGGCGGTGGCGCGTCAGAGGCCGCGGCCCGGCCGGCTGCGTCTGCTCGGGGGATTGGTCAGTGTCGCGGCCGTGGCGGGGCTTGCTGTGTTTTGGCTGCCGGGCGCGGCACGCGAGCATGCGCTGGCTGTCGTGCCGCCGGTCAAGCGTGCCGAGATCGGCGGCGCGCTTCTCGAGGAGTTGCAGGGGGTTGCAGGGCCGATTTGCGAGGGGCCCGGGGCAACTGCGGCGCTCGCACAACTGGCGCGGCGCCTGCCGCCCCGGTCCGGTCGAGCGGCAAGGCTGGTGGTCGTGCGCGGCGGCATCGAGGGGGCATTGCGCCTGCCCGGCGGCGTGGTCGTGATAAACACCGATCTGGTCGAGGATTACGACGAGCCGGATGTCGTCGCGGGCCATGTGATCGCGGCCTATCTGCGGGCCGAGGCGCGCGACCCTTTGGACCGGCTCTTGCGGCAGGGCGGGCTGGCTGCGTCGTTGCGGCTGCTGGCTACGGGTGAGGTGACTGACGCCCTGCTGAGCGCGCATGCAGAACGGTTGATGACCGCCACCCCCCGGCGCGTGCCGCCCGACGTGATGTTGCAGGGATTTGCCGGGTGGAAGGTGCGTGCGCGCCCTTATGCCTATGCGCTCGACATCACCGGCGAGACGACACTGGCCTTGATCGAGGCCGATCCCTTTGCGGGTTCGGATCCGCCGCCGCCGTTGCTGAGCGATGCCGACTGGCTGCGCCTTCAAGGGATTTGCGGCGGGTGACCGATCGGGCCGCTGACATGGCTTTGCCGTATTCGCCCTTGCCCTCGACCGGGCAGGCGCCTAACACGGAGTCCCATGAAACTACTCTTTCTCGGTGATGTGATGGGGCGTGCAGGGCGCGCGGCGGTTGCGGAAAAACTGCCGGGCCTGCGCGCAGACTGGACACTCGATTTCGTTGTGGTCAACGGCGAGAACGCGTCGGGCGGCATGGGGCTGACAGCCGCCCATGCCAAGGGGCTGTTCGAGGCCGGGGCCGATTGCGTGACCCTCGGCGACCATGCCTTTGACCAAAGGGACATGTTGCAGGCGATCGAGCGGGACAATCGCATCATCCGCCCGCTCAACTATTCCAAGGTGGCCCCCGGACGGGGCGCGCGTGTATTTACTGATCGGCGCGGCCGCAAGGTGCTGGTGGCGCAGGTGCTGGGCAATGTCTTCATGCGGCGCGCCTTTGACGATCCGTTCTCGGCGATTGACGTGGCCCTGCGCACGCATCCCCTGGGCGGCGCGGTGCAGGCGGCGGTCGTGGATGTGCATTGCGAGGCGACCAGTGAAAAGATGGCGATGGGCCATTTCTGCGACGGGCGCGCGAGCCTGGTGGTGGGCACGCACACGCATATTCCCACGGCGGATGCGCAGATCCTGCCCGGCGGCACCGGGTTTCAGGGCGATGCGGGCATGTGCGGCGATTACCTGAGCGTGATCGGCATGGACAAGACCGAGCCGATGCGCCGTTTCGTGACCGGCATGGGCAAGGAACGGTTCACCCCTGCAATGGGCGAGATCACCGTGTCTGGCGTCTATGTCGAGACCGACGATGCGACGGGCCGCACGGTTCGCATAGAAATGGTGCGACAGGGCGGGCGGCTCAAGCCGTCAGGCCCTTGATTGCACGGGGTCTTCGCTTCGCGCTTGCCGTGTCAATGATGATCGGAGAAGGTGGCGCAAGGCCGTAAAAAGGGTGAGGGCAGGTGATTCACGTTTTGGGTCTGTCGCAGACCGGACAGGCGATTGTGACGCTCTCCGTCGTCGTTGTGATGTTCATTCTCTTCGTTCGCGAAGTGTATCCGACCGAAGTGGTGGCGATCAGCGGTGCCGCGTTGCTCCTTGCATTGGGGGTGCTGCCGTATGAGGCGGGGCTGGCCGTGCTGTCCAATCCGGCCCCCTGGACGATTGCCGCGATGTTCATCGTGATGGGGGCCCTGGTGCGCACCGGCGCGCTGGATGCATTCACGTCACTGGCGGAACGTCAGGCCAAGGACAACCCGAAGGTTGCGATCGTCATGCTCCTGATCGCGGTGGTCATCGGATCTGCCTTCATGAACAACACGCCCGTCGTCGTGGTGATGATCCCGGTGTTCGTACAACTTTCCCGCAGCCTCAAGGTGCCGGTCTCCAAGCTTCTCATGCCGCTGAGCTATGCCGCGATCCTGGGCGGCACGACGACGCTGATCGGCACCTCCACCAACCTGCTGGTCGATGGCGTCGCGCGGACGGAGGGCATGGAGGCGTTCTCGATTTTCGAAGTGACACCGCTGGGCATCGTGCTGGTGATCTGGGGGGCGATCTATTTGCGCTTTTTCGGGCCGTTCCTGCTGCCTGTGCGTGAAAGCATGGCGGACCTGCTGTCGGATCGCTCGAAGATGAAATTCTTTACCGAGGCGGTGATTCCGCCCGAGAGCAACCTGATCGGCCGCGAGGTGACGGGGGTGCAACTCTTCAAGCGTGAGGGTGTGCGGCTGATCGACCTCATTCGTGGGGACGAGTCGTTGCGCCGCAATCTGGCCGGGGTGACGCTTCAGGTCGGCGACCGCGTGGTCTTGCGCACGCAGATGACCGAATTGCTGAGCCTGCAACGCAACAAGAGCCTCAAGCGCGTCGATCAGGTCTCGGCCGTGGAAACGACCACCGTCGAGGTGCTCATCACGCCGGGCTGCAAGATGATCGGGCGCTCCCTGGGGGGGATGCGTCTGCGTCGGCGGTACGGCGTTTATCCTCTCGCGGTGCATCGCCGCAATCAGAACATCGGGCGCCAACTCGACGATCTGGTTGTGCGGGTCGGGGACACGCTGCTGCTGGAAGGCGCGCCGGAGGATATTCAGCGGCTCTCGCGCGAGATGGACATGGTTGATGTCTCGCACCCGTCGGCCCGCGCGTTCCGGCGTGGCCACGCGCCGCTGGCGGTTATAGCGCTGATGGGGATCGTGGTGCTGGCCGCCCTCGGCGTGGCACCCATCCTCGCTCTTGCGGTGGTCGCCGTGGCGGTGGTGCTGCTGGCGCGCTGCATAGATGCTGACGAGGCGTTTTCGTTCGTCGACGGGCGATTGCTGGCGTTGATCTTTGCCATGCTCGCGATCGGCGCGGCCTTGCAGGCGTCCGGCGCGGTCGAATTGATCGTGGGGGCAATCGCGCCGGGCCTCGCGGTGTTGCCCGGTTTTCTGGTGGTCTGGGCGATCTACCTGCTCACCTCGATATTGACCGAACTGGTCAGCAACAACGCCGTGGCTGTCGTTGTCACGCCGATTGCGATCGGCCTTGCGGATGCCATGGGCATTGATGCCCGGCCCCTTGTCGTGGCGGTCATGGTGGCGGCAAGTGCTGCGTTCGCGACGCCGATCGGATATCAGACCAATACGCTGGTGTATGGTCCCGGCGGTTACAAGTTCACTGACTTTCTGCGTGTGGGCATTCCGCTCAACCTGAGTGTGGGGCTACTGGCCAGCGCGCTCATTCCGTTCATCTGGCCGCTCTGACGGGCAGGGCGGGACGCCTCTGGCGGGGGTATTCTGACCAAGAAGAAACCGGTCAGCGCCAGGAGATTTCAAACTGGCAGGCGGAGGCACATGTGGCGCAACAGGTGGTTTCGATCACCTGAGATCGGGCATGCACGAGCCGGGCGAAGAGCCGCTCAAAGCAGGCCGCGTGCCAGTGGCAGACCGGCGTGGCGCTCTCGCCCGTTTGCGGGATCGGGTTGGTCTCTAAGGTGAAAATCACCGGGTGATGGCCCTGTGCTGTCAGATGACCGCTGCCGCAAAAGGTCCAGCCATGGGCGAGGATCGCGCGCATGAGCAGCGGCGCGGCGAGGGAGGCGGGCAGGGCGTGCAACAGGGTTTGCGCGGCGCGGGGGATGCGATTGGCAAGGATATAGTCGCCGGTGGCGATGCCGGCGGCGGTCGCGATCTGTTGCGCGACTTCGGGATGGTCCCGGCGCAAGGCGCGGTGCAGGGCGGCGACCGGGCGCTCGTCGATCATGGCATCATTGCCAGGCAGCGGGTCAAATCCCACAGGCTCAAAGAGCGCGCGGCGCGCACGTTCGCCCACTATTCGATCCATCACCGGGGCGAGTTGCAGGACCGCGTTGGGGCCAATGCGGGCGGGCATGTGACCGCCGTCAGGCATCCATCTGCTCGGTGCTTCCACCGCAGGCGCGCACCTCGGCCCCGTTGGGCATTTTGAAACCCTCTTTGCGCTCGGTCGCGCGGTCCTTCATCTGGGCGCGCACCGCCACGCGGCGCTCGGCGGCACGGGCGGCACGGTCGGCGCTGGCCTCCCAATCCTCCATCTGTGCCTCGGCGATGGTGCGGGTCTCGTCAAAGTCGAACGTGACCTTGTTCTTGGTCTGCGGGCCCCAGTATCCGGCCTTGCCAAGATCATAGAAGGTGCGGGAAAAGCCTGCCTTGAGAAACGCCTTGAGACAGCCCAGCAGGTAACGCCGCCGATAACCGGTGCCGCGCCACGGGTAATGAAACAGCGCCTTGCGCATGTAGAAGCGGCGGTAGTTCTTCATCACCCCGTCCAGCAACTCGCCGCGCGTCATGGTGGCGGGTTTCATGATCGGGGTGACGAAGTTGTATTTCGAGAAATCGAAAATCTCGACCCGATCGCGCAACTCCTGAAAGAGCGGCGTGAAGGGCCATGGCGTATACATCGCCCAGTTTGCCAGATCCGGCTGCCAGTCCCACGCCATCTGAAAGGTTTCCTCCAGCGTCTCGGGCGTCTCATTATCAAGCCCGACGATGAACTGCGCCTCGGTGAAGATATCGGCCTCGCGCAGCAGGCGGATCGCCTCCTTGTTTTCCTCGACCCTGGTTTCCTTGTTGAACTGGTCGAGTTTCAACTGCGCCGCCGCCTCGGTGCCAAGGCTGACATGCACCAACCCCGCCTTACGGTAGAACGCCAGCAGGTCACGGTCGCGGTAGATGTCCGTGACGCGGGTGTTGATGCCCCATTGCACGCGGGCAGGCAGGTCGCGCTTGATCAGCTCTTCGCAGAACTGGACGAATTTCTTCTTGTTGATGGTCGGTTCCTCGTCAGCGAGGATGAAAAACCCGACGCCGTGGTTGTTCACCAGATTCTCGATCTCATCGACGACCTTTTTGGGGTCGCGCACGCGGTAATCGCGCCAGAATTTCCATTGTGAGCAGAACGAGCAGGTGAACGGACAGCCGCGCGCCATGTTGGGGATGGCGACGCGCTTGCCCAGGGGCACGTAGATGTATTTCTCCCATTCCAGAAGCGACCAGTCGGGATTGATCGAATCGAGGTCCTTGACCGTGGCCGCCGCCGGGGTGGCCTTGATCGTGTCACCGTCGAGATAGGCCAGCCCCTTGATCGCGCCGCGCGCGGCGGGCCATTCGCCCTGATCGACGGCGCGGATGAGGTTGAGAAAGATCTCCTCACCCTCGCCGCGCACGATCACATCCACCCAAGGGGCCTCGGACAACACCTGTTTATACATGAACGTGGCATGCACGCCGCCGAGGACACGGAGCGCGTCCGGTACTTCCTCCTGTGCGAGTTTGAGAATATTTTCGGCTACGTAGATCGACGGGGTGATCGCGGTGACGCCGATGACATCGGGCTGCAACGCGTGCAGGCGGGCGCGCAGGGTGTCGTCGTCCAGATGATTGGTCATCGCGTCGATGAAGGTGACATCGTCATAACCCGCATCGCGCAAGTGCCCTGCGAGATAGGCGACCCAGGCGGGCGGCCAGCTTCCTGCGATCTCGGCGCCGCCGGAGTGGTAATTGGGGTGGATCAGTACGATGCGCATGGTGGTGCCTCCCTGTTCTGTCAACTCAGGCTATCAAAGAATATGTCTAGTTTAGTTGACATACATCAAACCGCTCCGGTGCGGCGCTGTGCGAGAGGGGCGTTGCCCTGCGGCGCATCACCGGATAAAAGGCGGCAGATTTCCGAAGATGCAGGAGAAGGCACCATGGCCGGCCATTCCAAATGGGCGAATATTCAACACCGCAAGGGGCGGCAGGATGCTGTCCGGGCCAAGCTCTTTTCGAAGTTCTCAAAGGAGATCACGGTCGCGGCCAAGATGGGCGATCCGGACCCGGACAAGAACCCGCGCCTGCGGCTTGCGATCAAGGAAGCCAAGGCGCAATCCATGCCCAAGGACAATATCGAGCGCGCCATCAAGAAGGCGAGCGGCGGCGATGCCGAGGATTACGAGGAAATCCGCTATGAGGGCTATGGCCCCAACGGGGTCGCGGTGATTGTCGAGGCGATGACCGACAACCGCAATCGCACCGCGTCGACCGTGCGTTCGACCTTTACCAAGAACGGCGGCAATCTGGGCGAGACCGGCAGTGTCGGCTTCATGTTCGAGCGTAAGGGTGAGGTGACCTATCCGGCGGAGGTGGGCGACGCCGATACGGTGATGATGGCCGCGATCGAGGCGGGCGCCGAGGATGTCGAAAGCAGCGAGGATGGTCACGTGATCTGGTGTGCCGATACCGATCTCAATGATGTGGCGACCGTGCTAGAGGAGGAATTGGGCGAGAGCACTTCGACCAAGCTGGTTTGGAAACCCACCACGACGACCGAGATGGACCTCGAGAATATGCAAAAGCTTATGAAGCTGATCGAGGCGCTGGAGGATGACGACGACGTGCAGCGCGTCACCACCAATTTCGAGGCCTCCGACGAGGTGATGGAACAGCTTTGACGGTCGGGCGGGCTGAGCTGTCTCAGACTGCGGTTGATGGTCCGAAATCTTGAAAAGATTTCGGTCCGATTTCTTTTGAAGAAATCGGTGTGAGGGCGGGGGTAAGCCAGCGGACGGGCCCGCGGTTGCAGAAGATCACGATCTGGCCGGAGTTTTCCGCCACCTGAAACCCGCGCCGGTGGATTTCACGCATGAACAGGTCCATCCCCGCAAACCGCTCCACATCCCGTTTCTTGCGCCGGATCACGGTGCCTTGTTGCACGGATTTTGAGGTGAAGAGGTCATGCAGCCAGATCTCGGGCGTGAGGGGAGAGTTTCGGTTTCGCATGACGCGAGGATGCGGGACGGTTGGTTAAGGGGAGGTTAAGGGACGTGGGGTGGGTGATGCCTCGCCATTTCATGAAACGGCCAGTATTGGTGGGTTGGAACCCCACCCTACGCTTTGTAGGATTGGATTTCCGACTAGGCGGTCGGCTGATGAACGAGTTGGGCAGGGTTTCATTGAAATTTCGGGCGTGCTTAGGTCATCTGCTTGCACCGAATAACGCTCAGAGGATCCAAATGAATTTTGAAGCGATTTGGCAAGATTACTGGAAAATGCTCTATTCGGATTTGGAGCAAGAAAACGAATTCCCTGAAGTATCTCCGCTTCTGTGCCACTACACTTCGATGCAGAATCTCGAAAACATACTAGCGGGCGAAGAAGTTTGGCTATCAAATCCTTTGTATATGAATGACCTTGAAGAGGTAAGGTTCGGTGTCAACACCGGGTTTGACTTAGTGATGAAAGATGACGGAATCCGTTCAGCGCTAGGTTCAGACGAACGAGCAGAGCGATTTTTCAACACTTTCGCTGAAAGTTATGATGAATACGCTCGGGAGCATGTCCTAGACCTATACGTAATGTGCTTCTCGATACATGAAGATGATGATCAAGATGGTCGACTATCAATGTGGCGGGGATATGGGCAGAACGGTAAGGGAGCAGCAGTTGTCTTCGACACATCGAAGGTGAAAGCAATGGAGAATAGCCCGCTTGCTCTTGCACCCGTTCACTATGCCAGTGTTGAAGATCGAATTGCACGTTTTGATGTAAAAATTCAAGAAGTTGCGCACTTTCTGGAAAATAACAGAGTGCCGTTGGAATATGTACATGCGACGGCTCAAGCGCTCTTCCAGCGGATTTGTTTGTATGCGGTGTTTTCTAAGCACATTGGATTTAAAGAGGAAAATGAATGGCGGTTAGTCTATTTGAAGGACCGTGATCTTGGTAACGCTTTGCATCCATATTTTAGCTACTTAAACGGGTCTGACGGTATTCAACCCAAGTTAAAGCTTCCAATGGGTGCGATACCGGGCGTTATAAGCGATGAGTTTCGCTTATCCGATGTAGTGCATTCTATTATTATCGGTCCAAGCGCTTCTTCTCCTTTAACTCAAGCATCAATCAAACGCATGTTGACAGCAAGAAACAAACCCGAACTGATCGAAAGGTTGCGGATGTCGAGTATTCCTTTCCGTGCCACATAGCCTACCGCCCCCGCCGCTTCACATTCCCCCCGCGCTGCCCCGGCCGCCCCGCCGTTGACCGCCCGCGTGAGCCCACGGCGGCGTCGCTTGCCTTCTCAACGGCCTGTTGCCGCGCCAGTGGATCGTCGGCCACCGCCAGATCCACCGCCTCCAGCCGCTTGACCTCATCCCGCAGGCGGGCGGCCTCTTCGAATTCCAAATTTTCGGCGGCCTTGCGCATGTCGGTGCGCAGCCCTTCCAGCACCGCTTGCAGGTTGGCCCCGGCCATCGGCTTGTCGACGCGTGCCGTCACGCGGTTCATGTCCACGTCGCCCTTGTAGAGCCCCTGCAGGATGTCATCGACATTCTTGCGGATCGTGGCGGGGGTGATGCCGTGTTCCTCGTTATAGGCGATCTGCTTGGCGCGGCGGCGGTCGGTTTCGTCCATCGCGCGCTGCATCGAGCCGGTGATGCGGTCGGCATACATAATCACGCGGCCGTCGGCGTTGCGCGCGGCGCGGCCGATGGTCTGGATGAGCGAGGTTTCCGAGCGCAGAAAGCCCTCCTTGTCCGCATCTAGAATGGCCACCAGCCCGCATTCGGGGATATCGAGCCCCTCGCGCAGGAGGTTGATGCCGATCAGCACGTCGAAGGCGCCGAGGCGCAGGTCGCGCAGGATCTCGATCCGCTCGATCGTGTCGATATCGGAATGCATGTAGCGCACGCGGATGCCCTGTTCGTGCAGGTATTCGGTCAGGTCCTCGGCCATGCGCTTGGTCAGCGTGGTGCAGAGCGTGCGATAGCCCGCCTCGGCCACCCGGCGCACCTCGTCCAGCAAGTCATCGACCTGGGTGTCGACGGGGCGGATTTCGACCTGCGGATCGAGAAGCCCGGTGGGGCGGATCACCTGCTCGGTGAAGACGCCGCCGGTCTGCTCCATCTCCCACGCGGCGGGGGTGGCGGAGACAAAGACCGATTGCGGGCGCATCGCGTTCCATTCCTCGAACTTGAGGGGGCGGTTGTCCATGCAGGAGGGCAGGCGAAAGCCATGTTCGGCCAGGGTGAACTTGCGCCGGTAGTCGCCCTTGTACATGCCGCCGATCTGCGGGACCGAGACGTGGGATTCGTCGGCGAAGACGATGGCGGTGTCGGGGATGAATTCAAAGAGGGTGGGGGGCGGCTCGCCGGGGGCGCGTCCGGTGAGGTAACGTGAATAGTTCTCGATGCCGTTGCAGACGCCGGTTGCCTCCAGCATCTCCAGATCGAACTGCGTGCGCTGTTCCAGCCGCTGTGCCTCTAGCAGCTTGCCTTCTCCGACCAGTTGGTCGAGGCGCTGACGCAGCTCTTTTTTGATGCCGATGATGGCCTGCTGCATGGTCGGCTTGGGTGTGACGTAATGCGAGTTGGCATAGACGCGGATCTGATCGAACGTGCCGGTCTTTTCACCGGTGAGCGGGTCGAACTCGGTAATCTGCTCCAGCTCTTCGCCAAAGAATGACAACCGCCAGGCGCGGTCTTCGAGGTGGGCGGGAAAGATTTCGAGACTGTCGCCACGCACCCGGAACGAGCCGCGTTGAAAGGCCTGATCGTTTCGCTTGTATTGCTGGGCCACGAGATCGGCCATGATCGCGCGCTGGTCATAGCTCTCGCCGGCCTTGAGATCCTGGGTCATGGCGCCATAGGTCTCGACGCTGCCGATACCGTAGATGCAGCTGACCGAGGCGACGATGATCACATCGTCACGCTCCAGCAGCGCGCGGGTGGCCGAGTGGCGCATCCGGTCGATCTGCTCGTTGATCTGGGATTCCTTCTCGATATAGGTGTCGGAGCGGGCGACATAGGCCTCGGGCTGGTAATAGTCGTAGTAGCTGACGAAGTACTCGACAGCGTTATCGGGGAAAAATCCCTTGAATTCCCCGTAGAGCTGGGCGGCCAGCGTCTTGTTCGGGGCGAGGATGATCGCGGGGCGCTGTGTTTCCTCGATGATCTTGGCCATGGTGAAGGTCTTGCCGGTGCCGGTCGCACCCAAAAGCACCTGATCGCGTTCGCCGTCGGCTATGCCGGTTGAAAGCTCGGCGATGGCGGTGGGCTGGTCGCCCGCCGGCTCGAACACGGTGGCGAGTTGAAATTGCTTGCCGCCTTCGAGTTTGTCACGGGCCGTCACGTCCGGTGCCGGATGGCTCAGGACCGGGGCGGTCTTGTCGGAATGGGCATAGGGCATGGCGGTGGTCCTTTGACTGAGGTTCACATTTGTTCTCTTTGAAGCGGGGTTCAAGCCCCAATGCGGGTTGCGTTCGGTTTTACCCTTGGCGCAACGAATGGGCACAGCCGATCAGAGGGATCATGATGCCCGCAGGCAGCCACGCTTTCGGGCTTGTCGGGCGCTGCACAAGAGAGGCACCGTATGTCTGGCACCCGGCCTATGCCGATATGGTGCGGCCTCGCTCAAAGTTTGAAGACCCCGCTTGCCCACACGCTTGAGACGAATCGCCGTTGGCGGTCTTACGCAACGTCATATGTTCCCGGCGTCGGACATAGTGCCGCAGGGCGCGGGAAACGGCATGATTTTGGTTTGAGATGATCGGGTTTTTGAGGGCCAAGCCGTTCTGGATGCCGAAAATCACCAGAGAAACAAGTATGGAAAACTTTTTTACACAGTTTCAGGGGAGCGAATACAAGAAATTCACCTATCTTTTGGTTAGTTAATAGCCCTTTGTTAATTTTTTGCGCATTTTTCGCTATTGTATCCCAAGGAGTACGGAGCCTGCCTGACTGTTCCTCAGGAGGCCCATGGGATGGAGGATTTCAAGCGATGAGCGAGACAAGCGCGGCCATTGGTGCCGGGGATGCCGAATTTCACATCAATGCGTCGGATTACGCGGATATGTATGCCGCGTCGATCAATGACCCCGAGGGGTTCTGGGGCGAGCACGGCAAGCGGCTCGACTGGATCAAGCCTTACACACGCGTAAAGAACACCTCGTTCGCCTATGACGACGTGTCGATCAAATGGTTCGAGGATGGCACGCTGAACGTCGCCGCCAACTGTGTCGACCGGCATCTGGCGACGCGCGGCGATCAGACCGCGATCATCTGGGAACCGGACGAGCCCACCGACGAGGCGCTGCATATCACATATCGTGAGTTGCACGCACAGGTCGGCAAGATGGCCAATGTGCTGAAATCGCTCGGCGTCGAAAAGGGCGACCGGGTGGTGATCTACCTGCCGATGATCCCCGAGGCGGCCTATGCGATGCTGGCCTGTGCGCGGATCGGCGCGATTCATTCTATCGTTTTCGCGGGATTTTCGCCTGACGCCCTGGGCGCGCGGATCAACGGCTGCGACGCCAAGGTTGTGATCACCGCCGATCACGCCCCGCGCGGCGGGCGCAAGACAAAGCTCAAGGACAACGTCAATCAGGCGCTGCTGCATGACACCGACGATGTGAAATGCCTGGTGGTGCAGCGCACCGGCGATCAGGTGGCGTGGCGCAATGGCCTCGATTTCTGGTGGCATGAAGAGGCCGAGAAGGTCAGTGCCGACTGCGCCCCCGAGGAAATGAATGCCGAAGATCCGCTGTTCATCCTCTATACCTCCGGCTCCACCGGCATGCCCAAGGGTGTGGTGCATAGCACCGGCGGCTATCTCACCTACGCGTCGATGACGCATGAGTATATTTTCGACTATCACGAGGGTGATATCTACTGGTGCACCGCCGATGTGGGCTGGGTCACGGGCCATAGCTATATCGTCTACGGGCCGTTGGCCAATGGCGCCACGACCGTGATGTTCGAGGGCGTGCCGACCTACCCGGATGCGGGCCGGTTCTGGCAGGTCTGCGAGCGGCACAAGGTCACACAGTTCTACACCGCCCCCACCGCCATCCGTGCGCTGATGGGCAAGGGCACCGCCCCGGTCGAAGGGTCGGACCTGAGCAGCCTGCGCCTGCTGGGGTCGGTCGGTGAGCCGATCAACCCCGAGGCGTGGAACTGGTACAACGAGAATGTCGGCAAGGGCCGCTGCCCCATCGTGGACACGTGGTGGCAGACGGAAACCGGCGGTATCCTGATCACCCCGCTGCCCGGCGTGACGCCCAACCCCAAGCCCGGTTCGGCGACCAAGCCGTTCTTTGGCGTGGCCCCCGTCGTGCTCGACGATCAGGGCAATGAGTTGGAGGGTGCTGTCGAGGGCGTGCTGGCGATCAAGGACAGCTGGCCCGGTCAGATGCGCACCGTCTGGGGCGATCACAAGCGGTTCGTGTCGACCTATTTCGAGATGTTCAAGGGCTACTATTTCTCGGGCGATGGCTGCCGCCGCGACGCGGATGGCGATTACTGGATCACCGGCCGTGTCGATGACGTGATCAACGTCTCGGGGCACCGCATGGGCACGGCGGAAGTCGAAAGCGCGCTGGTTGCGCATTCGACCGTCAGCGAGGCTGCCGTGGTCGGTTATCCACATGATATCAAGGGGCAGGGCATCTATTGCTATGTCACTCTGATGGACGGGATCGAGGCCACGGACGAGCTGCGCACGCAGCTTGCCAACTGGGTGCGTCAGGAGATCGGCCCGATCGCCAAGCCGGATGTCATCCAATGGGCGCCGGGCCTGCCCAAGACGCGCTCGGGCAAGATCATGCGCCGCATCCTGCGCAAGATCGCCGAGAACGACTTTGACAGCCTTGGGGATACCTCGACGCTGGCCGATCCTTCGGTGGTGGATGATCTGATCACCAACCGCGCGACCGCATGAGGGGGCTGTGACAATGGACGGAACCAAGACAGCACAAACCGCCGCCAATCTGGTCCTGCTCGGGCCGCCGGGTGCTGGCAAGGGCACGCAGGCGCGGATGCTTCAGGACGCGTTCGGGCTGGTGCAACTCTCGACCGGAGATCTGCTGCGCGCCGCCGTCACGGCGGGCACCGACGCAGGCCAACAGGCCAAGGCAGTGATGGAGGCGGGCGATCTGGTGTCCGACGAGATCGTCATCGCGATCCTGCGCGACCGGCTGGCTGAGCCGGACTGTGCGCAGGGCGTCATTCTCGATGGCTTTCCGCGCACCACGGTGCAGGCCGAGGCGCTGGATGGCCTGATGGCCGATCTGGGCGCAGGCATTCGTGCCGCGATCAGCCTCGAGGTGGATGACGCCGCGATGGTGACACGCATTTCCGGGCGTTCGACCTGTGCCGGCTGCGGCGAAGGGTATCACGACGTGTTCAAGACCCCCGCCGTGGAGGGCACCTGCGATAAATGCGGCGGCACTGAAATGACCCGCCGCGCCGATGACAACGCTGAAACGGTGGAGAGCCGCCTGCGCGCCTATCACGCGCAGACCGCGCCGCTGATCGATTATTACGACGCGCGGGGCGTGCTCGTCCGCGTCGATGCCATGGCCGAGATCGGCACCGTGGCGCAAGAGCTGAACACGATCGTCAAGCAGGCGGTCGCGTAAGGGAAGGCCCGCGCCGGGATGGTCCCGGCCCGGTCAGGAGGAAACCTTTGACAAAAGGGAGGACACGCTTTGTCCGATAAGGAAGCCGCAAAGGCATATTGGAAAACCAATGTGCGCATCATTCTCTGGAGCCTGGTGATCTGGGCTCTGGTCTCGTTCGGGTTCGGCATTCTGTTGCGCCCCATGTTGTCGGGGATCGCCGTGGGCGGCACCGACCTTGGGTTCTGGTTCGCACAGCAAGGCTCGATCCTGGTCTTTCTGGCGCTGATCTTCTTCTACGCCTGGCGGATGAACAAACTCGATGCCGAACACGGCGTCGGTGAAGAATAAGGGAGCCGGGGACAATGGATCAGTTTACACTCAACCTGATATTCGTGGGCGCATCCTTCGCGCTTTATATCGGCATCGCGATCTGGGCACGCGCCGGATCGACCTCTGAATTCTATGCGGCTGGCCGTGGGGTTCACCCCGTGACCAACGGCATGGCGACCGCCGCCGACTGGATGTCGGCTGCCTCGTTCATCTCGATGGCGGGCCTCATCGCCTTTACCGGCTATGACAACTCGACCTTCCTGATGGGCTGGACCGGTGGCTATGTGCTGCTGGCGCTGCTGCTGGCACCCTACCTGCGCAAGTTCGGCAAGTTCACCGTCTCCGAGTTCATCGGCGACCGGTTCTATAGCCCGACCGCGCGCATGGTTGCGGTGGTCTGTCTGATCGTCGCGTCGCTGACCTATGTGATCGGCCAGATGACCGGCGTCGGCGTGGCCTTTGGCCGCTTTCTGGAGATCTCCAACACCGCCGGTCTGCTGATCGGGGCCTGTGTGGTCTTTGCCTACGCGGTGTTCGGCGGCATGAAGGGCGTGACCTACACGCAGGTGGCACAATATGTCGTGCTTATCCTCGCCTATACCATTCCGGCGATCTTCATCTCGCTGCAACTGACCGGCAACCCGATCCCGGGTCTGGGTCTCTTTGGCGATCACGTCGCATCCGGCGAGCCGCTTTTGGCGAAGCTTGATCAGATCGTGCGCGAACTGGGCTTCAATGAATATACCGCCCATCATGGCGATACGTTCAACATGGTGCTGTTTACCCTGTCGCTGATGATCGGCACCGCCGGTCTGCCGCACGTGATCATGCGCTTCTTCACCGTTCCCCGCGTGGCCGATGCCCGCTGGTCGGCGGGCTGGGCGCTGGTCTTTATCGCGCTGCTCTACCTCACGGCCCCGGCTGTGGGTGCGATGGCACGGCTCAACATCACCGAGTTGATGTGGCCCAACGGCACCGATGCGCAGGCGGTTTCCGTCGAGGATATCGAAACCGATCCCAAGTATGACTGGATGGCCACCTGGCAGAAAACCGGTCTCCTGGGCTGGGAAGACAAGAACGGCGACGGGCGTATCCAATACTACAACGACGCCAATGCCGACATGCAGGAAAAGGCCGCTGCGAACGGCTGGGAAGGCAATGAGCTGACCAACTTCAACCGCGACATCCTGGTGCTGGCCAACCCCGAGATCGCCAACCTTCCGGGCTGGGTGATCGGCCTGGTCGCGGCGGGTGGTCTTGCGGCTGCTCTGTCGACGGCTGCCGGTCTCTTGCTGGCCATCTCCTCGGCGGTGAGCCACGACCTGATCAAGGGTCAGCTCAACCCGGGCATCTCGGAAAAGGGCGAGCTTTTGTCGGCGCGGGTCGCGATGGCGGCGGCGATCGTGGTGGCCACCTATCTGGGCCTCAACCCTCCGGGCTTTGCCGCGCAAACCGTGGCGCTGGCCTTTGGTCTTGCGGCGGCGTCGATCTTCCCGGCGCTGATGATGGGCATCTTTACAAAGGTGAACAACAAGGGCGCCGTGGCGGGCATGATCACGGGTCTCGCGGTCACGCTGATCTACATCTTCCTGCACAAGGGCTGGTTCTTTATCCCTGACACCAACAGCTTTACCGACGCCGATCCGCTGCTTGGCACGATCAAGTCGACCTCCTTTGGGGCTGTGGGTGCGATGATCAACTTCGCGGTGGCCTTCACCGTGTCGAAGATGACGGCCCCGATCCCGCAAGAGATCGAGGACCTGGTCGAAAGCGTCCGCGTGCCCAAGGGTGCGGCGGCGGCTGCGGCCGATCACTAAATGATGCGGGCAGGGGCGGCGCACAATGCCGCCCCTGTCTTTTTCGCCCGCCGATATTTACGGCCACGACCGGGCGCTTTTAGGTTATTGATCCCGAACACCCCAAGAAAGGCCCGGCAATGCCCGAGACCGACCCCGCCCTGATCGACACGCTGTGTGCGCAGGCCCCCTTTGACGCGCTGACGGAGGCGATGCGCGCGCGGCTTGCCCCCGGTCTGACGGCGGTCAAGGTGGCGCAGGGCGAGACGCTCTTTACCAAGGGGGCGCCGATCAGCGGGCTTTATATCGTCATTTCGGGCGCGTTCGACATTCAGACCGGGGCCAATGACCTCGTGTCGCATCGCGGCCCCGGCGATATCATGGGTGAGCGCGGCCTGCTTCGCGATGGCACCGCGCAACTGACCGCCCGCGCGTCCGAGCCTGCGCGCCTCATCCTCATCCCCGGGGCGGAGTTCCTCGCGCTGATGGAGGAGTGCGACGGGATCGCCCGCTGGTTTGCCCGCGCGCGGCCCACCGACCCTGCCGACACCGGCCCCTATGCGACCGGTCTGACCGCGCTTCAGGTCTCGGACCTGATGGCGAGACATCCTGTCACCTGCGGGCCGGAGGCCACGATCACCGATGTGGCGAAGTTGATGCGCGATCACGTGATTTCCTCGGTCGTGGTGATGGAGGGCGGGCAGCTGGCGGGCATCATCACCGCCCATGACCTGACCAACAAGGTGCTGGCCGAGGGGCTGGACGGGCAGATCAGGGTGGCCCAAGTGATGACGCCCGATCCGGTGACCATCGCGCCGGGGCGGCTGGGCCTTGATGCGCTGATGCTGCTGTCGGAGCTCAAGGTCAATCACCTGCCGGTGGCGCAGGGCGGCCGCGTGGTCGGGATGATCGGCAAGACCGACCTCTTCCGCCAACAGGCCGCTACGGCGAGCCACATGGTCGCCGATATCGCCCATGCCGAGAGCGCGCAGGATATGGCGCATGTGATGGAGCGTGTGCCGGGCCTTCTGGCGCAGCTGGTGCAGGCGGGGGTCAAGCCCGCCTCGATCACCCGGCGGATCACCGATATCACCGATGCGATCACAAGGCGGCTCTTGCGGCTGGCCGAGGCACGGCTGGGCCCGCCGCCGGTGCCGTATCTCTGGGCCGCCTGCGGCTCTCAGGGGCGCCGCGAGCAAACCGGCGTCAGCGATCAGGACAATTGCCT
This sequence comes from uncultured Roseovarius sp., assembly GCF_947259555.1. Classification (GTDB taxonomy): domain Bacteria; phylum Pseudomonadota; class Alphaproteobacteria; order Rhodobacterales; family Rhodobacteraceae; genus Roseovarius. Next base: position 29,801 of record NZ_CAMYMD010000076.1, read on the forward strand.
GATCCTCGACGACGCCTTTGATGCGGCGGAACACGACGCCTATTTCGCCGATCTCGCCAAATTCGTCAGCGACGGGCTGGATACCTGCGGGTTCTTCTACTGCCCCGGTGACATGATGGCGAGCAATCCGCGCTGGCGGCAGCCGCGCCGGGTGTGGCGCGAGTATTTCGCGGGCTGGATCGCGCAGCCCGACAACGAGGCGCAGATGCTGGCCTCGGTGATGTTCGACCTGCGCGCTATCGCGGGCGAGACGGCGCTGTTCGAGAACCTGCAAACCGAGGTGCTGGCGCAGGCGAAGAAGAATTCGATCTTCGTGGCGCATATGATCTCGAACGCGCTCAAGCATACCGTGCCGCTGGGCCTCTTGCGGGGCTTTGCGCTCATTCGGTCGGGCGAGCACAAGAACACCATCGATCTCAAGCATTCCGGCGTCGTGCCGGTGGTCGATCTGGGGCGGATCTACGCGCTGCTGGGATCGCTGGAAGAGGCGGGCACCCGCGACCGGATCGAGGGCGCGCGTGCGGGCGGCGTGATCTCGGAAAGCGGCGCGCATGATCTGCTGGATGCCTATGACCTGATCGCCGAGACCCGGCTGCGTCATCAGGCGGCGCAGATCGCGGGGGGCAAGACCCCGGATAATTTTATGAACCCGTCCGATCTGTCGGATCTGGAACGCAATCACCTGCGCGATGCCTTCATGGTGGTCAAGACAATGCAATCGGCCATCGGGCAGTCGCGCGGGGCAAGAGGATAACCCATGTTCTTTGAACTCATCGCCACATTCGCCGCAGGCGCGGTCGCTGCCGGTCTCGCCCTCATCGCGGGGCATCTGAGCGGCGGACGCCTGCCCAAATGGATCACGCCGGTCATGGCCGGGATCGCCATGCTGGGCTATGCGATCTGGTCGGAATATAGCTGGGCCGGTCGCACCACTGACGGGCTGCCCGAGGGGGTGGAGGTGCTGGTCACGGTCGAGGAAACGCGGTTTTGGAAACCCTGGACCTATGTCGTGCCGCAGACCACGCGGATCATGGCGCTGGATCGCGAGAGCGTGCAGACCAATCCGGAGGCCCCCGGTATCCTGCTGGCCGATCTTTACTTTTTCGCACGCTGGACACCGCCCGCGAAACGCCCGCAACTTGTGAATTGTGCAGAAGGCGCGCGCGCCGATGTGAGTGGTACGGCGCTGGCCGACCCGTCCGAGGCCACGTGGAGGAGCATGGCTGAGGACGACCCGCTGAGCGAGGCGCTCTGCCAGACGTGAGTGCGCCGGACATGACCGGGAGAGGAGGCCCGCAATGTCGCAAAAAACCGTTCTGCTCGTCGAGGACGAGGATAATATCGCACTGGCGCTCACCCATCTGATCGGGCGGGCGGGCTATGCCCTGCGCCGGGTGGCCTCGGGAAATGCCGCCCTCGAGGCGCTGGCCGAGGAGCGCCCCGATCTGGTGGTGCTCGACGTGATGCTGCCCGAGCGTTCGGGCTATGAGATTTGTCAGCTCATTCGCCGGGACGCCGCCCTCAGGGGCATCAAGGTGCTGATGATCACCGCGGGCGGCGGCGAGGTGGAGCGGCGCAAGGGCATGGCGGTGGGCGCCGATGCCTTCATGACCAAACCTTTCGCGGCGGCAGATCTGACCGCGCAGATCAACGCGCTTCTGACGGAGGAGGGAGCATGATCGAGCGTCTGACCAAGCGCCTTGGCCTGCGTGTGCGCTTTGCGCTCTTCTTTGCCGCCCTCGGGCTGGGCGGGGCTGTGCTGATCGCGGTGGCGCTGGTTTTCGGCTACTCTCGCGCGGGCGGGCCGCCCGATGGTTACGTGATCGCGGGGCTGATCGGGGGGCTGGGGCTGCTGGGGCTGGCGGCCTGGATCGGGCTGCTGTTCGATGAAAACGTCGCCAAGCCGATCCTTGCGCTCGCCTCTGATCTGACCACCCGCGCCCGCGCCGATGTCGATTTGCAGATCGACGAGGGGCAGGCCAAGCATCTCAGCACGCTCGCCCCCGCCGCCAATGCGATCAACGCCGCGCTCTCGGAGGCGCGCGCTGCAAGGCAACGCGCGGTGGAGCGTGAGACTGCCCGCATCGCCCGCGAAAAGGCGCTCTTCGAGGCGCTGTTTCGGGATCTGGGCGAGGGTGCGGTGGTGGCCACGCCCGACAATCGCGTGATGCTGTATAACCGCATGGCGCAGGACCTTTTGGGCGAGATCGGGCTTGACCGTCCGCTGTCGGCCTTTTTGCGGCCTGAGCCGGTGATGGACGCGCTGGCGCGGATGCAAAAGGCCCGCGTGCGCGGCGAGATCACCGCCGAGACCTTTCTGGCCGCCTCTGCCGATGGTCAACGGTTCCTGCTGGGCCGCGTCAGCCCGATCCTGTCGGATGAGGAACTGTCGGGCCATGTTCTGATCTTCCGCGACGCGACCGAGGATCTGAGCGCCCATGCCGCCCATGATCACCTCTTCACCGCGCTGATGGAGGGGGTGCGCCGCCCCGCAGGCACCATCGGCGCGCTGCTGGACGTGCTGCAATCGGTGGACGATCTCGCGCCCGAGGATCGCGCCAGGATGCGGCAGGGGATCGAGGACGAGGTGGCGCGGCTCTTTACCTGCCTCGACGATTTCAGCGCCCGCCATGCCGCGATCAAGTCGCGCCGCTGGCCGATGTCGCCGGTCGCGGTGAGCCATGTGTTCGACGGGGTGCGCGCGCATTCTAATACGGATGTCAGGATCACCCGCAGCGAGGCGATGCTGGCCTGCGACGGCTTTGCGGTGGCCACGCTTTTGGCGCTGCTCTCATGCCACCTGACCGAGGACGGCACGCGTGACGGGCTGACCCTCGCGGCGGAGGTGGAGGGGGGCGAGACCCGGCTGATCCTTGGCTGGCAGGGCGAGGCGGTGACCGACGGGCAGTTGACCGGCTGGCTGCGCGCGCCGCTCTCGGAGGCGTATGGTGCTTATTCCGGGCGCGATGCGCTGGCCGCGCATCAGACCGATCTCTGGGCCGAAACGAATGCTGCCGGCCACCGGATCGTTCTGCCTCTCGCCTCGGCCGCCCCGCCGCTCGCCCCCGGTGACGCGCGGCCCGAATTCTACGACTTCAACCTGCCCGACACGCCCGGCGGCGATCTGGCCGACAGGCGCTTGTCAGACCTGAGTTTTGTCGTCTTCGACACCGAGACCACCGGCCTCTCGCCGCGCGGCGGCGACGAGATCGTGCAGATCGCCGGTCTGCGCATCGTCAATGGCCGCATCCTGCGCGGCGAGACCTTTGACACATTGGTCAACCCGGGCCGCGCCATCCCGCCCGCCTCGACCCGGGTGCATCACATCACCGACGCGATGGTCGAGGATGCGCCGGACATTTCCGAGGCCGGGCAGCGGTTTCACGACTTTTGTCAGGGCGCGGTGCTTGTCGCGCATAACGCACCGTTCGATCTGGCGTTTTTGCGGCTCAAGGAGCAGGTGATCGGGCGGCGGTTTGACAATCCGGTGCTGTGCACCGTGCTGATGTCGGCGGGGCTGTTCGACCATACCGGGCAGCATACGCTCGATGCGCTCTGCGACCGGTTCGGCGTGCATATCCCGCCTGAGGCGCGCCATACCGCCATGGGCGACACGGTGGCCACCGCGGAGGTCTTTGTACGCATGTTGGACCTCTTGCAGGCCAAGGGCGTGACCACGCTTGGCGGTGCGATCACCGAAGAGGGGCGGATGACCCGCATCCGCAAGGCGCAGAATTATTGATGTCGCCGGGCAGGCGACCTGACGGACGATACCCGGGGTCGGCTATTCTCCGGCCTCTGCCTCTGTCCATCGGTTGAGGTAGTCAGACTGATAGACCTTGTCGGCGGACTTGGTTGCGCGCTGTGGTTTGCGCACCGCGTAATCCAGAATGATCCCGCCCTCTGCAAGCGCGCCGGACAGGCGCGGGCGCTTGCCTGTGACATTGGGGTTGGTGGTGGTCACCACCTTGAGGGCATGGGCAGGCTTGAGCGGTTGCAGGGCACAGCGCAGAACCTCATAGCCAAGGGTTGCCTCCCAGAACCCGTAGACCATTTCTGGATTGATCTGGTAAAAAGAGTGATTGACCCAGTTGTTGCAGGGGCTGTGGCCGATCAGAACGCCACCGGGTTTGAGCATCTTGTGAATGTTGCGGTAGGCGGTGGGCAAATCAAAGATATGTTCGCATGTTCCGCCATCATAGATCACGTCAAATGCGCCGTCCAGTTCGCGGGGCAGGGGTGCGCTCAGATCCTGAATGACGCTTGCCTGCTCGAAATCCGAGAGGTCCATCGAGTCGACGCTCTCAAAGCCGAGCCGCTCGAAGAACGGCTCTGAATAAGTGTCACCCTCTGTGACCAGATCTGTCGCGGAGACGCCGGGAAGATGTGTCTCCAGAACCTTGTCCAGCAGGCGCGCCGAGGGGCCGCGCCGCGACCCGATCCAGCGTTGACGCCCGAGCATCAGGAACTTGCCCGACAGCGCGTGGTCCTTGACCGTTTCGATCAGCCTGGCGGCTAGTGTGTCTGGAATGGCCATTGGTCTGCTCTCGTCATTCTTGTTTTGCCGGAGTTTACGGGTTTGCGGGACGGGATCAAGCGGCACAAATGCACCACGGAGCGTATCCGGCTTCATAATCACTTACAGATCAGAAAAATCATGAGTCTCCTTATGAAAGATAAAATCAAGCCGTATCATGCTGTTGGCAAGACGCGAATGCGCCGCGCTTGGACTGGCGTTCGAAGAGGTTTTTCAAGATCAGTAAGTTATCTCCCGACGGGGCATAGATGCGAGCGGGTTGCGTGCCCGAGTTTTTCGAGCGGTTTGAACGGCAACGTGGCACTCTTTCGGGCCGGTATACAATCATGACGGCATCGGGTGCCGAAGAGCGGGTGTAGTGTGATCCGGCGGGCATGATTGGGGTGGTTTACAACCCCGAGACGCGCCGCGTGACGCGCGAAACAGAGCCGCGACGGGCTTGACCCTTGCGCGAGCCTCGATTAAGTCATCCACCAAAGCGGGCGTTGTGTAATGGTAAGACCTCAGCCTTCCAAGCTGATGATACGGGTTCGATTCCCGTCGCCCGCTCCAAGCTTTCCCCCTGCGGCTGATCTGTCCTCTTGACCCCGGCGTGATCGCCCTCCAAGAACCGGTGCCAAACGACAAGAGGGTAAGACCGCATGGTGCGTAGGGCCGAAAACGGGGCTGATCTGCTGGATCGGGATAAATCGAAGCGCGTCGGCGCACTGGCTGAGCTGTGGCCGTTCCTGCGTCCGTACAGGGCACTGTTGATCGCGGCGATACTGGCGCTCGTCCTGACCGCGAGCGTGGCGCTCGTGCTGCCGCTGGCCGTGCGCCGCGTGGTGGATAATTTCGGGACCGCAGACGGTGCCATTCTCGATCAGTATTTCGGTGCGGCCCTCGGGATCGCCGCGCTGCTCGCGCTTGGCACGGGATTGCGTTACATGCTCGTCACCCGGCTGGGCGAGCGCGTGGTCGCGGATATCCGCAAGGCCGTGTTCGACCGTGTCATCGGCATGAGCCCGGCGTTTTTCGAGCGTCTCATGACTGGTGAGGTGCTGAGCCGGATCACCACCGATACCACGCTGATCCTGTCGGTCATCGGCTCGTCCATCTCGATCGCGTTGCGCAACCTGTTGATTCTCGTTGGCGGCCTCGGCCTGATGCTGATCACCTCGCCCAAGCTGACGGGGCTCGTGCTGTTGATCGTGCCGCTGGTGATCGTGCCGATCCTCACGCTGGGGCGGCGCATGCGGGTGCTGAGCCGCGAGAATCAGGACTGGATCGCCAACAGTTCGGGCAATGCATCAGAGGCGCTCTTGTCGGTTCAGGCGGTGCAGGCGTTTACGCATGAAGGCGAGAGCCGGGCGCGCTTTGCCGATGTAACCGAGCGCAGCCATGACGCGGCGCGGCGGCGGGTCAATACCCGCGCGCTGATGACGGTGATCGTGATCTTTCTGGTCTTTACCGGCATCGTAGGTGTGCTGTGGATCGGCGCGCGCGATGTACGCGCCGACGCGATGAGTGCCGGGAGCCTTGTGCAATTCGTGATCTACGCGGTCATGGTTGCCGGTGCGGTTGCGGCGCTCTCGGAGATCTGGGGCGAGTTACAGCGCGCGGCGGGCGCCACCGAGAGACTGGTCGAACTCTTGCAGGCCGATGACCCGGTCCGCGATCCGGCGCAGCCGCGTGCCGTGCCGCGCCCGGTGAAGGGCGAAATCATATTCGACGGCGTTCAATTCGCTTACCCGTCACGTCCCGAGACGCCCGCGCTCGACAATGTGAGCCTGACCATCCGCCCCGGCGAGACGGTCGCGCTTGTCGGGCCGTCAGGGGCCGGTAAAACCAGTGTCATTCAGCTCATCCAGCGATTTTATGACCCGGACGGCGGCAGGATCACGTTGGATGGTGTCTCTCTGGCGGATATGGCGCGGCATGAGTTCCGTCGCGATTTGGCGCTGGTGCCGCAAGATCCGGTGATCTTTGCGGCCTCGGCGCGCGAAAATATCCGGTTTGGTCGGCTCGATGCGACCGATGCGGAGATTGAAGCCGCGGCCAAGGCGGCGGCGGCGCATGAGTTTATCCGTGCGCTGCCCGAGGGATATGACACCTATGTTGGCGAGCGCGGTGTGATGCTGTCCGGGGGCCAGAAGCAACGGATCGCCATCGCCCGCGCGATCCTGCGCGATGCACCTGTTTTGCTGCTGGACGAAGCCACCAGCGCGCTCGACGCCGAAAGCGAACGCGCGGTACAGCAGGCGGTCGAAACCATGGCGCGCACGCGCACGACGATCATTGTCGCGCACCGTCTTGCGACCGTGAAAAAGGCGGATCGCATCGTTGTGATGGAGCAGGGGCGGATCCTGGCGCAGGGCACGCATGATAGCCTTGTTGCGGAGAACGGACTCTATGCAAGGCTGGCGCGGCTTCAGTTCACCGACGGCGAGGCGGCCTGAACGCGGCCATTCGCCCCTTGCCGAGGCGCGCGCGATTTGGGATAAGATCAGGAAAAGCAGTCAGGGAGAGACGCATGCCCGCGCGCATTTACAAACCCGCCCGCAACGCGATGCAGTCCGGCACCGCAGGGACCCGCAAATGGGTGCTGGAGTTCGTATCGGAAACCGCGCGCGAGGTCGATCCGCTCATGGGCTGGACGTCGAACGACGATACACAGACCCAGGTACGTCTGCGGTTTTCCACCAAGGATGCGGCGCTGCAATACGCCAAGGAACATGGCATAGACGTGGTCGTTCAAGAGCCGCACAAACGCAAGACCAACATCCGGCCGGGCGGATATGGCGACAATTTCGCCACCTCCCGCCGGCAAGTCTGGACGCATTGAAACCTGTGTAAATCGGGGCAACACTCAGAGAGTTTTGGCGACTCCGGAAGGACTTGAACCCTCAACCTCGGACTTAGAAGGTCCTTGCTCTATCCAGTTGAGCTACGGAGCCGCGCAAAACGGTTCGCAAACCGTTTCGCCCGTTGTTTAGCGATCACCGCAGCTGAAATCAAAAGCAAAATGCACGCAGTCCCAATTGTTGGCTTGCCGGTCTTTCAGGCATGCCTGCGCATGCGCGTTCTGTGCCTGGCAGGAGATCTCTACCCTGCGGTCACGTCGCCCCGGTCTTGTCCGGGAACGGGTCCTGCTGATATCCCACACCCGCCAGATAGAGCCCATGTGGCGGGCAAACCGGTCCGCAGGCCGCACGATCACGGGCCTCCAGAGCGCTTTTGACTTGCTCGGGTTGCCAGCTTCCGGCGCCCACGCGCTCCAAGGTGCCGACAAGACTGCGGACCTGATTGTGCAGGAACGAGCGCGCGCGCAGATGAAAATGCAATTCCGGTCCAGAGAACCCTGAGACGGGCTCGATCTCTAATGCATCCAGTGTCTTGAGTGGGCTTTTTGCCTGACAGATCGTGGATCTGAAGGTCGTGAAATCGTGATGCCCCAAAAGACAGGCGGCGCCTGCGCGCATGGCGTCGATATCGAGCCCGCGCGGCACCTGCCATACCAGACCTTTTGCGTGCGTTGCGGGCGCGCGCCGCATCAGGAGGCGAAACAGATAGCGCCGCTCTGTCGCGGAAAAGCGTGCGTGCCAATCTGCCGCCACCTGTTCACATCGGACGATCGCCACCGGCTGCGGCTTCAGGTGATAGTTGAGCGCCTGCCCGAGGCGAAACGGATCCCAGTGGCGCTCGAGATCACAATGCGCCACCTGCGCCAAGGCATGCACACCCGCATCTGTGCGCCCGGCGGCGGCTATAGTGTGGGGACCGGGCTCCAGCTTGTCCAATGCGGCCTCGATGGCGCCCTGCACCGAGGGATGTTCGGACTGCCGCTGCCATCCGCAAAACGGTGCGCCGTGGTACTCGATCTGTAGGGCGTAACGGGGCATGCTGTTCAACGCGTTGTGCGGGATTCGGGTTTCATCTGGCTCAAAATACCTCGGGGGTCCGGGGGCAGCGCCCCCGGGGCGGTATGCCGGCCTAGAATTCTGCGCCGCCGTTCTGCTGCCATGGCTTCACCAGATTGCCAAAGCGGGTGAACTGCGCCTCGAAACTCAGCTCAACGGTTCCGATGGGTCCGTGACGCTGCTTGCCGATGATGACTTCGGCCTTGCCATGCAGGCGTGACATTGCTTCCTGCCATTCGGCCATCTTGTCCATCTCGTGATCGCCGGGTTTCTCGCGTTCCTTGTAATACTCTTCGCGGAACACGAACATGACCACGTCCGCGTCCTGCTCGATCGATCCCGATTCGCGCAGATCCGACAGTTGTGGCCGCTTGTCTTCGCGGCTCTCGACCTGACGCGAGAGCTGGGAGAGCGCGATGACGGGGATGTTCAACTCCTTGGCGATGGCCTTGAGTCCCATCGAGATCTCGCCGATCTCCTGAACACGATTATCGGAGGCACCGCGTACCAGTTGCAGGTAGTCGACGATCAGCACGTCGAGTCCATGCGTGCGCTTGAGACGCCGTGCCCGCGCCGCGAGCTGTGAGATCGGAATCGCGGCGGTATCGTCGATATAGAGCGGGCAGGCTTCAAGCTGTTTGGCGGCCTCGACAAAACGGCGAAATTCGGTTTCGTCCATGTCGCCTTGACGAATCTTGTGCGAGGAAATCTCGGATGCTTCGGCGAGCACCCGGCCCGCCAACTGCTCGGCGCTCATCTCTAGCGAGAAGAACCCCACGACACCGCCATCGACCGCCCCGTCGGTGCCATCTGACAACGTACCACGGCGATACGCACGCGCCACGTTGAACGCGATGTTGGTGGCAAGCGAGGTCTTGCCCATCGAGGGTCGCCCGGCGAGGATCAAAAGGTCGGATTTGTGCAGCCCGCCCAGTTTGCTATCCAAGTCGGCGAGGCCGGTCGACACGCCCGCGAGACCACCCTCGCGCTGATAGGCGGCATTGGCGACATTAACAGCGTCCGTTACCGCCTTGAGAAAACTTTGAAAACCCGTCTCAGACTGACCCTGCTCGGCGAGTTGATAGAGCTTTTGCTCCGCCTCGACGATCTGGTCCTTGGGTTCGCTTTCGACATCGACGCGCGCGGCTTTGCCGGCGATGTCATGACCGAGAGCGATCAATTCACGCCGGACCGCCAGATCATAGATCATCTGGGCATAGTCGCGCACCGCGAAGGTCGAGATGGCCGCACCGGCGAGTTTGGCCAGATAGGCAGGGCCGCCCAATTCCTTGAGCCCGTCATCATCCTCGAGGAAGGCACGGAGGGTCACGGGCGAGGCGAGGTTATTCTTGGCAATGCGCGTCGCTGCTGTCTCGAAAATGCGGGCATGGACCGGATCATAGAAATGCTTGGGCCCGATGATCTGCGCGACGCGGTCATATATGTCGTTGTTTGTCAGGATGGCGCCGAGCAACTGCTGCTCTGCCTCGATCGAATGCGGCACGCTCGCTGCCGACTGGATTTCTGTTCCGGTCGGATTGAATGCGGTGAGTCCGGTCATGCCTGCTGCCCCTGTTCAGGTGGTTTTTCTGTTCGGTCGTTCTAGGCGAAGCTGCCCGTCATCGCCACTTGGATATGTCTGTGGATGATCTGCGGGACAACCCGGTGGATAATCCGGTACCACTGAACTGCGATCAGCATCCTGTAGCTCGACCACGTGAACCTACCACATCTTCATCAGATATGCGATTCGAGTATGGGCCGATCCTGCGATCCTGTGGACAAGTTTATTTCTTGTTTGCGGCCTGCCACTTACGTGGATCACGCAGAAATTCCTCTACCGTATCCATGGTTTGCGGATCAAAGGCCCCTTGGGTGCGGGCCTCTGCCAGCACATCCCACCAGGTGCAGAGATGGTGCAAGGCAACGCCGTGATCGCCGAGGGTTTTCTCGGTCTCGGGGAAAATGTCGTAAAAGAAAATTACCGCCGTGTGCCCGCAACTGGCCCCGGTCTCGCGGATGGCATCGACGAAGCTGAGTTTGGAGCCGCCATCGGTGGTGAGGTCCTCGACCAGAAGCACCCGCTGGCCTTCGCTCATCGCGCCTTCAATGCGGGCGTTACGGCCGTAACCCTTGGGTTTCTTGCGGACATAGGTCATCGGCAGGGCCATGCGTTCGGCCACCAGCGCGGCAAAGGGAATGCCCGCCGTCTCGCCGCCGGCGATATTGTCGAACGCCTCGAACCCGGCGTCGCGCATCACGGTGACGGTGAGAAAATCCATCAAGGTGGAGCGGATGCGCGGGTAGGAGATCAGCTTGCGGCAGTCGATATAGGTGGGCGAGGGCAGGCCGGAGGCCAGCGTGAAGGGCTCCTCCGCGTTGAAATGCACGGCGCCGATTTCGAGCAGCATACGGGCGGTGAGGCGGGCGATTTCATCCTTGGGCGGGTAGGTGGCGGGGATCATGGCGTGGTCCTTGGGTTGGGCGCTGCGCCGAAGAGATTTGATGCCTCCGGCGGGGATATTTCGGGCAAGATGAAGATCAGGTCACCTGCCAGTGCAGCGCGAAGCCGGGGTCGAACACGGTGACGGGGCCATCATCTGTTTCGATCTTGTCAGGATAGGTGACCGTGTCGCCCTTGGTGAGGGTGATCTGCGCCTCGTTCGGGGGCAGACCGTAGAAGGCGGGGCCGTGGAGCGAGGTGAAGCCCTCGAGACGGTTCAGCGCGTTTTCCTCCTCGAACACATGGGCGAGGATCGACATGGTGTTGGGGGCGGTGAAGCAGCCGGCACAGCCACAGGCGCTTTGCTTCAGCGGGTCGGTATGGGGCGCGCTGTCGGTGCCGAGGAAAAACCGTGCGTCGCCTGAGGTGGCGGCGCGGCGCAGGGCGAGGCGGTGTTCCTCGCGCTTGGCCACGGGCAGGCAATAGTAATGCGGTTTGATCCCGCCCACGAGGAGGTGGTTGCGGTTGATCACGAGGTGATGGGTGGTGATGGTGGCGGCGAGGTCGCGGTCGTTCGCGGTCACATACTCCACGCCGTCCCGCGTCGTGATATGCTCCATCACCACGCGCAGCCCCGGCGTGGCGCGACGCACAGGGTCGAGCACGCGGTCGATGAACACCGCCTCGCGGTCGAAGATGTCGATCTCCGGGTCCGTCACCTCGCCATGCACGCAGAGCGGCAGGCCGATCTCGGCCATTTTCTCAAGCACCGGCCGCACTTTGTCAAAGTCGCGCACGCCGGAGGCGGAATTGGTGGTGGCCCCTGCGGGATAGAGCTTTACGGCGGTGATCAGCCCCTCGGCATGGGCGGCGGCGACGTCGTCCGGGTCGGTCTCTTCGGTGAGGTAGAGCGTCATCAGCGGGGTGAAATCCATCCCCTCTGGCAGCGCGGTCAGGATACGCTCGCGGTACGCGCGCGCGTCACGGGCCGTGACGACGGGCGGCACGAGATTGGGCATGATGATGGCGCGGGCGAAGTGGCGGGCGCTTTCGGGCAGGACGGCGCCCAGCATCGCGCCGTCGCGCAGGTGCAGGTGCCAATCGTCGGGGCGGCGAAGGGTCAGGATCTGGCTCATGGCGCAAGCGCATACACAATCGCGGGGTCCAAGACCAGAGAAACAGCGCCGTCCCTTACGCTATTGTGGATCCTGTTTTGCGCGCAACATGTTCAACGCTTTGCGAAAGCGAGGGCCGCCCACGCGGCGGGCGATCGCGTTGCGGCAATGCATCATCGCCAGAAGGTCACGCTCTTCGGACATGAGGCGCTGCAACACGCTAAAGAGATAAGGGGTGTCATCGCGGCGCTTGCGATAGAGCTGGGCGAGGCTGAGCGGGGTCAATTTTCCGGCTCTGATCTGGGCGAGCAGGCGAAAGATGACCCCCATGCGCAACAGGGCTTTCTCGCTCTGATATCCGAGATGCCGGGTCCGGAACTTGAGAACGTTGGAGCGTGTGAAGAGCGCGGCATGCATGGCGTCGAGGTCGATGTCGGGATCATAGAGCAATACCGCTTCGGATGCTGCATCCAGCATGTCGGGGGCATAGCCGTAGCGATTCGTAAACGATGTCCGGCGCATCCGCAGATAGCGATCATCCCACTCTGTGACGCGTGGATCGAGCGTGGCCTGGGGGCGCAGCATGACGACCTTGGCTCCGGGGGAGGCCACAGAAAACGCCGCCGCCGCGTAACCGCAAGCGCCGGCGCCGTAAAAAATGACCTCGTCGAACTCGTCAAAGAATCCGTCGTCGATCAGCCTGTCGAAATAGCCATATACCATGCCGTCTCGAAACCAGGTGTCGCGCTTGCTTATGAGGCACAGGTGCGACCAGCCCAAAGCCTTGGTCAGCGCCCAGCCCAGAGGCTGTGCCTTTGGTGATATTTCGGATAGGCGGTGATGGGTCTCGAACGTCACGAGCAGGGTCTTGGGCTCACGCTCTATCAACACGGCAGCATGCGCATCGCCCAAAGGCTCGGCATAGCCATCGTCGCCCGCCAAGGCGTTGGCGCGCTCGCACCACGCATCCCAGTCGAGCCCTGAGAGATCGGTGTCGAAAATATCGGGGCTGTCCTGCATGTTTGATCAAAACCTCGGTCATGTTGGAGCCATTGCTGCGCGGCCCTGATTGACGCTTATCCTGTCTTTTGAATCGGGCAAAAGTTGGGAAAAAGATGGGGCATTCCGCGAGGCTTGGCCATGCGGGTTGCCGCTTGCGCCCTTGACCGCCCCGGACTTGCGATGCACTTCATTGCCGTGCGGAGTGAAATCGGAGGCCAAAAGCGTGACAAATCCCACATCCATCGGCGCGGTTCAGGACATGCTGGCGGGACAGGACTATGTCTGCGGGCGCGCCTTGGGCACGGTGACCTATCTCGCGCTGACCCTCGGGCGGCCCTTGTTTCTCGAGGGTGAGGCGGGGACCGGCAAGACCGAGATCGCCAAGGCCATCGCTTTGGGCCTCGGGCGGCGGCTCATTCGGTTGCAATGCTATGAGGGGTTGGATGCGGCAAGCGCTGTCTATGAGTGGAATTTCGCCGAACAGATGATTGCCATCCGCACCGCCGAGGCCGCAGGCGGCGTGGATCGCGGACACCTGAAGGATGAGCTTTTTACCGAGCAATACCTGGTCGAGCGCCCGCTCTTGCAGGCGATGCGGCCGCAAGCGGGCGGCGCGCCGGTGCTGCTGATCGACGAGATCGACCGCACAGACGAGCCCTTCGAGGCGTTCCTGCTGGAGGCGCTGTCGGATTTTCAGGTGACGATACCGGAGCTTGGCACGATCCATGCGCCAGAACCGCCGATCGTGATCCTGACCTCGAACCGCACCCGCGAGGTGCATGACGCGCTCAAACGCCGCTGCCTCTATCACTGGGTGGAATACCCGACGTTCGAGCGTGAAATCGAGATCTTGCAGGCCCGCGCGCCCGAGGCGGCAGAGCAGTTGAGCCGCGAGGTGGTCGCCTTTGTCCAGGCCCTGCGCACAGAGGATCTGTTCAAGAAACCGGGCGTGGCCGAGACCATCGACTGGGCCAAATGCCTGCTGGCGCTCGACGTGGTCAGCCTTAGCCCCGAGGTGATCGCCGACACGTTGGGCGCGATCCTGAAATATCAGGACGATATCGCCCGAATGCAGGGCTCGGAGGCGAAACGCATTCTCGACGAGGTGCGCAGCACGCTGGAGCCGACCTGATGTTTCTTCTGGCCTCAAATATCCTGGGGGGGTGTGGGGGCCAGAC
>NZ_CAMYMD010000077.1 GCF_947259555.1 uncultured Roseovarius sp.
ATCCGACACCTCACTCACGCGGCGATGAACTCATTCCACTTGCGCACCATGTACTGGTTTTCATCCATCACCGAATTCCAGCAGGCCACGGCCCCCATCCGGTCGTAGAACGATCCGCCGTCGCGCACCTCGCCCGCCTCTGCGAGCGTGTCGCCAAAGGGCGAGGTGATCACGTCGGTGCTTTCCTTGCCCTCGAACCAGTAGCCCCATTCGTTCTCGCTCATGAACGCCTTGGAGGTTTCGGGCACCGCCGAGTAATACCCCTGCCGCATCAGAAAGCCGCCGACCCAGCCACTGAGATACCAGTTGATATAGTCATAGGCTGCATCCAGCTCCATTCCCGAAAGTGACGCCGACAGCCCGATGCCGCCGCCCCATGAACGATAACCCTCTTTCAGCGGCTGGTAGACGCAAGGAATATCGCGCGAACGCACTGCCGTGATGGCGGGCGACCACATCGACTGGATCACCACCTCTCCGCTCGCCATCAGGTTCACACTCTCATCGAAGGTTTTCCAGAATGCGCGGAACTGGCCCGCTTTCTTGGCATCCGTAAAGATCGCGATGGTCTTGTCGATCTCCTCGCGGGTCATGTTACCCTTGTTGCCATAGGTGATCTCGCCCATCGCCTCGCAGACCATCGCCATGTCCATGATCCCGATCGAGGATATGTCGAGGATCGACGCCTTGCCCTTGAACTCGGGGTTCAGCAGCTCGGTCCAGCTTTCGATCGGACGCCCGATCAGATCGGGGCGGATGCCGAGCGTATCGGCGTTGTAGATCGTGGGGATCAGCGTCATCCAGCCGCTTTCGGTATCCACGAAGTCAGTGCCGCCCGGCCCTTCGACAAAGCCGACGGTATGCGGGGCGGTGCCCTGCGCGATCTCGCTGTCGGGGGTCAGTTTGCCGTCGCGGAAAATGCCGACGATCTTGTCGTAATTCTCGATCCGGCCGGCATCCATCGCTTGCAGGTTGCCGGTCGGCCAGACCTTTCTACAGACGAAGTACTCGATATCGGCGATGTCGAAGCTATCGGGTTGTGTGGCGGCACGCTGCGTTACGCTGTCGGTGTCGAGCGCGGTCATCTCCAGCGTGATGCCCAGATCCTCTTTCACCTTGGTCGCCACCTCGTTGAGGTTCGACACCCCGGTGCCGAATTGGCGCAGCACGATATCCTTGCCCTCCTGACCCCAGACCATCGGGGCGGGCAGGGCAGAGGCTGCAAGTGCTGCGCCTCCTGATTTCAACAGGGCGCGGCGGCTGTAGCGGGTCTTGCAGATCGTCGTCATGGTTGGTCCTCTCCGTTGTGGTTTTTTGACTCGGGTCTTCAGTCTTCAGGCGGAAATCGGATGCGCGGCCCGGTCGTCCCATCCCAGACCGATCACCTCGCCCAACTCCCGAGGGTTCTGGAAAAACTCGCGCTCGGGCAAAAGCGCCGTCACCTCCTGGTCGCCCGCGACCACGGAAATGAGCGCGACATGCGTGCCCTGGTATTCGATTCCGGTGATACGCCCGTCGATCCGTCCGGCCTCGGGCGAGGTGATGGACATGACGTCAGAGCGCAGGGCAATCTGGCCTTGCGGCAGGTGCAGCACGTTGTGCCCGCCCATGAAGCGCGCGACAAAGGCGGTGCGCGGCGCGTTGAACACCTCGCGTGCGGGGCCCGCCTGCTCGATGCGCGCGTCGTTCATCACGATGATCTCGTCGGCGAGGGCCAGTGCCTCATCCTGCCCGTGGGTCACATGGATGAAGCTGATGCCGAGATCGCGTTGCAACCGTTTCAGTTCCGTACGCATGCGGATGCGCAGGAACGGATCGAGTGCCGAGAGCGGCTCGTCCAGCAGCAAGACCTGCGGTCGGGTGATGAGCGCGCGCGCAAGGGCCACGCGCTGCTGCTGCCCGCCGGACAACTGATCGGGCTTGCGGTCCGCGTATTGCGTCATCTCGACGAGGTCGAGCATTTCATCTGCTCGGGAAAGGCGCGTGGCCTTGTCCTGCCCTGCCATGCGCAGGCTGAAGGCCACGTTGTCGCGCACATTGAGATGCGGAAAGAGCGCATAGCTTTGAAACATCATCGCCGTGCCGCGCCGCGCGGGCGCCAGGTGGGATATGTCGCGCCCCGATAGCACGATGGCCCCGTCACTGACGTCCTCGTGTCCCGCGATCATCCGCAGGGTGGAGGACTTGCCACAGCCCGACGGCCCCAGAAGGCAGGCATAGGTGCCCGCCTTGAAGTGATGCGAGATCGCATCGACCGCAACGGTTTTACCGTAGCGTTTGGTCAGGGAGACGAATTCTAGATCGGCGGAATGTGGCATGAGTACATCCATGTGGGGTTGCGTTCATCCCTGAATGTCGAGCCGGGTGGCGCAATGGATTTGTCTTGGCAGGCGCGACGGATTTTTGACTGTGCCGGGTTTTTCCGCGCGGCATGTAGCTCCGTGCCGAATAATTGTGCGCAATATATGTATACAATCTATAAGTTCACTGAGTGTGATTTTGAGGCGTATTGTGCGCAGTCAGATGCTCCGTCATGATGGTGGCAGGAGCAGGCGCATGAATCACTCGACCGAAACACCCGTTTTCACCCAGACCACCGTCAGCGGGGCGAGCGCCGGCATCGTCGTGGCCTTGTCTCAGGCGATACACGAGCACCGTCTCGTGCCCGGCACCAAGTTGGGCGAGGATGAGTTGAGCGATATTTTCAATGTATCGCGCACCGTAGTGCGTTCCGCTCTTCAGGCGTTGTCGCACGAAGAACTGGTCGAATTGCGCCGCAATCGCGGTGCCTTTGTCGCCAAGCCCACAATCCGCGAGGCACGCGAGGTGTTCGAGGCACGCGCACTATTGGAGCCGCGCACCGCCCGCTCTGCCGCCGAGCGCATGACAGAGCCGGCGCTGCGGACACTGGAGGCGCATATCTCTGCCGAGCATGACGCGCTGGAGCGCGCCGAGCCGGGTAAGGCGCTTCGCCTTTCGGGGCAGTTTCACATCGAGATCTCGCGCATTGCAGACCAAACCACGATCGCCGGTTTCATCGAGCGTCTGGTTGCGCGCTCTTCGCTGATCATCGCGCTTTACTGGAAGCGTCATAGCGCGCTCTGTGAGAAACACGCGCACCACGCCCTCTTGGAGGCGTTCCGCCGGCGCGATGGCGAAGACGCGGAAGATCTCATGAAAAGTCATCTTGTCGATATTGTGGCCGCGCTTGATCTGCGCGAGGTGCCAAATTCGGACGTGAGCCTGAAGGCGATTTTGTCACGCTGATCTGATGCAGACGCGAAGGTCTGCGCCCATCTTGCGAAAACCGTTGCCCGGTTTCTTTGCAGGGACATTTGTGTTAGCGCTAAAATCAAGGTCGTGCGAGGCGTGACACAAGGCCGTGGCTGGGCTGTTCGAGGCAGGTCGGCCGACAGACGGCAGCCGATCGCACAGCAAGGGAGAGGCACAGTAGATGACACTGAACCCAGTGGTTGCGCGCGTGACAGACCGTATCATCGCGCGCAGCGAACCCACCCGGAGCGCACATCTGTCGCGCATGGCGAAGGCCCGAGAAAATGGTCCGGCGCGAGGGCATCTGTCGTGCAGCGGGCAGGCGCATGCCTATGCGGCCTCGGGCGCGGACAAGGATCGGTTGGCGGGCACGAGCGCGGGCAATCTCGGCATTGTGACCGCCTATAACGACATGCTCTCGGCGCATCAGCCGTTCGAGCGGTTTCCCGAACTGATCCGTCAGGCGGCGCGTGAGGCGGGCGGCACGGCGCAGGTGGCGGGCGGTGTGCCCGCGATGTGCGACGGCGTGACCCAAGGCGAAGCGGGGATGGAGCTGTCGCTGTTTTCGCGCGACGTGATCGCGCTCGCGGCCTCGGTGGCGCTCAGCCACAACACCTTTGATGCCGCCGTATTCCTCGGGGTTTGTGACAAGATCGTGCCGGGGCTGGTGATCGCGGCGCAGGCCTTTGGGCATCTGCCGGCGGTGTTCCTGCCCGCCGGTCCGATGCAGAGCGGCCTGCCCAATGACGAAAAGGCCAAGGTGCGCCAGCGATTCGCCAATGGCGAGGTTGGGCGCGACGCGCTGATGCAGGCCGAGATGGCCTCGTATCACGGGCCGGGCACCTGCACCTTTTACGGCACCGCCAACACCAACCAGATGCTGATGGAGTTCATGGGGCTGCACCTGCCGGGTGCCAGCTTCGTGACCCCCAATACCGGGCTGCGCGACGCGCTCACCGTCGAGGGTGCCAAGCGCGCGCTGTCGCTCAGCGCGCTTGGCAACGATTATACGCCGGTCTGCGACATCCTGGACGAGCGTGCCTTCGTCAACGGCATCGTCGGGCTCAATGCCACCGGCGGGTCAACCAACCTGCTCATTCATCTGATCGCCATGGCCCGCGCGGGCGGCATCTTGCTCGACTGGCAGGATTTTTCGGAACTGAGCGAGGTCACCCCCCTGATGGCCCGGGTCTATCCCAACGGGCTGGCCGACGTGAACCATTTTCATGCCGCGGGCGGGCTGGGCTACATGATCGGCGAGTTGCTGGACCACGGGTTGCTGCATCCCGATACCAGGACCGTCGCCGGGGGCGGGCTGGGACAGTATCGGCAAGAGCCGAAGCTGACCACCGAGGGGCTGACATGGCAGGCGGGCACGGGCACGACCCTGAATGACAGGATCCTGCGCCCCGTGAGCGATCCGTTCCAGCCGACCGGCGGGCTCAGCCGGCTCTCGGGGTCGCTGGGCACGGCAGTGATCAAGGTCTCGGCGGTGGCGCCCGAGCATCGGATCGTCGAGGCACCGATACGGATCTTTGCCGATCAGGAGGAGGTCAAGGCAGCCTTCAAGGCGGGTGAACTGACCGGCGACGTGATCGTCGTTGTCCGGTTCCAGGGACCAAAGGCCAATGGCATGCCCGAGTTGCACAGCCTGACGCCGCTCTTGTCGATCCTGCAGGGGCGCGGGCAGAAGGTGGCGCTGGTCACCGACGGTCGTATGTCGGGCGCTTCGGGCAAGGTGCCCGCCGCGATCCATGTCAGCCCCGAAGCGGTCGAGGGCGGGCCGATCGCAAAACTGCGCGACGGCGATATTCTGCGGGTCGATGCCGAGGCCGGGGTGCTCGACATCCTGACGCCGGATGTGGTGGCGCGGGCACCGGTGCAGGCTGATCTCTCGGCCTCTCAGGCGGGGACGGGACGCGAGCTTTTCGCCATGTTCCGCAACACTGTCGGCTCCGCCACCAGCGGCGCCAGCATTTTCGGAGACTGAACCCATGGTCCTTTCGCCAAGAGATGCCAGCCGCCGCACCCGTGAGATTTGCGCGTTGGCCCCGATCGTCCCGGTCCTTGTCATCGAGGATGTGGCGACCGCCCGCCCTCTCGCCGAGGCGTTGATCGCGGGCGGGTTGCCCGCGCTCGAGGTCACGCTGCGCACGCCCGCCGCACTCGAGGCGATCCGCGCCATGAGCGCAGTGCCCGGCGGGCATGTGGGTGCCGGCACGCTGATCACCCCCGAGGATGTCCGCGCCGCCAAGGCCGCGGGCGCAACCTTTGGCGTCTCGCCCGGGGCGACGGATGATCTGCTGGCGGCGTGCGAAGAAGAGGGCCTGCCGCTCCTGCCGGGCGCTGCCACCGCGACCGAGGCGATGCGGCTGCTCGCGCGCGGCTATGACATGCTCAAGTTTTTCCCTGCCGAGGCGTCGGGCGGTGCACCCGCGCTCAAGGCCATCGGCGCGCCGCTGCCACAGATCACCTTTTGCCCCACCGGCGGCATCAACCCCGCCAATGCGAAAAGCTACCTGAGCCTGCCCAACGTGCTCTGCGTCGGCGGAAGCTGGATTGCACCGCCGGATCTTGTGTCGATCGGCGATTGGAGCGCGATCGAGGCGCTCGCACACAAGGCGGCGCATGTGACGAGCAGCCGATGATGGTCCCAGAGCCAACGCCGAGGCGCGACTGTAAGGATACCGTTTTAAATACTGCGCCTCCGCGAGATGCCGCCACGGAGAAATATGCGCCGTCGACCGGAAATTGACAGAGATCACAGGTCATGTCCGATTCACGCCGGGTTACGACAAGGTGATTGTCTATCCTTACGGCGGCAGAACGGCCGAGATTTGGTGCGCCATGATCAAAAATAGGGGGCTACATACTTACCTGGTGGATTGAGCGGAACGAAGGAGTCCGAATGGGGATTCCCATTTTGGGCGCTTTGTGCGAGCCACGAGGATGCGCACAGGAATATCTTTCACCGTCTCTGACAAGGATCAATCCCGGCTTGAGGCAGTCATTTCTCAGCCATCGTCGCCACAAAGGCATGTGTGGCGCTGCCGGATCGTGCTGCTGAGTGGCGAGGGCCTCGGCCCCACGGCGATCATGGCGACGACCGGCACGTCCACGACCTGCGTCTGGCGTTGGCAAGAGCGTTACATGAGCGAAGGCGTCGAAGAGTTGGAGTTTCCCCGGTTTGATGGACACTTTTCACTTGATGAAGGAGAGTGTTTTTCATGCCGAGAACGAGGACCCCGTACCCGACGGACTTCAGGGAGCAGATGGTTGCGCTGGCTCGAACCGGGCGCAGTGTTGAAAGCCTGGCGCGCGAGTACGAGCCCTGCGCTGCGACGATCCACGAGTGGGTCAGGGAAGGGCCTGCACAGAGCGGCGTCGGCCCGTCCGATCTGAGTATGCACACGCTCATGCAGCGCGGCCGTCTTATCATCGGTGCTGCCGGTGAGACGAAAGGCCCGATCAAGTTGGGTGAGATCTGCCAATTCTATCTCAAGCAGGAAATCGCTGTAGCCATCAGCGGCAAGGTCCAACCTTCGTTGGCAAAGCCGTCAGCGGCCAATGGCCCTGCGCGATTGTAGATGCGACATCCAAGCCTCCAGGGCCGTTGCGAATGCAAGCGCCTTGGCATCCTGTTTAAGTTCTATCAAGCAGCAGTAGAGGTTCATCGGTCATATCCTGCCCGGCAGGGGCTGACTGCGATCTTGGCCCGGACAGATTTATAGAGGGTTAACCGAGGCACGGCCGTCTAAAGGTTGGCAAAAATATTCTCTGGCTCGGGGTCTTGCGGGCGTGACTTCAGCCGTTTCAATCGGGCGCGCATGCTGAGCGCATAGCGTATTTCTTGCTGAATCGGCCGTTTTTGCCCGGCAAGCGGCGTGATCCGGCGTGGCCTGATGGTTTTGTGCGTCAACACCCGGTGCAGCCGGGCGCGATGCGCCAGAACCGAGGCGCGGCGCAGCTCATGCCGCCCCAGCGTGAGATAGGTTAACAGCACCGCGACCGCCAATGTCAGGTCGCGCCAGAATGCAGAGAGACTGTCTGGTGTGACGATGACGAAATTCTGAACAAGACTGGATGAAAAGATCATCAGCGCGAGGCTGAGTGCCGCGAGCCGGAGCTGAATGCCCGCCATGAAACAGCCACTCAGGCCCAAAAGAAGAGCGCACCCGAGCAGGTCTGCGACCGACGAAGAGAAAGACGTGGCAAACAGCGTGCCCGGGTCGAATCCTTTCACGAGATCGAGCGAAAGAGCCATGAAATACGACCCGATGATGATGCGGATCAAGTTGAGGCCGGTCTGGTCGACGTGTACGCTTTTCTTATGGGGCACGGGCGGTATCCGTTTGCTGTGAGTCTCGAAGAACGGAAGTCACTGATACAACCATGCCGCGAAACGGCAAATCCACTTGAACCAAAGAAATCTGTCGAGAATTTGGCGGCAGGATGGCCAATAAAAGCGCGGTGGCAAAGGCCGGGGCGTTTAGCCCTCGGCCTCGCCATCCTCATCGGCCTGTTCGGCGATCCACGCGACCGAGACGACCTCTTCGCCCTTGCCGGTGTTGAATACCTTGACCCCGCCCGCGCTGCGCGAACGGAACGAGATGCCCATCACCGGCACGCGGATCGACTGCCCGCGCGAGGTGGCAAGCATGATCTGGTCCTCCAGCGTCACCGGGAACGAGGCCACGAGCGGCCCGCCGCGCATTGCCTTGTCGATGGCCGTGACCCCCATGCCACCGCGCCCGCGCACCGGGTAGTCGTGGCTCGACGACAGCTTGCCAGAACCGTTGGCTGTGATTGTCAGGATCAGGTTCTCGGCGGCCTGCATCTCCTCGAACCGCTCGGCGCTCAGCACCGCATCGGCGTTGCCGTCCTCTTCGCCGCTCTCGTCCTCGGGGGCCCCGGCGGCGGCACGGCGCATCTTGAGATAGGCCGCGCGTTCGTCCGAGGTCGCCTCGAAATGGCCGATCACCGACATGGATACGACGCGGGCGCCGTTTTGCAGGCGGATGCCGCGCACGCCGGTGGATTTGCGGCCCTTGAAGACCCGCACATCAGGCACCGCAAAGCGGATCGCGCGGCCCGAATTTGTGACCAGCATCACGTCATCGGCAGGCGAGCAGATGCGCGCATTGACCAGTTCCACACCCTCTGGCAGGTCCATCGCGATCTTGCCGTTGCGCATGACATTGGTGAAATCCGATAGCGCGTTGCGCCGCACATCGCCCGCCGAGGTGGCGAACACGATCTGAAGGTCGGCCCACTCTTCTTCGGCGCGGTCCACCGGCATAATCGCGGCGATCGAGACGCCGGTGGGGATGGGCAGGATGTTGACGATGGCCTTTCCGCGCGACGTGCGTCCACCAAGCGGCAGACGCCATGTCTTTAGCTTGTAGACCATGCCTTCGGTGGTAAAGACCAGAAGCGGCGTATGGGTATTGGCCACGAAGAGCGTGGTCACCACGTCTTCATCCTTGGTGGCCATGCTGCTGAGGCCCTTGCCGCCGCGCTTCTGGGCGCGGAAATCCGCGAGCGCGGTGCGTTTGATATAGCCGCCCTGCGTGACGGTGACGACCATCTCCTCGCGCTCGATGAGGTCTTCGTCCTCCATGTCGCCGGACCAGTCCACGATCTCGGTGCGGCGCGGCACGGCGAACTGCTCGCGCACCTCGCTTAGCTCGTCGCGGATTATCTGCATGATCCGCTCGCGGCTGGCGAGGATGGCGAGGTAATCCTTGATCTTGCCCGCGAGCTCCTGCAACTCGTCGGTCACTTCCTTGACGCCCAGTTGGGTCAGGCGTTGCAGGCGCAGGTCGAGGATCGCGCGGGCCTGCGTCTCAGACAGGTTATAGGTGCCGTCCTCGTTGGCGCGATGGGTGGGATCGTCAATCAGCGCGATATATTCGAGTATATCGCCCGCGGGCCAGCGCCGCTCCATCAGTTTTTTCCGCGCCTCGGGTGCGTCGGCAGAGGAACGGATGGTCGCCACCACCTCATCGACATTCGACACAGCGACGGCCAGACCGCAGAGCACATGCGCGCGTTCCCGCGCCTTGCGCAGATCAAAGGCGGTGCGGCGCGCGACCACCTCCTCGCGGAACATGATGAACAGCGACAGGAAGCGGTGCAATGTCAGTTGCTCGGGCTTGCCGCCGTTGAGGGCCAGCATGTTGCAGCCGAACGAGGTCTGCATCGGGGTGAAGCGGAACAATTGGTTGAGCACCACCTCGGGGGTCGCGTCGCGCTTGAGCTCGACCACCACGCGCACACCGTTGCGGTCGCTCTCGTCCTGCACATGGGAGATACCCTCAATGCGCTTTTCGCGGGCGGCCTCGGCGATCTTTTCGATCATGCTGGCCTTGTTCACCTGATAGGGGATCTCGTCGATAACGATGGCGTAGCGATCCTTGCGGATTTCCTCGGTGCGGGTCTTGGAGCGGATGATAACGCTGCCGCGCCCTTCCAGATAGGCCTTTCGCGCGCCCGACCGGCCCAGCATGATGCCGCCGGTGGGGAAGTCCGGGCCGGGGACGTATTGGATCAGGTCCTCGGTCTCGAGATCGGGGTTGTCGATCAGTGCCAGCGTCGCGTCCACCACCTCACCCAGATTGTGCGGCGGGATATTGGTGGCCATGCCGACGGCGATGCCGCCCGCGCCATTGACCAGCATGTTGGGGAACCGCGCGGGCAGCACCGTCGGCTCGCGGTCCTTGCCGTCGTAATTGTCCTGAAAATCGACGGTCTCTTTCTCGATATCGGCCAGCAGGAACGACGCAGGCTTGTCCATCCGCACTTCGGTATAGCGCATGGCCGCGGCGTTATCGCCATCCATCGAGCCGAAATTGCCCTGACCATCCAGCAGCGGCAGCGACATCGAGAAATCCTGCGCCATACGCACCAGCGCGTCATATATCGCGCTGTCGCCGTGCGGGTGATACTTGCCCATCACGTCGCCCACGGCGCGCGCCGACTTGCGGTAGGGCTTGTCATGGGTATTGCCGCCCTCATGCATGGCATAGAGGATGCGCCGGTGCACAGGTTTCAGGCCGTCGCGCAGATCGGGGATCGCGCGGCTGACGATCACGCTCATCGCGTAATCGAGATAGGAGGTCTTCATCTCATGCGTGATGGAAACCGAGGGCCCGTCATATGCGGGGGGCATTTCATCCGTGTTTTCAGGGGGTTGAGGCGTATCGCTCACGTTTTTTACCGTCCTGTGATCTGGCGCTATATCTTGTTGGCGTGACTATATCAGAGCCATGATATGGGGTGCAATGGCGCAGGGAGGCGGCTTTTGTCAGCGGTCAATGGTGAGTGATAACATACTGTTTTTATTGAAAAGTAATTTCTTTCGGGCATCATCGGAGGACAGGCAGATACAGGAGCGACTTTCATGGAGATATCTGAAACCGAACTGATGCTCAAAGGGTACGGATTGACCACGGCGGAATTCTTCTACCGGATGCCCGACTATCAAAGCGTCCTCAACAGCTATATCTGGCAGGATTACGACCTAGCCCCAGACCACCCAAAGCTGTTCGAGTTCATCGAATTCTGGCAGCGCGAGATCGACGGACCGCTGCATTCGGTGCGTTTTTCACATCGCAAACTCATTGCGCCCGGCGAATGGCGCAACGTGTCCGGCGAGTTCACATTGCACTGACGGGCGTTGCCCCGGCACCAGACCGGGGCCGCCAGCGGATCACGGAATGATGCGGTTGTACTTCATGCCTTCGAGCGAAACGCCGGCAAGCAGACCGGCCTGACCAAAGATCACGGCGACCACCGGGCTGGTCGAGGTCGTGGTTTCAGCACGCAGGTTCTCGCCCCGATCGTTGAAGACATACTCGATATCGGCCCCCGCGGCCCAGCCCGATGACCGGCGGAAACGTTCCAGCGCGTCCTCGGTCATGAAAAAGAGGACATGCGCGAATTGCTGCGCGCCGATCTGGAGGCCAACACTGCCCTTGGTTGCCGAGTAGTAGTCAACCGTCACATCGTTGATCCGGAGCGCGCCACGGCCAAAGCCGCCGCCGACCATAAAGCTTGCCTCTGTCACCACGGGCATGACGAGGATGCCCGTGGACTTCTCCGCCAGCGTGCGGGTGTTGGGATAGTTCGCGTACATGTGGCTCAGCGTTGCATCCACGCGCGCGTCGATGCGCGCCGCGCCGGGGCTTCCCACGCCATTACCGCAGGCCGCCAATAGCGGCGTGCCCGCCATCAGCCCGAGCGTGAAGGTGCGTCGTGAAATATGGGTCATGGCTATGCCTGTCTGTTGCCTCGATGGCCGGTCTTTTTGCGGTGCCGGACTGTGCGAGAGTATAGGGGCAGGGCGTGCCGGTGTCACTAGGGCTTGTGGTTATGGGCGGGATGTTGCGCGCATCGTCACGCCTTGCTCATCAGCCGCGCGACGGCGGGTGCGAAATAGCTCAGGACACCGTCGCAGCCTGCGCGCTTGAAGCACATGAGGCTCTCCAGCATGGCACGTTCCTGATCGATCCAGCCGTTTTGCGCGGCGGCCATGATCATCGCATATTCCCCCGAGACCTGATAGGCGAAGGTCGGTGCGCCGAAATTTTCTTTCGCACGCCGGCAGATATCGAGATAGGGCAGGCCCGGCTTGACCATGACCATGTCCGCGCCCTCGCTCAGGTCTCGCTCGATCAGACGCAGCGCCTCGTCGGTGTTGGCGGGATTCATCTGGTAGGTCTTCTTGTCTCCCTTGAGGGCATTGGATGCGCCCACCGCGTCGCGGAAGGGCCCGTAAAAGGCAGAGGCGTACTTGGCCGCATAGGACATGATCATCACGTTATGGTGACCCGCGGCTTCGAGTGCGGTGCGAATGGCGCCGATGCGCCCGTCCATCATGTCCGAGGGCCCGATGATGTCGACACCCGCCTCGGCCTGTGACAGCGCCTGTTTCACAAGCGCCTCGACAGTGGCGTCGTTAACGATTTCGCCGTCCACCACAAACCCGTCATGGCCGGTGTCGGAATAGGGATCGAGCGCCACGTCGGTCATGACAGTAATCTCAGGCACCGCTGCCTTGATCGCGCGGGTGGCCCGGTTGCTGAGGTTTTCCGGGTTCCAGGCCTCGGCGCAATCGGTTGTGCGATTGGCAGCGGAGGTGAAGGGGAACAGGCAAATAGCCGGAATACCCAGATCGGCGGCCTCACGTGCGGCCTCGACCACACGGTCGATCGAGCGGCGAAATACGCCCGGCATGGATGGAACAGGCTCTTCCACCCCCTCGCCATCGCGGACAAAAACCGGCCAGATGAGGTCGCCCGCGGTCAGGGTGTTTTCCGCCACCATGGCGCGCAAGGACGGTGTTGCGCGGGTGCGGCGCAGGCGGGTGGCAGGGAAGGCAGCTTGGGTCGGGCGCATGGGCGGACTTTCTGGCGAGGACGGACCGCCAATTGAGTGGCATGGAAATTCGCGCATCTCAAGGGTAGGAATTGCCGCGCACCGGCGCTAAGAGAGGCGACGACATTGACCAAGAGGCCCGGCATTGGATTGGTATGACACTGTTTTCGAGCTGATCGACATGCGTTCCTTCAGCAACCTTTGGTATTGGATCGCGCTTGCGGTCACTTGGTCATCAGCCAGCCATTGGGTGCTCGGTGTGCCTTGGGACATGGCGGTGCGCGCGCGCAAGAGTCGTTCGGAGGAGGCGCTGACCGATTTCGAGGACATGGTGCGGATCAACACCAACCGCATTTTATATGTCATGCGCCAATCGGGGCTTTTCATGGTGGCCATCATCGGTTTCTTGATGACCATGCTCGCACTTCTCGGGTTTGTTTACGGAAATGAGTTCGCGCAGGCCGTCTTCTTGCTCGGATTTCCCCTGTTGCTTGTCGGTGCGTTGTCGGTACGGGCCGCGCGGCGCATCGCCGCGCAACAGCCGCGTGGTGCCGCGCTGATCAAGCAGTTCCAGACACAGCGCTTCGTCATCCAGCTGATCGGCATGCTTTCGATCTTTGTGACCGCGATGTGGGGCATGTACCAGAACATGAATGCGAATGTTCTTGGATGACAAATGACGCGCCGTGGCGCGTGAGACGGGACATAGGATAATCATGAGCAAAGCGCAGCATATCACGGTGGGCGGCGCGCCCGAGGGCTTTGATGCTTCGCTGATCCAGCAAGAAGCGACCAAATCCGGCGGGCCGGTCATCCATGTCGCGCGCGACGACAAGCGTATGGCGGCCATGGCGGCGGCGCTGGAGTTCTTTGCCCCCGACCTGCCGGTCATCCGCTTTCCCGGCTGGGATTGCCTGCCCTATGACCGGGTGTCGCCCAATGCCGACATCTCTGCCACGCGGATGGCGACGCTGGCCACTTTGGTGCATGGCGCGCCCAAGCAGTTCGTGCTGCTGACCACGCTCAATGCGGCGACGCAGGCGGTGCCCGCGCGCGAGGTGCTGCGCGAGGCCGCCTTTGCCGCCGCCGTCGGCGAGCGCATTGATGAAAAGGCATTGCGCGATTTTCTGGTGCGGATGGGGTTTTCGCAGGCGCCCACGGTGACCGAGCCCGGCGATTACGCGCTGCGCGGCGGCATCATCGACATCTATCCACCGGGCGAGGCGGGGCCGGTGCGGCTCGATCTCTTCGGCGATATCCTCGACGGGCTGCGCCGGTTCGATGCCGCCACGCAGCGCACCACCGAGACGCTGGACCGGATTGAGCTGGCCCCGGTGTCGGAGGTCATTCTGGACGAGGCCGCGATCCGGCGGTTCCGGCAGAACTACCGGATCGAGTTCGGCGCGGCGGGCACCGACGATCCGCTTTACGAGGCGGTGAGCGCCGGGCGCAAACATGCCGGGGTCGAGCATTGGCTGCCGTTCTTTCACGAGCGGCTGGAGCTGATTTTCGACTATCTGCCGGAGGCGTCGATCACGCTTGACGATCAGGTCGGACCGGCGCGCGTGGCCCGATGGGAGAGCATTACCGATCAATACGAGGCGCGCCAGCATGCGCTGAGCCAGAAGAACCGCGGCGACACGGTTTACAAGCCGGTGCCGCCCGGGCTGCTCTATCTTGACGACGACGCGTGGCAGGCGGCGGTGGCGGATCGGCGGGTGCTGCAATTCGTGGCGCTGCCGCAGGCCACCGGGCCGGGGGTGATCGACGCGGGCGGGCGCATCGGGCGCAGTTTCGCGCCCGAACGGCAGCAGGAAAACGTAAACCTTTTCAGTGTCCTGAAGGATCATGTCGAGGCGCGGATGGCCGAGGGGCCGGTTGTCGTGGCGTCCTATTCCGAGGGCGCGCGCGAGCGGATCGAGGGGCTGTTGGAGGATGAGGGCCTGATGGGTGCGGTCACCATCCGCAGCGCCAAGGCTTTGGGCAAGCGCGGGCTGCATCTGGCGGTCTGGCCGCTGGAACAGGGGTTTACGGCGCCCGACCTGACGGTGATCGCCGAGCAGGACGTGCTGGGCGAGCGCCTCATTCGCGGGGCCAAGCGCAAGCGGCGGGCCGACAATTTCCTGACCGAGGCGCAGGCCCTCAGTCAGGGCGATCTGGTCGTGCACGTGGATCACGGGATCGGGCGCTATCTGGGGCTGGAGGTGGTCACGGCGGCGGGCGCGGCGCATGAATGCCTGGTGCTGGAATATGCCGAGAGCTCGAAACTTTATCTGCCGGTCGAAAACATCGAACTGCTGTCCAGGTATGGCCACGACGAAGGTCTGCTCGACAAGCTGGGCGGCGGCGCGTGGCAGGCCAAGAAGGCCCGGCTCAAGGAGCGTATCCGCGAGATGGCCGACCGCCTCATCCGCGTGGCCGCCGAGCGCGAATTGCGCCGCGCGCCGGTGGTCGAGGCCGAGCATCACGCCTGGGAGGCGTTCGCCGCGCGCTTTCCCTATCAGGAGACCGACGATCAGCTGCGCGCGATCGAGGATGTGGTGGCCGATCTGGGCGCGGGCCGCCCGATGGACCGGCTGATTTGCGGCGATGTGGGCTTTGGCAAGACCGAGGTGGCGATGCGCGCGGCCTTTGTGGCGGCCATGTCAGGCTTGCAGGTGGCGGTGATCGCGCCCACGACGCTACTAGCGCGGCAGCATTTCAAGGAGTTTGCCGAGCGGTTTCGCGGCTTTCCGATCAATGTGCGCCCGTTGTCGCGGTTCGTGTCGCAGGGCGAGGCCACCAAGACCCGCGAGGCGATGGCCCGGGGCGAGGCCGATATCGTGGTGGGCACGCATGCGCTGCTGGCCAAGAGCGTGCGCTTCAAGAATCTGGGCCTCTTGATCATCGACGAGGAACAGCGGTTCGGCGTGGCGCATAAGGAGCGATTGAAGCAGTTGCGCTCGGACGTGCATGTGCTGACGCTGACCGCGACGCCGATCCCGCGCACGCTGCAACTGTCGCTCTCGGGCGTGCGGGACCTGTCGATCATCGGCACGCCGCCCGTCGACCGGCTGTCGATCCGCACCTATGTGAGCGAGTTCGACACGGTGACGGTGCGCGAGGCGCTGCTGCGCGAGCATTACCGGGGAGGGCAGTCGTTTTTCGTGGTCCCGCGCATCAAGGATCTGCCCGAGATCGAAGAGTTCATGGCCAATCAGGTGCCCGAGGTGTCCTATGTGGTGGCGCATGGGCAGATGGCCGCCGGAGAGCTCGATGACCGGATGAACGCCTTTTACGACGGCAAATACGATGTGCTGCTGGCCACGACGATCGTTGAGTCGGGGCTGGATATTCCGACCGCCAACACGATGATCATCCACCGCGCCGACATGTTCGGGCTGAGCCAGCTCTATCAGATCCGGGGTAGGGTGGGGCGCTCCAAGACCCGCGCCTATGCCTATCTGACGACCAAGCCGCGCGTGCCGCTGACGCCCGGCGCGGAAAAGCGGCTGCGGGTGCTGGGCAGTCTCGACACGCTCGGGGCGGGGTTCACGCTCGCGTCTCAGGATCTCGACATTCGCGGGGCGGGGAACCTCCTGGGCGAGGAACAGTCGGGGCAGATGCGCGATGTGGGCTATGAGCTCTATCAATCCATGCTGGAAGAGGCGATTGCCAAGATCAAGTCGGGCCAGATCGACGGGCTGTCGGAGGCCGATGAGCAATGGGCGCCGCAGATCAACCTCGGCGTGCCGGTGCTCATTCCCGAGACCTATGTGCCCGATCTCGACGTGCGTCTCGGGCTCTATCGCCGCTTGAGCGGCCTGGAGAGCAAGGTCGAGATGGAAGGCTTTGCCGCCGAGCTCATTGACCGGTTCGGCAAGCTGCCGCGCGAGGTCAACATGCTGATGCTGGTGGTGCGGATCAAGGCGATGTGCAAGCGGGCGGGGATTGCCAAGCTCGATGGCGGGCCCAAGGGCGCGACGATCCAGTTTCACAACGACAAGTTCGCCTCGCCGCAGGGTTTGGTGGCATTCATCAACGACCAGAAAGGTCTGGCCAAGGTGCGCGACAACAAGATCGTCGTGCGTCGCGACTGGAAGGGCGAGGCGGACCGGATCAAGGGGGCCTTTGCCATCGCGCGCGATCTGGCGGAAAAGGTCGTGGCGGAGAAAAAGAAAACCGCCGGGGCAAAGGGCTGACCCCGCCCCGGCGCGCCTGTGATGCTCTGACTCTTGGGATCAGCCGGCGATCGAGGCGCTTCGGATGTCGTCGATGGACCGGGCGATGGTCGCGTTGAACTCCGCGTCCGACTGCCGGGCCGAGAGCCCCTCGGTGAGCGCCCGGCTGAAGCTCGCGATCACGCCGGTGTTGCGGGACAGCCGCGCATTGGCCTCGTCCCGGCTGTAGCCGCCCGAAAGCGCCACGACGCGCAGTACCCGCGGATGACTGACGAGCGCCTCATAGAGATTGTCGGTTTCCGGCAGGGTGAGTTTGAGCATCACTTCCTGATCTGCGGGCAGGGCGTCGAGCTGCGCGAGGATCGCGCCGCGCAGGATCTCCTCGGCCTCGGCCTTGTCGGCGATGGAGATCGTGACCTCAGGCTCGATGATCGGCACGAGGCCGTGACCGAGGATCTGCAGCCCGACCTTGAATTGCTGCTCCACCACGGCCTCGATCCCCGCCGGGTTTGCCGCGTCGATCACCGAGCGCATCTTGGTGCCGAAAATGCCCGCCTTGACGCCGCGCGCAAGGAGCGCGTCGAGATCCGGCATAGGCTTCATCAGTTTGACGCCATCGGTGCTGTCGGCGAGCCCCTTATCGACCTTGAGAAAGGGCACGACGCCGCGCTCCTGCCAGAGGTAGTCAGGGGCGGGCTTGCCGCCGATGTCGCGGTCCATGGTCATTTCGAACAGAATCGCGCCAAGAACCTTGTCGCCGGTAAAGGCCGGGGCTTGTGCAATCCGCGCGCGCATCGCATGGACGAGGTCGAACATTTCGGCGTCGGTGCTGTATTCGCTCTCCTCGACACCGTAGAGGCTCAGCGCTTTTGGCGTGGAGCCGCCCGATTGATCGAGTGCGGCGATAAAGCCCTGTCCTTCGCGGAGTTTCTGTCTTTGCTCGGCTTGCGACATGGCGGGTCCCCCTGAGTCACGATACGTTTTGCGCCCTCTTAGGCGAGGGTCGCGCGCCCTGCAATCGTGGTGGCGCTAACATGACCGGAGCCGCGCGGTTTGATGCACATTGCGCGGGCTTGTATCGCTGGCAATTAACTGTCCGTGATCCGCGCATCTGTGTAACCGGTGCGCCGCGCCCACACTTACGTCATAGCGCCTGATCTGCGATCCAGAGGCTTCTTTGATTTGTGGGGAGTTTCTCGATGGGAGCTACAAGGGAGTTTCTGGCAGAGTTGCCGCGGCGTTCGGATGGCAAGCGGAATTGGCCGCCTGAATTGAAGGCACAGGTCGTTGCGGAGACGTTGA
>NZ_CAMYMD010000078.1 GCF_947259555.1 uncultured Roseovarius sp.
GAATTCCTTCGAGACGATCCTCGACCAGCGACGGGATGAGATCTCGCCCCGGATGCGCGGCATTCTGATCGGGCTCTATGGCGACTGGCTCTGGCTGGACAAACGGATCGAGGATGTCTCTGGCGAGATCGAAGAGATCAGCCGCACCGAGGAGAACTGCGCCAACATCATGACGATCCCCGGCATCGGCCCGATGATCTCGACGGCGATGGTCGCGGCTGTCGGCCAAGGCGAGGCCTTCGACCGAGGGCGTGATTTCGCGGCATGGGTGGGCTTGGTGCCCCGACAATTCAGCACCGGCGGTCGCACCATTCTCGGCCGGATCACCAAACGCGGCAGCCGCTATTTGAGGATGTTGTTCGTGCAAGCGGCGAAAGTGATCATGATGCGGCCACACCGATGGTCCGCCTTCAGCTTTGGCCCGTGGCTGACCGAGGCGGTGGCGCGCATGCCACGCAATAAGGCAGCTGTAGCACTCGCCAACAAACTCGCCCGAACCGCCTGGAGTATTCTGCGGAAGGGCACCCGGTTCGACGCCCCACAGGACGCGGCCATGGAAGCGATCTGACGCATTCCACGGTCACCAAGGAGTTCGCGATAGAGAGGACAGCATGGACCGGAGAAAATACGCCCCCAGAGTCTGACGGCCCAAATGGCCATCATGGACCTTGCCGGTAATAAGACCACGGCGCGTGCGTAACCCCATCAAGGCCACGGCCCGCGAGCCGATCAACAGGCCGGATACATTTGAGCGATTTCCGAAATCGTGCCAAATGCTCGATTGCGAACAGCAGCCGACACATACATGCGGGCCGAAGTTTTTGAATACCCGCAGTTGGCTGAGGGTATTCTGTCCGGCTCCATGCAGCGACCTCTCACCGGTCGTCGGGATAATCCCGCCGACCGAGCTGTTGACCTCAGTTCGCCCAATTGGCGATTACGTCGTAGCCCTCGGCCGTAGGTGGGCCTTCCAAATGCTCTGCGAACTGGCCCCATAGTGCCTGCACCTGTTCCGCGTTCGCATCTGATGTCTCTTCGCTTTCAACCACCGAGATCACGTAGCCACTGCCGTCCTCGTTCATAACGTTGACGAAGTTGTGCATGCCGTTCATGCCCATGATCGAGTCCTTCAACTGGTTCAGCAACACGGTCGCGGCATCCCGTGATCCAGGCTTCATCTTGTACTTCGTCACGCGTGCAAACATCGTCTATCTCCTTAAGCTTCTCGTTGGGTATCAATCCGCCGCAAGCAGCCCAGCATATGTACCTTAGCACACGGCGACCAACCGGCTCAGAGAATTTAGATCGAGATCGATAGAACGCTGCGCGGGTTACGAAAAGCAGAATTGCGAAAGCTGCACCGCGACGTCGGTCGCTGAAGCTAACGTCCGGACTGGCGAAGGTTTTCCGATGCGGGTCGCGGCGGAACGCTGCTCATTCGCGCGACCAGGGCCCGCGTTGGAAAACCTCCCAAGGTGGAAGCCGCGTGGGTCTTGGAGCAGGCTATGGGGAAAATGCGCGGACGGTTGGGGCGACGGTTGCATCCGGAGTGCTGCTGATGGCGCTCCAGGTGCCTGATACGGTCGCAAACCCGGCCGATGATCTCGACAAGGCTTTGCGTTTTGGAGTTATTGCCGCCTCGTGACGCGCTGGAGACGATCGAGCACACGCCGTTCGGACCGGGTCTGCGGGCTGTAGCCGGTGGTGCTCCGTAGTGGATGACGGGCGATATGTCATGCGGCCTGCTCCCTCGGTGGGGCGCGCGACATCGGTTTTTGCCCGCGCCGGAAGATTTCGATTATGCGCATGGGGCCGCCGCAGCAGGGGCACGGTTCGCGCAGGGTGAGCGGGGCGATCTCGGTCTGTGGTTCCTGTACGGCGAGTTGCTCAGGCCGCTGGACGCAGAGCAAGGCGCGGATCATTCTGATGTTGGCTTTGCGGGTCGCGCTGGCCAGCAGGCCGTAGTGCCGGATGCGGTGGAACCCGTCAGGCAGGAGGTGGATCAGGAACCGGCGGATGAACTCGGGCGTGGCCAGCCGCATGACTTTTTGCCGGTCGCCTGATTTGATGCGGTAATCCTTCCATCGAAAGGCCACGGCATGGGCATCGCCGCTGACCAGGCGATGGTTCGAGATGGCGACGCGGTGGGTATAGCGGCTCAGATAGGCGAGCACGGCCTCTGGGCCGCCGAAAGGCGGCTTGGCGTCGTGTCGAAGACGCGCCTCCGGCACGATGACCACCCATTCGGATTTGCGGAACGGGGCGAGCCAGGTGGCGAAGGCATCTGCATGCGTCAGCCGTTCGAGGTCGCCGAAGAAGGCAAGCCGTCCGGCGCGATGCAGATCCACTACCCCCTCCAGAAACAGGCGCCGGAACAGTCGCGACAGAACCCGCACATGCAGGAAGAACCCCGGCTTGCAGGCAATCCACCTCGCGCCGTCGGGCGACAGGCCGCCGCCCGGCACGATCATGTGGATGTGCGGGTGGTGTGTCAGCGCCGAACCCCAGGTATGGAGCACGCTGGTCATGCCGACCTTCGCGCCCATGCGTTTGGGATCGGCGGCGATTGCCATCACGGTTTCCGCCGAGGCCCTGAACAGCAGACCGTAGACCGTCCGCTTGTTCCAAAAGGCGATCTGCGCGATCTCGGCTGGCATCGTGAAGACGACGTGGAAGTATTCCACGGGCAGCAGGTCCTCGGCACGCGCCGCCATCCAGTCCCGCGCCGCCGGTCCCTGACACTTCGGGCAGTGCCGGTTCTTGCAGGAGTTATAGGCGACGTGATGGTGGCCGCATTTGGCGCAACCAGCCACATGCCCACCGAGCGCCTCAGACCGGCAGGCTTCGATTGCCGACATCACCTTCAACTGGGACAGGCTGACATGCCCCGCATTGGCCCGCCGCCACGCAGGACCGTGCGCGCGGAAGATGTCAGCGATCTCGAGCTTGGGCCGGGCCACCCCGGTGCCCGGTCATTCCAGGCTTCGCTTTACGGTCTGGTCCTGCAACTTCGCCAGCATCTCGTAGGGGCTCACCGTGTCTCGGATCGTCTTGGGGGCCACGTGGGTGTATCGCGCGGTCGTCGTCAGCTTGGCATGGCCGAGCAGGACCTGGAGACCCGCACGTCGGTGTTCGCCTCCAGAAGGTGAGTGGCGAAGCTGTGGCGAAGCGTGTGCAGGGTCGCGGGCTTTTTGACCCCGGCCATGTGCTTGGCCGAGGTGAAGGCGCGGTTCAGTTGGCGCGGTGAGATCGGGTTGATCTTCGGCTTGCCTGGAAACAGCCAGCCTTCGGGACGCGCCTCGCGCCACCAGGCGCGCAGCAGCTCGAGCAATCCGGGCGACAACATCACCTTGCGGTCCTTCTGGCCCTTGCCCTGTTCGATGTGGATCAGCATCCGATCGCTGTCGTGTCGAAGACGCGCCTCCGGCACGATGTCGAAGACGCGCCTCCGGCACGATGTCACCAACCTTCAGGTTGCAGACCTCGGCAGCCCGGAGCCCCGCACCATAGGAAATGCTGAGCGCGGCGCGATACTTGAGCCCGGGCCCGGGCGCTGCCATCAGGATGTCAGACACCTCATCCACGCTGAAGACCACAGGCAGCTTGCGCGGTTCGGTGCGGAATTGCATGTAGCGCTTCATCTCTTCGCGCCCGCAGGTCATCCCGAAGAAGAACCGGAGCGCCACAATACGCGTGTTGAAGGTCGATGGGGTGATCCCCGTGTCTGTCATATGGAGCTGATAGGCGCGCAGGTCCTCAGGCATCGCCGTATCGGGTGATCGCCCGAGGAACGCCGCAAAATCCTTGATTGCCCGAATATGAGACTTTTGATGTTTGTCGCCCATCCCGCGGATGCGCATGTCTTCGATCATCCGCTGACGCAGCGGGGTTACTCTCTCCTCTGTCATGAAAGCCTCCTGTCTGATGATTGAGAAGGCCCCAATCGTCCGTCAGGTCAGTCAGATCACAAAATGCGCATCGCTACGGGCTGCTCACTCCATCAGCCAAATGCGCCAATGCCGCGAAGCCGCTTCGTCCTAGGGCCGTCCATATCCATCTGCTCTTACCCGGCGGCTAAGGCTCGACGGTCCTGTCGCGGCGATCTTCCAAATTTTCGCGCGTATTCTCGCGAAAACTGTGCGGAATTTTCGTAGCCGACGCTGAATGCAATCTCGGAGACCTTTGCGCGGCTCATTTTCAGATCCTCGCGGGCTTTTAACAGCCGCAGATCTTTCTGGTATTGCAGCGGCGACGTCCCGGTTACGGCCTTGAACTGCTCGAAGAAGGCGGAGTGCTCATGCCGACGCGTTGGGCGAGGTCTCCGACAACGATGGCATCGGACAGATTGGCCTGAATGTCGCGTGTGGCCAGATGGATGCGGCTCGCGGTGCTTTCGTGCCAGAGCAATCGTCGAAGAACAGCCGCATGTGGCCCTAACAGCAGCCTTGCGTGGATTTCCCGGGACGTGATCGGCGCGAGGAGGTGCCGCGTTTCTTCGTTGTCGCATTGAAGAAAGTAGCGGAGAAGCGCGTCCTCAAGGTTCGGATCGGTGTCGCAGAGGCAGATGGAAAAGGGCTACACGGTCGCCGGAAGCGTCCGCAGCCGGTCGGGCAAGAACGCGGACACGGTTGCGGAGCTTGAAACCGCAGGCGCCTCCATCGTCGAGATGGACGTCACCGATACCGCAAGCACCGACCGCGGGATAGCGCAGGCCATCGAGGCGCTCGGAGGGCTCGACGTGCTCTTCAACAATGCCGGGATTGGCTCCTACGGCATTCAGGAACTGATGTCGCCCGAAGACATGGCTCGGGTGTTCGATGTGAACGTCATGGGCGTGCAGCGCGTCATGCGGGCTGCCTTGCCGCATATGCGGGGTCAGGGGCGCGGCACGGTCTTCTACACTTCCAGCCTGATCGGACGGATTGCGACGCCGTTCTATGGCACCTATTGCGCGTCCAAGTGGGCGCTCGAGGCCATCGTCGAGTGCTATCGGACCGAACTGTCGGGCTTCGGTATCGAGTCCTGCCTCATCGAACCCGGCGCGATGCCGACGGCCTTTTTCGATGGCATGGTCGCGCCGAACGACCCGGCGCGCGAGGCGGAGTACGGTGAGTTCGCCGCCGCCCCCGCACAGTCGGCCGACGGTCTGGCCGAGATGCTGACCGCGACGCCAGACCAGCGCCCCGAAAGGATCGCGGAAGCGGTCGTCGGATTGCTCGAACGGCGGTTCGGGCAAAAACCCTTCCGAACCGTGGTCGACCAATTCGGCGTCGGCCCCGAAATCGAACGCTACAACGACGTGCTGAACGATCTGACGCGCAATGTCATGACCAGTCTCGGCATCGAAGACATGTTGAAGCTCAACGCCTGAAGGAGACCGACCATAAAAACAATTCTGATCACGGGGGCCTCCTCGGGTATCGGCGAGGCGACCGCCAAACACTTCCAGGCCGAAGGCTGGAACGTCATCGCAACAATGCGTGCCCCCGACAATGCGGGCGAGCTTGCCCGTCTCAACCACGTCCATCTGGCCCGGCTCGACGTGACCGAACCGGCATCGATCACCTTTGCCGCAAAGTCCGGCATCGACCGTTCCAAGAGGATCGACGTACTGCTCAACAACGCAGGCTCGGGCGCTTACGGCGTGCTCGAAGCGTTTACGATGAACCGCATCCGGCGTCAGTTCGACACCAATGTGATTGGACTGTTGGAGGTAACGAAGGCCGTCCTGCCGCATATGCGGGAGAACAGCGCGGGCACGGTCATCAATATCTCGTCCATTGGGGGGCAGATCACTTTTCCATTGGGCACGCTCTATCACGGCACCAAGTTCGCCGTTGAAGGCCTGTCGGAGGCCCTGCATGTCAAAGTGCATTCAAGACTGACCCGGTTTGATCATTTAAAAATAACTCGCCCCTGAGGTGGCAAAGCCCACAGGCGAGCGGCCTCGAAATAGCAGGCTCGTCTGTGGGCTTTGCTTTTTCGGGTTCAGGTTTTGTTGCGGGATTTGCTTTGAGCGAAGCGGAAAGATGTGCTCCCGGTCTCGATGATGCTGCAGTGGTGCGTGACGAGATCGATCTGCTCTTGTTCGTGGTAGAAGACCTCAACAGTGCCGATCCCGTGGGTTCATGAAACAGGGCCAGCACAGGTGACGCTGCAGGCCGCGCTGCGTGGCGGATTCGGAGGATCAATCCTTTGCGGGCTGCGATGCCTCCCCGAGGGCCGCTTCGATCATCCCGGCGGCCATGTCCCTGGCGATCTGCGCCGCTTCGGGCATGCCGCGCACATGGGCGGTGGCGATGGCCCCCTCCTTGAGCAGGGCCAGTTGCTCGGCCAGGTGCCGTGGCTCCGGCGCGCCTGCTTCGGAACACAGTCTTTCGAGATAGGTCACGATGCTGTGCTTGTGTTCAGCGGCGGCGCGGTGCGCTGGATGGGTATGGTCGCCGAATTCACCGGCGGCGTTGATGAAGGCGCAACCGTGGAACCCCATGCCCTTGAACGCCCGCCCCTCGAACCAAACACCCAGCGCGTCGAACATCGCCAGCAGCCGCCCGCGCGGATCGGGCGCGGCCTTTTCCATCTCGCCCATCAGCCAGTTGCGGAATTGCTCATCGCGCCGATGCAGTACCGCGAGAATCAGCTCATCCTTGGACCGGAAATGTTTGTAGAGAGTCATCTTGGCGACGCCGGATTCGGCCAGGATCTTGTCGATTCCGGTGGCATTGAAGCCGCCCGCGTAAAAAAGTTTTAGGGCAGTATCCACCAGATCGTCACGGCGGGATTTCGGCATATTCATAAACCTTACCAGACAGTTCTGTATACTTGTCACAGAAATACTACAGGGATTCAAGGGCTACTTTCAAAACCGGTGCATGCAAACTGGATAGCTAATGATTGACAAATATACAGATCGGTCTGTATATAATTTTCACCAACTTAATCAAAAGCGAGATCCCTCATGACACGTATTTCTCTTCCCACCTCGATCGACGCCGCCCCCGCTGCGGCACAGCCGCTGCTCGACGGCGTGCGTCAAATGCTTGGCAGCGTGCCGAACCTCTTTCGCATCACCGCGAACAGCCCCGCCGCGCTCGAAGGCTATCTCAGCCTCAACGGTGCGCTCGCCAAGGGCAGCCTCGACGCCAAGACCCGCGAGCGCATCGCACTCGCCGTGGCGCAGGTGAATGGCTGCGAGTATTGCCTTGCCGCCCATACCTATCTCGGCACGCATGTGGCCAAGCTCGACGCGGCGGAAATCGCCGCCAACCGCAACGCCTCCTCCTTCGACCCCAAGGCTGATGTCGCCGTCGGGTTCGCGGTCAAGCTCGTCACCGAGCGCGGCCATATCGGGGACGCCGATATCACTGCGCTCAAGTCGGCGGGCTACACCGAGGCCGAGGTCGTCGAGATCGTGGCGCATGTCGCGCTCAACACGCTGACCAACTACATCAATTCTGCGTTCGAGACGCCGATCGACTTCCCGGTGGTCAGCGCCAAGGTGGCCTGATCCCGGCGGCGCCCCGGCATCCCCCACGCGGATCGCTCCCTGTCCCGGCCGGGGCGCCAGAATTCCACCAAATAGGAGGTCGCCCAATGACACGTCCCCCGCTGCCACCCTTCGACGAAGCCGCCGCCATCACCAAGGTCCGGATGGCCGAGGATGGCTGGAACAGCCGCGACCCCGAAAAGGTCGCGCTCGCCTATACGCCCGACTGCCAGTGGCGCAACCGCGCCGAGATATTCCAAGGGCGCGAACGGATCACGGAGTTTCTGACCCGCAAATGGGCAAGCGAACACGAGTACCGGCTGATCAAGGAACTCTGGACCCACCAGGGCAACCGTATCGCCGTGCGCTTCGCCTATGAATACCGCGACGACAGCGGCTCGTGGTCCCGCGCCTATGGCAACGAGAACTGGGAATTCGCCGAAAACGGCCTGATGCGGCACCGCATTGCCTCGATCAACGACCTGCCGATCACCGAGCAGGAGCGTCTCTTTCACTGGCCGCTCGGGCGTCGCCCGGACGATCACCCCGGCCTGTCGGCCCTTGGCCTCTAAGGAGTTGAGCCATGCCTCTTGGAGTTGCCGATATCGCCTTCACCCCGACCGTGCGCGCCGAGCAGGAGCGTCTTGGCTCCGCCGCGCTCTACGCGAGTGCCCTCTCGCCCGACCGCGATGGCGGGCGCAGCCTGACCGAGCGCGAGGCCCGCTTCCTCGAGGCGCGCGACGGGGTGTTTCAGGCCACCGTCTCGGAAACCGGCTGGCCCTACGTGCAGTTCCGCGGCGGCGCTCCCGGGTTTCTCAGGGTGATCGACCCGCAAACCGTCGCCTATGCCGATTACCGCGGCAACCTGCAATATATCAGCACCGGAAACCTGCGCACCAATCCCCGCGTGGCGATCATCGCGGTCGATTACCCGGCGCGCAAGCGGCTGAAGCTGTGGGGCACGGTCGAAATCTCCGAGAACGCCGATGTGATCGGCTTGCTCTCCTCGCCCGGGGCCCCGCCGGCCGAGCGCGCAATCATCATTCGTGTCGCAGCCTATGACTGGAACTGCCCCCAGCACATCCCGGTGCGCCGTACCGATGCCGAGCATGGCGACGAGATTGCCCGGCTTCAGGCCCGTATCGACGCATTGGAAGACAGACTGACCAAGGCCGGGATTTCCCCGACCTGACCGGAAGGATCAAACCCAAGGGCGCAGGCCCGGATTTCAAGCCACGAAGTGGATAATTAAAATGAAAGACAGAAACTCGCTTCTCATCTCGGCCCTGGCCATGGCGATTACCGTCGGCAACATCGCGATACCGTCGGCCATGACGGAGCCCGATCAAGCCCGGATAGAGGTGGCCACCAAGGCCGCCCCCGACTCCCACGCGCCTATGAAAACAGTCGCCTGCGCCCTCGCATTGACCGAATTGCTGGCGGACTGATCCCGATTTCGGCACCCCCGTGAGGGTACCGATCCCGAAGGAAAGCGGACATTGCTCCCTCTCGCCCGCGGCGTGACCCACGACCGCGACCAGGTGACGGCTGTCTCCTGATGCGGTCGGTGTGATCCCGCCAACCTGGCATCGCGGCAATACCGCCGCGCTGTCCTCACACCTGAACAGGAGACTGACCATGACACAAGATCATAACCACGACTGCGGCTGCGGGATCACGCACGAACATGTCGACCTCGCCCGCCGCCGGGTTCTTGCCGGGGCTGCGGCCGGGGCCGCCGCCGGGGCCGCGGCTCTGACTGGC
>NZ_CAMYMD010000079.1 GCF_947259555.1 uncultured Roseovarius sp.
CGCTGAGCGGCAGGCCCGCGGCCAGCGCCGCGCCGGCTGTCGTGGCCATGAATCCGCGACGGTTCATACGGCCGGAATTTAGAATGGTCATGTTGATGGTCTCCCTTTGAGTTATTGACCCTGACTTTTGCTCTGCGACGGGTCCGGCAAATGCCTTGGGCGGCGCGGCGGTCAGTTGCGATAAGAGTAAGCTAATATGACGCTGCAGTGAAATACAACGTCCTTGATGCCCGGCAGGGCGTTTGATGCTGTGCTGCCATCCCTCGCGTTTTATTGATTGACGAGTCAATTAAACATGATTACGCCAATGTGGCAAGCGCGCAGTAGGAGACCCGGATGCCCAAAGTCGGAATGGAGCCGATACGGCGCAGTGCGCTGGTCGAGGCGACGATCCACGAGATCGGCGCGCACGGCTCACTTGATGTGACCGTGGCACAGATCGCCAAGCGGGCGGGAATGTCCTCGGCGCTGGCGCATCACTATTTCGGCTCCAAGGAACAGATTTTCGTGGCCGCCATGCGCCATATCCTGACACTTTACGGGGCCGAGATGCGTGGCGCGCTGATCATGGCCAAGACCCCGCGAGAGCGGGTCGAGGCGATCATCCGTGCCAGCTTTACGCCGGCGCAGTTCCGCCCCGAGATGGTTTCGGCCTGGCTCAATTTCTATGTGCAGGCGCAGCGCTCGGACGACGCACGGCGGCTCCTGCACATTTATCAGCGGCGTCTGCGCTCCAATCTCTATCATGCGTTCCGCCAGATCACCGAGGCCGAGCCCGAAGCGCAGACGTTAACCCGGGGCCTCGCGGCAATGATTGACGGGCTCTATATCCGGCAGGCGCTTGGCGAAGGTGAAACCGCGCCGGGGCCCGCCATAGATGTGCTGCTGCGCTATCTCGACACCTCTCTTAAGCAACCAAAGGAGCCGACATGAGCGCCCCCAATATTCTCATTTTCATGGTCGATCAGCTCAACGGCACACTCTTTCCCGATGGTCCCGCAGAGTGGCTGCATGCGCCGAACCTCAAGAAGCTGGCGGCGCGCTCGACGCGGTTTCGCAATGCCTATACCGCCTCGCCGCTCTGCGCACCGGGGCGGGCGAGCTTCATGTCGGGGCTGCTGCCGTCGCGCAGCCGTGTCTACGACAACGCGGCCGAGTTCTCGGCGGATATCCCCACCTATGCGCACCACCTGCGCCGCGCAGGCTATCAGACCTGCCTGAGCGGAAAGATGCATTTCGTCGGCCCGGATCAGCTTCACGGTTTCGAGGAGCGGCTGACCACCGATATCTACCCCGCCGATTTTGGCTGGACGCCCGATTACCGCAAACCGGGCGAGCGGATCGACTGGTGGTATCACAACCTAGGCTCCGTCACAGGGGCGGGTGTGGCCGAGATTTCCAATCAGATGGAATACGATGACGAGGTGGCGTTTCATGGCGTGCAGAAGGTCTATGATCTGGCGCGCGGCCACGATGCGCGCCCGTGGTGCCTGACGGTCAGCTTTACGCACCCGCATGATCCTTACGTGGC
This sequence comes from uncultured Roseovarius sp., assembly GCF_947259555.1. Classification (GTDB taxonomy): domain Bacteria; phylum Pseudomonadota; class Alphaproteobacteria; order Rhodobacterales; family Rhodobacteraceae; genus Roseovarius. The sequence goes on from NZ_CAMYMD010000079.1 coordinate 1,532, forward strand.
GCGGCGCAAATACTGGGATCTCTACGAAGAGTGCGAGCATCTGCTGCCCGAGGTTTCGGCGATGAAGTACGAAGATCACGACGATCATTCCAAGCGCATTTTCGATGCCAATGACTGGCGGTCGTTTGACATCTCAGATGAGGACATCCGCCGCTCCCGCCGCGCCTATTTTGCCAATATCTCCTATCTCGACGACAAGATTGGCGAGGTCATGAACGCATTGGAGGCCACGCGGCAGGAGGCGGTGATCCTCTTCGTCTCCGATCACGGCGACATGCTGGGCGAGCGCGGGCTGTGGTTCAAGATGTCGTTCTATGAGGGGTCGGCGCGGGTGCCGTTGATGATCTCGGCTCCCGGCATGGTGCCAGGGCTGGTGACCGATCCGGTGAGCAATATCGACGTCTGCCCGACGCTCTGCGATCTGGGCGGTGCAGACATGTCCGAGGTAATGCCGTGGACTGAGGGCCAATCGCTCGTTTCTCTGGGGCAGGGGGCATCGCGCGACGCCCCCGTGGCAATGGAATACGCCGCCGAGGCGTCCTATGCGCCTGTGGTGTCTCTGCGTTACGGCAAGTGGAAGTTCAATCGCTGCGTGATCGATCCTGATCAACTTTTCGATCTGGACGCCGACCCGCATGAGCTGACCAATCTCGCGGAGGACCCGAATTACGCTGGAACGCTCGCGCAGTTGCAGGCCAAGGCAGAGGCGCGTTGGGACCTGGATGCCTTCGACGCGGCCGTGCGCGAGAGCCAGGCGCGCCGTTGGGTGGTCTACGAGGCCTTACGCCAGGGCGGCTACTATCCCTGGGATTACCAACCGCTGCAAAAGGCCTCCGAGCGGTACATGCGCAACCACATGGACCTCAACGTTGTCGAAGAAAACCAGCGTTTCCCGCGAGGCGAATGATGCTTTCACTGTTCCCCAAATACTCAAATCCCCACCTCTGCCACGGCCGGTGCCGCTGATGGAGGCCGATTACGTCATCGTGGGTGCTGGCAGCGCAGGCTGCGCCATGGCTTATCGTCTGGCCGAGGCAGGTAAATCCGTGCTGGTGATCGAGCATGGCGGCACCGATGCGGGCCCTTTCATCCAGATGCCCGGCGCGCTCAGCTATCCGATGAACATGAAGCGCTATGACTGGGGTTACCGCACCGAGCCCGAGCCGCATCTGAACGGGCGGCGGCTGGCCTGTCCGCGCGGCAAGGTGATCGGCGGATCGAGCAGCATCAACGGCATGGTCTATGTGCGCGGCCACGCCCATGATTACGACCATTGGCGCGATCAGGGCTGCGACGGCTGGGGCTATGCCGATGTGCTGCCCTATTTCAAGCGCATGGAGAATTGGGACGACAGCGGCCATGGCGGCGATGCCGATTGGCGTGGCACTGACGGCCCGCTGCATGTCAGCCGTGGCAAGCGTGACAACCCGTTGGTGCGCGCCTTTGTCGAGGCGGGGGTGCAGGCGGGGTATGAGCGCACCGACGACTATAACGGCGAAAAGCAGGAGGGCTTCGGCCCGTTCGAGATGACGGTCTACAAGGGCCAGCGCTGGTCGGCGGCCAATGCCTATCTGCGGCCCGCGCTCAAGCGTGAAAATTGCGATCTGCTGCGCGGGTTGGTGCAGCGTGTCGTGATAAAAGAAGGTCGCGCGATTGGCGTCGAGGTCCTGCGCAACGGGCGGCGCGAAGTGGTGCATGCCCGCGAAGAGGTGATCCTTGCGGCCTCATCGATCAACTCGCCCAAGCTCCTGATGCTGTCCGGCATCGGACCGGCGGCGCATCTGGCGGAGCATGGCATCGAGGTGCTGGCCGACCGCCCCGGCGTGGGCGCGAATTTGCAGGACCATATGGAGTTATATGTCCAGATGGCCGCCAGCCAGCCGGTCAGCCTCTACAAATACTGGAACATCTTCGGCAAGGGCTGGGTGGGGCTGCAATGGCTGTTGGGCAAGCGGGGGCCCGGGGCCTCGAACCAATTTGAAAGCTGCGGTTTCATTCGGTCGGCGGCGGGCGTCGACTACCCCGACATCCAGTTCCATTTCCTGCCCATTGCCGTGCGCTATGACGGCAAGGCGGCGGCCGAGGGGCACGGCTTTCAGGCCCATGTCGGGCCGATGCGCAGCGCCTCACGGGGGGCGGTGAGCCTGCGCAGTGCCGATCCCTCTGATGACCCGGTGATCCGCTTCAACTACATGAGCGAGGAAAGCGATTGGGCGGATTTCCGGCGCTGCATTCGGCTCACCCGCGAGATTTTTGAGCAGCCGGCTTTTGCGCCTTACCGAAAGCACGAAATCCAGCCCGGCGCAGCGGTGCAGAGCGACGACGAACTGGATGATTTCATCCGCGAACATGCCGAGAGCGCCTATCACCCCTGCGGCACCTGCAAGATGGGACGCGCGGATGATCCGGAGGCGGTGGTCGACCCGCAGGGCCGAGTGACCGGGATCGAGGGGCTGCGCGTGGCCGATTCGAGCATCTTCCCGCGCATCACTAACGGTAATCTCAATGCGCCGTCGATCATGGCGGGCGAGAAGATCGCTGATGCCGTTCTGGGCCGCCGCCTTCCGCCTGACAACGCCGAGCCCTGGGTGCATCCCGATTGGCAGACCGCGCAGCGCTGAGCGCGCATTAACCTTTTGTTCACCTTTCGTCTTGAAAGGCGGCAGGACCTGCCCCCATAAGGGGGCATGTTAAGGATTTCTTTACTCATCGTTCTTAGTCTGTTCCCTGTGGCGTCCACGGCGCAGGGGTTCGGCGGGCCCGTGCGCGTGGTGGATGGTGACACGCTCGATGTGGGCGCGGTTCGGGTGCGCCTGCACGGCATCGACGCGCCGGAACTGGGGCAGATCTGCACCAATCCCGATGGCGCGACCTGGGATTGCGGCTCCTGGGTTGCAGATCAGCTGCGCGCGCGGATCGCCACGCGCGAGGCGCGATGCAACGCCGTGGACACGGACCGCTATGGCCGCACCGTGGCCACGTGCTCGGTGGCGGGGCAGGATATCGGACGGATGCTGGTGAGTGGCGGTCTGGCCCTCGCCTATCGCAAGTATTCGATGGCCTATGACCTCGATGAAAAATCGGCGGTCGTGGCGGGGCGCGGCTTGCATGGGCATCTGATGGCCCGCCCCGAGGATCACCGCCGCGCGGTGCGCGAGGAGCGGGCGCAAGAGAACACCGCACCGAACCCGGCATGCGCAATCAAGGGCAATCGCAGTGGTAAAGACAAGCGCATCTATCACATGCCGGGGCAGGCCGATTACGACCGCACCCTGATCCGCGACAAAGAGGGTGAACGATGGTTTTGCACAGAGGCACAGGCGCGCCGCGCGGGGTGGCGGCGAGCCAAGCGATAGCGTCTCGCCTCGGTGCATCTGTCGCGATATGAGTATTTGGGAACGGTGAATGCAGCGCCGCCCCCAAACCCTACGCATGGACGCGCGGATAACGCGTCAGATGGCGATCGGTTTCATCACCTGCGGCTCGATCACATCGACCCCCGGCAACGCCTTGACCAGCGCCTCCGCCGATTGCTCCAGGATCGGAAAGGTCTTGTAGTGGCAGGGGATCACGGTCTTGAAGTCAAAGAAGTTTTTCGCCGCATAGCCCGCCCGGCGCATATCCATCGTGAAATGCCCGCCCGCGCACAAGATCCCGATATCAGGCGCATGCAGGTCGTGGAACACGCCCATATCTGCCATCACGTCGGTATCGCCCGAAACATAGATCACATGCCCTTCGCCTGCGATCATGAAGCCGCATTCGCTGCCCGGCACATGCGGCCCGGCATCGGTGCCAAAGCTGGTCGAGTGGGTGGCATGCACCATCGTCACCTTGACGCCCCCCAGATCGACCGTGCCGCCCTTGTTGAAACCCACCGTCTCGATCTGCTCGGCCTGTTCCCAATGCGCCATCAGGTCGAACTGTCCGACCACAGGCACGCCCAGCCTTTTCGCAAGCGGCAGAACGTCGGTCACATGGTCGAAATGCGCATGCGTCAGCAGGATATGGGTGGCCCCCTTGGTGGCCTCCTCGTGGCTGTCCTCGGGCAGCATCGGGTTGCCGTTCAGCCACGGGTCGAGCAGCAGCACCTGTCCGCCGATCTCGATCCGGAAAGAGCTGTGTCCGAGCCAGATGATATTCATGCGTCGTCTCCCGTCTTGCGATTTGAGGTGACTCTAGCAAGCCTGCGGCCAGAATAAAGGGGGTGCGGGGTCCGCCTCCGTCTTGCACCCATATCGCGCGGGCGCTAAACGCGGGGGCAACCGGACAAGAGGAGTGGCTCATGTCGATCGATCTGGAAACTGCGGCCAAGGTGGCCAAGCTGGCGCGCATCCGCGTGGACGAGGACGCGCTGCCTGCGCTGGCAGAGGAATTCAACACCATCCTCGGCTTTATCGAGCGATTGGGCGAGGTGGATGTGACGGGTGTCGAGCCGATGACCTCTGTCACCCCGCAGAGCCTGAAACGTCGCGACGACGTGGTGACCGAGGGCGACCAGCAGGACAAGATCCTGTCGAACGCGCCCGATGCGCGCGAAGGCTTCTTTGCCGTGCCGAAGGTGGTTGAATAATGACCGATCTCAACAAACTGACCATTTCTGATGCCCGCGACGCGCTGCGCAAGGGCGATGTGACCAGCGTGGAGTTGACTGAGGCGTGTCTGTCGGCAGTGCAGGGGGCTGGCGCGCTCAATGCCTTTGTCCACGACACGCCCGATCTGGCGCGCGCGCAGGCGCAGGCGGCGGATGCGCGGATCGCGCAGGGCGACGCGCCCGCGATGTGCGGTATTCCGCTGGGGATCAAGGATCTCTTCTGCACGCGCGGTGTGCCCTCACAAGCGGCGAGCCGCATTCTGGACGGGTTCAAGCCGGAATACGAATCGACCGTGACGCAGAACCTCTTTGATGCAGGCGCGGTGATGCTGGGCAAGCTCAACATGGATGAGTTCGCGATGGGCAGCAGCAACGAGACCTCGTGCTATGGCAACGTCGTCAACCCGTGGCGGCGCGGCAATGACGAGGCACAGCTGACCCCCGGCGGGTCCTCCGGTGGCTCGGCCAGCGCCGTGGCGGCAGACCTCTGCCTTGCCGCGACCGGCACCGATACCGGCGGCTCGATCCGCCAGCCTGCGGCTTTCACCGGTATCACCGGCATCAAGCCCACCTATGGGCGCTGCTCGCGGTGGGGGATCGTGGCCTTTGCCTCAAGCCTCGATCAGGCCGGGCCGATGACCAAGACGGTGCGCGACAGCGCGATCATGCTGGGCGCGATGTGTGGCCATGACCCCAGGGACAGCACCTCGGCCGATATCCCGGTGCCGGATTTCGAGGCGATGCTGACCGGCGACATCAAGGGCAAGGTCATCGGTATTCCCCGCGAATACCGCATGGACGGCATGCCAGACGAGATCGAGAAACTCTGGGCCGACGGCACCGCGATGCTCAAGGACGCAGGCGCCGAGATCCGCGATATCAGCCTGCCGCATACCAAATACGCGCTGCCCGCCTATTACGTGATCGCCCCCGCCGAGGCATCCTCGAACCTCGCGCGCTATGACGGGGTGCGCTATGGCCACCGGGCGCGGTTGGCCCAAGGCGATGGCATCACCGAGATGTACGAGAAAACCCGTGCCGAGGGCTTCGGTCCCGAGGTGCAGCGCCGGGTCATGGTCGGCACCTACGTGCTGTCGGCCGGGTTCTACGACGCCTATTACAACCGCGCCCGCAAGGTGCGGACGCTGATCAAGCGCGACTTTGAGGAGGTCTTCGCCGCTGGCATCGATGCGATCCTGACCCCCGCCACGCCAAGCGCGGCCTTCGGTCTGGGCGAAATGACCGATGCCGACCCGGTGCAGATGTATCTCAATGACGTCTTTACCGTGACCGTCAACCTCGCCGGTCTGCCTGGAATCGCGGTGCCTGCGGGGACCGACAAGCAGGGCCTGCCGCTTGGGCTGCAACTGATCGGGCGGCCATGGGACGAGGGAGATCTGCTCAACACCGCCTATGCGCTGGAACAGGCGGCGGGCTTTGTGGCCAAGCCTGCGAAATGGTGGTAAGCCGATGAGCGACAGAGCGTTGGGATGGACGAAACATATGCGATTCACCTTGGGAATAATTGCAATTGCAGGGCTCTCCGCATGCTCGCCGGCGATCCCTGATAGTGGCGCAGGTGTGGGCTTTGAGGATTATAGCGAATATCAGCGCAAGAAGGCCGAGCGCGAGGCGGCGCTCGCGGGCTCGGCGTTGCCGCCGGCGGATGCAGTGTCGTCCGAGCCTCTGAGCGCGACCGACCGCGCAGATAATTCTGGAAACCCCAACGATCCCGAGACCATCGCGGCAGAGGCGCGTGCGGCCCTCGATGCAGCCGGGTCGACTTCCGGTGATGGGCCGCTTCAGGCCAGCCCGTCCAACCCGCCGCCAGCAATTCTCAACTCTGCCGGGATATCGGAGGAGAACGATTTTGACGTGGTCGGGGCTGAACGGTCGATTGAGGAGGATGCTGCTCGCATCGCCAGCAATCGTGCGCAATACCAGGTGATTCAGCCCGAGGCGATCGGGAGCAGACCGGGCAGCACCGGTCCGAATATTGTGGCCTATGCGCTCCAGAGCGAGCATCCGATGGGCACACAGGTCTATCGCAGGGCGGGGTTGAACAAAGCCAGCAAGTTCGAGCGCAATTGTGCGCAATACCCGTCGCCCGATCAGGCGCAACTCGATTTTCTCAAGCGCGGCGGGCCGGAACGTGACCGTCTTGGACTTGATCCCGACGGCGACGGTTATGCCTGCGGGTGGGACCCGCGTCCTTTCCGCAGGGCGGTCAGCGGTTGATGGGCGAGGGCGTCCCGCCGCTCGGGGACGTCGTTCCATTTGCTTCGCCTAATTTTGGTCCGCGCCGTGAAGCCGCGCGTCCGGACATGATTGTCCTGCACTACACCGCGATGCGGACGGCCGAGGCGGCGCTGGCGCGGTTATGCGACCCCGAGGCAGAGGTCTCTGCGCATTACCTCATCTCGGGGACCGGTGAAATTTGGCACTTGGTCGAAGAGCATATGCGGGCTTGGCATGCGGGTGCTGGAAAATGGGGTTCGGTTTGCGATGTCAATTCGCGCTCCATCGGTATCGAATTGGCCAATGGGGGCACGCACCCGTTTTCAGAGCCTCAGGTGACGGCTCTGGAGAGGCTCCTTGGCGATGTCATGACACGTTGGCAGATCCGCCCCGAGCGCGTCATCGCCCATTCCGATCTGGCCCCCGCGCGTAAATCGGACCCGGGGCCAAAGTTTGACTGGCGGCGTCTGGCGCGGCGTGGCCTTTCGATCTGGAGTGACGTTGCCGGCGCCGTTTACCGTCAGAATTTTCTGCGTGATGCAGAGCGTTTTGGCTATCGTGAGACCGAGGATGTCAATGCGGCACACATTCTGCATGCGTTCCGTCTGCGGTTTCGACCCGGGGCATCTGGCCCTCTTTGCGACCAAGATTGCGCCATTATGGAGGATCTGGCGGCACGCTTCCCCGTTGACCGCATCGATCCAAGCGCCTAAGTCGAACGCGCGCGGAGGGCCGGATGGCCGCGGCGGCCCGCAAGGGGCGTCGAGGAAAGTCCGGACTCCACAAGACAACGGTGCCGGGTAACGCCCGGCCGGGGTAACCCGAGGGAAAGCGCCACAGAAAACAGACCGCCCCGGCCTTGTGCCAGGGTAAGGGTGAAACGGTGGGGTAAGAGCCCACCGCGGGACGGGTAACCGGACCGGCACGGCAAGCCCCACCGGGAGCAATGCCAAATAGGGACCGCACGTGGGGTCAGGTCGGGGATTTCGGTCCCGGATACCGCCCGCAGGCACGTTTTGGCCCGGCGGTCCGGGTTGGCAGCTAGAGGCGTGTTGGCAACAGCATGTCGAGAGGAATGGTCATCCAGCCCCGGATCCTGGTCCGGGGTGGACAGAATCCGGCTTATAGGCCCTCCGCGCACCCTTTTAATTTCTCGTTCGCAGGCTACAAACGAGGCATGCCGTATGAATGGAGCACACCGCCGCGCGGGGCGGATCCGGATCTCACCCTGTCGCTTTGGCCGCACCGGTCGCTGCCGCGCCGGGGCTTTGCGGCCTTTGTGCTGACAACCTTCACGCTGATCACTATTCCGCTCTACCCGCTTTTGGGCACTCTGGTGCTTTGGGGTTTGTTGCCGTTTCTTCTCTTGGCAGTAGGCGGCGTTTGGTGGGCGCTCGAACACAGTTATCGCACGGCACGCATGGCCGAGGTGCTGACGATCGCACCCGAAGATGTGCATCTGCGGCGCACCAACCCGCGCGGCGATGTGCAGGAATGGGATTGTAACCGGTACTGGGCCCGAGTTGTCATGCATCCAAAAGGCGGCCCGGTTCCGTTTTATATCACGCTGAAGGGAAGCGGGCGCGAGGTTGAAATCGGGTCATTCCTGTCCGAGGAGGAGCGCAAGACGCTTTATGGCGAATTGGCGGATGCGCTACGCTCGCCGTCATTTGTCACCGGGTGAAGGCAAAGGCCCCTGCCTGCCGCACAGCGGTCGGTCGCCGCCCGGCTCGCCTCTCGCAGTGCTTGCGGCAGCTTCTGCCCAAACGTTATTTGCAAGTTGCTTCCGCCCTGCTATCCAAGGCGGGCCTTGACCACAGGCCCGACCGCGCCAAAATCCATCTGGCCGGCATGCCGTTCCTTGAGCTTGCCCATGATCTTGCCCATGTCCCGGATGGACGTCGCATTCACATCAGTGATGGCCTTGTCGATGGCGGCATTGACTTCCTGCTCGCTGAGTTGGCGCGGTAGAAATTCCTCTATCACTTTGATCTCATTGCGTTCCCGCTCTGCCAGATCCAGACGCCCGCCTTCTTCATAGGCACGAACGCTCTCGTTGCGCTGCTTGGTCATCTTCGCGAGAATGGCCATGATTTCAGCGTTGCCAACCGGTTTTGCCTCATCAGCACCCCGGCCAGCTATTTCCTGATCCTTGATCGCGGCGTTGATCAGGCGCAAGGTTGCAAGCCGGCTGGTGGCCTTGTCTCTCATGGCCTGTTTCAGGGCCTGATTGACCCGTTCGCGCAATTCCATTCGTTCCATCCCCATGGTCTTTTACAAGGGATGAAGGCTAAACACATCATGGGCCCAAGGCAACCGCTCCGCGCGCTCAGGCCGGGTGATCTGGCCCTTGACCCTCCCCCGGCACACCCTTACCTATGCGCCAATTTGCTCGAACCGGAGACTCGCCCCAATGGCCCATGCGCCCACCTCCCGCCCGACGGCTTGTCTGGCACTCGCCGATGGCTCGCTTTTTTACGGCCATGGGTTTGGCGCGGTAGGAGATACGGTCGCGGAACTGTGTTTCAACACGGCGATGACCGGCTATCAGGAGATCATGACAGACCCGTCCTATGCGGGGCAGATCGTGACCTTCACATTCCCACATGTCGGCAATACCGGCGTCAACGTCGAGGATGATGAGACTGCGGAGCCGGTTGCCTCGGGGATGGTCGTCAAGTGGGACCCGACCGACCCGTCTAACTGGCGCGCGCAGGAACATCTGGCGGCGTGGCTCGCGCGGCGCGGGCGCATCGCCATCGGCGGGGTGGATACCCGGCGCCTGACCCGTGCGATCCGGCAGCAGGGTGCGCCGCATGTCGCACTGGCGCATGATCCCGAAGGGAATTTCAACGCCGAGGCGCTGGTCGCCAAGGCGCGCGGCTTTGCCGGGTTGGAGGGCATGGATCTGGCGCGCGATGTGACCTGCGCGCAATCCTATCGCTGGGACGAGATGAGATGGGCCTGGCCCGAGGGCTATACCCGTCAGACGAACGCGCGCCACAAGGTCGTGGCGGTGGATTATGGGGCCAAGCGCAATATCCTGCGCTGTCTTGCCAGCGCGGGCTGCGACGTCACTGTTCTGCCGGCGACGGCCACTGCCGAAGAGGTGCTTGCGCATTCGCCGGACGGTGTTTTCTTGTCAAACGGCCCGGGCGACCCGGCAGCGACAGGTGACTATGCGGTGCCGATGATCCGGGCTGTGCTCGATCGTGGCCTGCCGCTTTTTGGCATCTGCCTGGGTCACCAGATGTTGGCGTTGGCGCTTGGCGGCAAGACCGTCAAGATGAACCATGGTCATCACGGGGCTAATCACCCGGTCAAGGATCTGGACACCGGAAAAGTCGAGATCACGTCTATGAATCACGGCTTCGCAGTTGATGGCCAGACTTTGCCCGACGGTGTCGTCGAGACGCACGTCTCGCTCTTCGACGGGTCCAATTGTGGCATCCGGATCAAGGATCGCCCTGTCTTCTCCGTACAGCATCACCCCGAGGCCAGCCCCGGACCGCAGGACAGCTTTTACTTGTTCGAGCGTTTCGCCGCCTCCATGGCAACATGACGCCCAGGCTTTTTGGCACATTAGCCTACCGTTAAAGCATCGTTAACCATCCGCACGCTAGCGTGCTTTTCACCAGCTGGTGAAAGGGCGTGGCATGGGTATTTCTGAGTTGCGTCATCTGGGGGCGCAGGAGCGTGGCGCGGGGACACCGATAAATCCGTTGGGGCGCGAGCTTGTGCGCGCAGGGGCAATCAGCCAGATTGATGCGGCTCTGGCCGAAACCGTGCGCCAGCATTGCGATACCTCTCTTGACCGAATCTTGCGGGCCGAGGGCCTCGCGACGGAAGAGGATCTCCTTACCGCGCATGCCCGGCGGCTTGCGACCCGCAAGCTGAGTGATGCGGATGTCGCCAAGGCAGAGATTTTCGAGACTGGGATCGACCCGCGCAAGCTCCTGAAACACGGTATCCTGCCATTGATCTCGGGCGCCGGTGTCTCGGTCCTTGCCACCGCTAGTCCCGAAAGCCTTGCCTCTCTGCGGCCTGTGTTGCCGGAGGCCCTCGCACGCGCGCAGGGAGTCATTGCCCCACGCCCGGCCATCCACGATCGCATAGCGCTGGAGCATCGCGCGCATCTGCGCGAGTGCGCGGAATCTCGTGTGCCCGCGCACGAGAGCTGCCGCACATGGGGCGGTGCGTTCGGCCGCCGGCTCGGGGCGACTCTGGCTGTGCTTTCGCTGATCGGCCTGCTCAGCGTTATCTTTCCAGTGGCCGTTTTTTCGGTATTCGCGGCTTGGGCGTGTCTGACACTCCTTGTTTCCGCGGGTCTCAAGACGGCGGCCTTCGTGGCGCAAAGCGCAAGGCGGGACACGCCCCGGCCCGAGCCCGCGCATCTGCAACCACTCCCCAAAGTCTCAATCCTCGTGCCGCTGTTTCGAGAAACCGAGATCGCCCATGCGCTGATCGCGCGGCTCAGCCGTTTGACCTATCCCAAATGCCTGCTCGATGTCATTCTGGTACTTGAGGAAGAAGACGATCTGACCCGCGCCACCCTTGCGGGGATCGACTTGCCGCCATGGGTCAAGCCTGTGGTCGTACCGGACGGCAAACCGCGTACCAAGCCGCGCGCCATGAACTACGCGCTCGATTTCTGCGAGGGTGACATCATTGGCATATTCGATGCTGAGGACGCGCCCGAGCCGGATCAGATCACGATGGTGGCGCGTCGCTTTCAGCAGGCGCCACGCGATGTGGCCTGCCTTCAGGGCATTCTCGACTATTATAATCCTACCCAGAATTGGCTGGCGCGGTGTTTTACCATCGAATACGCCACTTGGTTCCGCACCATGCTACCGGGCATGGCGCGTCTGGGGCTGGCCATACCGCTCGGCGGAACCACGCTCTATTTCCGGCGCGACGTGCTGGAGGAGCTGGGCGGTTGGGATGCCCATAACGTGACCGAAGACGCCGACCTTGGGTTTCGCCTCGCACGGCATGGTTATCGTACCGAGATGATCGAGACAGTCACAGAGGAAGAGGCCAATTGTCGCTTTTGGCCATGGATCAAACAACGCTCGCGCTGGCTCAAAGGGTACATGACGACCTATCTCGTGCACATGCGGCGCCCTCAACTTCTTTATGCGCAGCTTGGGCCACGAAAATTCTGGGGATTTCAGGCACATTTCGTCTCGGCGCTCTCACAATTCTTGCTGGCTCCGTTCCTATGGTCCTTCTGGCTTGTGCTCTTTGGCTTGCCACATCCGCTGGATACGGTTTTGCCCACTGGCATGAAGGCGGCCCTAGGCAGCGTGTTTCTCATGGTCGAGTTGCTCAATATCTTTATTTACATGTCCTCGGTGTCGAGACCGAGGCATCGGCATCTCATGCTGTGGGCACCAAGCATGCACTTTTACATACCAATTGGAGCGCTAGCCGCTTACAAGGCTGTTTATGAGATTGTTCTTAAACCATTTTTTTGGGACAAAACAACGCACGGCCTCTCAGAAACAGCGCGAGGCAGACCGAACTCAAGCGGAGGATTTGACCTCTCCGGAATCAAGCTTGAGCCGGGTCACGAACGCCTTTGATATATGCTCTCTCAGGGCTTTTGACGCGACCTCGCCATCATGCGCCTCAATGGCGGCAACGATTGCATCATGCTCTCGCAGCGCATCCTCGTCGCGGCCGACAGCGGCAAGCGAGGTGGTCGCCAAAAGAGCCATGGAGCGATGCACGAGGTCGAGTTGCTGTACCAAAAAACGATTGTGCGACGATAGGTGGATCTGCTTGTGAAATCGCCGGTTGGCGCGGGCCATTTCCGCAGGTTTGCCAAGGAGCGCACGATCATCCTCGACCATGTCGCGCAGCACGCGCACCTCTTCCGGGGTCGCATGGCGTGCTGCAAGCCCGGCCGCAAGCCCCTCCAGCTCTGCGCGCACGACATATAGCTCGGCCAACTGGTTATAATCGAGCGAGGAGACAATAAGGCTGCGTCCGTCGCGCGTCAGCATAGACTGCGTTTCCAGCCGTTGCAGAGCCTCGCGGATCGGGGTGCGCGATACGCCGAAACGCTCTGCCAGATCGCTCTCGACCAGCCGATCGCCGGGTTTGAATACACCAACATCTATCGCCTCAAGGATTAGCGTGTAGGCATCGGTCGGGGAGGGTTTCATAAGATCTTCCGATTGTTCTGAACGTCGTCGCAAGACATTACGCCCTTTGAGCGTGGGATCAAGCCTTGGGCGATTGCACGCGATCTCGCACCCATTTATGATCGCACTATGCCGAAACAGGATTTCGCCCATGTCGTGACATGGGTTTTCGACCTCGACAACACGCTCTATCCGCCCTCCGCCCGACTGTTTGACCAGATCGAGGCGCGGATGACGCAGTTCGTGATGGACATCCTGCGGGTCAGCCATGCCGAGGCCGACCGTTTGCGCCACGTCTATTGGCGCGATCACGGCACGACGCTGGCCGGGCTGATGCGGCTGCATGATGTTGATCCCGGCCCCTATCTACATGCGGTGCACGACATTTCGCTCGATCATCTGGAGCCCGACGTCGATCTGGGGGCCGCGATCCGGGCGCTGCCGGGACGGCGCATCGTCTACACAAACGGCTCCGCGCCCTATGCCGAGCGGGTGATCGACCGGCGCGGGCTCGCCGACGCGTTCGATGAGGTCTACGGCGTCGAACATGCGGAATATCGCCCCAAGCCTGAGGCGCAGGCGTTCGAGACGGTGCTGCGGCGCGATGGCAGCGCGGCGGCGCGTGCCGCCATGTTCGAGGACGATCCGCGCAATCTCTCGGCCCCGCATGCCATGGGAATGCGCACGGTGCATGTGGCACCGGAACGGATCGAGGCCGCGTATATCCATCACCACACCGATGATCTGGGCGGGTTTCTGGCGCGGCTCGTCTAAGGAATGCGGCGCTGCGGCGAAACGCCCGTTTGCGATGTGGAGCCTCAGGCATATTTAGGAGAGTGTATCACTCACCTTTCCAAACGAGGCAGCACATGACCCTGATGGACACCACTACAGTACCCAAGGCGCAGCACGCCCGTAATGACGCGGACGCCGCAGCGGTGGCCCCGATCCTGCTGAGTGTCGCGGTATTTATCGCCGGGTGGGCGACGAGCGTTGCGCTCTGGGGTATTCCCGGGTTTTATATCCCCGCGCTGGCGCTAGTCCCGCTAATGTGGGTGGTGCTGCTTATCATTTCGCGCGGCTGAGGCCGCCCGCGCCCCGGAGGAGGCCGACATGACGCAGGCGGAATATGACATCGTGGTTTCAGGCGGGGGCGTCGCCGGTCTTGCTGCGGCGTCCGTCTTTGGCAGCGCGGGATTTTCCGTGCTTTGCGTCGATCCCGCGCCGCCGATCACCGCCCGCGACGCCGAAGGCTCGGACCTGCGCACCACGGCGTTTTTGCAGCCCGCGCAGGCGCTTCTGGATCGCGCCGGGGTTTGGACACGGCTCGCCCCCCATGCCGCCGATCTGCAGGTGATGCGGATCGTCGATGCGGGCGGTGAGGTTCCAGAGCCGCGCGTGACGCGCGAATTCGCCGCCTCGGACATTTCCGACAAGCCGTTTGGCTGGAACCTGCCCAACTGGCTCTTGCGGCGCGAAATGGTGGCGCATCTTGAGGAGTTGGCTACCGTCACTTTCCGCCCCGGCACGGGCACGACCACGCTGTTCACCCGGGAAAGCGAGGCGCGCGTGGGCTTGAACGATGGCACCCGCGTGCGATGTCGGCTTGTGATCGCCGCCGACGGGCGCAAGTCGCCCATCCGCGAGGCGGCGGGCGTTGAGGTCAAGACCACGCGCTATGGCCAAAAGGCGCTCGCCTTCGCGGTCACCCATCCGATTCCGCATGACAATGTTTCGACCGAAATTCACCGCTCGGGCGGGCCGTTCACGCTGGTGCCGCTGCCGGATTACGAGGGGCGGCCCTCGTCCGCCATCGTGTGGATGGAGGAAGGGCCGGAGGTGGCCCGCCTCGCGGATTTGCCGGTGGAAGAGTTCGAGGCGGAGATGAACATTCGCTCCTGCCATCTCTTCGGGCCGCTGACGCTGGCCTCGCGCCGCACGGTCTGGCCAATCATCAGCCAGCTGGCCGAGCGGATGTCTGCCGAGCGCGTGGCACTGGTGGCCGAGGCCGCGCATGTGGTGCCGCCGATTGGCGCGCAGGGGCTGAACATGTCGCTTGGCGATATGCGCGTGCTCTTGGAGTTGGCCGAAGCGGCACCGGAGCGGTTGGGCGGCCGCGCCATGCTCGAGACCTATCACCGCCGCAGGCACCTGGAGGTGCGCGCGCGGGTGACGGGGATCGACCTGCTCAACCGCGCCTCGATGATGCGCGCACAGCCCTTGCGGGATGTGCGGGCGCAGGCGCTCGATGCGATCTATTCATTGTCCCCAGTGCGCAAGACGCTAATGCAGATGGGGCTTGGAGCGCGCGGGTGAGAAGGGGGCTGAGGCGAAGGATATGGCTGATTTTGGCCTTGAGCGGACCTAAGAGCCAACCGCGCGAACAGCACCGAAGGTGCCGCGCGATCGCCGGGCCGTCCCGCGGCCTGGCGATTTGATGTGGCGTGCAACGTGTTGAGTTTAGAATGACTTGGCTGGCATAAAGC
>NZ_CAMYMD010000080.1 GCF_947259555.1 uncultured Roseovarius sp.
CAAGCCATTGAAAACGCGGGAGTGTTTGGCTGGCATAAAGTGCGATCCACAGAGGTTGCTGCGCCCACCCGGCGGTCAGGCACCGCGCGGCTTGTTTCTGACCCCCCAATGTCCGCTCAAGGCCAAAATCCACTCATGAACAAAATACGCGCCCCAATCGGCCAGACACAGCTCAGACCGGTGACACAGCAGGCGTCATGTGAATGAGCGTTGGCCGGTCGGCGCGAAACGCAGCACTGATCGCCTCGCACAAGGCGTCGGTATCCTGCGGCGCGACGGCATGTGCCCCGTAGGCACGCGCCAACGCGCAGAAATCAGGATTATGCGCCTTGATCGCATTGGGCGCGATCTGTGCGTGCACCATGCTGTCCTCGATCTCTTTCAGCTTGGTGTTGTCCCAGATCAGGATCGGCAGGGGCAGCCGCTGTTCGACGGCGGTGCCCAGCTCCTGCACCGTGTACTGAAAGCCGTAGTCGCCCGCGATGCACAGCGTCGGCAAGCCGGGGCGCGCCATCGCCCCGCCGATTGCGGCGGGCAGAGCGTAGCCGAGCGTGCCAAATCCCGTGGGATGATGCCAATGGCCGGGGCGGGGCATTGGCCAGACCTCCTGCGCGACATAGGCGAACTGGGTCATGTCGGAATAGATCATCGCGTTGTCCGGCAATGCCTCTCGCAGAACGTCGCATATCGCCGCGATTCCCGGGCGTTCGGCGTCACTCTCGGCGCGCCCGCGGGCGCGGGCGGCGGCGACCTCTTCGGCACACCAGCCGCCACAGTCCTGCAGGTCATGCTCCAGAAGCGCCTTGGCCAAGGCACCTGCCTCTGCCTGCACGGCGCGACTGCCGGTGTCAGCGCCGGCCAGCACGCCCGCGTCCATATCAACCCGGATGAGGGGCGCGCGATGGCCCAGATCGGCGCGCCACAGATCGTTTTGCGACAGTTCGCTGCCCACCACGAGGACCAGATCGGCCTCGGCGATCACCGATGCGCTGTCGGGCCGCGCCAGATAGGCGCCGAAATCAAGCGGCGCGCAAGCCCCCATGATCCCGCGACCGGCATAGGTGGTAAAGGTCGCCGCCCCGAGACGCGTCGCCACGGCGCGCCAGTCCCCGGCGCTCTGGACGGCACCGCCACCGAGAACGATCAGGGGTTTGCGCGCCTGCATGAGCGTCTGCGCCAGATCGGCGGCAAGATCCGGCAAAATTGCAGGGCTGACCCCGACCGGCACCGACGCCGGAGCCGCCCCTGCCAGTCCTTCCAGCGCCGCAATCGGCACCTGAATGTGGCGTGGTCTGCCGCGGCACAGGGCAAACTCTGTCAGCGCCCGGTCAATCAACCGATAGGCGCTCGCGGCATCGCGGGCCTCTTCGCTCCATTCGCAGACACAGGCCGCCGCCGCGCGCTGATCCCGCATCTGGTGCAATTGTCCCTGCGTGGCCGCCGTCTCGTCGAGACAGGAGGACAGGACCAGCACCGGCACGCTGTCCGACCATGCCTGCCCGAGCGGCGTGAGGATATTGCACAGCCCCGGACCGGTGATCACATAGGCGACGCCCGGCTGTCCGCTGGCGCGCGCATAGCCATCGGCCATGAAGCCCGCCCCCTGTTCGTGGCGCGCCAGAACATGGGTGATGCCGGCCTCTTCTATGCCGCGATACATTTCCTGATTATGCACACCCGGTATACCGAAGATCACATCGACACCGCGCGATTTCAGCATGTGGCTGATCTGCGCGCCCAAGGGGGCTTGGGCGCGAAACTCCGGGGTCTGGTCGGTCATGGCGGGCTCCTATGTCAGAATGCAATGTCAGGGGCGCCAGAACGATGGCACGAGCAACACGACCACGGCCAGAATCTCCAGCCGCCCCATCAACATGGCGAGGATCATCAGCGCCTTTGCGGCATCCGGAAAGCCCGCCAGCGACCCCGTCGGCCCGACAGTTGCCCCAAAGGCCGGGCCGACGTTGAAAATCGCCGTCCAGGCGCCGGTGACTGATTCCATAAGGCCCAGGCCGGTCAGTTCCAGCGCGACCGAGAAAAAGCCGAGCGACAGGATGTAGACGGTAAAGAGCAGCATCACCGATTGCAGCACCTCGTCCTCGACGCGGCGCCCCTCGTGGCGCAGCACCATCACGCTGGAGGGGTTGAAGATGCGGCGCGTCTGCTGCGCCAGTGCGCGCAGCATGAGTTGGTAACGGAAAATCTTGATCGAACAGCCGGTGGAGCCGGTGCAGCCGCCGATGGCCCCCACGGCGATCAGGAGGACAAAGGGAAAATTCCCCCAGGCGGTGACATCGCCGTCGCCATAGCCGGTGCCCGAAAAGATCGACACGACATTGAACAGCCGCAGCCGCAGGCTTTCCTCGTCAAAGCGCCCGCTGACCACGAAATCATAGGCCAGCACAAGCGCCACGGCGTAGAGGATCCAGCGCAGATAGGTCTGCACCTGCGTGTCATGCAGGATCGGACGCATGTTGCCCTGCACGCCCTGCATCATGCGCACGAAAGGCAGGCTGGCGAGGATCATGAAGACGACACAGGCATATTGCGGCGCGCCGGGGAAGGCCGCAAAGGAGGCGTCCTTGCTGGAGAACCCACCGGTGGAGACGGTGGTCAGCGCATGCACCGTGGCCTCGAAGGCGCCCATGCCCAGCACCAGATAGGTCAGGGTGCAGATCAGCGTGAGGCCCAGATACACGTTGAGCACGCCCTTGGAGATGTCGATGGTGCGCGGCAGCGCCTTGCCGAAGGTGTCGAACCCTTCGGAGCGAAAGAACTGCATGCCGCCCACCCGCATCTCGGGCAGGAACACCAGCGCCACGATCACGATCCCGAGACCGCCCAGCCATTGCAGGATACCGCGCCACAGCAAGAGGCCCTTGGGCAGATCATCCAGACCGGCAATCACCGTCGATCCGGTGGTCGTGACACCGGACATCGATTCGAAGAACGCGTCGATGAATGACAATTCGGTTGCGCCCAGCATGAACGGCAGCGCCCCGAAGAGCGGCAGCGCGACCCAGACCAGCGTGGTCAGCAAAAACGCCTGCTGGATCGTGAGGCCCTGCCCCACGGAGTTCTTGCACGCCAGCGCGACCAGCCCCCCGGTCAGGCAGGTCACGATCAGGCTTTCGGCAAAGACCGGCCAATGCGACCGCCCCTCGGCGAGGTCCACCAAGAGCGGCAGCGCCATGGTGAGGCCCATGGCCATGACCATAAGGCCAACAAGATAGCCCACCGGGCGCATATCGAACATGACGCGCAGAGTTGGCCGCAGGCGGCGAGACTGTCAAGCCGGATCGGCGCGGCGCGCGCGGCTCTAGTCGGGCAGGATATCCTCGAACACGAAGGCCGGGATATCGGCGCGGCGCAAGCCCATTCGGGAGAGATCATAATCACTCAGACTCTGAAGGTGCGCGACGCTCGCGAGACGTTGGCGCGCCAGTATGTAGCCATTCATTCCGGCGGCGCGCTCGGCGAGGTAAAGATCCAGATCGTGCCGCCAACGGGCCGGCAGAAATCGGGTATTCAGGTCGGTATCGGCCATTCGGGTCCCCTTTCTTCGGATCAGACAGGTCCCCTCCCCGCGTTGAACATAGCCCATCGGCGCTGCAAAATCGCGGGCGCATTCCAACGCGCTGCAAGGTGTTGCTGCAATGCAGCATTGCCGGGGTGCGAGTACCGCGCGGTGTGCAATCGTGGCACGCCAAGCCGTCGGCGCGGCTTTTGCGTTGATCCGCGCGCGATGCGCCTCTACCACTCGCGAGACATGTTCCCAACGCTCCGAGGTCCAGATGCGCGCGCTTTTACAACGGGTTTCACACGCATCCGTCGCCACCGGCGGACAGACCATCGGCCAATGCGGTCCGGGCCTGTTGATACTGGTATGCGCGATGCAGGGCGACACCGAGGCCGAGGCAGGCCGGCTGGCGGCGAAAATCGCCAAGTTGCGGATCTTCACCGATGAGGCGGGCAAGATGAACCGCTCGATTCTCGACATCGGCGGGTCGGCGCTGGTGATCAGCCAGTTTACCCTTGCGGCGGATACGTCACGCGGCAATCGCCCCGGCTTTTCCGGGGCCGCCGCACCGGATGTGGGCCGCCACCTCTATGCGCGTTTCGCCGAGCTGATCGCGGAGCAGGGCATTGCCACCGAGACCGGGGAATTCGGGGCCGATATGCAGGTCTCGTTGCTTAACGATGGGCCGGTCACGATCTGGATGGAGAGCTGAGCGACCGGCTCAGAACAAAGAGCCCTGTCCCTCTGGCGGCGTCTTGGGTTTGGCGCGCGGGGGCGCGGGGGGTTTAGCGCGCCGGGGCGAGGGGGCGGGCGTATCCGGTCGCGCGGCGAGATCGAGCTTGCCATCGGCGAATTCGATCTCAAGCGCCTTGGCCGCCGCTGCCGCCGCGCGCGTGGTCAGAACCGCGCCATCGCCCCGCACCACGGCGTATCCCCTTTGCAATGTGGCGCGGTAACCAAGGGTTTCGCGCAGGCGATCCAGCGTGGCGATCCGCTCACGCCAGCCCTGCACCTGCCGGTTGGCGGCATCAGAGAACCGCGCCGTGACGCGGTCGAGATCGCGCCGCTTTTGATGGATGTCGCGCACGAGGGCATGGGTGTTGAGCCGCGCCGCCGTGTTCGCAAGCCGCCGCTTGTCAGATGTGACCGCCCGGCGCAACAGCGCGGGCCGCAAGGCGCCAGCTGTCTCGGACAATCCGACCTTGCGCATCTGCACCGATCTGGTCAGCGCCGCAGGCAGGCGCTCGGCCCAGGCATCGAGCCTCTGGCGCGGCCCGTCGAGCAGCGTCTCCGCCCGCGGCATGGCGCGCGCGAGATCGCGCAGGCGCTGGCCGCGCAAGGCAATGGCCTGACTTTGCGCATGGCTCAGCCGTGCGCCCTGCCCGTCGAGCCATGCCAGCAGATCGAGCCGCACCGGCACCGCAAGCTCTGCCGCCGCAGAGGGCGTGGGCGCGCGCTTGTCGGAGGCGAAATCAATCAGCGTCGTATCGGTCTCGTGGCCCACCGCTGAAATCAGCGGAATCGCACTCTCGGCAGCCGCGCGCACGACGATTTCCTCGTTGAACCCCCACAGATCCTCGACCGAGCCGCCACCGCGCGCGACGATGATCAGATCCGGACGCGGCAGGGCGCCGCCGGAGGTGAGCGCGTTGAAGCCGCGAATGCCATTGGCCACCTCGCCCGCGCAACGCTCGCCCTGAACGGCCACAGGCCAGATCAGCACCTTGCGCGGGAACCTGTCACGCAGGCGGTGCAAGATATCGCGGATGACAGCGCCCGAGGGCGATGTCACAACGCCGATGACCTCGGGGAGGTAGGGAATCGGCTGCTTGCGCTCTGCCGCGAACAGCCCCTCGGCGGCCAGTGCCACCTTGCGCTTTTCCAGCATCGCCATCAGCGCGCCCATGCCGGCCGGTTTCAGATCCTCGATGACGATCTGATAGCGCGACTGGCCCGGAAAGGTGGTCAGCCGCCCTGTGACGACCACCTCCATGCCTTCTTCGGGCTGCACCGCCAGACGCGTGGCCACACCCTTCCAGATGATGCCCGACAGCACCGCGCGGTCATCCTTGATATCCAGATAGACATGGCCCGAGCGCGGCCGCGATATGCGCCCCAACTCACCGCGCACCCGAACATGGCCAAACTCCCCCTCGATCATCCGCTTGATCGCCCCCGACAGGTCGGAGACCGAAAATTCGGGGGCATTCTCGCCCGGGTCGGGATCGTCGATCAGGTCGGACATGTGGAGCGCACCTTGTGTCTGTGTGCCCGCCACCTTAGAACGCGCGGCAATCGAGGCCAAGCAGGAGTTGCCCGGCATGAACATTCTGATCCTGGGGTCCGGCGGGCGCGAACACGCTCTGGCCTGGGCGGTGCTGCAAAACCCGAAATGCGACCGGCTGATCGTGGCGCCGGGAAATGGCGGCATCTCGGAGATCGCGGAATGCGCAAGCCTCGATATTCTAGATGGCGGCGCGGTGGCCGGGTTTTGCGAGGCCGAGGCGGTCGATTTCATCATCATCGGCCCGGAGGCCCCGCTGGCGGCCGGTGTCGGCGACCGATTGCGCGCCGCCGGGTTTCTGGTGTTTGGCCCCTCGGCTGAGGCGGCACGGCTGGAGGCCTCCAAAAGTTTTACCAAGGCCGTGTGCGACGCGGCGGGCGCGCCGACGGCGGCCTATGGGCATTTCACCGACCATGCGGCGGCGCGCGCGCATGTGATCGCACAGGGCGCCCCGATCGTCGTCAAGGCCGACGGACTCGCGGCCGGCAAGGGCGTGATCGTGGCCGAGACCGAGGCCGAGGCGCTCGCGGCGCTTGACGACATGTTCGGCGGCGAGTTTGGCGAGGCCGGTGCGGAGGTGGTGATCGAGGAGTTCATGACCGGTGAAGAAGCGTCGTTCTTTGTGCTCTGCGACGGCGAGACGGCCCTGCCCATCGGCACCGCGCAGGACCACAAGCGCATCGGCGAAGGCGATACCGGCCCGAACACCGGCGGCATGGGCGCCTATTCGCCCGCGCCCGTGATGACCGATACGGTAACGCAAAGGGCGCTCGACGAGATCGTTCGCCCGACCCTGACCGAGATGACACGGCGCGGCACCCCTTATCAGGGCGTGCTCTTTGTCGGGCTGATGATCGAGAACGAGGCGCCGAGGCTGGTTGAATACAATGTCCGATTTGGCGATCCTGAATGTCAGGCGCTCATGATGCGGCTGGGCGGTCAGGCGCTGGATCTCCTGCTCGCCGTGGCCGAGGGCCGACTCTCGGATATGACGGTGAACTGGGCCGAGGACCATGCGCTCACCGTTGTCATGGCCGCGCGCGGCTATCCCGGCAGCTATGAGAAAGGAAGCCGGATCAAAGGGTTGGAGACCTGCCCCGAGGACAGCTTTCACATGGTCTTTCACGCGGGCACGGACCGGTCTGGCACGGAGGTCACGGCGACGGGCGGGCGCGTTCTGGCTGTGACAGGGCGCGGCGATACCCTGCGCGAGGCCGCGGATCGGACCTATGACATGGTTGCCCGGATCGACTGGCCCGAGGGCGTCTATCGCCGCGATATCGGTTGGCGAGCGCTCTGACATCTGCCTTGCGCGGGGGCGCTGCCCCCGCACCCCCGAGGTATTTCCGGCCAGATGAAGATCAGTCGCAGGCCATGGCGCGGTCGAACCCGCTTGGGCTCGCCTCCAGTCCCAGGGCGCGCGAGGTCAGGGCATCGTCTTCGAGTGCCACCGCCACGAGGCTTTGAAACCCGGCATCCGCGAGGACGATCTCGGGGCCCGCGCCGCAATCTCGGACGCCTCCCCAGATGACCTCGTCACCGATCCGGTGATTGGTCACGCCGCGCAGGCTGGCGATTTGCGTGAGGCCCCCGGGGGCCCAGCTCCAGATCCGGAGCGTCTTGCCCAGATGCGGCGTCTCGACATAGGCGATATCGGTGATCCCGTCGCCATTGAGATCGGCAATCGCGGCGGGGGCGAGCCAGCGGAAGCGCGTGCCGATATGGGGCGTGGCGGCGGATTTCACCAGGCGCCCCTGGCGCAGCGTGTAAATGGCCAGTTGCGCGCCTTGACGCGGGCTCGATTCGACCAGAACCACATCGTTTTGACCATCGCCGTCGGCATCCACCACGCGGGGGGCGATATCCTCGAAGACGTGATCGGGGTTTGGCCCCTGCCGCAGGTCAAGCCGCGTTTCACGGCCTGCCGCATCCCGCACCGCCAGCACGCGGCGCTCGGGGATGGTGCCCATGATCCGGTGCGGGTAGCTGTCGTCGGGGGCCTCGAAGCGGGCGGCGGCAATGCCGATGCCCGGCGCGGTGACCCACGCCTCCTGCGCCGCGCCCGCCCCGGACAGCGAGACACCAAGCGCGGCGATGAGGACCGCCGCGCGCATACGCTCAGATCTGCTTTTCGGGCATCTGCACCACGAGGCCGTCGAGCGCCTCACTGACCTTCAACTGACAGGTCAGGCGCGACCGCTCGGCATCGGGCTCATAGGCGAAATCGAGCATGTCCTCTTCCATGTCGTCCTTGGCCGGGAGCTTTTCGACCCAGGCAGGATCGACGTAGACGTGACAGGTCGAACAGGCGCAGGCGCCGCCGCAATCGGCCTCGATGCCGGGGATATTGTTGTCGCGCGCGCCTTCCATAACGGTCAGCCCATTGGCGACTTCGACGTCGTGACGGGTGCCGTTGTGCTCGATATAGGTGATTTTGGCCATGGCTGGGCTCTCTCCCTTTCGTCATTCGCTTGAGGCTACCTAGCCAAGCCCCCGGGGTGAGACCAGCCCCATTTGCGACCTGTGCGAAAAAGAGTTGCGACACGCCCCGAATGTTCTATCTTTGTTCTTATGCAGATGCTTTATAGTCACCCCTTGCCCCGTCCGCCTTCGGCCCTGATCGCCGCACGCCTGTCCGAGGCACCGTTTGGCGCGCGTATCACCGTGGCCGGTCTCGTGCTGCTGCGCCAGCGTCCGGGGACGGCGCGCGGCGTGGTGTTTGTGACGCTCGAGGACGAGACCGGCGTTGTCAATGTCGTGATCTGGCGCAAGGTGTTCGACCGGTTCCGGCGCGCGGTGATTTCGGGGCGCATGCTGCGTGTCACGGGACGGGTGGAGCGGCAGGCCGATGTCACCCATGTGGTGGCTGACGAGATCGAGGATATTTCGGCCTTGCTCGACCGGTTGACCGATCTCGACAGCCCGCTTTCACCGGGGGTCGAAACCGGCTAGAGTTTCGGCGCAACCGCCCGCGAGGTCCGCGCCGATGATCCGTCAAGCCCTGCTCTGCATTGCCCTGGCCTCCGGCCTTTCAGCCTGCCAGACGACGCAGGCGGCCTATGACGCGCCCGATCTGACGGCAGAGCGCCCGCCCGGCGCGCCACCGGGCACCTGCTGGGGCAAGACGGACACGCCCGCCCTCATCGAGACCGTCACCGAGCAGGTCCAGCTCTCCCCCGCCGAGACCGACGCGTCAGGCCGTGTCACGCGACCGGCCACCTACGCCACGGAGACCCGGCAGGCGATCCTGCAGGAGCGGGTCACCACTTGGTTCGAAACGCCCTGCCGTGATGTCCGCACACCGGATTTTGTCGCCTCGGTGCAACGGGCGCTGGCCGCGCGCGACCTTTATCGCGGGCCGATCACGACACGCATGGATACCCGCACCCGCGCCGCGATCCAGCGGTATCAGGCCCCGCGCGGCCTCGATAGCGGCACACTTTCACTGGACAGTGCGCGCAACCTCGGGCTGGTGGCCGCCCAGTTGCCCGAGTGATCCGGCTTCATCTGGCTGAAAATACCTGAAAACCACCCCGCCGCAGCGAGAGCGGCAACGGCGGGGGCGCAACGGTCGGGCCGCTCAACCGCGCCCGGCCTCAATCAGATGTCGGGCCAATGCGCCATAGGCGCGGGCCACCGGGCTCTCGCCCGAGGCCACCGGATGCCCCGAATCGCCGGACAGCCGCGTCTCCAGGTCAATCGGCAGCGCGGCGAGCAGCGGCAGGTCCAGCCCCTCGGCCTCGACCCGCACGCCGCCATGGCCGAATATATGCGCCTCGTGCCCGCAGTCGGGACATTTGAAGAATGACATGTTCTCGATCATGCCCAACAACGGCACCTCCAGGGTGCGGAACATGTCCATCGCCTTGCGCGCGTCCAGAAGGGCCACATCCTGTGGTGTCGAGACGATGATCGCGCCGTCGGGCCGGGCCCGTTGGCTGAGTGTCAGTTGCACATCGCCGGTGCCGGGCGGCAGATCGACAACGAGTACGTCCAGAACGCCCCAATCCACCTGCGACAGCATTTGCTGCAAGGCGCCCATCAGCATCGGCCCGCGCCAGATCACGGCCTTGGCGGGATCGAGCATCAACCCGATCGACATGACCTTGACGCCATGCGCCTCAAGAGGCGTGATCCGCTCACCATCGGCGCTTTGGGGGCGCGCGTTGAGCCCCATCATGCGCGGCAGGCTGGGCCCGTGGATATCGGCATCGAGCAGGCCCACGCGCCGCCCCTGACGGGCAAGCGCAACCGCAAGATTGGCCGCCACGGTGGACTTGCCGACGCCGCCCTTGCCGCTGGCCACGGCCAGAAGCGATGCAATGCCTTCTGGCCGGATCGAGCTGTTGCCGCCCTTGGGGTGCTGACCGAGCTTGAGCGAGGGCGGCGGGGCGTGAGCCGTCAAGGCCACCGTGGCCCTGGAGACGCCGGGCAGGCTTAGCGCTGCGCGCTCGGCGGCGGCGCGCAGCGGTTCCATCAGGCGGGCCGCTTCCGGGCTTGGCGCCTCGATGACGAATCGCACCTCGTCACCCTCGACAACGAGCGCCCGCACCATGTCACGCGATACGAGATTGCCGCCATCGGGCAGTTCCAGGAGTGTCAGTCGATTTTCGAGTTGTGCGCGAATGTCAGACATGAGTGTTCCTTTTGCACAGCTGCTGCCATCGGTGGCAATTCCGTCTTTCCGAAGCAAGAGGCGTTCGCCGTGTGCTTAAAAAATACTGCATTTGCTTAACCTTAGGTCAATCTTATCTTATGCGTTTGCTGCATAGCAGCATTGCTCATCCGGGGTATTGTGCACGCGCAGCAAAAGCGTATCTTAGTCTCAACAAAGGCGAAACGAACAGCGCCGAACCTGAATGAGACCCTATCCGCAAGGACCCGCACAGATGGCTATCACGACCGAAATACACCGCTCCGCCGTTCAAGTGCTTGGCGAAGATGTGAGCGCAGCCATTTATGCTGCAATGCGGCGGATCGCAGATTACCGCACCTACCGGCAGACGGTCAACGAGCTGTCGGTGCTGAGCACGCGAGATCTGGCCGACCTGGGTCTGCACCGCGGCGAGATTCGCCGGGTTGCGTACGAAACAGTTTACGGCAACCGCCCGTAAACACACGAGATCAGGTGCCCCCCTCCTCCTCCCTGGGGTATCTGTTACGGCCAACGGCATCTCTCCTCCTCCCTGATGCCGGAGGCCGTCAAATCGGGACCAAAAGTCCCTACGTTTTGCGAACGGCCCTCTCCTCCTCCCTGGGCTGAACGTATAGGAAACGGCGGCACCTCTCCTCCTCCCTGGTGCCGCCGTTTTTTATTTTCCGGTCAGAACCGCTCAGTGAAGCGTTCTTGCGCGCGCCCTGCGCGCAGGTAGCGGCGCGGAGTTGCGGCTTGCCTGATGCAGTATTTCGACAAACGCGCATGCCGCCGCGCTCTTGGCGTCCTTTGCGACCTGGCATCTCAGGGCCCTGCGCGCGTGTTCGGCCGTCACCGGCCCGTCGGCGAGGCAGGCCCATTGAAGAAATCCCATGCGGGCGGCCCTTTCGGCTTGCGCGCCGGTGGCAGGGCTGCGCTCCAGGACATCCATGATCTTGACAAGTGTCATCTCAAGCTCTCCCCGGCCACACCCCGGGCCGGATGGGGCGGGACAGGCAAGAGACATGGCACAGCGGAACACCGATGCGCACACGTCCGGCACCGCGCCCCGCGATTCGACGTCTCACAAGGCTGGTTTCCGGGCTTGGATGGCGGGCCTGACTGGCCTCTGCGTCACGGCACCTTCCCGAGCGCACGCCGCTCAGTGGCATATTGCCGTTTCGCCCACCCTGACCGTTGCGGGGGCAGCGCCGGACTTGCACCGGCTTCCCAATTCTCAGCCCCGAGGGGCCGCACCTTGACAGTAAAATCCTAGACCCAACCGCTACGGTGAGACAAGCCTGATTGCGACCTGCGCGGCCATGCTCACGGCAGAATCCGATAACGCGCCGCGTAGCTCACCGAAAAATTCACGGATCGCGCAATAAAGCAGACGTCATGCACCCGCGCGTGCAAGGCATCGGCTGCGGCCGGGTCGGTCCCCGCGGGCAGTGCGATACTGGGCCGCAAGGTCACACGCAAAAACCGGCTTGCGCCGCTCGCGTCGGTCTCGCCGACGGCCAGGGGATCATCCTGATAGGCGTGGACGGCAATGCCGGCGTCGCTCGAAAAATGCAGAAACCAAAGCATGTGGCAGGCACTAAGTGCGGCAATCAGCATGTCCTCTGGATTATGCAGGGCCGGATCGCCCCCCAAAAGCGGGTCGTTGGAACACTCGATCACCGGCTTTCCGGGCGTCTCCACGTTCCATGTGCGCGCATAGCCGTTATAGTGCCGCGTTCCAGCGCCGCGATTCCCGGTCCAGACCACGCGGGCGGTATATTCATGCTCTTGGGGCAAATGCGATCACCTCGGCCTCTGTCACCACCATGTCGAGCGGCTGATCCGTGGGCTCGAGCGGCAAATCCGAAGCCTCCTGTGCGCCATAGGCAAACCCGATGGCAAGCGTCGCACGCCGCGCGCGCAGCATCTCAAGCGTCCGGTCGTAAAAGCCGCCACCATAGCCCAGACGCCCGCCACGCCGATCAAACGCGACCAGCGGCACGATCAGGATCTCGGGCTCGAAGAAATCGTCGATCTGAGGCACCATGGCACCGAACGGCCCCTCGCGGAGGGCGCAGCCCGGCTCCCAGCGCGAAAAGGCCAGCGGATGGTCTGCGGCCTCGATCACCGGCACGCCGACCGGGCCATGCGCGGCCGCTTCGGCCATCGCGGCAAGCGGGTCGATCTCGCTGCGGATCGGCATGTAGCCAGCCAGAGGCACACCGCGATAGCCCGCGAGAACACCCGACAAGAGCCCTGCGGCGGCCCCGTCGTGGGTCCGGTGCGCCTCGGCGCGCCGCGCGAACGCCGCCTTGCGAGCGGCCTGCTTGATATCCGTCAGATCGCTCATAGTAAAAACACCGTTGCCAGCCCCAGAAAGGCGAAGAAACCCACGACATCGGTCACTGTCGTGACAAACGTGCCGGACCCGAGCGCCGGATCGATTCCCATCCGGTCCATGACCACCGGGATACCGGCCCCCGCCAGCCCCGCCACCACAAGATTGATCACCATGGCAGAGGCAATGACGTAGCCAAGTTCAGGCCCGCCGAACCAGATCACGCCGACAATCCCCATGACCAGCGCGAACACCACGCCGTTGATCAGCCCCACGAATATTTCGCGCCTGAGCACCCGCCAGACGTTCGAGCCGGTGAGGTCCTTTGTGGCGAGCGCGCGCACCGCCACTGTCAGGCTCTGGGTGCCGGCATTGCCCCCCATCGACGCCACGATCGGCATCAGCACCGCGAGGGCAACCAGTTGGGCGATCGCCGCCTCGAATTGCGCGATCACCAGTGAGGCGAGAATCGCGGTCATCAGGTTCACCGCCAGCCAGGGCACCCTCTGTTTCGAGGTCGCCACGATCGAATCGTTCAATCCGCCCTCGCCCACGCCCGCAAGGCGCATGATGTCTTCCTCATGCTCTTCGTCCAGCACGATCATCGCGTCGTCGATGGTGATCACGCCGACCAGCCGCCCGTCTTCGTCGACCACAGGCGCCGAAATGAGGTGGTACTGATTGAAGGCATAGGCCACGTTGCCCTCGGCCTGCGTCACCGGGATCACGTGAAATGTCTCTTCCACGATATCCTTGAGCGCCGTGTCGCGGCGCGATGCCATGACCCGGCCGAGGGTGACATTGCCCACCGGGTGCAGACGGGGATCTACCAGAATGATATGGTAAAATTGCTCTGGCAGGTCTTTGGCGCCGCGCATGAAGTCGATGACATCGCCCACGCTCCAATGCTCGGGCGCCATAACGACCTCGCGCTGCATGAGGCGGCCGGCGGAGTATTCGGGATAGGTCAGCGATTGCCGCACCGCGAGCCTGTCGCTGTCCTCCAGAACGCTCAGGATCGCTTCTTGTTGCTGATCCTCCATGTCCTCGACCAGATCGACCACGTCATCGGAGTCGAGATCGCGCACCGCATCGGCCAGCACCTCGGGCGTCAGCAGCCCGAGGACTTCTTCGCGGATCGATTCGTCGAGTTCGGACAGGATGTCGCCGTCGAATTCCTGGCCGTAGAGATGAATCAGCCGCCGACGGTCATAGGCGTTGATCTGTTCCAGCAGGTCGGCGATGTCCGCCGGGTGCAGCGGCTCCATCTCGGCCCACAGCATGTCGCGGTCATCGGTGTCGACCGCATACATGATGCGCGAGATCACCTGACGATTGAGCGAATACTCGTCGTCATCGTCACGCTCCGGCTCGGGGGCCAGATCTTCGTCTTGTTCTGCCATCACACCCCCCGCCGGCCACGTCCTTGCGCAGGCTTAAAGAAGCGGTTTGCGGAAAACAATGACAATGGGGCGTTTTACAGCGGTGTTGCGGCCCGGATCGCGCTCTTTGCGCGATCATGCGCCGTCAATGCCTCACGCCCACGGTCATTCGCGGGCATGAGGCACGTCAGGCAATTCGGCATCGGATGGCGGCGGATCTAGCCCCGGAAACGCTGTGGCAGATCCCAGAACGCGCGGCGCGATTCGGCCCACGCCTCGCGGCGGGTCAGGCCAAGATCCTCAAGCGCCGCATCGTCCAGCGACCGCAGCGCCCTGCGTTGATGCCAGACCGAGATCACGTCGGCCAGGCGCACGCCCCGATGGGAATGAGAGCAGGTTAGGGTCGGGCTATGGCTCTGAAACGTCATCGGTTTCCCTTTCCATTTGGTGATAACAAGACGGGTTTGCATTTCTTCTGTTGATCTTTTGCCAGCTTTGGGTCAATTTTGAAAATGAATGTTTGACTACCACAGCATCAAGGAATGTGATGAATGCGAAATCTGGACATCACCACGCTGCGCTCGCTCGTCGCCGTGACGGATCACGGTGGCGTCACGCGGGCCGCAGCCGCGCTCAACCTCACGCAATCCGCGGTTTCGATGCAGCTCAAACGTCTTGAGGACATGCTCGACCTCACCTTGCTGGATCGGGCCAACCGGCGGGTATCGCTGACCGCATCGGGAGAGCAGCTGGTGGGCTATGCCCGCCGGATGCTGGACCTCAATGACGAAGTGGTGGGGCGGCTGACCGAAGAGACCTTTGAAGGCGAACTGATCCTTGGCGTGCCGCATGACATCGTTTATCCGGTCGTGCCGCGCGTCCTCAAACGGTTCAACGCGGCGTTTCCGCGGGTCAATGTCCAGCTGCGGTCGTCCAGCACGATGAAATTGCGCGACGCGCTCGCGCGCGGTGAGGCCGACGTGATCCTGACAACTGAGGAGGGCGTGGGCGAGACCGGCGAGACCCTGACCCGGATGAACCTGCGCTGGACCGGCGCGCCCGCCGGCGTCTCATGGAAACGGCGCCCGCTGAGGCTCGCGTTTTGCCGTCAGTGTATTTTCCGCCCCATCGTGCTGCGCAAGCTGGAAGAGGCGGGCATGGATTGGGAGCTGGCGGTGGATTCAGAGGACGATCGCGCTGTCGAGGCACTGGTGAGCGCCGATCTCGCGGTCGGCGCGCTGCTGGAAGAGAGCATACCGCCGCATCTGGAGGCCATCCATTCCGGCGGCGCGCTGCCCGATCTCGGCGTGCAAAAGATCAACCTTTATGCCCGCGCCGGGCGCGACGAAGTCCGCGACGAGCTGATGAGCATGCTGCGCCAGGGCTTTGGTGCGCAGGCGCAGCCCTCGCCCGACCTCATGACAGCGTGACGACGACCTTGCCGGTGGATTTGCGCTGGCGCAGCAGCTCCAGCGCCTCCGCCGCGCGCTCCAACGGCATCTGATGCGAGACGTGCGGGCGGATGCGGCCCGCCGCGTAAAGCTCGAAAAGTGTGGCGAGGCTGTCGGTTACGACCTCGGGGCGGAAATTGAGGTAGCCGCCCCAATAGAGCCCCATCACGCTGATATTCTTGACCAGCAGGTGATTGGCGGGGATGCGCGGCACCTCGCCGCTGGCAAAGCCGATCGTCAGGAGCCGCGCCTCTGGCTTGCAGGCACGAAACGCCGCCATGAACTGATCGCCGCCGACCGGATCATAAACCACGTCGAGCCCGCCAAGGGCCTTGCACGCCTCTCGAATATCCTGCGTTTCCGCGTCGATCAGGTGATCGGCGCCCGCCTCGCGCGCGATGGCCAGCTTATCCGCGCCGCGCGCACAGGCGATGACCTGCGCGCCCATCTCCTTGCCGATCTCGACCGCCGTCAGCCCCACGCCGCCCGCGGCGCCCAGCACCAGCAGCGTCTCACCGGGGCGCAGCCGGGCCTTGTAATCGAGCGCCACATGGCTGGTCCCGTATGCGATCTGAAAGGCGGCAGCCTCGGCGTAGGACATCGCATCGGGAATCGGCACCGCGCGTTCGGCGGGAAAACAGCCATACTCCGCCAGCCCGCCCTGCCCGCCGAACACGGCAACGCGCGTCCCGGGTACAGGCCCGGCCGTGTCCGGCCCGAGCGCGTCCACCACGCCCGCGACTTCCATGCCCAGGGTAAAGGGGGCCTCTGGCGTATCCTGATACTCGCCCTTGATCATGAGCAAATCGGCGAAATTGAGACCGCACGCCTCGACTCGCACGGCGACCTCGCCCCGGGCCGGTACCGGCTGCGCGATCTCTGACAAACAAGGCTCTGCCCCGGTCGCGGGGAGTTGAAAGGCGCGCATCCGTTTTCCTTTCGTATTCGGCGTGTCACATGCCGTTAACGCGTTTCGATTCGGCCTGTCAAAGACCTTGATCGTTCCTTTTGCCCCCACCAATCTACATCTGCCCGTGTAGATTGTGTATCTTTTGGGTAAGTCACGCCTTCGGGGAGCGATATTCCTTGAATTTTCGAACCACCTTGGTACGGTCTGGCCAACGCTCCCGGGAGACGTGGCGTCTTGTACGGGGCGATATCGTCCAGCTATCGCCGATTTTTCGGATTATACAATGTAGGTAAGAAGGAACATTTCATGGCGCACCCCGTCGATGTGCATGTCGGTAAACGTATTCGTCACCGCCGGTGGCTTGTTGGGATGACCCAGCAACAGCTCGCCGAAAGCGTCGGAATAAAATTTCAGCAAATTCAAAAATATGAAACCGGTGCAAACCGTGTCAGCGCATCGCGGCTTTGGGATATCGCCGACTCCCTGGATGTCGAAATCGCCTTCTTCTTCGAGGGTATCGAACAGGATGGTGGCATGGAGCGCGTCAACCACGATGCCGTTCCCGCCGATATTCTCGGTGACAAGGAAGCATTGGATCTGGTGCGCTCCTACTACTCCATCCCCGAGAACCAGCGCCGTCGCCTGTTCGATCTCGCACGCGTTCTCAGCGAGGTGTCTTGAGCCTGCATCCTCCGCAGTCTATGCCCGGCCCTTGACGGTCGGGCATGAGGTGGCACAGTGGACAGAGCAGATATCGTGACAACCGCCCACGCGGTCGCGGATGCGGCGCGTCGGGCTGTTTTACCTTATTTCCGCAGTGCCGGCCTGACCGCTGACAACAAGCTGGCGGACGGGGCGTTTGACCCCGTCACCGAGGGAGATCGCGCCGCGGAGCGTGCGATGCGTGATGTTTTGGCACGGCTGCGCCCGAATGACGGTATCTTGGGCGAGGAGTTTGGCCATGACACTGGCAAAAGCGGGCTCACCTGGGTCCTTGATCCGATTGACGGGACACGCGCCTTTTTGTCCGGCGCCCCGACATGGGGCGTGCTGATTGCGCTCTCGGATGAAACCGGGCCGCTCTACGGTATCATCGACCAGCCCTATATCGGCGAGCGTTTCGAAGGCGGTTGGGGCACGGCGCGCATGACCGGACCGATGGGCCAGAGGGGCCTGCGGGTGCGCGGCGATCGGCAACTCGCCGAGTCCATTCTGTTCACAACCTTCCCCGAATTGGGCAGCGAAGCCGAGGCAGCCGGGTTTGCCGAGGTTTCAAACAAGGTGAAGCTTACGCGCTATGGGCTTGATTGTTATGCATATTCCCTTGTGGCTGCGGGTCAAATCGACCTCGTGATCGAGGCCGGTTTGCAGCCCTATGACATTCAGGCTCCGATCGCGGTGATCGAGGCGGCCGGCGGCATCGTCACCGATTGGCAGGGCGGGCCGGTGCATCAAGGCGGTCGCGCCGTCGCGGCGGGCGGGCGCGAGCAACATGCGGCGGCGCTTGAGATTCTCTCACGCGTGCAGTGACCTCTCGGAATGCCTCTGCATCAAAGCCCTGCCCGGCGGTTTTCCGGGGGGGTTCCGAGGCCGTTTCAAGCCGCGCGACACGCAAATCCCGACAAAGCGACGTGAGAGGCGCGAAAGACCTCTAAAAACGCTCGGAAAAGCTTGAAATGCAGGGGGGACCAACCGATATTAAGGGCAATGCCCCAAACCGGGGCCGCCATTCACATATCGGAGGGTTATATGGCAGAGTTTGACACGATCCGGACGGCGACGGGCACACGCACCGCCCAGATTGACGCGGGCCTGCGCGCGCACATGAACAAGGTCTATGGCACCATGTCTGTCGGCATGCTGATCACGGCCCTTGGTGCATGGGCGATTTCAGGGCTCGCCGTGACCACCGATCCTTCGGCCGCCGCCGCGGAATTGCCAAATGGCACGATGCTCTCGAGCCTCGGTGCCACGCTGTATCTCTCGCCCCTGAAATGGGTCGTGATGCTTGCACCGCTGGCCTTTATCTTTCTTGGCTGGGGCGCCCTGTTGCGCCGTGGCTCCGCCGCTGCCGTGCAGCTTGGCTTTTTTGCCTTCGCGGCGCTGATCGGCATATCGCTCAGCTCGATCTTTCTGGTGTTCACGAGCTTCTCGATCATCCAGACCTTTATCGTGACATCCATCGCCTTTGCGGGCCTGTCGCTCTTTGGTTACACGACCAAGAAGGACATCTCGGGCTGGGGTAGCTTCCTCATCATGGGCGTGATCGGCCTGATCGTCGCGATGATCATCAACATCTTCCTGCAAAGCCCGGCGATGATGTTCGCCATCTCCGCAATCGGCGTGCTGATCTTCGCGGGACTGACCGCGTTTTACACGCAGGAGATCAAGAACACCTACGTGGCCCACGCGGCGCAGGGTGATCAGGAGTGGCTGGACAAGGCTGCCTATGACGGCGCGCTGAACCTCTACATCAGCTTCCTCAACATGTTCCAGTTCCTGCTGATGTTTATGGGGCAACAAGAATAGCGACCGCCCACGGGCGACACCTGAGCTAAAGAGAAACCCGCCGGATATTACCTCCGGCGGGTTTTTTATTGCGGCGCCCGTCTGACCCAGATCAAGGAAGCCATGCGCCACTCTTTCTATGCTCCTGGCAACATACGCAGGAAAGAGAGGTCGTCATGCTGCGCCTTGGGTTTATTTTGCATCTCTTCATCGGCTCCACCCTTGCTGGCTCGGCCGTCATCGCCGCATTGGTCATCGGACAGGATACGCTCATGCCGATCCTGATCGCTGCCGCGCTTGGCTTTGTGGCTGCGTTCCCGGTGACCTATGTCGTGACCAAAATGCTTTACGAATCGCGCTGAGACGCGCCACTCGCGCCGCTACAGCGTTTCGACTTTTCGTTGAAACAGTCGTAACGCTGTCGTTCATTGTTTTTGCGCAATTTCGAACCGAAAAAGTCTATCAACTTTTTCTGAAAGTGCTTTAGCCCAACCAGGTCCGCACCGCCGCCTCGAAGTCGCGCGGTTTCTCGGCGTGCAGCCAATGGCCCGTACCGGGCAGCTTGGCAAATTGCGCGGCTGGAAAGAGCGCCTTGATGCGATCGCGGTGCGCGGGTTGAACGTAATCGGACTCGGCGCCGGAGAGGAACATGACCTTTCCGTCATACACACCTGAAATATCAGGAAATCCCAGGATCTCCGGCATTTCACGCGCGAGCGTATCGAGATTCAGCAACCAACGCTTTTCCTTCACGTCAAGCGACTGAAGGAAGAACGGCACGAGGTCAGGATTGTCGATCATCTCACGGAGCTGTTCGCCCGCGTCCGACCGGCGCTCGACCCGGGACAGATCGACAGATCTCATCGCCTCCACATATTGAACCTGACTGTGCTGGTACGCCACCGGCGCAATATCGGCCACGATCAGCCGGTTGACCAGAGCGGGCCGGGTCAGCGCCAGAACCATTGCCGCCTTGCCGCCCATCGAGTGCCCAAGCACGTCATACGGGCCGTCCAGACTTTCGATCACCTCGCGCAGATCTGCCGCCATGTCCTCGTAAGTTTGCGTTTCAAACCGGGGGCTTGTCCCGTGATTGCGCATGTCGACGGCCACCACGTGACGGCTATCAGAGAGCCTTTTCGCGATCACCCCCCAATTGCGGGCCGAGCCATAGAGGCCGTGCACGATCAAAAGACCCGGTTTGTCAGTTGGTGTACCATGTTCGATCTTGTTCAGCATGTCCCCTGAATACTGTTCACGGCGCATATTGGCCAGCCCTCTTGAGTGGCGCGGGTGGGGCGGCTAGACTACGCTAAAAGGGGCGTTCAAGTGATTGACACCGAACAGTTTCAGCAAAAGGTTTCGCGGCTCCAGTCGGCCCTGTCGGAAAAGATGCGGCTACGCGGCGCGACGCTCGACCGGCAATTGCGCCGTGCCGGACGACGCCTGCCACGGCGTCAGCGGCGCGCGGCGACAACCATCCTTGGGGCGCAGGACTGGATGGCCCACGCAAAGCTCGCTCGGGTCTTGGACATGACGACCGTCAACCGCGCCTTTGCCGATCTGCATAGCCATCTCGATACGCTCGATCCCAAGGAGGAGCGCAAGACCGCAATCTTGCGCCTCTTGGGCGGTATCGTACTGAACCTGTTGCTCTTGGCCGGGCTTATATATGCGCTTATCGCGTGGCAGAGTCCGGCTTAGGATCAGCTCACATGCCATTGTAAAAAATAAAAAACCCCGCGCCGCCCCAAGGCAGCGCGGGAGATCGTCAAACGCCTGCGCGCTCAGAGCTCGGGGTAGAGCGGGAACCGCTTGCACAGTGCCTCGACCTCGGCCTTCACCTTGGCCTCGACCGCGTCGTTCCCGTCTTCGCCATTGGCGGCGAGACCGTCCACCACCTCGATGATCCAATCCGCGATCTGCCGGAACTCCGCCTCGCCGAAGCCGCGCGTCGTGCCCGCCGGGCTGCCCAGACGAATGCCGCTCGTGATCGTCGGCTTTTCAGGATCGAACGGCACGCCGTTCTTGTTGCAGGTGATATGCGCCCGACCGAGGGCCTTTTCCGTGGCGTTGCCCTTTACGCCCTTGGGGCGCAGATCGACCAGCAGCACATGCGTGTCGGTGCCATGGGTCACGGTATCCAGACCGCCCTTGATCAATTGATCGCTCAGCGCCTGCGCGTTGCGAATGACCTGTTGGATATAGGTCTTGAACTCGGGGCGCAGCGCCTCGCCAAAGGCCACGGCCTTGGCCGCGATCACGTGCATGAGGGGGCCGCCCTGAATGCCGGGGAAGATCGCCGAATTGAATTTCTTCGCCAAGGCCTCGTCATTGGTGAGGATCATACCGCCACGCGGCCCGCGCAGCGTCTTGTGCGTCGTGGTGGTGGCCACGTGCGCGTGCGGAAACGGCGAGGGATGCTCGCCCGCTGCCACCAGACCGGCGAAATGCGCCATGTCCACATGCAGATACGCACCCACACTGTCCGCGATTTCACGCATCTTGGCAAAGTCGATCTGGCGCGGAATGGCGGAGCCGCCTGCGATGATCAACTTGGGCTGATGCTCGGTGGCCAGCGCCTGCACCTGATCGTAATCAATGAGGTTATCCTGCTTGCGGACGCCATATTGCACGGCATTGAACCATTTACCTGATTGGTTCGGGGCCGCGCCGTGGGTCAGGTGACCGCCGGCGTCAAGGCTCATGCCAAGGATCGTATCGCCCGGCTTCAACAGGGCGGTGAACACGCCCTGATTGGCCTGGCTGCCGGAATTGGGCTGCACATTGGCAAAATCGCAACCGAACAGCTCGCAAGCCCGCTCGATGGCAAGGTTTTCCGCTATGTCGACGTACTGACAGCCACCATAATAGCGCTTTCCGGGATAGCCTTCGGCGTATTTGTTGGTCATCACGCTGCCCTGCGCTTCCATCACGGCGGCCGAGACGATGTTTTCGCTCGCGATCAGCTCGATTTCATCGCGCTGACGGCCCAGTTCGGACCGGATCGCGCCAAAGAGCTCGGGATCACGCGAGGCGAGGGATTCGGTGAAAAAGCCTTGATCTGCAACAGGCTGGTGTCCGTCATGGGGCATTCTGGCAACTCCAAAAGAGGGTGAATTACGTGATTTCCTAAAGGAAACTCGTTCGTTTTGAAAGAATGTAAAGCGACGAAATCGCCCGCATCACCGGCATGGCTGGTGTTGGGCAGGGAATTGTGGTTCGATCCGCGCCACCGGATCGCCTTTTGGAAACAGGACCGCACCATGCACCGCAAGATCGCTTTTGTCGCCAGCGATGTGCCAATCGCACAAACGGCGCGCGCGGCTCTCGCCGGGCGGTTTGGTCAGGTGCCGGAGGAAGAGGCGGATGTGATCGTGGCGCTTGGCGGTGACGGGTTTATGCTTCATACGCTCCACCGCACCCAATCGCTCAACACGCCGGTCTACGGCATGAACCGGGGCACGGTCGGGTTTTTGATGAATGAATATGGCGAGACCGACCTTCTCGACCGACTGATCGCCGCAGAGGAAGAGGTGATAAACCCGCTCGCCATGCGTGCCGGATCCTGTGATGGAACGCTGCACGAGGCTTTGGCGATCAATGAGGTCTCGTTGCTGCGCGCAGGGCCGCAAGCGGCCAAGCTGCGGATTACCATTGATGAGCGCCTGCGCCTCGAAGAGCTGGTCTGTGACGGGGCTCTTGTCGCGACGCCCGCCGGATCGACCGCCTACAACTACAGCGCGCATGGCCCGATACTGCCGATCGGCTCGGATGTTCTTGCGCTCACCGCCGTCGCCGCATTCCGCCCGCGCCGTTGGCGGGGGGCATTGCTGCCCAAGACCGCGCTCGTCCGGTTTGATGTCGTGGAGCCCGACAAACGGCCGGTCATGGCTGACGCGGACAGCCGCTGGGTCGAGAATGTGCTCTGGGTCGAAATCCGGTCGGAAACCCGTATTGCACATCGCATATTGTTCGACCCCGGGCATGGTCTGGAGGAAAGATTGCTGCGGGAACAGTTTACATAAATCAACCTTTTGCGACGCCTTGCCCACAAATAAAGATCTATATTTTACAAATCACGACTAATACACGCCAATCCACAGAAATGAGAGATCCGCGGTGTGATCCCGGCCATAGGCGACCGCGGCAAGGCTCTTTATGTCCCTGGCGCGCGGTATGTCGCGCAGCAACGCACCAGACGGGCGAAACGCGGTGAACGGCACCCGCAGTTCTTGCCACTCCGGCCCGCTTGGCACCGATGCCTGATAATATTGCCAGGGCAAGACGGTGCCGCGTGTGCGCAAATGGATGAAATAGCCCTCACCATTGCCGCGCAAGCGCACAATCACGCCTTGTGCGTCCTCGGGCAAGGGCCGCTCCAGCTCGCCCCTGACCTGAATGAAACCACCTCGGTTCTCGGTGCTGACATCCCCGGTCAGGCGAAGGTAGCGCGCGCCCTCCGGCCCGGATATCTCGGCCTGGCCTTCGGACACGCCGCCCATCACCTGGTCGCTGATATAGCGCCAGGTCTCAAGCGGTGGAGGTGAAAAGTTTGACATGCCGCCCTCCTGCGTCATCGCGGGCCCGGAGATCAGCCAAAGTATCAGGACAAGCGCCTGTCTCATT
Organism: uncultured Roseovarius sp.; assembly: GCF_947259555.1. GTDB lineage: Bacteria > Pseudomonadota > Alphaproteobacteria > Rhodobacterales > Rhodobacteraceae > Roseovarius. The sequence continues at coordinate 23,659 of NZ_CAMYMD010000080.1, forward strand.
CCGCGCCCTCCGCCGCACGTTCCATCGCCTTGAGGTCGCAAAGCACGATACCCTGCTTTTGCCGCTCGATCAGCCCGGCCTGTTCCCATTCACGGATCTGCCGGTTGACGCTCTCGCGGGACAAGCCAACCAGATCGCCAAGATCCGATTGGGAAAACCGCTCTGCAAGCTGTAATTTGCCACAGGGCAGGACCTCGCCCCATTTCTTCGACAAATGCAGCAAGAGCCGCGCCAGCCGTGCCCGGCCGTCTGCCAGCATATGCGCCGTGTACATGCCCGACGTCTCGCGCAGACGCTGGCACAGCAGGCCGATCACGTCGAGCGCGGCATCCGGATCCTCTCGCAAGAGCCGCAGGGCCTGCTCGCGCGCCAGAAAACGGCCCTGCACCACCGTCGCTGCCACCGCATCGGCGCTGCGCGGCCCACCATCGAGCGCCGCCAGCTCGCCCAGCACGTCGCCCGGCCCCAGATGCGTGAGAATAGAGCGGCGCCCATCGGCAGAGCTGCGGCTGATTTCGACACGGCCCTTGGTGATGAGCATCATCGTGTTGTCCTCGGCGCCGGTTGAATAGATCACCTGCCCGCGCGCGTACTCGACCTTGCGACCGTGCCGCTCAAGCAAGCCCGACAGACCGGGTCCGAGATCCAAGGTCATGCCCATGACTCCTTTATTTCCAACTTTGTGAGATGTATCACAGCGCCGCCACCAGCAAACTGCAATAAGTAAGGGTGTCTCGTGTGTGGGGTGTCCCAAGCCCTTTTCGTATCGCAAGCCCTTACCCTTTGTGGCGAGGCACACCGACTAAGTGCCGCCTGCCCTTCCTGGCAGGTATTTTTCGGTCGGTTCTTGCTGTCTGGCCCGGCGTAGTGAGTGCGTCGCGCCAGACAGCTTTTTCCCAGATGTCCCTTCTGGGGGATGGGGGCTCCGACATTATCGGGGCCCCTTCATTTTTCGGGCCCTATTTCGCCAGACCGATCCCCTGCAACGCGGTGCGGATTTCATCCAGGATCGCCGGATCGTCGATTGTGGCGGGCATCTTGTAGTCCTGACCGTCGGCGATCTTGACCATGATCCCGCGCAGGATCTTGCCCGACCGTGTCTTGGGCAGCCGGTCGACGACAACGGCTAGCTTGAAGGCGGCCACCGGCCCGATCTGATCGCGCACGCGGCTCACGCATTCGCGTGCGATCTCCTCGTGGGGGCGATTGACCCCTTTGGTCAGACAGACAAAGCCGACCGGCGCCTGCCCCTTGAGCGCGTCGCTTATGCCGATGACGGCACATTCCGCGACATCCGGATGTCCGGCCAGCACCTCTTCCATGGCGCCTGTGCTCAAGCGGTGCCCGGCCACGTTGATCACGTCATCGGTCCGCGCCATGATCCACAGATAGCCATCATCGTCTTTCATCCCCGCATCCCCGGTCTCGTAATAGCCCGGATAGGTGGTGAGATAGGATTTCACATAGCGCGCCTCGGCATCCCACAGCACCGGCAGCGTGCCGGGCGGCAGAGGCAGCTTTACAGCAATCGCGCCCAATGTGCCCGGTGGCACCTCGTGTCCGCCCTCGTCAAGGATCTGAACATCATAACCCGGCATCGCCACCGTAGGCGAGCCGATCTTGACCGGCAGCGCCTCAAGGCCCGCCGGGTTGCCCGCGATCGCCCAGCCTGTCTCGGTCTGCCACCAATGATCATAGACCGGGACGCCCATGATTTTCTGCGCCCATTCGATGGTATCGGGGTCAGCCCGCTCGCCCGCGAGGTACAGCGCCCGCAGGCAGGAGATATCGTAATCGCGGATCAGCTTGCCCTCGGGATCGTCACGCTTGATCGCCCGAAAGGCGGTGGGCGCCGTGAAAAAGCTGCGCACGTTATGCTCGGAGATGACCCGCCAGAACGTGCCCGCATCGGGCGTGCCCACCGGCTTGCCCTCGAATACGATGGTGGTGTTGCCATGAATGAGCGGCCCGTAGCAGATATAGCTGTGCCCCACGACCCAGCCGACATCGGACGCGGCCCAGAACACCTCGCCGGGGTTCACATCATAGATGTTCTTCATCGACCAGTTGAGCGCGACCAGATGGCCCGCCGTCGCACGCACAACCCCCTTGGGCGCACCGGTGGTGCCGGACGTGTAGAGAATGTAGGCCGGATGATCACCGGAGACCGGCACGCAGTCGGCGGGCTCCACGCCGTACTGGAACGCATGCCAATCAAAATCGCGGCCCTCGGTCAGCTGCGCGACCTCTTGCTCGCGCTGGAAAATCACACAGAAATCAGGCTTGTGGGTCGATTGCTCGATCGCCCCGTCGAGAAGCGGCTTGTAATGGACGACGCGCCCCGGCTCGATCCCGCAAGACGCGGCGATGATCGCCTTGGGCGTGCAATCGTCGATCCGCACGGCCAATTCATGCGCGGCGAACCCGCCGAACACAACGGAATGCACCGCGCCCAGCCGGGCGCAGGCCAGCATCGCCTCGAGCGCCTCGGGCACCATCGGCATGTAGATGATGACGCGGTCGCCCTTTTCCACGCCCTTGGCACGCAGCGCCCCCGCGAGGCTTGCGACACGGGTCTGCAATTCGGCAAAGGTGATCTCGTGCTTGGTATGCGTCACCGGGCTGTCATGGATGATCGCCGCCTGATCGCCGCGCCCTGATACGACATGCCGGTCGACCGCGTTCCAGCAGGTATTGACCTGCGCGTCCTTGTACCACTCGTAGAGAGGAGCCGCGTCATCAAAGAGCGCCTTGCTGGGCTTTTTGACCCAATCGATGGCCTCGGCCGCCTCCATCCAAAAGGCTTCCGGGTCCGCGAGCGAATGCTCGTAAACGTCTTTGTATCCCATCGTATCCTCCTCCGATCCGTTTAGAATGTGTTACGGATCAGCCCGGCTTCGGGCAAGCATCATGCACAGCCACGGGACAGATGGCCGCAGAAGTTTTGCAGAAAACATCCGATTTGGCCTGCAAATTTTTGCAAAGCCACCCAAGATATGCGACTTTCACTCAGTTGGACGAGGATTTGCAAAACTGCAAACCCATTTCGTGCTAACCTGCGAATCTATCCGTAATGCGCCACCGGCGTGCCGGCGACCGCGGCCATGTTCAACAAACCCCGTGCCGTGATCGACGGCGTCACGATATGCGCACGGTTGCCCATCCCCATCAGGATCGGCCCGACTTCGAGCCCGCCGGCCTTCATCTTGAGGATGTTGCGCACCCCCGACGCCGCATCGGCATAGGCAAAGACCAGCACATTTGCCGCGCCCACCAACCGATTGGCAGGCAAGAGCCGTGCGCGCAGATCAGAGTCGAGCGCGGCGTCGATATTCATCTCGCCTTCATAGCTGAAGTCACGCGGTTCGGAATCGAGGATGTCAATCGCAGCGCGCAGGCGCTCCGCCCCGTCATCATGCTGATTGCCGAATTGCGATTGCGAGCACAGCGCCACCTTGGGCGCGATCCCGAACCGCCGTACATGCCGCGCCGCGCCGATTGCGGTCTCTGCCAACTGCGCCGGGCTTGGGGTCACACGGACATGCGTATCGGCGATAAAGAGCGGGCCATCTTCGAGAATCATCATGCTCAACGCGCCGTGCGGATGATGCCCGCCGTCCTGCAAGACCTGACAGACATAGTTGAGATGCCAGCGAAACTCGCCGAACGTGCCGCAAATCAGGCTGTCCGCTTCGTTGCGATGCACCATCACCGCGCCGATCGCCGTGGTGTTGGTGCGCATGATCGCGCGCGCCAGATCGGGCGTGCCGCCCTTGCGCGCCATGATGCCGTGATATGTCTCCCAATAATCGCGGTAGCGCGGATCATTCTGCGGATTGACGATGTTGAAATCCCGCTCCGGCCGGATCGACAGCCCGGCGCGCTCGCAGCGCCGCGCGATGACCTCGGGGCGACCGATGAGGATGGGCTGTTCGGTGGTCTCTTCGAGGATCGCCTGCGCCGCGCGCAGCACGCGCTCGTCCTCGCCCTCGGCAAACACGATCCGCCGCGACGCGGTCGACGCCGCCTGAAACACCGGGCGCATGAGCAGCGCGGATTTGAAGACGCTCGCGTCGAGATTGGTCTTGTAGGTCTCCAGATCCTCGATCGGCCGGGTGGCCACGCCGCTCTCCATCGCGGCACGCGCCACCGACGAGGACACGATGCCCGACAGGCGCGGATCGAACGGCTTGGGGATCAGGTAATCGGGGCCAAAGGTCATTTGTTCGCCCTGATAGGCCGCCGCCGCCTCTGCACTTGTCGAGGCGCGGGCCAACTCGGCGATGCCCTGTACACAGGCCACCTGCATCACATCATTGATCTCGGTCGCGCCCACATCCAGCGCCCCGCGAAAGATGAAGGGAAAACACAGCACGTTGTTGACCTGATTTGGAAAATCAGACCGCCCCGTGGCGATGATCGCATCCGGCACTGCCTCGCGCGCCAGATCGGGCATGATCTCGGGTCCGGGATTGGCGAGGGCAAAGACGATCGGCCGCGCGGCCATGTCGCGCACCATCTCGGGCTGAAGGATATTCGGCCCCGACAATCCGAGAAAGAGATCGGCGCCGCCGATCACCTCGTCGAGCGTGCGCAGGTCTGTGGGCTGTGCAAAGGCGGCTTTCTCGGGGTTCATGTCCACCTCGCGGCCCTCGTATACTAGGCCATGAACGTCGCACAGCCAGACGTTTTCGCGCTTGACCCCGAGCTTCAACAGCATGTTGAGGCAGGCGATGCCCGCCGCCCCGCCGCCGGTCGAGACGACCTTGATCTCGTCAAACCGCTTGTCGGCCACATGCAGCGCATTGGTGGCCGCGGCCCCCACGACGATGGCCGTGCCGTGCTGATCGTCATGAAAGACGGGGATGTTCATGCGCTCGCGGCAAATCCGTTCAACGATGAAACAATCGGGCGCCTTGATGTCTTCGAGATTGACCGCTCCGAATGTCGGCTCAAGCGCGCACACGATCTCGGCCAGTTTTTCTGGGTCGCTCTCGTTCACCTCGATGTCGAAACAGTCGATATTGGCGAATTTCTTGAACAGCACCGCCTTGCCTTCCATCACCGGCTTGGACGCAAGCGCACCGATATTTCCAAGGCCAAGCACCGCCGTGCCATTGGTGACCACCGCCACCAGATTGCCGCGCGAGGTATAGCGGCTCGCATCCGCTGGATTGGCCTTGATTTCCAGACAGGCCTCGGCCACGCCGGGACTGTAGGCGCGCGCCAGATCGCGGCCATTGGCCATCGGTTTGGTCGCGCGGATCTCCAGCTTACCGGGGCGGGGCAGCGCGTGATAATCGAGCGCCGCCTGACGGGTGGCTTCCTTGTGGCTGTCTGTCATGTTCCTCATCTCCCTGCAGGCAAAAGTAGTTTAATGTTAAACTACCCTTTTGGCACGCTCATAACACGCCCCCGCCATTTTTCAAGTCCAAGTCCATTTCCGAGCACAGCTTGCACGGGCGGGCAAAACCACGCAATCCTGTTTCGCACTTGCCTTTCCCTGTTCCGATGCACATCGCGGCGTTGCTCTCGCCTGCGTTTTCTGGAATGACATTCAACACCGCAGCGCAAGAGGCCCGCCATGACCCAGCATCTCACCATCGTCGATCACCCGCTCGTCCAACACAAGCTGACGATCATGCGGAAAACCGAGACGTCGACCGCCGTGTTTCGACAGCTGCTGCGCGAAATCAGCCAGTTGCTGGCCTATGAGGTCACCCGCACGCTGCCGATGACCACGCAGAGCATTGACACCCCGCTGATGGAAATGGACGCCCCCGTGCTCGCAGGCCGCAAGCTGGCGCTCATTTCGATCCTGCGGGCGGGCAACGGTCTTTTGGACGGCATGCTGGAACTGATCCCATCGGCCCGTGTTGGTTTTGTCGGGCTTTACCGGGACGAAGCGACGCTGCAGCCCGTCAAATACTATTTCAAGGTGCCCGATCAGCTTGGTGGACGGCTCTCCATCGTGGTCGACCCGATGCTCGCAACCGGCAACTCCTCGGCGGCGGCGGTGACGATGCTCAAGGAGGCCGGCGCGCGCGATATCCGCTTTTTGTGCCTGCTGGCCGCCCCCGAAGGTGTGGCGCGCATGCAAGAGGCCCATCCCGACGTTCCGGTGGTCACCGCCGCGCTCGATGATCGTCTGAATGAAAAGGGATATATCCTGCCCGGACTAGGTGATGCGGGCGATCGGATGTTCGGCACTAAATAAGCCAATTACTGTTTACTAGATCGCCAAAATAAGGCAATCTGCTCTCAATTGAACCTGGGGGCAAAATGAAACTTTCTAGATTTTCCATGATCTTCTGCGCCACGGCCCTGTTCGGCGCGTCAGATCTGTCCGCTCAGAACAGGGCTGCCACCTCTGTCCCGGCCGAATTTCCGCCTGCCTCCTATCAAGGGCGACAGTATGTGGATAGCGCGGGCTGCGTCTTTGTGCGCGCAGGCGTGGCCGGAAATATCACCTGGGTGCCACGCGTGACACGCAGCCGCGAACAGCTTTGCGGATTCAAGCCGACGACGACCCGAACTGCGCAGGCAGAGGCCCCGGCGGCGCAGACTGCCACTGCGCCCGCCCGGACCCAAGAGCCTGCGCCGCGCGCGACGGCGG
>NZ_CAMYMD010000081.1 GCF_947259555.1 uncultured Roseovarius sp.
GCCGCGCGCGCCTCCGCCTCGGTGCGCGAGACACGCAGCACCGCCTCGGCCACGCCACGCCCATGCACAAGCGCCCGCGCCACGGCACGCGAGTCGTAATCCGGCACCTCGGGCGGTTGGCGCAGCAGGTAGATGCGCGCAAACTGCGGCCCAAGGTCCGCCAGCGTCCGCGTCAGCGCCGCGTTGAACAGCGTATGCTGCGGCCCCTGTGGCAGCAGGCTGCCGGGCAATGGCGCAAGCGTGATCCGGTTATCCGCGTCCCGCCCCACGCCCTGCCCTTCGGCATAATAACTCCACCGTCCCACCAGCAACAGCACCTCCAGGCTCTCGATCTGCGCCAGCCCCTCGCGGATCACCTGATTGGTCTCGGTGCAGGCGGCGTCCTGTGCAGGCGTCGCCGCACTCTCGGTCTTTTCCACCCCGAAGAGCGGCGGGCACCCGGCATGCCACAGGATCAGCGCCGGGCGCTCGGCCAGCCACGCCGCCGCCTCCAGCCCCTCTTTCATCGCCCTCAGATGGCTGTCGCCCCAGATCAGAACCTGAGCCGCACCCTCGGGGCCAATCGGGCAGGTCTCGACCCCGGCCAGCGGGCCAGTGTCAGGCACGGTGCAACGCGACCAATCCTGATTGAAATCGCCCGACGCCGCGATATGGGTGCCATGTTCGGGCGGAAACCGCGCGGGCAAGCCGTCGCCGCGCCACAGCACCGCGCCGAGGGCCAGCAGCCCGGCGGAGGCCAGCACCGTGCCGCCCACTAACGCGCGATTGCCGCCCCGCATGTGCCGCACAGGCCGCTCCACATAGCGCCAGGACAGCACCGAGAGCACCACCGCCAGCAACAGCCACCCCGCCGCCTCGACCGACCCGCCATAGCCGCCGCGCCAATAGGAGGACAGCACGAAGACCGGCCAGTGCCAGAGGTAGAGCGAATAGGAAATCAGCCCGATGAACACCGGGCCGGGATGCGCCAGCGCCCGGTTGACCGGATTCGCCTCGCGCCCATTCAACAGGATCAGCACCGTGCCCAGAACCGGCCCCAGGGCCTGCCAGCCAGGAAACCCCTCGGCGCGGATGAACACCACCGAGCCGAGGATCAGCGCCAGCCCCACCCATGACAGCGCCGGATGCAGGGCGTAGCGCCAGCTGCCCTCGCGCCCCGCGATGGCCAGCAGCACACCCGCCAGCAATTCCCACGCGCGGAACGGAAAGAGGTAGAAGGTGGCCTGCGGCATCGACCACGTCAACCAGATGCAGGCCCCCAGCGACAGCACGGCAATCCCCCCAAGGATCACCGGCACCGACGCCCGCCAGCGCAACAGCGCCAGCATAAGAAACGGCAGCACGATATAGAACTGCTCCTCCACCGCCAGCGACCATGTGTGCAACAGCGGCTTTTCCTCAGACAGCCCGTCGAAATACCCGGCCTCGCGGTGGAAATGGATATTGGACAGATAGACCGTCGCGGCAATCAGCGACTTGCCGAATTCGCGAAACTCGAACGGCAACAGGATCAGCCAGCCCAGCACCAGCGTCACCCCCGCCATCGCGAAATAGGCCGGGGCCAGCCGCCGGATGCGCCGCAGGTAAAAGCGGGCGAGGCGAATGCGCCCCGTCTCCCTGATGTCGTCCCAGAGAATACCGCCGATCAGGAACCCCGAAATCACGAAGAACACATCGACACCGACAAAGCCGCCCGCGATACCCGCCAACCCGAAATGATAGAACACCACCGACAGCACCGCGATGGCGCGCAGCCCGTCGATCTCGGGGCGGTAGGCGATTGCGGCGCTCACGACGGGAAAACCTGCGGCAAAGGCGCGCCGGTCAGCACCGCATCATAGACCGCGCGCACCTGCCGCGCCTTGGCGGCCCATGTGGCATGCTCCATCACCCAGGTGCGCCCGGCCTGCCCGGTGGCGGTCAGCGCGGCGCGGTCCTGCGTCAGCCGCTCAAGGGCTGCGGCGAACCCCGCGATGATCTCGGACCGCGTGCCAATCGGCACCTTGGTGCCGCGCGTCTCATCCACCAACTCACCCGGCCCGGCATAATCGACGATCAGCGGCGGCACGCCCAGTGCCATCGCCTCCAGCACGACGCCGCCGCCGAATTCGCGGATCGAGGGAAAGGCAAAGACATGGCAGGCCCCCAGCACATCGCGCACGCGGGTATGCTCCAGCCAGCCGTGAAAGGTGACGTTGTCGCCCACGCCCAGCCCCTCGGCCTGGGCCCGCAATCCTGCCATCATCGGCCCGTCGCCGACGATATCGAGATGCAGACGCCCGGCGCGCATCAGCGGGGCCGCTGCCTCGATCAGCATGTCCGGCCCCTTGTAGGGCACCAGCCGCCCAACGAACCCGGCGCGCAGCGTGCCATCCGACGAGGGCGTGATACCATCCGAGAACCGCGCGGGATCAATCGCATTCTCCGGCAGATAAACGGCCTTCTTTTGCGCCCATCCCGGCATCTCGTCCAATGTGTGCCGCGACCCGGCCAATATCGCCGCCGCATGGCGCAGCGTCGCCCCGCGCCCCGGCAGCGCCTTGTAGACCCCGCGCAGGTAGCTCAGGAATTCGCGCTCCTGCCGCCGCTCGGCGTCGAACCCCTTGGGCCAGGGCACCCCACCATTGAGCGGCCCAAGAACGAACGGCACCCCCGCCCGCGCGCATTTACCCGCCAGCGACGAGGAAATCGTCGGGCTGAGCGGGGTGATGCGATGCACGATGTCATACGCCCCGGCCCTGATCTCGGCCCCGAAGCGCCGCCAGACCAGACGCTCGAACCATGGATAGCTCAGCGCGTTGATCGCCTGCACCATCGTCCAGCCCTTGCCCTGCCCCATCCGCAGCCGCTCGCCCAGCTTCCACATCGGTCGCGCCAGGGTCTCGGAATCGATGGCGGTGAAGTCGCGCCCCTCGACCAGCCCGGCACGCAGAAACGCATCACGGTTGCGCACCTGTGTGACGATATGTACCTCCGCCACCTCGCGCAGGGCGGTGGCGAGTGACCAGCCGACCAGCGGAACGCTAACCCATTCGGGATTGGCCGCCTCCGCAATCGCGAGAACACGTGGACGTGGCATCTCTTCGGTCCTCACATGATAGATCGCCAGCCCAACGGGCGGCGTTTCTGTGTCAACGGACCACGCGCCTGTGCGGCCTCGGCCAACCCCAGCACCGCCCCGGCAAAGAGCCATGTCAGCGGTGTCAGCGTCGCATTCGGCAGCATGTCAATCAGGTTGACTGCAAGCAAGAGCGCAACAGGCCCGATAAGCCGCACATGCGACGCGGTTCCCAGACGACGCGCATAGAGCCAAAGCATCAGCACCGGCAGCGCGATCAATCCGAATTCGGCCAAGAACCCGACCCAGCCAAATATACCGATCAGGATAATCCAACGCCCGTCTGTCACCGTCTCGATGACACCTGTCACGGGGTTAAGTATATGGTTGCGGCCCCAGCTCCCCCAACCGAAGAGCGGTTTTTCCAGCGCGCGCTCCATCAGGATATCCTCGTTATCCAAGCGGAACTGCAACGAGTTGGCGCGCTCCGGGCTGACCTTTGCCGCCTGTTCAAGGATCCAGTCGACCGGGATGAGCCCACCCCCCTTGAGCACCGGATAGCTGATGGCCACAAGTGCCATGCAACCGGCAATGCGGATCTGCATGCGCGTCGGCATCAAGAGCGCGAGCGGCGCAAGATAGATCCCGTAGAGCAACGAGCCAAGTGACTTGCAAAGAACCAGAACTCCGCCGAGATAGAGCGCCGCGACCAAATACATCAGACGCCGCCGACCTTGGGTCTCGCGGGCAAGTGCAATCGCGCAGGTCATGGCCATGACGGTGAAGAACGCGACCCAGAGACCGTGATACATGAACACGATCGGCCGAAAGCTGTCACCACGCATCATCTGCTCGAAACTGTGCTGAAAATAGCCATAGACCCAGATATTTATCTGCGGCGAAAGCCGTACTTCCAAGAGCATTGGCAGAGAATAGATCAACCCGCCCAAAGCGAGTGCAAAAACGAGTTCTCGCAGCCCTTTAGGTGTACCAAGATGCTGACGCGCCAAGAGAAACGGCAAGAGAAGTATCGCTTGTAACAGGACGAGGGCCACCATGTCCTTGAGCCCGAGTGCAGGCAAACCGATAGATCCGTAAAACACCGGCTCACCATTGGTAAGGACCGTGGCGACCGGGCTGAAAATAAACAACAGGACAAGCCCACGTGCGACATTGCTCTGAGGCAGCAGCGGCGTGCGTTGTCCATAGTGAACAAGGCAGATCACGAATGTGCAAAGGCTTGGCAAGGATTCCTTGGTGAGGGGGGGCATCAAGGGAAAATCGAATGCGGCAGGCGGCGGCGGCAAGAACATGTAGGCCCCGAGCAGTGACCAGATCAGCGCACGCTCGACTGGCCAACGCCGGAACATCGCCAACGTGATCAGCGGCCAGGCCGCAAGCATCAGATAGGCCAGGGCATTGGGCATGACGCGCCGGGTACCTCGTTATGTCTGTGGCACAAGCCCGGCCTAAGCAACTGAAGCTGCCAGGGCACGCTGCCCTTTGGGCTTGAATTTGCATCGAGTTTATGCTGCTATCCGCTCTGATTTCAACAAATTCAATGCTCTAGAGGTTCATTTTATGCAGAGTTCGCATCAATGCACTAACTGCACGAATATTGTCTTTGCCTCGGGAGGGATTCCAGCCTCATGACTCAGGCCCGGCCGCTCAAGATTGCCTATCTATGCGACCAGGATCCCGAGGACAGTCACAGCTATTCAGGTGGAAACTCCCGAATTCTGGCGGCGCTGCGCGCGCATGTCGGCAACGTAACAGTACTCAGTTCAGGCTGGCACGCGGCACAGCCTGTGCGCCGCGTGATCGAGGCGCTTCCGGACTCTTTTACCATTCGGGCGCGTTGGCGCGCACAGCTTGCCATGGCGCGCGTGATTGCACGCGGCACCGAAGCGGAGCTGGCATCGGCACAACATGACGTGGTGTTTTGTGCTTACAGTTTTCAATCACTTGCAAAGCTGCGCCTCCCCGCAACAATGCTACGGGCCTTCACATCCGACGCAACCCCGACAATCTACAAGAAATCCGAGGTCGGTTCCGCATTCGGGTCCTACGTTCAGCTGTCGCGGCTGATCGACCCCTTAATCGAGCGCTGCGAACGTCAGGTTCTGCGACAATGCGATGTGATTTTCTGGCCAAGCAAATGGATGCAAACCGAGGCGGGTCACCGCTACGACCTGGCGCCCGAACGCTCCCTTGTGGTTCCATGGGGGGCCAACATCGCCGACCCGGGGCCGCCGAATGATGTCCCGTTGCAGCAAGGCGAGCCCGTCCGGCTCTTGATGCTTGGGCGCGATTGGTGGGGTAAAGGCGGGCCAATCGCCTTTGAGACAATGCAGCGCCTGCGCGACGGCGGTCACGATGCGACCCTGTGCGTCATAGGTTGCACACCGCCGCAAGAGCACTGCAACGAGCATGTAAAGGTCCTGGGACATCTGGATAAATCAGAACCCGCCGAGAACGCCGTGATGCAAGCGACCCTGAGGGAGGCACATTTCCTGATCATGCCATCCCATGAATCCTATGGCTTCGCCTTTTGTGAGGCCTCTGCATACGGCCTGCCTTCGCTCTGCCTGGACGTGGGCGGCATTCCAGTGCGCGATGCTGTGAACGGGCAGGCATTGCCTGCCGGATCAGGGCCGAGTGACTTTGCGGCTTGCATCGCGCAATACATTAACGCACCTGCTGACTATGCAAGCTTGCGCAAGGCAACGCGGCAGGAGTACGAAACGCGCCTCAACTGGCAATCTTGGGGAGAGGCCGTGCGCATCGAGCTGCTGCGCGCACGGGACGGCGCACCCCGGATCTAACAGCCGGTACCCGACAGGACGACGCGGAATGTACCCAGCATGACCCTGATGTCGGTCACCAAAGACAGGTCACGGAAATAGCGCGTATCAAACTGCGCCCTCTCGGCAAAACTACTCTCGTTGCGCACCGATATCTGCCAATACCCGGTGATCCCCGGACGCAGGGCGTAATAGGCGCGCCCGGGATACAATGCTTCTTGGCTTGGCATCATGGGCCGTGGGCCGACGATGGACATATCTCCTGTCAGCACGTTCCAAAGCTGTGGCAATTCGTCGAGCGACGTCTTGCGGATAAACCGACCGATCGGCGTGATGCGCGGATCATGACGCAACTTTTGCTGGTCGTCCCATTCACGCCTCCGTAGCGGATCGCTTGCAAGATAACTCTCCAACTGCGCCTCAGCATCCACAACCATGCTGCGCAACTTCCACATTCGAAACACCCGACCATTCTGGCCGACACGATCCTGTGAAAAGAACGGAGACGCCCCATCACGAGCCACCAAAAGAGCGAGGATGCCCACAACCATAAGAACCGGTGGCGCGACCAGGACAACAATCGCGATATCCAACAAGCGTTTGAAAATCCCCGAGTAAGCACGCGGCGCAGCGCGGTGAAGAGAAATCCTTTGATTAAAATTAGAGTCAACACGGCGCAATGGCACCGGGATCATTCGAAAAGACATGGCAGCACTCCCCAGAAGCAATACGAGCAAACCAATTAACGGCGCGCCGCAGCGCGATTTTACCCCGCCCCACCGGATCGTCCGGTGAAAGCGTCACAAAGTTGTCCAAATTGCGGCGCGATCCGCGCAGCTTTGAACAGCCGGAATACACTTTTCCCGGCACTTTCTGCATATGACTTCGGTCAGACTTAACTTACCCCAATGCATCCCCGGATAAATGCCCCCACAACCCGAGATTACATTTTTGTTAGGCAAAAAGCTAACTTAGCCCAAATTGCACTCGCCACACGGTCAAGTCAAGAAGCAGAAAAAGGCACAATTTTAACGGTAGCATTAACTCTGTACCCACCGAATCCGTCGCGCAGACACATTACTATGCGCCTAGATTTCGCCGCATTGAGAAAGATATCAATTCTACCTCAATTCTCTTTTTTAGCCACAATTCAGACACAACTGCTCAATGGCATTGTTGCCTGCGAGTAGACCAAGCCCGGCACGCCGACAGCAGATTACTCCGCCACCGGAAACAAAACTTGCGTAACCTTCAAATTGTGTCGCATTAAGGGGAAAATCTGCACGTATGACCCATATTTGCAGCCCAAAGCGCCGCCACTGTAAGCAATCAGGAAACACAAGCCCCATGTCACCAGGCAGGATCATGTGGCGTGATTGCTCTCTTGTGGCCCTCCTATTTTTGCCACAATTGTGACACGTTTAGGGCGAGTCACAGAATACACCCCGTCACAAGTCACACCAATTCCGGCGGCGTTCAGCGGCGAATCACTCACGGAATCGCACCGTAACGACAAAAGAAAGCCGCCCGACATGGCGTCGGACGGCTGCATTTTCTGACTGGACTGAAGAGAGGTCTAGGCGCGGACAAGCGCCTCGTAGGCGCCGCTTATATCGCGCGTCACCGCACCCACTTCGAAATTATAATCGCCAATTTGTCCAACGGGTGTCACTTCCGCTGCGGACCCGGTCAGCCAGCACTGCTCGAAACTCTCGAGTTCCTCTGGCATGATATGGCGCTCATGCACCTTGATCTGGCGATCCTTGAGCAGACCGATCACCGTCTGCCGGGTCAGACCGTTCAGGATCGCGTCGGGCAAGGGCGTATGCACCTCGCCATCCTTGACGAAAAAGATGTTGGCCCCCGTCGCCTCGGCCACGTAGCCGCGATAATCGAGGAACATCGCATCCGAACAGCCCTTGGCTTCGGCGGCATGCTTGGACATGGTGCAGATCATGTAGAGCCCCGCCGCCTTGGCCGCGACCGGGATGGTTTCGGGGCTCGGGCGCTTCCACTTGGCGATATCAAGCTTTGCACCGCACGTTTTGGCATCGCCATAGTAATTGCCCCACTCCCAGGCCGTCACTGCCATGCGGATCGGGTTGCGCGCGGCGGCGACGCCCATGTCCTCGCCCGCGCCACGAAACGCCAGCACCCGCACATAGGCGTTGCTCAGCCCGTTGGCCTCCAGCACTGCGGCCTTGGCCGCCTCGATCTCGTCCACGGTGTAGGGGATCGGCATGTCCATCAGCTCGCCCGATTTTAGCAAGCGCTCTGAATGGGCGCGGCTCTTGAACACCTTGCCGTCATAACAGCGCTCACCCTCAAAGACCGAACTTGCGTAATGCAGCGCATGGGTCAGGATATGCACATTGGCATCGCGCCACTCGACCAGTTTGCCATCCATCCAGATCTTGCCATCGCGATCACCATAGCCAGACATCTTCCGTCTCCTTTACGCATCTTTTGCATTTGTTGCGCCCAATACGTCCACTTCGGACATAAAATTGCGCAAAATCTGAGATTCGCTAGCAGTTTGATCTTGGAATGTCAACAAAGCTGACTTAATATGAAACGCAAGTTGCATTGATTGTGAACGGAGCATGGGCATGGCCGAAATGCGGGGCGGCGAAAACCTCTTGTTTCTTACGGATGAGCAACTGCGTCAGGGCATCGAGGCGATGTTCTTCGCCTATCGCGGCTTCACGGCCGATCCTGACCGGATTCTGGCCACCATGGCCTATGGACGGGCGCACCATCGCGCGATGCATTTCATCGCTCGCAGCCCCGGCACGACGGTCAACAACCTTCTTGCGATACTTGGTGTGACCAAACAATCGCTCAACCGGGTGCTTCGCACGCTGATCGAGGACGGGCTTGTAGAGAGCTGTGTCGGCTCAACCGACAAGCGCGAACGCCACCTGACCCTGACCGAAGCGGGCGCAGCACTCGAACGCAAATTGTCCGA
The DNA here is from genome assembly GCF_947259555.1 of uncultured Roseovarius sp. Taxonomy (GTDB): domain Bacteria; phylum Pseudomonadota; class Alphaproteobacteria; order Rhodobacterales; family Rhodobacteraceae; genus Roseovarius. The sequence goes on from NZ_CAMYMD010000081.1 coordinate 8,831, forward strand.
CGCGCAGCGGGCCCGGATGCGAGCCGCCTACCGCGCGGCGGGGCCGCAGGCGGTTGCCGGTTTCAGGCAGGTTCTAGAAGCGATGATGGACCCCGACATGCGCCGCCGTTATCACGCGATCCGGGAGAGCGAGACATGAACGAGCCCTCCCCACATTTGCTGATTGTCGATGATGACGAACGCATTCGCGGCCTACTGCGCAAGTTCTTGATGCGGCATGGCTTTCTTGTGTCCGTTGCGCGCGACGCAGCACACGCCCGCAGGGTGCTGGCGGGTCTGGATTTCGACCTGATCGTGATGGACGTCATGATGCCGGGGGAAAGCGGCGTCGAGCTGACGCGCGCCTTGCGCGAAACCCACGCCACGCCGATCCTTTTGCTGACAGCCAAGGGCGAAACGTCTGACCGGATCGAAGGTCTGGAAGCGGGCGCGGATGATTACCTGCCCAAGCCGTTTGAACCCAAGGAGCTTCTGCTTCGGATAAATGCCATCCTCCGCCGCATGCCAGAGCCGGAGCCAGAGAAAACCCAACCCAAAATCGTGCGGATGGGTCCTGTACGCTACGACATCGAACGCGCCGAATTGAGCAGGGCCGACAGCCCCATTCGACTGACCGCAACCGAGGTTCAACTGATGCGTATCTTTGCGGAAAACCTACGCCAACCGGTCAGCCGCGCAAAATTGGTCGAGGATTTGGGCCGCGGTGGCGGGCAAGCGCAGGAGCGTGCGGTCGATGTGCAGATCACACGGCTGCGCCGCAAGATCGAGACCGACCCGAAACAGCCTCGCTACCTGCAAACAGTGCGTGGCGAGGGATATATGCTGGCATCTGACTGACCCGCACACATGCGCAGATCACGATATGTGCACGTATATGTGACCGCCTGAAACCAGACAGTCGTTGAGTGGTTACATATGGCATGTGACGTTCCCCTCAGCCGGTCCCTTTTGGCTCGGCACTGGATGAGTTGCAGGAGAGATACGAATGGCTTTCGAAAAATACCTTGCCGCATGTGCCACCGCCCTGATGATGACGGGCCCCGCCCTCGCCGCCCCGGTTTCCGTGACCACCGTGCTCGACCCGCAGGAACAAATGCGCTTCGAGATGGGCGACGGATCGAAGCATTTCGTCCTCGCCGTGCGCCGCGAAGGCGTGTCAGAGGGCGACGGCGTGCTGGCCGGGGCCAATGTCACCGAATTCGGCTGGCATGACATCAACCCGCCCCAGGCCGGCGACCCGCAGGGCTATCTGCGCTTCACGGCCGAAAACGGCGATGTGGCGATTATCAAGTTCACCGTCCGCGCCGTGTTCATGAAGGGCGAGGACAAGCCGGTGCTGCATGATGACGGGTTCTGGGAGCTGGTGAACGGCACCGGCCAATTCGCAGGCCTGCGCGGTGTCGGCCATCTCAAGATCGAACCGGCGGGCGGGCCAAAGCGGCTCTTTACGCTGACCGGCGAGATCGCCGACGCGCCCTGAACGGAGACCGGGCTGGGGGCGCTGCCCCCGCCGCCCGATGGGCGCCTCCCCCGGAGTATTTCAGCCAAAAAGAAACAGGCGCGCGGCGGTGCCCCTGTTTTGCATGGCGCCCCCTCTTGATAGAGCCGCCACGGCGCTGTATCTGCGATGCATGACACGGATTTTCGACATGGACGATCGCGCCCGCCTGCCCTGGCGGTTTTTCGGGGCGATGCGCAGCATAACCGCGCGGGCCTGAGCCGCGCGCAACCGTCTTATCTGAAGTAGCCACCAGCAAAACGGGAGAGGACGCATGTCCCCCAAGACACTCTATGACAAGATCTGGGATGCCCATCTCGCCCACGAGGCCGAGGACGGCACCAGCCTGCTTTATATCGACCGTCACCTCGTGCACGAGGTCACCAGCCCGCAGGCCTTCGAGGGGCTGCGCATGGCAAACCGCACCGTGCGCGCGCCCGACAAGACCATCGCCGTTCCCGATCACAACGTGCCCACCACCCCTGACCGGGTGAACGGGATCGAAAACCCCGAAAGCCGCATCCAGGTCGAGGCGCTCGACAAGAATGCCGAGGATTTCGGCATTCACTATTACCCGGTCAACGATGTCCGCCAGGGCATCGTGCATATCGTCGGCCCCGAACAGGGCTGGACCTTGCCGGGCATGACCGTGGTCTGCGGCGACAGCCACACCGCCACGCACGGCGCCTTTGGCGCGCTCGCGCATGGCATCGGCACCTCCGAGGTCGAGCATGTGCTGGCCACGCAGACGCTCATTCAGCGCAAGGGCAAGAACATGAAGGTCGAGATCACCGGCAAGCTTGCGCCCGGCGTGACCGCCAAGGACATCACCCTGTCGGTCATCGGGGCCACCGGCACCGCAGGCGGCACCGGCTACGTGATCGAATATTGCGGCGAGGCGATCCGCGATCTGAGCATGGAAGGCCGCATGACGGTCTGCAACATGGCGATCGAGGGCGGCGCGCGCGCCGGTCTGATCGCGCCGGACGACAAGACCTTTGCCTATGTGCAGGGCCGCCCGCACGCCCCCAAGGGCGCGCAATGGGAGGCCGCGCTCAACTGGTGGAAAACCCTCTATTCCGACGATGATGCGCATTGGGACAAGGTCGTGACCCTCAAGGGCGAGGAAATCGCCCCCGTCGTCACATGGGGCACCAGCCCCGAGGACGTGCTGCCGATCAACGCCGAGGTGCCGGACCCGTCGAGCTTCGCCGGTGGCAAGGTCGATGCAGTAAAACGCGCGCTCGACTACATGGGTCTCAAGCCCGGGCAAAAGCTGAGCGAGGTCGAGATCGACACCGTCTTCATCGGCTCCTGTACCAATGGCCGCATCGAAGACCTGCGCGCTGCCGCCGAGATCCTCAAGGGCAAGAAGATCGCCGTGAAACGCGCCATGATCGTGCCGGGCTCGGGCCTTGTGCGCGCTCAGGCAGAGGAAGAGGGGCTCGCGGACATCTTCAAGGAGGCAGGCTTTGAATGGCGGCTCGCGGGCTGTTCCATGTGCCTCGCGATGAACCCCGATCAGCTCAGCCCCGGCGAGCGTTGCGCGGCCACCTCGAACCGCAACTTCGAGGGCCGCCAGGGCCGCGGCGGCCGCACCCACCTGATGAGCCCCGCCATGGCGGCGGCGGCGGCCGTGACCGGTCGGCTGACCGATATTCGGGAGATGATGTAATGGAAAAGTTCGAAAAACTCAGCGGTATCGCCGCGCCGCTGCCGCTGATCAATGTCGATACCGACATGATCATCCCCAAGCAGTTCCTCAAGACGATCAAGCGCTCGGGTCTGGGCGTCAATCTCTTCGACGAGATGCGCTATGACGATGATGGCAACGAGATCCCCGATTTCGTGCTCAACAAGCCGCAATATCGCGACGCGCAGATCCTTGTCGCGGGTGATAATTTCGGCTGCGGGTCCAGCCGCGAGCATGCCCCCTGGGCGATCAAGGATTTCGGCATCCGCTGCGTCATCGCGCCGTCCTATGCCGACATCTTCTACAACAACTGCTTCAAGAACGGCATCCTGCCCATTGCCCTGCCACAGGACAAGGTCGACGTGCTGATGCGCGAGGCCGAGAAAGGCGCAAATGCCCGCATCGAGGTTGATCTGGAGGCGCAGACCGTCTCGACCTCCGAGGGTCAGGTGTTCTCCTTCGAGGTCGATGCGTTCAAGAAGCACTGCCTGCTCGAAGGGCTGGACGATATCGGCCTGACGCTGGCCAAGGCCGACGCCATCGACGCCTTCGAGGCGCGCGCGTCACAGGCACGCCCCTGGGTCTGAGCCTCTGATTGAGGATACCCCCAAGGCACCGCACAGCACGTGCGGTGCCTTTATTGTTCCAAACCGGCCTTGTGTCCCCTTCAGCCCCACCCACAAGATGCTGTGCTTACAGTAACTTATGCCACCAAGCTGATCCAGGTTTGATGTAATCCTGCACCAGTTCTTCCTTTAAACCGCCGCAAATCTCTAGTCCTATCAACCAAACGCTTGTGATGGATGTTGAAAGAAGGCAAAACTTGGGCAGGATTGAGGCAAGCCGCCATAATGAGCGGGATCAAGTTGGAAAAAGGCCGCGGCACCGTATCGCGACCGACCAAGTTGAAGGGGAACGGGCAGTGTTTTCACTGATTCCAGGGGCTTTAGCGCGAGCGATACTGATGACGGTGCTGGTGGCAGCGCCATCTGTCATTGTGCCCTCGACGGGGGCGGATACCGCTCAAATCGTGATCGTTCTCTCGATCCTCGCCGGCTTCATGACCTTCATAGAGTATTACGGACGATATCCCAGTATCATCGAGTTCCGTTTTGCCCCTCCGTTCAATCGACTCAAGTACTTCGCGCTCGCGGCAATCCTGGTTTCGGTGTCTTTCATCATACGCGGCACGACCGATCCGACTGCCGCGACAGTGTGGCTGACCCAGTTGGGTCACGGTCTCGGTCAGGCGATTGATTTTCCCTATTCTCCGGTACGACTCGTCGTCTTGATGATGCCGGCAGATGCCGATGACGCGCTTGTCGACATGGTGCGGACCGCCTCCGGCATATCCTACACCTTCTCGCTGGTGATGATGCTTTCCTTCCTTACACTCGTTCGGCTCCTGGGCTGGCCGTCGCGCTCGGGTGCGTTCAACGTCTGGGTCAACCTGCCACTCTTTGACCCGACAGGTGGCGGCGATGTGCTGCACCGTCTGCGGCGGGATGCCGGCCTTAACGTCGTGTTAGGATCTTTGCTGCCATTCTTGATCCCGGCGGCAATGCAAGCCGCATCCGACATGGTAGCGCCGATATCAATAACGCATCCTCAAACCCTGATCTGGACGATGACCGCATGGGCCTTTTTGCCGGCCAGCATGTTTATGCGCGGCATTGCCATGAGCCGCATCGCGGACATGATCGAGGAAAAGCGCCGTCGCGCCTATGCCGAGAACGATGCTCCCTCGGCCAAAGGATTGCAGCGCGCCTGATCGCGGCCGCAACCGCAATCGCGCTTTCCGCCCTCCCCCTCGCCGCCGAAACTCTACGGCTCGCCACATGGAATGTGGGATTGGATCGCAAGGGACCCGGCCTCTTGCTGCGCGACATATTGCGGGATCAGGTTGCCCAGATCGACGCGGTCGCGCAGATCATAACGCAAACAGCCCCCGATATCGTGCTTCTTCAAAAGCTCGATTACGACGGGGATTTACTGGCGCTTCAGGCACTGCGCGACCGATTGGCGCGCGGCGGACCATACTATGAGCACCTCTTTGCACTGCGGCCCAATATCGGCATGCCTACTGGCCTCGACATGGACGGTGACGGACGACGCGGGGATGAGCGCGACGCGCAAGGCTTTGGTGCCTTCTCGGGTCAGAGCGGCATGGCGCTGCTTTCCCGCCATCCGATCGACACCGCCCGCGTGCGGGATTTCACCGCACTTTTGTGGCGCGACCTGCCCGGTGCAATATTGCCAACGCACGAGGACGGTACGCCCTTTCCCTCCGAAATGGCGCAGGCGGTGCAGCGGCTCTCTTATACCGGGCATTGGGTGGTGCCGGTGATGATGCCGTCAGGCCCTCTGCAAATCATGGCCTTTCACGCCAGCCCGCCGGTCTTTGACGGGCCGGAGGATGCCAACGGGCGGCGCAACCATGATGAAATTCGGTTCTGGCAGCATTACATCGGCGGCGCGTTCGGCCCACCGCCGACGCAACGCTTCGTGGTAATGGGCGATGCCAACCTCGACCCGGCAGATAGCGACGGACGGCGCGGTGCAATTCGCGAGCTTTTGGCCGATCCGCGCCTGCAAGATCCGAAACCCGCGCGCGCCGATCCGATCCCGCCGGCAGCCGGCAAAACCGGTGATCCAGGGCTTCATACGGTCTATTGGGATGATCCCGGGCCCGGCGGCATGCGTGTGTCCTACATTCTGCCGTCGCGCGACATGACCGTCATCGATGCGGGTATCCACTGGCCACCGGAGGGCACGGAAGGCGGCGAAATCGCGGCCACAGCCAGCCATCACAGGCTGGTCTGGGTCGATCTTGCGCTGCCTTGACACCGGGCTTTCTTGACCCTGCCGCGCCTTGGCTATACGCCAACGCACACAAGTCAAGCCACAACCAAGGACACGCCCCATGAGCAACCCCTCGATTCTCATTCTGCCCGGCGACGGGATCGGCCCCGAAGTCATGGCCGAGGTCGCCAAGATCATCGATTGGTTCGGCGCCAAGCGCGGCAAGACGTTTGACGTAAGCGAGGATCTCGTCGGCGGAGCGGCCTATGATGTCCATGGCACACCCTTGCATGACGACACGATGGAGCGCGCGCAAAACGTGGACGCAGTCCTGCTCGGCGCGGTTGGCGGCCCCAAATACGACAGTCTGGATTTTTCGGTGAAGCCTGAACGCGGCCTGCTGCGCCTGCGCAAGGAAATGGACCTTTTCGCCAACCTGCGCCCGGCGCAGTGTTTTGACGCCCTCGCAGACTTCTCGTCTCTCAAGAAGGACGTAGTTGCCGGCCTCGACATCATGATCGTGCGTGAACTGACCTCCGGCATCTATTTCGGCGAGCCGCGCGGCATCATCCACGAGGGCAACGAGCGTGTCGGCATCAACACGCAGCGCTATACCGAATCCGAGATCGCCCGCGTCGCACGCTCGGCCTTCGAGCTGGCGCGCAAGCGGTCGAACCGCGTCTGTTCGATGGAAAAGGCCAACGTGATGGAATCCGGCGTGCTCTGGCGCGAGGTGGTGACCGAGGTGCATCAGGCGGAATACGCCGATGTCGAGCTCAGCCACATGTATGCCGATGCGGGTGCCATGCAGCTGTGCCGCTGGCCCAAGCAGTTCGACGTGATCGTGACCGACAATCTCTTTGGCGATATGCTGTCGGATGCTGCCGCGATGTTGACCGGGTCGCTCGGCATGCTGCCCTCGGCCTCGCTCGGCGCGCCGATGGCCAATGGCCGACCCAAGGCGCTCTACGAGCCGGTGCATGGCTCCGCCCCCGACATCGCCGGTCAGGGCAAGGCCAATCCTATCGCATGTATCCTCAGCTTCGCAATGGCGCTGCGCTACTCGTTTGACTTGGGCGAGGATGCAACACGTGTCGAAAAGGCGGTTGAGAAGGTGCTGGCCGATGGGCTGCGCACCGCAGATCTGTTGGGCGAGGAAGGTGTGACACCGGTTACGACGGGCGAAATGGGCGACGCCATCGTCACGGCCCTGGATGCGAGCCTCTGATCCCGTTGGACCGACGCGGGCACGCCAAATAGTGACACGGTTTTGAAGAACAGGCCGCCGGGTCTCCCCGACGGCCAGCACTCGTTACGCTTACAGCCTCAGAAAAACCCGAGCTTGTTGGGGTTGTAGCTGACCAGCATGTTCTTGGTCTGCTGGTAATGGTCGAGCATCATCTTGTGGTTCTCGCGCCCGACGCCCGACTGCTTGTAGCCGCCAAAGGCCGCATGCGCCGGATAGGCGTGATAGTTGTTGACCCAGACACGCCCCGCCTCGATCGCGCGGCCAAAGCGGTAGGCGCGGCTGCCGTCGCGCGTCCAGACACCGGCACCGAGGCCGTACATCGTGTCATTGGCGATGGCGAGCGCCTCGGCCTCGTCCTTGAAGGTGGTGACACTGACCACAGGGCCAAAGATTTCCTCTTGGAAGACCCGCATCTTGTTGTGGCCCTTCAGGATCGTGGGCTGCACGTAATAGCCGCCCGAGAGGTCCCCGTCGAACCGCGCGGCCTCACCGCCGACCAGCACCTCGGCCCCCTCTTCGACACCGATGGTCAGGTAGGACATGATCTTGTCCTGCTGTTCGGCACTCGCCTGTGCACCCACCATCGTCTCGGGGTCACGCGGATCGCCTTGCTTGATCGCCTTCACCCGTTCGATGCAGCGGGCGATGAACTCCTCGTAGATATCTTCCTGAATGAGCGCGCGGCTCGGGCAGGTGCACACCTCGCCCTGATTGAAGGCAAAGAGCACGAAGCCCTCGACCGCCTTGTCGAGAAACGCGTCGTCCTGCGCCATCACGTCGGAAAAGAAGATGTTGGGCGACTTGCCGCCCAGTTCCAGCGTGACGGGGATGAGGTTCTCGGTCGCGGCCTGCATGATCTTGCGCCCGGTCTCGGTCGAGCCGGTAAAGGCGATCTTGGCGATGCGCGGCGATTTCGCCAGAGGCGCGCCCACCTCGGCGCCCAGGCCATTGACGATGTTGAGCACACCCGCAGGCAAAAGATCGTTTATCAACTCGGCCAGCACCATGATCGCGGCGGGGGTCTGCTCGGCGGGCTTGAGCAGGATGCAATTGCCCGCCGCCAGCGCCGGCGCGAGCTTCCACGCCGCCATCAGGATCGAGAAATTCCACGGGATGATCTGCCCCACGACGCCCAGCGGCTCGTGGAAATGATAGGCGACCGTGTCATGGTCGATCTCGGACATGCTGCCTTCCTGACCGCGCAGCACGCCTGCGAAATAGCGGAAATGGTCGACCGCCAGCGGAATATCAGCGGCCATCGTCTCGCGGATCGGCTTGCCGTTGTCCCATGTCTCGGCCTGCGCGATGAGTTCCAGATTGGCCTCCATCACATCGGCGACTTTAAGCAGGATGTTCGACCGTTCGGTGGCAGAGGTCCGGCCCCAGCCTTCCTTTGCGGCATGCGCGGCATCGAGCGCCAGGTCCACATCCGACGCATCAGAGCGCGCAACCTCGCACACGACCGCGCCAGTGATCGGGGTGATATTTTCGAAATAGCGCCCGTTCACGGGTGGCACGAACGCGCCGCCGATGAAATTGTCATAGCGGGCCTTGAAAGGCGCAGCCGTATTGCGCTCGGGTTGGGTCATCTCGTTCATATTGGGTCCTCCGGTTACGCCCGGTCCTCCGCCGGGAATGGAGATACCCTGCGCGCCGCAGCAGCCCCCGTCACCCCATGCGCAGGGGTCGGGCACGCCCACCTGTCTCAATCCTGAGACAGATCGCCCGCGCTTTCGTTGAGGCCCAGCCGCTTCATCCGCCGATAGAGCGTCGCGCGCCCGATCCCGAGCGCGCGTGCGGCCTCCGAAACATTGCCATCGGCCCGCGCCAAGGCACGAATCACCGCCGCGCGCTCGGCCTTTTCAAACCCGCGCGGCCCCTCTTCGCGACCGAAGATGTCGCTCGCGGGCACCGCGCGGATCGCTTCTTCGCAGCCCAGCCCGAACGCCTTGCGCGCCGCGCGGGTGGCCCCCACCACGATATCGTCGCCATCCACCGCCAGCAGCATCGCCGCCTCGCTGTCGTCATGGTCGGCATAGAGGATACGGGCGCGCGGGTAAGCGGCGCGGAAATTGTCGGCCTCGATCTGCCGCGCGGTCTGCGCCACCATCGCGCCGATCAGCCGGTTGAACGCCTCGGTCTGATCCGACCGCGCCGAAGACACGTCAAGCGCCGCCATGATCCGCCCATCGGCTCCGTAGATCGGCGCATCCATGCAGCTCATCGCGGTGTTGCGCGCAAGAAAATGCTCGTCACGGTGGATGATGACGCGGCGGTCCTCGGCGATGCAGGTGCCGATGCCGTTGGTGCCCTCGGCGGCCTCGGACCAGTCCGCCCCCTGCCACAGGCCCCAATCGTCGAAGATCGAGGCGTCGCCCTCGGCGCAGCGCTGATCGAGCACCACGCCCTCGGCATCGGTCAGCAGTACGGCGCAGCCGGAATGGCCCAGCAGCCCGAACAGTTGATCCAGCTTCGGCGCGGCCACTTGCAGGAATTGCTCCAGCCCCGCCTGCCGGTGCCGCAACTCGGTCTCCTCCACCCGCTCGGGCGCACGCCGCTCTGCGGGGTCCAGCCCATGCGTGAGCATCGAGCGCCGCCACGACGCCACCACCCGCGACCGCGCCGGGGCCGAGGCCGATTGCGATTCCTCCAGTACCCTGTCGACATGACTGCGGCGATAGGTGATTTCAGACCTCCCGCGCCACCAAAGCGCAATTGTTCAAAGCTCTTAGACCCGGCCTGGCCATGGGCTGTCAATCCGACCTTCGGACCAATATGCGCAACCCGGCACAACGGGTCGAAACCCCTTGCAATGCGGTTCCACGAGGTATAATCGCCTGTCTCACGGTCGGGCTGTAGCGCAGCCTGGTAGCGCACCTGCTTCGGGAGCAGGGGGTCGGAGGTTCGAATCCTCTCAGCCCGACCAAAGACTCCAAGGCCCTGACGGGCCTTTTTTCTTGTCTTGAGCAAGAAATGAAAACGCCCAAGATGCAGACCTGCACGTGGCAAGACACTGGACGACCTCAGGACCCCTGTCCTTGACGACATCGCAGTTTCACATAGGTATGGGCGAATCCACGCGAAAACGGGAGACCTGATCTGTTGATCAGCACACCCGAGGCACACGCCGTGCCGGAAAATCAAAACGACGACGGAGACATCGGGACATGTTGCGATATCTGGCAGGCTTTCTCGTCTCACTTTTCATGCTGCTCGGCCCCGCCTTGGCACAAGACAGCGACGGCACGAGCGCCGGCACCGAGACCAGATCAGGTGTCGACCTGCTCATCGACGTCATCGAGGATGAGGCCGCGCGCACAGAGCTGATCGAGCGATTGCGGGAAAGCGGCCTGTCGGACGCGACCGCCGTTGACGAAGGCATCGTCGAGACACTCGCGCCCGGCACCCCCCCTCCCGAGGACAGGTCTTTCGGGCGACGCATCGCTCTGATCACGCAACAGGCCGCAGAGGACATCGCGGATTGGGGCGCGAGTTTCTGGCGGCAACTGACCCGCGCACCAGACGTCTTTGACGGTTTGAGCGGCGGCGAGGCGCGCGTATTGCTGGACGCACTGGCCGATCTGGCGCTGGTCATAGCCAGCACCGTCATCGTCTTTTTCCTGCTACGTTGGTTCGGAAAGTCTCTATATGCGAGAATGAGCGCGTCGGCGCGTGACGGCGGTGCCGCGCGGACCGTGATGCTGTTCGCCACGTCAGCCATGATCGACGCCACCATCGTCATTCTGGCATGGGCGGCAGGCTATGCGCTGGCAATTCTCGCGCTTGGCGATTTCGGGCAGATCGGGATAAGGCAGACTCTCTACCTCAACGCGTTCCTCTTGGTCGAAATGGCCAAGGTTGTGGTCCGCCTTGTGCTCTCGCCCTCGGCCACATCGCTGCGTCCCCTGCCAATCGGTGATCGCGCGGCGGCCTACCTTTCGTCTCGGGTGAACCTGATCGTCGGGGTCGCGGGCTATGGTCAGTTGCTGGTCGTTCCGATCATCAACAGCAACATCTCCTACGCGGCGGGACGGGCTGTCTCGGCCCTTGTCGCGTTTGCGGTTCTGGGCTTTGCGATCTGGCTGGTGTTGCGCAACCGCAAGGCTGTGACCGATTGGATGCTTGGGCCGGGCGAGGCCGAGGGAATAGTCGCGCAAGCGGGCGCTGACCGTAGTCCTGAGGACGAGCCACTGGCACCTCGGCGTCGCCGTGCCCGTGGTGCGCTCGCCTATCTGGCGCGGCATTGGCACTGGCCGGCGCTCGCCTACCTTTTGGCAATGTTCGTCATTGTAATGCTGCGCCCGGGCAATGCCGTGTTCGAGACATTCCTTGCCTCCGGGCAGGTCCTTGTTGTCGGCTTGCTTGGGTTTGCGGCCGCAGGCTTTATCAGCCGTGCCATGGTACGCGGGGTCATCCTGCCGCCCGGCATCTCGGACCGCGTACCGCTCTTGCAGCTGCGTCTCAACTCATTCTTGCCAAAGGCACTATTCGTGCTTCGCACGTTGATTTTCGTGCTCGTTGTGTTGCTCGCGTTCGATGCAATCGGCCTGATCGACCTGCGCGGGTGGCTGGTCAGCCAGCTTGGCTTGCAGCTGACCGGGACGATCCTGTCGGTGTCGCTCGTTCTTCTTGTTTCGTTTGGAATATGGCTGGCATTGACCTCTTGGGTGGATTACCGGCTCAATCCGGAATTTGGCACCGTGGCGACAGCACGAGAGCAGACACTCCTGACGCTGCTGCGCAATGCCGCGACCATCGCCCTTGTCATCATCACCATGATGTTCGTGCTGGCCGAGATCGGGCTCGATATTGCACCGCTTCTGGCCTCAGCCGGTGTGCTTGGTCTTGCCATCGGTTTTGGCGCCCAGAAGATGGTGCAGGATATCATCACCGGCATCTTCATCCAGTTCGAGAATGCCATGAACGTGGGCGATGTCGTGACCGTTGGCGGCGTCACCGGCACTGTCGAGAGGCTGACGATCCGCTCTGTCAGCCTGCGCGACCTGCAAGGTGCCTATCATATCATCCCGTTTTCATCGGTCGACATGGTGTCGAACTACGTCAAGGATTACGGCTATTTCGTCTGCGATATGGGCGTCGCCTATCGCGAGGATGTCGACGAGGCCAAACAGGCAATGCTTGATGCATTTGCAGAGTTGAAGGGTGACCCGGATCAGGCCACCGGCATTCTCGACGATATCGAATGGTTCGGCGTCAACAGCTTTGGTGACAGCGCGGTGATGCTGCGCGCCCGGATCAAATGCGTCCCGGGGCGGCAATGGGGCATTGGCCGCGCTTACAATGGCGTGCTCAAGCAGATCTTTGACGCGCGTAATATCGAGATCCCGTTCCCCCACCAGACGATCTATTTCGGAGAATCGAAGGACGGGCAGACCCAAAGCGTCAAGGTGGACATGGCGCAGCCCGCCTGACACCAACCGCACGATCCAGCGATCAACAAGGGGTGAGGTCAGGCCGCGTTCGCCGTTTGGTGCCTGCATGTCGGCCGTTCTCAGGGCGGGGCGCAATTCCCCACCGGCGGTGAAAGCCCGCGAGCGCGTTTCTGGCCGTCATTTCGAGACGGGTCGGCAAATCCGGTCGCGCTCAAAAAAGCGCATTTCCCGGGCTGATGAAAAAACAACGCTGACCGAGCAATGCATAACGGCGCATAAAGGCAGTTTTCAGCCGTCTCACTGGTCGGGTCCAGATTTATCTCAGACGCCCCTTGATCTTCCAGTTGCTGGAAGCCCTATCTAGTGACTGAAACCAGAACACCGGAGGCTTGTGTAGATCGTGGCAGAGCACCTTACAGTATCCATCGACGGCATGTCCTGCGCGTCTTGTGTGGGGCGGGTCGATCGGGCGCTCACGGACATCGACGGCATCGAAAATGTATCGGTCAATCTCGCGAATGAGACCGCGCGGTTCGACCTCAAAGAGCCGGCCCGTCTGAAGGACGTTCTGTCGGTGCTTGAAGAAATCGGCTACCCGCCGCGCATGCAGAGCGTGAAACTGGACGTTGATTCAATGTCTTGTGCATCATGTGTTGGCCGTGTCGACAAGGCGCTCGCGGCCGTGCCGGGCGTTATGGAGGTGAATGTCAATCTGGCCTCGGAAAGCGCCACAGTGAGATTTGCGCAAGGCACGGTCAAGCCCGGCGACCTCGTGGAGGCGGCCCGCGCGGCGGGCTATCCAGCCGTGCAGGCCGACACCGAGCCAAGCACCGGAGCATCCGAGCGAAAAGACGAGGAAGCACGCGAGACCGCCCGAATGACCCTCATCGCGGCGGCCCTCGCCCTGCCTGTCTTCCTGATCGAGATGGGCGGCCACATGATCCCCGGTCTGCATGCGTTCATCACCGAGACGATTGGCCAACAGGCAAGCTGGCTCTTTCAGTTCGTGCTGACAACACTGGTTCTGGCCGGGCCCGGCCGCGTGTTCTACACCAAGGGGCTTCCGGCACTCTGGCGCGGGGCCCCCGACATGAACAGCCTTGTCGCGGTGGGCACCGGCGCGGCCTATCTCTATTCCGTTGTCGCGACCTTCCTGCCCGGACTGCTACCGAGCGCCGTGCGTTCGGTCTATTTCGAGGCGGCGGCGGTGATTGTCGTGCTGATCCTTGTGGGCCGCTACATGGAAGCCCGCGCCAAGGGCCGCACCGGCGCGGCGATCGAGCGGCTGCTGGGCCTGCAAGTGCGCACAGCGCGGGTCCTTCGCGATGGCGAGCCGCATGACGTCGAGATCAGCGAGATCAGCACTGGCGACATTCTCATCGTGCGCCCCGGCGAACGCATCGCCGTTGACGGTGAAGTGACGGAGGGTCGCGCGCATGTGGACGAAAGCATGATCACCGGAGAGCCGGCCCCGGTGGACAAGGCACCGGGCGACGAGGTGACAGGCGGCACCGTCAACGGGGCTGGCAGCCTGCACTTTCGCGCCACGCGCGTCGGCGATGACACCACGTTGGCGCAAATCATCCGGATGGTCGAGGACGCACAGGGCGCAAAATTGCCGATCCAGGGGCTGGTGGATCGCATTACACTCCGATTTGTGCCCGCAGTGATGGCAGTGGCCGCCCTCACAGTCGCGATCTGGCTGGTGATCGGCCCCGACCCTGCCCTGACGCTGGCGCTGGTCGCAGGCGTCTCGGTACTCATCATCGCCTGCCCCTGCGCCATGGGGCTGGCCACGCCGACCTCGATCATGGTCGGCACCGGGCGCGCGGCGGACATGGGTGTCCTCTTCCGCAAGGGCGACGCGCTGCAACAATTGGCCTCGGTGGATCTCGTGGCCTTCGACAAGACCGGAACATTGACAGAGGGCCGCCCGGAAATGACTGACATGGTCCTTGCAGACGGGTTCGAACGACAGAACGTGCTGTCGCTGGTCGCAGCGGTCGAGGCGCAGTCCGAACATCCCATTGCACAGGCGATCACCCGCACCGCCAAGGCCGAAGGCGCAGACAGGCTCGAAGTGGAAAATTTCGAGTCGATCACCGGCTACGGCGTGCGGGCAAGCGTGGCCGGCCATGACGTGCTGATCGGGGCCGACCGGCTCATGCACCGTGAGGGACTGGAGACCGGTACCCTGGCCGAGACCGAGGCCACCCTCGCGGCGCGCGGGCGCACGGCTCTCTATGCGGCCATCGATGGCAAGGTTGCAGGCGTGATCGCCGTGGCCGACCCGGTCAAACCTTCGAGCGCGGATGCGATCCGGGCCCTGCACAAGGCGGGCTTGCGGGTTGCGATGATCACCGGCGACAAACGCGAGACCGGCGAGGCCATCGCGCGCGAGACCGGCATCGACCATGTCATCGCCGGCGTCCTGCCCGATGGCAAGGTCAGCGCCCTCGATGAGTTGCGTCAGGACGGGGCACGCGTGGCCTTTGTCGGCGACGGCATCAACGACGCCCCGGCGCTTGCCCATGCCGATGTCGGCGTCGCCATCGGCACCGGCACCGATGTTGCGATTGAATCCGCCGATGTGGTGCTGATGTCCGGCGATCTGCGCGGCGTGGTCAACGCCTTGGAGGTCTCGCGCCACACGATGCGCAACATCCGTCAGAATCTCTTTTGGGCCTTTGGCTACAACATCGCGCTCATCCCGGTCGCCGCTGGTGTGCTTTATCCCGCCTTCGACGTGCTGCTGTCGCCGGTTCTGGCCGCCGGAGCGATGGCATTCAGTTCGGTGTTCGTGCTCTCGAACGCGCTGCGGCTTCGCCGCCTGCGTCCCGAGATGGACGAAGCCGAGGCCACGCGCCCGCGTACCCCGGAGAAAACCGCTCCCCCCGTATCGGCACACTAAGAGGTCCTCGATGAACATCGGACAAGTCGCCCGGCTTTCTGGATTGCCCGCCAAGACGATCCGCTATTACGAGGACATTGGCCTGATCCGGCCGCAACGGAGCGAGAACGGCTATCGCAGCTTTCGCGAGACGGATTTGCACAAGCTTGGCTTTCTGGGGCGGGCTCGATCGCTTGGATTTTCGATCGAGGATTGCCGCAGCCTGCTGGAACTTTACGGCGACGAAGACCGTGCCAGCGCGGATGTCAAAAGCATAGCACAGGGCCACTTGCACAAAATTGACGCCAAGATCGCGGAACTGACTGCAATGCGCGCGACGCTCGCACATCTGATCCATTGCTGCGCCGGCGACCACCGCCCCGACTGCCCGATCCTTGCAGACCTCGCGGTCTCACATGATACGGGGTCAGGTGAGTAGCCGATCCCCCGATCCACCTCCCTAATCCGACCGTCCCGCCGCGCGACGCGTACCGGATAGAAGTGCCTCGGCCCCTAACGTCGAGCGGAAATCGCGCACGATGCTGGCCCGACCGGCCTCTGACAGACGCGCGCAGAGCGCGCTATCCGCCGCCAGCTCGGCGATCGCATCGGCGAGGTCCTCGGGTGATTTCGGGGGCACCAGCATGCCGGTCTCACCATGCGAAATGAGCTCGCGAACCCCGCCCGCGTCGGTGCCGATGGTTGGCACGCCGCAGGCCATCGCCTCCATATACGCGACGCCCAACGGCTCATGCCAACTTGCGAGGACAAAAACATCCGCCGCAAGCAGATGACGGCGCACCTCTGCCGCGCTGATCGCACCCAACAGGCGGGCATGCGCTGAAAGGCCAAGCGCGTCCAGATGAGCCTGTAACTCCGCGCGATAGCCCGAGCCCCCCGCATCATCCTCACCCGCGATGTCAAGCTGCACATCCACGCCCCGATCCAGCAAGAGCCGCAACGCCGACAGCAGATCCTGATGACCCTTGACCACATTCAGCCGCCCGCACGCGAAAAGACGCAACGGCGCGCCGGCGACTGGTGGCTCATAAGGTGCGTCACGCTTGAAATCATCGGTATCCACGCCCATCGGCTGGATTGTGACATCGGCGGGCAGATCTGCGCCGAGGGCAGACCGGGCCTCGCGCAGCAAGGTTCGGGTGATGATCGTGGCAAAACTGGCATGACGCCACTTGAACCCCTGCCCGGGGCCGTAATCCGCAAGCGGACCATGCAGCGTGAGGCTGTATGTTGGCCCCCCCATCAGCCGCGCAAGCGCGCAGATCAGCGCCGCGCGGCCACAGGAATGGGCATGCACATGATCAATACCGCGCGCACGGCATTCCCGAATGAGCGCCCGGGCCGCTGGCAGGCAGATCGCCACATCCCTGAGAAAACCGCGCCCGCCCTTCTCGCGCAGGATCGCACGCCATGGCGCGCGCGCAATGCCGGTGATGACATCAACAAGGCTCGGACGCCCCAGATAGGTGGTGCGCGCCATCGCCTCTTTTGACCAGTCATGCGAAATCAGACCCGCCGCAGGAGGCCGCGTGCTGAAGATATGGGCCACAGCCCCCGACCGTTCGAGATCCGCCAACTCACGCCAGAAGAAAATATGTGTCTGGCCCGGAAACTGTGGCACCAGATAGCCAAGATGCATAGGATCGGGTGCTTTTTCGTCCATTTCCGGTTCCGCTTACCGCCAGTTTGCCAGATAAGATGTAGCATGGCATTCAGGCGCGTGACAGGCGGACGGGCAAAGGAATTGGAAACCCTGTGTTGACCGAGCAGCAAAAGCCGGGGCTGAGCGTGATCGTGCCCGCCCATGACGAGGCCGGGATGATCGGCCCATGCCTTGAGGCGCTGTTTGCCTCGGACCCGGTACCGGGGGGGGCCGAGGTCATCGTTGTTGCCAATGGCTGCACTGACGGGACTGTCGCAGAAGCCGAGCACCATCGCGCCGCCGCCGGTGATTGGGCCATGACGATTGTCGATCTTCAGGAGGGCGGCAAGCCTGGTGCGCTCAACGCCGGTGAGGACATCGCAAAGGGCCACGTGCTGGCCTATCTTGATGCCGATGTCCGGGTGTCACCTCCGCTAGCGGCGCAGATCGTCCGCGCGCTCGATTGCGACACCCCGGCATATGCCAGCGGGCAAGTTGTGATCCCCGAACCGGGCACCGCGTTCAGCCGTATCTACGCCCGTTTCTATCGGCAAGTGCCGTTTTTTCACCACGGCGTGCCCGGCTGCGGCCTCTTTGCGATGAACCGCGCCGGACGGGCCCGTTGGGCACAATGGCCCGCGATCATCTCTGACGATACCTTTGCGCGGCTCAATTTCTCACCAACCGAGCGCATCGGCCTGTCTGCATCCTACTCCTGGCCTATCGTCGAGGGGCTTGGCGCGCTCATCCGCGTGCGCCGCCGGCAGGATGCCGGTGTCGCCGAGATCGCGAGGCGCTATGCGGCCCTGCCCGGCAACGACGATGCCCGGCCAAATGGGCCAAACTGGGTGTTGCGCGCGGCGGCCCGCGCGCCGCTCGGCTTTGTCGCCTATGTGACAGTGGCCCTGGCAGTGCGCCTGAGAGGTGGCGGCGACCACTGGGCACGCGGGCGATGACTGTTGGATTTTCACTGCAACCGCCCTGCAATTGCCGTAAATCTCGCGCAAGGCAGGACAACGGAGAGCAAGACGCATGCAGCGCGTGACGGCGATATTCACAGGCGAGGGTCTTCTGGCTCGGGCGCTACGCTCGTCGGCCCTGACCGTCGCGGGGTTCGGTGGATCGCAGGTGCTGCGGTTGGCCTCGAACCTGATCCTCGCCCGCCTGCTTTTCCCAGAAGCCTTTGGCGTGATGGCAATTGTATCGGTCATCATCCAGGGCTTGATGCAATTCTCGGACGTTGGCGTCAGCCCCGCCATCATGCAGAGCAAGCGGGGCGACGACCCTGCATTTCTCGACACGGCATGGACGATTCAGGCCGCACGCGGCATCGGGCTCTGGCTGGTGGCCTGCGCGCTCGCATGGCCGGTTGCATGGATCTATGACGAATCGCTCTTGATGCAGCTTTTGCCGGTCGCCGGTCTGTCGCTCCTGCTCACCGGGTTCAACCCGACTGCGCTCGATACCGCCAAACGGCATTTGCGATGGGGACGGGTCACCGCCATCGAATTCGCGGTTCAGATCGCCGGTATCGTGGCGGCGGTGGCGCTTGCATGGTGGTGGCAGTCGGTCTGGGCCCTCGTTGTGTCCGGCGTCCTGAGCGCGGGCCTCGCGCTCGTGCTGTTCTGGACCTGCCTGTCGGATGCGACCAACCGCATCAGGTGGGAGCCACCGGCGGCAAAAGAGTTGATCAGCTTTGGCAAGTGGATCTTTCTCAGCACGATCTGCGGCTTTCTGTTCAATCAGGCAGACAAGCTTATCCTCGGAAAGTACCTGAGCTTCGATGTCTTCGGCGTCTACAACATCGGCTTCTTTCTCGCCTCGTTTCCGATGTTGCTGGGCCATATGTTGACCTGGCGCCTGCTGATCCCGATTTACCGCGAATTGCCACCCGGCGATGGCCCGCAAAACTTCGCCAAGCTGCGCCGCATGCGGTTTGCCGTGACCGGCGGCCTCATGGCATTGGCGTTCGGGTTCGCGGTGCTCGGGGTCTGGCTGGTCGATCTCATGTATGACGACCGCTACGCAGTGGCGGGCGCCGTGGTGGTTCTGATGGCGCTGATGCAGATTCCGCAAATCATCGTCATGACCTACGATCAGGCGTCTCTTGCGGCGGGCGATTCCCGGCGGTTCTTTATCCTGACGCTGGCCAAGGCGGCGGTCATGATCCTTGCACTCGTTGCCGGGTTGGAATGGGGCGGCCTCATGGGCGCCCTTCTGGGATATGGCGCGGCCATGGGCATCGCCTATCCCGTGGTCGTTTGGCTGGCGCGGCGCATGCGGGCCTGGGACCCGCTGCATGACGCGTTGATGGCAGGTCTGGGTATCACCGTGGGCGTTGTCGCTGTCTGGTTGAACATTGGCGCAATCTCCGATCTTGCAACGCTCTCGGGCTGGTGAGCCCGGATACTACTGTATTGCCAATCGAGTGCCGCAAAACCGTCGTATTGTAGAGAGATACCTGAGACTATACAATTTCAGCAGCGGTTATTGATGGCCA
Source organism: uncultured Roseovarius sp. (assembly GCF_947259555.1). Classification (GTDB taxonomy): domain Bacteria; phylum Pseudomonadota; class Alphaproteobacteria; order Rhodobacterales; family Rhodobacteraceae; genus Roseovarius. The sequence continues at coordinate 28,519 of NZ_CAMYMD010000081.1, forward strand.
ACGACATGAACACATCGGCGTCCGACGGTAGTGAGATTGCCATTGTCGGCATGGCCGCGCACCTGCCCGGTGCGCGGAACGTGTCAGAGTATTGGCAAAACCTGCGCACAGGCCGCAGCGCCATCCGCCGAATGACCGAAGAGGCGCTTCTCGCGGCGGGCGAGACACCGCAACTGATCCGCCGCCCCGATTACGTGCCCTATGCCGCCCCGCTCGACGGGTTCGAGATGTTCGATGCCGAGTTCTTCGGCTTTGGCCCCAAGGAGGCCGCGATCCTCGACCCGCAGCATCGCCGCTTTCTCGAGGTCGCGTGGCAGGCGCTGGAAGATGCGGGCCACATGCCCGAGACCTTCCCCGGCCCGATCGGCGTCTTCGCAGGTTGCGGCATGGGCAGCTATTTCTACTTCAATCTCTGCTCCAACCGCGATCTGGTCGACGATGTCGGCATGTTCCTGTTGCGCCATACCGGCAATGACAAGGATTTCCTGACCACCCGGCTCAGCCATATCCTCGATCTCAAGGGGCCATCCCTCGGCCTGCAAACCGCCTGTTCCACTTCGCTTGTCGCCGTGCACTATGCCGCGCAATCATTACTCAATGGTGAATGCGACATGGCGCTCGCGGGCGGCGTGACCATCGAGCTGCCGCAGAACCGCGGCTACATCCACAAGGAGGGCGAGATCCTGTCGCCCGACGGCGAATGCCACGCCTTTGACCATCGCGCCCAAGGCACGGTCTTTGGCTCCGGCGCGGGCATGGTAGTGCTGCGCAGGCTCGAGGATGCGCTGGCGGATGGCGATCATATCTGGGGCGTGATCAAGGGCTCTGCGGTCAACAATGATGGCGCGGCCAAGGCGGGCTATCTCGCGCCCTCGGTCGATGGACAGGCGGCGGCGGTGGCCGAGGCGCAGGCGGTGGCGGGCATCACGGCGGATAGCGTGGATTATATCGAATGCCACGGCACCGGCACCTATCTCGGTGACCCGATCGAGGTGGCGGCCCTCAGCCAAGCGTTCCGCGAGACGACCCAAGCGAGCGATTTCTGCCGCATCGGCAGCGTCAAGACCAATATCGGCCATCTCGACACGGCGGCGGGCGTGGCCAGCCTGATCAAGGCCACGCTGGCGCTCTATCATGGCGAGATGCCGCCCTCTCTGGGCTATGAGGCCCCCAATCCCGCCATCGGTTTTGAAGGCAGCCCGTTCTCGGTGAATGACCGCCTTACCCCCTGGCCCAAGCGCGACCACCCGCGCCGCGCCGGGGTGAACTCATTGGGCGTCGGTGGCACCAACGCGCATGTGGTTCTGGAAGAGCCGCCCGCCCGTGCTGCCCCCGAGGAGAGCGACTGGCCGTTCCAGCCGCTCGTGATCTCCGCCCGCTCGAAATCCGCCCTCGACGACGCCACCACCCGCCTCGCCGCGCATCTGCGCGACCACCCCGATGAGCCGCTGGCCGATGTGGCCTATACCCTCAAGGAGGGCCGCCGCGCCTTCGAGCGGCGTCGCGTCACCGTCGCGCGCAGCCATGCCGAGGCGGCAGAGCGGCTGGACAAGGGCGACACCCGCCGCGTCTTCACCCATCAGGCGCTCGACAACCCGGATGTGGTCTTCATGTTTCCAGGCGGGGGCGCGCAATACGCTGGCATGGCCCGCGATCTCTACGAGACCGAGCCGGTTTTTGCCGAGTGGATGGATCGCGGCCTCGATATCCTCGCGCCGAAACTCGATTACGACATCCGCGCGCTCTGGCTGCCTGACCCCGGTCAGTTGGCAGCGGCTGATGAGCGGCTCAAGACGCCCTCGATGCAACTGCCGTTGATCATGATCACCGAATACGCGCTGGCCCAACTCTGGCAAAGCTGGGGCGTCACCCCCGCCGCCCTGATCGGCCATTCCATGGGCGAGAACACCGCCGCCTGCCTCGCCGGGGTGATGAGCCTTGAGGATTGCATCGGCCTCGTCCACCTGCGCGGGCAGCTTTTCGATACCGTGCCCAAGGGCGGCATGCTCAGCGTGCCGCTGTCGGCTCAGGCCGTGCAGCCCTATCTCGGCGCGCATCTCGACATCGCAGCCCTCAACGCCCCCGACCTTACCGCCATCTCGGGGCCGCAAGCCGCGCTCGATGATCTCGACACGCGCCTGCGCGCCGACGGGATCGAGCCACAGCGCATCGCCATCGACATCGCCGCACATTCGCGCATGCTCGACCCCATTCTGGAACGGTTCGACGCCTACCTGTGCTCGATCCAGCTCAGCCCGCCGCAAATTCCGATCATGTCCAACCGCTCAGGTGACTACCTGACGGCGCAAGAGGCCACCGACCCCGCCTATTGGACAGCCCACCTGCGACACACCGTGCATTTCGCCGATGGCCTCACCCGGCTAGCAGAGACCAAAGACCGCGTCTTTTTGGAGGTCGGCCCCGGCAAGGCGCTCTCGTCTCTCGCACAGGCGCACGGTGCCATCACACCCAATCAGGTCATCGGCACCCTGCGTCACCCCGAGGACAGCATCGCCGACGACGAATATTTCATGGCCATGCTGGCCCGCGTCTGGGCCGTGGGCGCCGAGATCGACTGGCCGCAGATCTGGGGCGAAGCACACCGCGCCCGCGTTCCCCTGCCCTCCTACGCATTTCAACACCGGCCCTATTTCATCGCGCCGGGCAAGGCCCGGGATGTCGTCGACACTGAGTGGCCCACCCGGCTTGGCGACCTGACCGATTGGGGCTATCGCCCGCACTGGCAGCCCCATCTTGCCGAGATCGAGATCGCATCGGACGCCGATCTTGCCGCGGCACCAAAAGAGACATGGTTGATCTTTGAGGACGACGCCGGGCTTGCCGAGGATCTTGGCAAGCGCCTCGAAACAGCCGGGCATACGGTGACGTATGTTGTGGCCGGTGACGCCTTCGTCAAGCTGAGCGCCGGGCGCTATTCGCTCTCGGCAGAGCGTGGGCGCGAAGGGTATGACGCCCTGATCCGGGCCTTGGTCAGCGAGGACCGCATACCAACGCGGGTCGCGCATTTCTGGCTGGTCACGCACAGCGAACGCCACCGCCCGGGATCGAGCTTCTTTCACCGGGTTCAGGAACAAGGCTTCTACAGCCTGCTGTTCTTGGCGCAGGCGATGGCTGACGAGGGGCTTTCTGGCCCCCTCCACCTGACGGCAGTGACAAATGGCGCCGCGCAAATCCGCGACGAAGCGTTGCGCTATCCGGAAAAATCGACCGTCATGGGGCCGGTACGGGTCATTCCGCGCGAATTGCCGGGCATGACGGCGGCGAGCCTTGATGTGAATCTACCCGACACCGGCGGACCGTACACCGCGCTGGTGGACCAGCTGCTTGAGGATCTGTTGCAAGACCCGCGCTCCCACGTGGCGGCCTTGCGCGGTCAACGCCGTTACGAGATGAATTGGCGCGCCGAGGCGCTGGAGCCGGGAGACAGCCCGATCGGCAGGGGTGATACGGTCCTGATCACCGGCGGTTTCGGCGGCATCGGACTGACCTTGGCCGAAGATCTGACAAGGCGGTACGACGCGAACATCGTGTTGATGGCCCGCCGGTCCCTGCCACCGCGCGAGGATTGGCCGCGCGTCATGGCCACGCGCGGCGCGGGCGATCCACTGGCCCGGCGCATCGCGGCCGTCGAGCGGCTGGAAGGGCTGGGCGGCAAGGTGATGGTCGTCGCCGGGGATGTCAGCAATATCGAGGATATGCAGGGCATACGTGACCAGATCACAGCGCGGTTTGGCGTGATCAACGGTGTCATCCATGCCGCCGGCGTGATTGCCGACGGGCCACTCCTGTCCAAGGGCCCCGATACGATCGAGGACGTGTTCACTCCCAAGATCCATGGCACACAGGTGCTCGAAGAGGTCTTTCCCGATGGCACGCTCGACTGGCTGGTGCTGTTCTCCTCCAGTTCCACCGCCACCGCCCCCGCCGGACAAGTCGATTATGTGGCGGCCAATGAGTATCTCAATGCCTATGCCCGGTCCCGCGCCAACGGCAAGACACGGGTCACGGCGCTCAATTGGGGCATCTGGGCCGAGGTCGGCATGGCCGCAGAGGCCGTGGCACAGCAAAGCGGCGCGGCAGTGGCCAGCCCGCGCCAGCCAGTGAACGCCCCGCTGATTTCAGAGACAAGTCACGACGCTGACGGCAACCGTGTATTTCATGCGCACTATACCTCGAAGGATTGGGTCTTTGATCAGCATCGGACCAAATCCGGTCAGGCGCTCATGCCCGGCACCGGCTATCTTGAACTTCTCGCCGAGGCGCTTCGCATTCAGGGCGAAGAGGCAGCCTTCGAGATCCGAGACCTGTGGTTTTTGCGCGCGTTGGACATGCCCGACATCGGCACGCGCGACCTTAGGCTCACGCTGTCGCGCAGCGATCAGGGCTATCAGGCGCGGATCGAAGCGGATCACACTCAGGCCGGTCGGCGAGGCTGGCTTACGCTCGCCGAGGCCGCGATTGATCTCTTGCCAGTCGCGCAAGCCAAGCCTTTGGACATAGATAGCATACGCCTGCGTATGCCTGAATGGCAGGATGCCGGCGACACGGCCCTCACTGCTCCGCAGGAGGCTCACCTGGATTTCGGTCCGCGCTGGCGCGTGCTTCGCTCCATGGGGCTCGGTCAGGGTGAAGGGCTGGCGCGGCTGCGACTGCCCGAGACGGCCCTCGCGGATCTTGAGCACGGGTGTCTGCTGCATCCCGCGCTGATGGATATCGCTACGGGCTGGGCCATGGGTTTGATCGAAGGCTATGACGGATCGGACCTCTGGGTGCCGATGTCCTATGGATCGGTCCGCGTGCATGCCCCGCTCGGGGCAGAGGTCTGGTCTCACGTGCGCAATGCCGGCGACAACCGATCAGACGGAGAAACCGCGCGCTTCGATATCACGCTCTGCGCTCCATCCGGCGAGGTGCTTGTCGAGGTTCACGATTTCGCCATCAGACGGCAAGAGGGCGGGCTCACCCTCGTGGCACCGCGCCCCGGCGATATCAGGTTCGAGGGCAGCACGGGAAATGCCCCGGCAAGCCCCGCCGAGGAACGCCTGCGCCACAACCTGCGCGAAGGAATAACTCCGGCGGACGGGGCCGAGGCGTTTCATCGCGCCATGGCACTGGGACTGCCACAGGTGGTGGTATCCTCTCTCGATCTGCCCGGCCTTATCCGCCAGACAGAGGCAAGCGCGCAGCCGTCCGAGGCGTCTGGCCAACGGTTTGAACGGCCTGACCTTGATGGCGACTTCATTGCGCCCGAAGGTGAAGTCGAAACACGGCTCGCAAGCTTCTGGTCAGAACTTCTGGGGCTCGATCAGGTCGGGGTGGAGGACAGCTTTTTCGACCTTGGCGGTCACTCTTTGATCGCCGTGCGTCTCTTCGGGATGATCCGCAAGGCCTACCGGGTCGATCTACCGATATCGGTGCTTTTCGAGGCCCCCACGATCCGCGCCTGTGCCGCGCTCATAACAGCGCAGATCGGACCGCAAGATGAGGCAGAGGCCACGACCATCGCGGCAGAGCCTGCCCGCAGGTTTACCCATCTGGTGCCCATGCATCGCGGCGAGGGCGGGCCGAAAACGCCGTTCTTCCTCGTTGCGGGCATGTTCGGCAACGTTTTGAACTTGCGGCACCTTGCGCATCTTCTCGGTGATGACCGGCCGTTCTTCGGGCTTCAGGCGCGGGGCCTCTATGGCGGTGCCGAACCGCATGACGATCTCGTCGAGGCCGCACAGGACTACATCGCGGAGCTGCGGCAGATCCAGCCACATGGGCCATATTTTCTAGGCGGCTTTTCCGGGGGCGGCATCACGGCCTACGAGATGGCACTGCAACTCCGGGCCGCGGGTGAAGAGGTGGCAATCGTCATCATGCTCGACACCCCCTTGCCCAAGAGACGGCCGCTCTCGCGGCGCGACCGGATGCTGATCCAGTGGCAGGAGCTTAAGGCGGAAGGGCCACTTTATCCGTTCAAATGGGCCGCACGCCGCGTGGCATGGGAATTTACCAAGCGGCGCCCGCAACAGCAGGATACGGCGGCGGAGCACGAGTTTCACGACAGCGAGATCGAGGCCGCGTTCTACCGGGCGATTGCCCGCTACGATGTCCGCCCATGGGACGGACGGGTCCACCTGTTCCGGCCCCCGCAATCGGGCAAGTGGCAGGTCTCGAACGGCCTCTGGGTCAGCAGCGAGCGCGCCTATGTCCTGCCTGATAACGATTGGTCGGGTTACGTGCCGAACCTTTCGGTGACAGAGGTGCCGGGCACCCACGATTCAATGGTGCTCGAGCCCAATGTCCGCGTTCTCGCCGGGCGCATGCGCCGCGCGATCGACGCCGCAGAGCAGGATCAAAGCACCGAACGCGACACAGGTCAGACCGTGCACAAGGAGGCTGCCGAATGACCGGGCCGCGCGTACTTACGATCATTCTCAACTGGCGCACATCCGAGATGTGCCTCAAATCCGCCGCCGCCGCGCATCGCGCGATGCAGGACGTGGCGGGGGAAATCGTAATCGTCGATAACGATTCCGGCGATGGCTCTTTTGAAAAACTGCAAGCTGGCACGGCGGATTGGGACCGGGTGCGTGTCGTCCAGTCCGGCTATAACGGCGGCTTTGGCGCGGGCAACAACGCAGGCATGCGCGCCGGGCTGGCGGACGGCACGCGCCCCGATTTCGTCTATATCCTCAATTCAGACGCCTTTCCCGCCGCAGATGCCATCTCCGGGCTGCTGACACATCTTGAAAAGACACCAAGAGCCGGGCTGGCGGGCAGCCATATCCACGGGCCTGACGGCGCGCCGCATGTCACCTGCTTTCGCTTCCCGTCGATCCTTGGCGAGTTCGAAGGCGCCGCGTGCATCGGCCCCATAAGCCGCCTCTTGCGCCGTCACGCGGTGCCCCTGCCGGTGCCCGAGGCCACGCAGCCGGTTGACTGGCTGGCGGGCGCAAGCCTGATGATCCGGCAGGACGTGCTCGACGCCATCGGCGGCTTCGACGAGACATTCTTTCTCTACTTCGAAGAAACCGACCTCTGCCTGCGGGCCGCCCGAGCCGGCTGGCAGACCCATTACGTCGCGACGAGCCGCGTCGAGCATATCGGCTCGGTCAGCACCGGCATGAAAGGCTGGCAGCGGGTGCCCGATTACTGGTTCGCCTCGCGTCGGTATTATTTCATCAAGGCCCACGGGCGCGGCTATCTCGCGCTTGTGACATTGGCGCACCTGACCGGCGCGGCGCTCGGTACGGTCTGGAAAGTGATCCGCCGCAAGAAGGCTGCACGCCCGCCGTATTTCCTGCGCGATCTGGTACTGGGCGATGTGGGCGCGACGCTGCGGGGCAGCGGTAGAGGAAAGGCAGACGCATGATGCAGGCACTTCTCATCGGCAATGAATCCCTCGCCTTGCAATGTGGCGAGGCGTGGCTGGCACGCGGGCACCGGATCTCTGCGGTCGTGACACGACACGCAGATGTCTCCGCATGGGCGCAGGCCAAAGGGATACGGGTCGAAGCACCCGGCACGGACCTGTCCGACCGGCTCGGGGATCTGACCTGCGACTGGCTCTTGTCCATCGCCAATCTCGACCTGCTGCCACAGGGGGTACTGGCCCGTGCCACATGCGGCGCGGTGAATTTCCATGATGGCCCCCTGCCTCGCCATGCCGGGCTGAACGCGCCGGTATGGGCCATTCTTGAGGGCTGTGCGCAACACGGCATCACCTGGCATCTGATCGAAGGCGGGGTGGACGAGGGCCGCATCGTCGCGCAACGCCTATTCGACATCGCACCGGATGAGACCGCCTTTACCCTCAACGCCAAGTGCTACGCGGCGGCGCTCGACAGCTTTGGCGACGTGGTCGGCGCGCTGGAACAGGGCGTACCGGGGCTCATCCCACAGCAGGGCGGGCAGCGCAGCTATCACGCCCGCGACGACCGGCCCGCAGCGGCGTGGCTGGATTTCACCTGCCCTGCCGCCGATCTGGCGCGCGTGGTGCGCGCGCTTGATCATGGCGGCTATTTCAACCCGCTCTGCAAGGCCCGCCTGCGCCTCGGCGATCAGGTCTTGCTGGCCAGTCAGGCCGCCCCGGTGCCGGGCCACGGCGCACCTGGAACCGTGCTAGCGAATGACGGCACCCGGCTAACCATTGCCACCACCGATGGCGCGCTGCGCCTGAGCGGCATCACCGCGCCCGATGGCGGCACGGTCGATCTTTTCGCCTGCGCGCCGGTGGGCCAAGTTGTCACGCCCGCCTCTGACAGGGACCGGCAGGCGCTTGCTGATCTCGCCAGGCAGGACGGGTCCTGGCGCAGGATGTTGGCGGCGATGCAGCCGATCACCCTGCCCCTGTCCGCCAACGAAAGTGCCACACCGGAGCGCCGCGCGCTCGACCTGGCACCCGAGACATCCCTTGCCGCCATCGCGACATGGGCCGCGCGGCTTGGCGGCGACGAGGGCACGCATCTGGCCTATGCCGGCCCGGCACAGGCCGCGGCACCGGATCTCGCCTGCCCCTGGGTCCCGGTTGAGGCAAACCGACTGGCAAAGGACCTGGAGCAAGCCGACGCGCGCGGCCCCTTCGCGCTCGATCTCTTTGCCCGCGACGCAGCACTCGATGCCGCACACCGCCCGCATGTGGGGCTGCGCCGGGCGGGCAATGGCCTCATTCCCGGCACGGCGCTGACCGTCGATCTGACCGATACCCCGGCGCTCCTTTACGATCCCGCCCGCCTCTCCCCCGCGATGGCCGATCTGCTGGCCAAACGGCTGGAGGCGCTCGGGCGCGGTGAGAGCGCCGCGATGCCCGAGGCCGAGCGCCACCTGACCGTCGAGGCGTGGAACCGCACCGACACCCCCTATGACGCTCGCCCCATTCACCGGCTGATCGAGGCGCAATCGCAAGACACCCCCGAGGCCCGCGCGCTGGTCTTCGAGGCCGAGACCCTGAGCCACGCCGCGCTCCAAACCCGCGCCAATCGCCTCGCCCATGTGCTGCGCCAGATGGGCGTCGGCCCCGGCGTGCTGGTTGGGCTCTGCCTGCCGCGCTCTGCCGATATGGTGGTGGCCGCGCTCGCCATCTGGAAGGCGGGCGGCGCCTATGTGCCAATGGACCCAAGCTATCCCGCCGACCGCCTCGCGCATTACCTGAGCGACAGCGGCGCGCGGGTGGTAATCACCCGCTCGGACGTCGCCGATACCCTGCCGCAGGGCAGCGCGCAACGGCTGCTCATCGACAATGATACACGCCTTGCCACCGCGCCCGACACGGGCCCCGACGGCGGCGCGGGGCCCGACGATCTGGCCTATGTGATCTACACCTCCGGCTCCACCGGGCAGCCCAAGGGCGTGATGGTGACGCATCGCAACCTCGCCAATTTCTTCGCCGGGATGGAGGACCGTATCCCGACCGCGCCCAATGCCGTCTGGCTCGCCGTCACCAGCCTCAATTTCGATATCTCGGTGCTGGAACTCTTCTACAGCCTGGCGCGCGGTTACACCCTTGTGCTCAGCGGCGACGAAAGCCGCGCGCTCGTCTCCTCGGGGCAGATCGCCACCTCGGATCGCGGCATGGAGTTCAGCCTCTATTATTGGGGCAACGATGACGGCACCGGGCGCGACAAGTACAAGTCCCTGCTCGAAGGCGCGCAATTCGCCGACACGCATGGCTTCTGCGCGGTCTGGACGCCCGAGCGGCATTTCCACGCCTTTGGCGGGCCATATCCCAACCCCTCGGTCACCGGCGCCGCCGTCGCCGCCGTCACGCAGAACCTCGCGGTGCGCGCCGGTAGCTGCGTGGCCCCGCTGCATCACACCGCGCGCATCGCCGAGGAATGGGCAGTGATCGACAATCTCACCAATGGCCGCGCGGGCATGGCCATCGCGTCAGGCTGGCAGCCCGACGATTTCGTCCTGCGCCCGGAAAACGCACCGCCCAACAACAAGCCCGCGATGTTTGACGCGATCCGCGATCTGCGCAAGCTCTGGCGCGGCGAGGCCGTCGGCTTCCCCCGCGCCGATGGCACGCTGCACGAGGTGGTGACACAGCCGCGCCCGGTCTCCACCGACCTGCCGGTGTGGGTGACAACCGCCGGCAACCCCGAAACATGGCGCGAGGCGGGGGCCAACGGCGCCAATGTGCTGACCCATCTTCTGGGTCAATCGGTGCAGGAGGTGGGCGACAAGATCGCGCTCTACCATGCCGCGCTGCGCGAGGCGGGCCATGATCCGGCCGATTTCACCGTGACGCTGATGCTGCACACCTACGTGGCCGACAGCCGCGAAGAGGCCGCCCGCGTCGCGCGTGAACCGATGAAAGACTACCTGCGCTCCGCCGCCGGGCTCATCAAGCAATACGCCTGGGCGTTCCCGGCCTTCAAGAAACCAAAGGGCGTGGACAACGCCTTTCAACTCGATCTCGGCTCGCTGGAGGACGAGGAACTAGAAGGCATCCTCGATTTCGCCTTCGAGCGGTATTTCAACGATTCCGGCCTCTTCGGCACGGTCGAGGATTGCGTCGCCCGGGTGGAAGAGCTCAAGCGCATCGGTGTCGATGAGGTGGCCTGCCTGATCGACTACGGCATCCCGGTGCGACAGGTGCTCGACGGGCTGCGACCGCTGGCGCGCGTGCTGGAGCGGTCGAACAAGGTGGGCGGCATCCCCGACGATGACTTCTCCATCGCCGCGCAGATCCTCCGCCACAAGGTCACGCATCTGCAATGCACCCCCTCGATGGCGCGGATGATCGCGATGAATGACGAGGCGCAGCATGCGCTCGGGCGGATCAAACACCTGATGCTCGGCGGCGAGGCGCTGCCCGGCAGTCTGGTGCAGGAGTTGCGCGGCCTCACCGACGCGCAGATCACCAACATGTACGGGCCGACCGAGACGACAATCTGGTCCACTACCGGCCCCGCCGAGGATACGCCCGGCCCCTGCCCCATCGGCACGCCGATCAGCAATACGCAAGCGTATGTTCTGGACAACGACATGCAGCCCGTACCGGTCGGACAGCCGGGCGAGTTGTGGATCGGCGGCGATGGCGTGACGCGCGGCTATCTGGGCCGCGAGGATCTCACCGCCGACCGCTTCCGCCCCGATCCGTTCCGCCCCGAAAAATCAAAGCAAGGGGGGCGCATCTACGGCACCGGAGACCTCGTGCGCTGGCGCGCCGATGGGCGGCTCGATTTCATTGGCCGGGCCGATACACAGGTCAAGCTGCGCGGCTACCGGATCGAGCTGGGTGAGATCGAGGCGGCGTTGGAGGCCTGCGCCGACGTCGAGCAGGCCGTGGTGCTCCTGCGCGAGGACACACCCAATGATCCGCGCCTCGTGGCATATCTGCGCGGCACGGCAAGCGAATCCACGGTCAAGGCGCATCTGGCGCAGCACCTGCCCGCGCATATGATCCCTGCCCATGTCGTCACGCTCGACGCCTTCCCGCTGACGCCCAACCGCAAGGTGGACCGCAAGGCACTGCCCGCGCCTGCTCAAGTCACCGCGCCGCGCCCGGCCAAGGCCACGGCCCCCCTCACCCCCGCCAACAATATCGAACGCGAGATCGCGGCGATCTGGGCGCGCATCCTCGGCGTGTCGGACATCGGCGCGCAGGACAGCTTCTTCGACCTTGGCGGGCATTCCCTGCTGGCGGTGCAGGCACATCGCGAGATCCGCAGCGAACTGGGCGTCGAACGCCTCGGCATCACCGACATCTTCCGCTGCCCGAAACTGGCCACGCTGGCCGCGCGGGTGGCCGAGTTGCGCGGTGACGCGCCCAAACCGGCCAACGATCCCGGAGCGGCCCCGGCCGCCGCCGCCGAAACCCGCGCC
>NZ_CAMYMD010000082.1 GCF_947259555.1 uncultured Roseovarius sp.
ACGCTGGGCCCTGCGGGACAGCCTGCGCCGGGGCCGGGCGAGGACATGCCCGCGCTCTGGCATTGGTGTGGCTTCAACCCGACCGCGCCGCTTGCCGAACTGGCGCGCGACGGGCACCCTGTGCTGGGCGATTTTCTCCCGCCGGTGCGCCTGTCGCGGCGGATGTGGGCGAGCGGACAGCTCAGGCTTGGCGCGCCGCTCCGGGTGGGAGAGGCGCTGCGGCAACGCTCCCATCTGGCCAAGATCGAGGAAAAGCAGGGCCGCGCCGGTCCGATGGTTCTGGTGACGGTGGAACATCAGGTCTTTGGCGAGCGCGGGCTGGCCATCGAAGAGGTGCAGAACATCGTCTATCTCGATATCCCCGAGGCATTCTCACCCCCCGCGAAACAGCCGATGCCCGAACACCCCGTCGTACAAGACGTGCGCCCGCTGAACGAGGCGCTGTTGTTTCGCTACTCGGCGCTGACCTTCAACGCGCATCGCATCCATTATGACCTGCCCTATGCGCAGGAGGTCGAGCACTACCCCGGCCTTGTCGTGCATGGGCCGTTGCAGGCGACGTGGCTGATGCAGGCGGCGTGCCGGGCGCGGGGGCGCAGGCCCGCGTTGTTTGATTTTCGGGCGGTGCATCCGATGCTGCTGACCGGCAGCCGCGAGGCCGAGATCATGGCGGTCGAGGACGAAGGCGGCGCGCTGCGCTTGATAAGCGGGCAGGACGGCCATCAATGCATGCAGGCCACGGCGATATGGGAGGAGACGCTATGAGCGCAATACTCAAGGGAATGCGTGTGGTCGAGGGCTCGGCCTTTGTCGCTGTGCCGTTGGCGGGGATGACGCTGGCGCAGATGGGGGCCGAGGTGATACGCTTTGACCGGATCGGCGGTGGGCTCGATGCCGGGCGCTGGCCGTTGGCGCCCTCGGGGCAGAGCCTCTTTTGGGCTGGGCTCAACAAGGGCAAGAAATCCATCGCCGTGGACATGCGCCGCCCCGAGGGGCGGGACCTTGTGACCCGGATCGTCACCGCGCCGGGCGAGGATGCGGGGCTGTTCCTGACCAACCTGCGGGTGCGGGGCTGGATGGACTACGAGACGCTGAGTAAATTCCGCGAGGACCTGATCATGGTCACGCTGATGGGCGACCGGCAGGGCCGGCCGCAGGTGGATTATACCGTCAACCCGGCCTTGGGCGTGCCCGCGATGACCGGCCCGGTGGGCTGGCCGGAGCCGGTGGCGCATGCGCTGCCCGCCTGGGATCTGGTGGCGGGGCAATTGGTGGTGTCGTCGCTGCTGGCGGCCGAGCGCGACCGGTTGCGGCGCGGTCGGGGCCAGGAAGTTGAACTGTCGCTCAAGGATGTGGCGGCGGCCACCATGGGGCATCTGGGCCTGATCGGCGATGCTGCGGTGAATGACCGGGACCGGCCCAAATCGGGCAATGCGCTCTATGGTGCCTACGGGCAGGATTTCGTCTGCGCCTGCGGGCGGCGGGTGATGGTCATTGGCCTGACCAACCGGCAATGGCGCGGGCTGGTCACGGCCACCGGCACCGAGGCGGCGATGGCCGGGCTGGCCGAGCGCACGGGGCGCGATCTGAATGACGAGGGCGCGCGCTGGGAGTTGCGCCGCGAGATCACCGCCATTCTGCGCCCGTGGTTTGCAAGCCGCGAGGTGAGTGAGTTCGCCGAGGATTTTGACGCGGCTGGGCTGACATGGTCGGTCTTTCGCACCATGCGCGAGGCGCTGGCCGAGGATGCCGACCTGAGCGCGGCGAACCCGATGTTCCAGACGCTCGATCAGCCGGGGCTGGGCGAGTTTCCGGTGCCCGGGCATCCGGCGGTCTTTTCCGGGCATGGCCGCAGCGCGCCGCAAGCGGCCCCGGTGCTGGGGGCCGATACAGAGGCGGTGCTGGGCGATGTGGTGGGCCTGAGCGATACCGAGATCGCGCAGCTTTTCGACAGCGGCGTGGTGCAGAGCCCGCAGTTCAAGGCGCGTCCGGCGGCGTGATCCGAGGGGTGGCCCCGCGCAATGCGGTACGGGGTTGAGTATGGCGCAGAGCGCATGTTGGGGGGCAGTTTGCCGGACCTGCGATTAGTGTCTGGCACCCGCTTGACGCCCGTGTCGAAAATCAATAACACCGCCGCAGTCTAGGGGTATAGCTCAGCTGGTAGAGCGACGGTCTCCAAAACCGTAGGTCGCGGGTTCGAACCCTGCTGCCCCTGCCAAATCTCAAAGCTCATGGTGTTGTAACCTGGCTTGCGCCTGCGTAGGCCAATGTCTAGCGTCGTGTCGCCGGTGATGTCAGGGGCGGCGGATGAAGACAGTACTCAAACGGATCGTTCCGCCAAGCTGGCGTCGTCGTCTCCACGAGGGCAAGCGGACGCATATGTGCGCCGCGATGAAGCGCATAGCCGGGCGCGGGCTCGATGTCGGCAAGGTGATCGACGTCGGGGCGTCGGATGGTCGCTGGACGGCGCAGGCGATGGCCTACATTCCGCAGGCCCGTTATGTTCTGGTCGAGGCCAACCCGCATCACAAACCCGCGCTTGAGGCGTTTTGCAGGGCACATCCGCGCACCCGATTCGTGCTGGCCGCCGCCAGCAACAGCGCCGAGACGATCCGGTTCGACGCAGATGACCCGTTCGGTGGCAAGGCCGATCCCGCCGAAGGGCGGCGCGCGATAGAGGTGCCTGCGATCCGGCTCGATGACATCGTTGAGCGGTCGGATGGGCCGTTCTTGATCAAGCTCGACACGCACGGGTATGAAGTCCCAATTCTGGAAGGTGCCGGGCGCTGTCTGGCCGATGCGGCGCTCGTCATCATAGAGACTTATGGATTTCGTATCGCGCCCGAGGCGCTGCTCTTTCATGAGATGGTGGCCTACATGCGGGAGCGGGGCTTTGGCGTGGTCGACATGTCCGATCCGCTGTGGCGCCCCGGAGACCGGTGCTTTTGGCAGGTGGATTTGTATTTCCAACCGCTTTCGCGTGCGGAATTTTCAAGAACCTCTTATGAATGAGCAGGCATTGAGGCCTTTCGGAGCGCAATAGCGTTTAAAATCCATCTTAATTGCGGTGAAAAATGGACATATCGCATTTTCGCCGCTGGTTTGCCATGGTTTTGCCGTATTTGCGCCGCAGATTGACCACTTATCGGTTTGGCAGTCCTGGGGGATTCAAAACCGGTCCGCGTGGGGGCGTGGGAGACAGAGAGAATTGCTGCGATGAGAACACATATTTCGCGCGGGGATGACCCGCATGCCTATTATCCTGTTGAGAGAACCGAGTTCGAAGGGCGTGCACCCGCTGACGCGGCCTCGACAGAGCTTGCCGTGGAGAATGCCAAGGCGACGATCCGCGCGCTGGTGACGGAAGAGCGTCGGGTGACACGGCGTCATGCCTTGCCTGAACTCGCACCGCAAGTGTCACTCGATCATGTCGAGCCGGCACCAAAGCGGGCCGCGCCGCGCAGTGCTCCGTCTGCGCCGCGTGCGTCTGGCCTTTTGGACCGGTTGAAGGCGTTTCGTCCAGCGCCGCGCCATGCCGGATGGGCCTTGGCCTTTGCGCTGGTGATCTGGAAGCCGCTTCCGGTGCTGATCGTCATGTTCGCCGGCTTTTGGGTGGTTTTCCTGGGCTATGCCATTTTGGGTGCAGAGCGGATGGCGCGCCTGCGGGCGCGGCTGACCCGCCGGTTCAGACGCGGGGCCTCGGGCTGGAAAACCTGGCCCGATCTGCGGCTGCGCCGCGAACCGGAGCCTGACCCGTTTGCCGAGTATCCTGATCCGTTCGAGCGTATCGCGTCGGATACGCGCTGAGACAGGGGGGCAGGGGGCGCGCGCCTTCTGCCCTTGAATTCACGGGTCAGCCCGCGTATGTCGCGCTCAGCAGCGAAATCAGAGAAGACAGCGCACATGGCACGCACGAATCCGCTTCAGTTCATTCAGCAGGTCCGCTCGGAAGTGACCAAGGTCGTGTGGCCGACCCGCCGGGAGGTCATGTTGACCACGGTCATGGTGTTCATCATGGCCACGATCACGGCGATCTTTTTTGCTTTGGTCGATCTTGGAATCCGCAGCGGTTTGCAGGGGGTTCTCGGTCTCTTCGGCTGAGCCTTGGAAAATCGCGTCAGGCCCCTTGAATTTAGTGTCGAACGGGGGTAGTTGACGCAACACTTAGAAACATGGCGCGCGGCGATTCGGGTTGCGCGCCGCTTTTTGTTTCAGTGGGCACAGGCACAAGAGTCTGAAAAGAATACGCAAATCCGGTCACTGTATCGGTAAGAATAAAAGGCATAGGTCGACGATGGCAAAGCGGTGGTACTCGGTCAGTGTTCTCTCGAATTTCGAGAAGAAGATTGCCGAGCAGATCAGACAATCCGTCGTCGAGAACGCGCTTGAGGATGAGATCGAAGAGGTTCTCGTGCCCACCGAGGAGGTGATCGAGATCCGCCGGGGCAAGAAAGTGACCGCCGAGCGCCGTTTCATGCCGGGTTACGTTCTTGTGCGCATGGAAATGTCGGATCGGGGCTATCACCTGATCAACTCGATCAACCGCGTGACCGGGTTTCTTGGGCCGCAGGGGCGCCCGATGCCGATGCGTGATGCCGAGGTGAACGCGATTCTGAATCGTGTGCAGGAGGGCGAAGAAAGCCCGCGCACCCTGATTCACTTCGAGATCGGCGAGAAGGTCAAGGTCAACGACGGCCCGTTCGAGGACTTCGACGGCATGGTCGAGGAAGTGGACGAAGACAACCAGCGTCTCAAGGTGTCGGTGTCGATCTTTGGCCGGGAGACCCCGGTCGAGCTGGAATTTACCCAGGTCACCAAGCAGGTGTGATCGGGGCGCCCGCCGCTCCAACGGCCATCGCGGTTTGCGGGGGCATGGATCGGATGGGCAAACGCCGTGGGAGGCGAGGTGACCGCGGTCGCCGGACCGGACCACACAACAAGAGAGCCGAAGGGGCGCGCCCCGAAGGTGTTGGAAGCAAAGGAGAGGCCATATGGCCAAGAAGCTCATTGGGAAGCTCAAGCTGCAGGTGAAAGCCGGGCAAGCCAACCCCAGCCCGCCCGTCGGCCCCGCACTGGGTCAGCGCGGCATCAACATCATGGAATTCTGCAAGGCGTTCAACGCGCGCACCGCGGATATGGAGCCGGGTGCGCCGTGCCCGACCGTGATTTCCTATTATCAGGACAAGTCCTTCGACATGGACATCAAGACGCCACCCGCGTCTTATTACCTCAAGAAGGCCGCCAAGCTGCAATCCGGGTCCAAGACCCCCGGTCGCGCCACCGCCGGCACCGTCAGCACCAAGCAGGTGCGCGAGATCGCCGAAGCGAAGTGGAAAGACCTGAACGCGAACGATGTCGAAGCCGCGATGAAGATCGTTCTCGGCTCCGCGCGCTCCATGGGCATCGAGGTGAAGTAAGATGGCAAAGCTTGGAAAACGGACCCGCGCCCTGCGTGAAGCGACGGCTGGCAAGGATAACCTGACCGTCGAAGACGCGGTCGCGATGATCAAGGGCAACGCCACCGCGAAATTCGACGAGACCGTTGAAATCTCGATGAACCTTGGCGTTGACCCGCGCCACGCCGACCAGATGGTGCGCGGCGTTGTCGGTCTACCTAACGGCACCGGCAAGACCGTGCGCGTCGCCGTGTTTGCACGCGGCCCCAAGGCCGAAGAGGCCGAGGCCGCCGGTGCGGATATCGTCGGCGCCGAGGATCTGATGGAAACCGTGCAGGGCGGCAAGATCGAGTTTGATCGCTGCATCGCCACGCCTGACATGATGCCCGTCGTGGGCCGTCTGGGCAAGGTGCTGGGCCCGCGCAACCTGATGCCGAACCCCAAGGTCGGCACGGTGACGATGGACGTGGCGCAGGCGGTCAAGGATGCCAAGGGCGGCCAGGTGCAGTTCAAGGCCGAGAAGGCCGGTGTCGTGCATGCCGGTGTTGGCAAGGCGTCGTTCGATGCCGAAAAGCTGGCCGAGAATGTCCGCGCTTTCGTCTCTGCCGTGCAAAAGGCCAAGCCGGCCGGTGCCAAGGGCACCTATGTCAAGAAGATCTGCCTGACCTCGACCATGGGTGCAGGCGTGTCGATCGACGTCAGCAGCGCCGCTGTCGAATAAGAATTTGCGCCCGGGGTTTCGATCCCGGGGGCGAATGGCGGGGCCACACTCGGCCCTGTCCTGTCCGAGACGGAGGGTTCGTCGTAATCGCGGCGAATAATTCCTTCCTGAGATGGGGAACGAGATGAGATTTCCAGCGAGGGCAGGCGCCTTCGGGTGATCTTGGCCTCGGGACCCTGACATTGGACCCGAACGCTGCCTCATCCGGGGTGGCAAAACTGAGCCGGGGGGAGACCCCCAAATTTGGAGTGAAACTGTGGATAGAGCCCAGAAAGAGAAAGTGGTCGAGGAACTCGGCCAGATCTTCGAAAGCTCTGGCGTCGTAGTGGTTGCCCACTACACGGGTCTTACAGTTGCCGAAATGCAGGATCTGCGTGCCCGTGCCCGTGAGGCAGAGGCATCGGTTCGTGTTGCAAAGAACAGGCTCGCCAAGATCGCCCTTGAGGGCAAGCCGTGCGCAAGCATTGCAGACTACCTCTCGGGTATGACCGTACTCACCTTCTCCGAAGACCCTGTGGCAGCTGCCAAGGTCGCGGAGGGCTTTGCCAAGGATAACAAGAAGTTTGAGATCCTGGGCGGGGCAATGGGCGAGACGGCTCTGGACCGTGCCGGTGTTGAAGCTACGTCGAAACTGCCGTCGCGCGATGAACTCATCGCGACGATTGCAGGCATGATCGGCGCACCTGCTTCGAACATCGCGGGGGCCATTGGCGCACCTGCTTCGAACATCGCGAGCATCCTTTCGACCATCGAAGAGAAGGCCGAAGCCGCGTAAGGCATACTGTAACATTCGCGTAGGGGTTTACTTCCCGACGTTGGAACACATCTAGAGAACGGAAAGAGTCAAAATGGCTGATCTGAAAAAACTGGCTGAAGAGATCGTTGGTCTGACGCTTCTCGAAGCACAAGAACTGAAAACCATCCTCAAGGATGAGTACGGCATCGAGCCCGCCGCTGGCGGCGCTGTGATGATGGCTGGCCCCGCAGAGGGTGCCGGTGAGGCTGCTGAAGAGCAGACCGAATTCGACGTGATCCTGAAATCCGCAGGCGCATCGAAGATCAACGTGATCAAAGAGGTCCGTGCGATCACCGGTCTTGGCCTGAAAGAAGCCAAGGATCTGGTCGACGCAGGCGGCAAAGCCGTCAAGGAGCAGGTCTCCAAGGACGAAGCAGAAGAGATCAAGGGCAAGCTGGAAGCAGCTGGCGCCGAGGTCGAACTGAAGTAAGTTGCGCCGGGGCAACCCGGAGCGAAATTGAGGCTGGGTCCGGGAAATCCGGGCCCGGCCAAACCTGTCTCAGAGAGGCCCTGCACGCATCGGGGCTTCTTTAAGGCGAGGTTTACAGGATCGGGAGGCCGTCATTGGGACGATGGCCGGGAATGGATCGAACCAAGCCCTCTCGGATGGCCGCGGCGCTGAGCCCCGACAGCGCGCGCGACCGGTGAGAAATGAAAGGTGACATCGACCATGGCTCAGACCTACCTTGGCCAGAAACGTTTGCGCAAATATTACGGCAAAATCCGCGAAGTGCTGGAGATGCCCAACCTAATCGAGGTTCAGAAATCCTCGTATGACCTGTTCCTGAAATCCGGCGAAGAGCCCCAGCCGCTGGACGGTGAGGGGATCAAGGGCGTGTTCCAGTCGGTCTTTCCGATCAAGGATTTCAACGAGACCAGCGTGCTGGAGTTCGTCAGCTACGAGCTGGAAAAGCCGAAATACGACGTCGAAGAGTGTATGCAGCGCGACATGACCTATGCAGCACCCCTCAAGGTCAAGCTGCGGCTGATCGTGTTCGATGTCGATGAGGACACCGCCGCCAAATCCGTCAAGGACATCAAGGAGCAGGACGTGTTCATGGGCGACATGCCCCTGATGACGCCCAACGGCACCTTTGTGGTGAATGGCACCGAGCGTGTGATCGTATCCCAGATGCACCGCTCTCCGGGCGTGTTCTTCGACCATGACAAGGGCAAGACCCACTCTTCGGGCAAGCTGCTCTTTACCTGCCGCATCATTCCCTATCGCGGCTCGTGGCTCGACTTTGAATTCGACGCCAAGGACGTGGTCTTTGCCCGGATCGACCGCCGCCGCAAGCTGCCGGTGACGACGCTGCTCTATGCGCTTGGTCTCGATCAGGAAGGCATCATGAATGCCTATTATGACACGGTCGATTTCAAGCTGAAGAAAAAGAAGGGCTGGGTCACCAAATTCTTCCCCGAGCGCGTGCGCGGCACACGCCCGACCTATGACCTGATCGACGCCAAGACCGGCGAAGTGATCTTCGAGGCAAGCAAAAAGATCACCCCGCGTGCGGTCAAGCAACTGATCGACGAAGGCAAGGTCAACGAGCTTCTGGTGCCGTTCGAGCATATCGTCGGCAAGTTCGTGGCGCGTGACATCATCGACGAGGAAACCGGCGCGATCTATGTCGAGGCGGGCGATGAGCTGACGCTGGAATACGACAAGGCGGGCGAGATCTCTGGCGGTACGCTGCAAGATCTGCTTGAGGCCGGGATCACCGACATTCCGGTGCTGGACATCGACGGCATCAATGTGGGCCCCTACATCCGCAACACCATGGCCGCCGACAAGAACATGAACCGCGAAAGCGCGCTCATGGATATCTACCGGGTCATGCGCCCCGGCGAGCCGCCCACCGAAGAGGCCTCGGCGGCGCTGTTCGAGACGCTGTTCTTTGACGCAGAACGCTATGACCTCTCGGCCGTGGGCCGGGTCAAGATGAACATGCGCCTCAACCTCGAAAAGCCCGACACGCAGCGCACGCTGGATCGCGAAGACATCGTGGCCTGCATCAAGGCGCTGGTCGAGCTGCGTGACGGCAAGGGCGATATCGACGATATCGACCACCTCGGCAACCGCCGGGTGCGCTCGGTCGGTGAGCTGATGGAAAATCAGTATCGTGTCGGCCTGCTGCGGATGGAGCGCGCGATCAAGGAGCGGATGTCATCGGTCGAAATCGACACGGTGATGCCGCAGGACCTGATCAACGCCAAGCCGGCCGCCGCCGCGGTGCGTGAATTCTTCGGCTCCTCGCAGTTGTCGCAGTTCATGGACCAGACCAACCCGCTCTCGGAAGTGACGCACAAGCGTCGCCTTTCGGCGCTCGGGCCGGGCGGTCTGACCCGCGAACGCGCAGGCTTTGAGGTGCGCGACGTGCACCCCACCCACTATGGCCGGATGTGCCCGATCGAGACGCCGGAGGGCCCGAACATCGGTCTGATCAACTCGCTCGCCACCTTTGCGCGGGTGAACAAGTATGGCTTTATCGAGACACCGTACCGCAAGGTCGTGGATGGTCAGGTGACGGACGACGTGCAATACATGTCCGCCACCGAGGAAATGCGCCACACCGTGGCACAGGCCAACGCCAATCTCGATGACGGCGGCAAATTCGTCAACGATCTGGTCTCGACCCGTCAGGCAGGTGAATACATGCTGGCCCCGCGCGAGCATGTGGACCTGATCGACGTGAGCCCCAAGCAGCTGGTCTCGGTCGCGGCCTCGCTCATTCCGTTCCTTGAGAATGACGACGCCAACCGCGCGCTGATGGGCTCGAACATGCAGCGGCAGGCGGTGCCGACGTTGCGCGCCGAGGCGCCCTTTGTGGGCACCGGGATCGAGGGTGTCGTTGCCCGCGATTCAGGCGCTGCGATCATGGCGAAACGTGCCGGGGTGATCGACCAGGTCGATGCGCAGCGGATCGTGATCCGCGCCACCGAGGACATGGAAATCGGCGATCCGGGGGTGGATATCTACCGGATGCGCAAGTTCCAGCGTTCGAACCAGAACAGCTGCATCAACCAGCAGCCGCTGGTCAAGGTGGGCGACACTGTCCAGAAGGGCGAGGTCATCGCCGATGGCCCCTGCACCGACATGGGCGAACTGGCGCTTGGCAAGAACGTGATCACGGCCTTCATGCCGTGGAACGGCTACAACTACGAGGACTCGATCCTGATCTCCGAGCGGATCGTCAAGGATGACGTCTTTACCTCGATCCATATCGAGGAATTCGAAGTGGCCGCGCGTGACACCAAGCTCGGGCCGGAAGAGATCACCCGCGATATTCCCAACGTCGGTGAAGAGGCGCTGCGCAACCTCGATGAAGCCGGTATTGTCTATATCGGGGCTGACGTTGAGCCGGGCGATATTCTCGTGGGCAAGATCACCCCGAAGGGCGAGAGCCCGATGACGCCGGAGGAAAAACTCCTGCGCGCCATCTTTGGCGAAAAGGCGAGCGATGTGCGCGACACGTCCTTGCGCGTCAAGCCGGGTGATTTCGGCACGGTGGTCGAGGTCCGCGTGTTCAACCGCCACGGTGTGGAAAAGGACGAGCGCGCGCTTCAGATCGAGCGGGAAGAGGTCGAGCGTCTGGCACGTGACCGGGACGACGAGTTGGCAATTCTCGACCGCAACATCTATGCGCGTCTGAAAACGCTGATCCTCGGCAAGGTCGCGGTCAAGGGGCCCAAGGGCGTCAAGGCCAACTCGGACATCACCGAGGAGTTGCTGGCAACGCTGACCAAGGGTCAGTGGTGGCAGCTGGCCCTCAAGGATGAGGCCGACGCCAAGATCGTCGAGGCGCTGCACGAGCAATACGAGGCGCAAAAGCGCACGCTCGATGCCCGCTTTGAGGACAAGGTCGAGAAGGTGCGCCGCGGCGACGACCTGCCGCCGGGTGTCATGAAGATGGTCAAGGTCTTCATCGCGGTGAAGCGCAAGCTTCAGCCGGGTGACAAGATGGCCGGGCGTCACGGCAACAAGGGTGTGATCTCCAAGGTGATCCCGGTCGAGGACATGCCGTTCCTCGCCGATGGCACCTCGGTCGATATCTGTCTCAACCCGCTCGGCGTGCCGTCGCGGATGAACGTCGGCCAGATCCTTGAGACGCATATGGGCTGGGCCGCACGCGGTCTCGGTGTCAAGATCGACGAGGCGTTGCAGGAATATCGCCGCTCCGGCGATCTGACCCCTGTGCGCGAGGCGATGCGCATTGCCTACGGCGATGACGTCTATGAAGAAGGTCTCGCGGACATGGACGAGCAGACGCTGGTCGAATCGGCCAGCACCGTCACGCGCGGTGTGCCGATCGCCACGCCCGTCTTTGACGGCGCCAAGGAGCCGGATGTCAATGACGCGCTCAAGCGTGCGGGCTTTGACGAGAGTGGCCAGTCGGTGCTCTTTGACGGGCGCACCGGCGAGCAGTTTGCGCGCCCGGTGACCGTGGGCATCAAGTACCTGCTCAAGCTGCACCACCTTGTCGATGACAAGATCCACGCGCGCTCGACCGGGCCTTACAGCCTCGTCACGCAGCAGCCTCTGGGCGGCAAGGCGCAGTTCGGTGGTCAGCGCTTTGGTGAGATGGAAGTCTGGGCGCTCGAAGCCTATGGCGCCGCCTACACCTTGCAGGAGATGTTGACCGTCAAGTCGGACGACGTGGCGGGCCGGACCAAGGTCTATGAGAGCATCGTGAAAGGCGAGGACAATTTCGAGGCCGGTATTCCGGAATCGTTCAACGTGCTTGTCAAAGAGGTCCGGGGCCTCGGCCTCAACATGGAACTCCTGGATGCGGAGGAGGATGAGTAAGCGCAACGCGCCGGACCCTTTCAAAGGGTCCGGTCCGTTTTCTTTGCAAGAAAACGGCGTTGCCCCTCACCTCACCGCCAGCCTTTAAGGATTTGAAAATGAACCAGGAACTCACAAATAACCCGTTCAACCCCGTGGCCCCGGCCAAGGTGTTCGACGAAATCAAGGTCTCACTGGCCAGCCCCGAGCGGATCCTGTCGTGGTCCTACGGCGAGATCAAGAAGCCCGAGACCATCAACTACCGCACGTTCAAGCCCGAGCGTGACGGTCTCTTTTGTGCGCGGATCTTTGGCCCGATCAAGGATTACGAATGCCTCTGCGGCAAATACAAGCGCATGAAGTATCGCGGTGTTGTCTGCGAGAAATGCGGCGTCGAGGTGACGCTGCAAAAGGTCCGGCGCGAGCGTATGGGCCATATCGAGCTGGCCGCACCCT
>NZ_CAMYMD010000083.1 GCF_947259555.1 uncultured Roseovarius sp.
GGGCAGTTGGGTGATGGTAGTCTTTGACATGTGGCATATCCTTTTCTCACCAGAGAATTGACGGCGTCTGAACACCGCCATGATATGCCGCCCCTCAGGGCATCACCAACTTTCGCGCGTTTCCCGGCGAAGGTAGATGCTGCACTCGAGGGTGCTAACTTAACCCGCGGCGTGGCTCTGCTCTCGAAGAGCTCCCGTTATGCCCCAGACTACCTTCTTCAATATTTGTCATCCGGCATTGGCCAAGCGCTAATCGAAAAAAACTTCAATGGCTCCGCACTTCAGGAAATTCCTATTGCGTCTCTGAGGAAGCTGCCCATCGCGGTGCCGACAGATTCCGAACAAAATGCCATCGCCGAAGTGCTCTCGGATGCGGATGCGCGGATTGCGGCGTTGGAGGCGCTGATCGCCAAGAAGCTCGACCTCAAGCAGGCCGCCATGCAACAACTCCTCACCGGCAAAATCCGCCTGCCGGGCTTCTCGGGTGATTGGGAGGCGAAGCGGCTGGGGGAGATATTGACTGTTCGACATGGCAAAAGTCAGCGTGGATTTGAGGTTTCGGGTGGTCGTTATCCTATCCTCGCGACGGGTGGAGAAATTGGGCGCACCAACACCTACCTTTATGATCGACCTTCAGTGCTGATTGGACGGAAGGGAACAATCGACCAGCCTCAATATGTCGAAAAGCCGTTTTGGACCATTGACACCCTGTTCTACACGGAGGTTTCTGCAAACGCGTCTCCCAAGTTTATTTTCTATAAGTTCCTCACAATTGACTGGCGCAACTACAATGAGGCTTCTGGGGTTCCAAGTCTTAGCTCACGGACCGTCGAGAGCATCGCGTTCAAATGCCCGGCTTTCGAAGAACAAACTGCCATCGCCGAAATCCTCTCCGACATGGATGAAGAAATCGCAGCACTGGAAGCCGAGGCCGAAAAGGCCCGCGCCATCAAGCAAGGCATGATGCAGAACCTGCTGACCGGAAAGGTGCGGCTGGTATGACGGTGGCCGACGCCCAGCGCGAACACTTGTTTATCGGCTGGGATGTCGGCGGCTGGAACTGCGACAGGAACCAGAACAGCCGCGACGCGCTGGTCGTGCTGGATCACGCGAGCCAGACCCTCGGCCAGCCCTGGCGCGGCAACCTGCGCGAGACGATCAACAGCGCGACCACGCCCATGGCGTTCCTCGCCGCGTTGCTCGCCCTTTGCAAGCTGGGCATTCCTAGCCAATCCTGCCACGCCACGCTCGCCATCGACGCGCCGCTTGGCTTCCCCGAGGCCTTCGCCCGCATGATTGCGGGTGGCACCCCGGTCGATCAGATCGGTCGCTCGGCCGCGAACCCCTATCTCTTCCGCCACACCGAACGGCGCCTGGTGGCCGAAGGGGTCACGCCGCTCTCGGCGATCAAGGACATGATCGGCAGCCAAGCGACGAAGGCCATGCACGTGGTCGCCCGCTTTGCCCCACAGCGCCCGTCGCCCGGCGTCTGGACAGATGGAACGCATCTGACCGTGATCGAAACCTATCCGGCGCTCTGCCGCGCCCGCCTCGGGCCGCAGGTTGGAACTGAACCGATCCCGAAGACCGGCCGTGAAGCAGACATCCATGACGCCGAGGCCTGCGCCCGCATCGCCAGAGACTTCCATTTGAACCGCGAGCGCCTTGAACCCCCGACCGATGACACCCCGGCATCGGAAGGCTGGATCTGGGCGCCGCGCCGCGTTTCTGTTGAGGCATAGTTCACGATGTGCACCGTTGGCCAGATCGAGAGAAGAACCCAGAAGCGCGTTGTCGACCTGTTTCGGAACGCGTTGGGCTATGACTACCTGGGCAACTGGATCGATCGCGCCGACAAGATCGGTCGACCGAATCGCAACATTGAGGACGAGTATCTGCGCCCCTTCCTGGACAGGCAGGGCTATTCCCCCGAACTGATCACCCGCGCGATCCAGCAGCTGACGAAGGTCGCCACCGATCAGTCCCGCGGCCTCTACGACACCAATCGCGCGGTCTATGACCTGCTGCGCTACGGGGTGAAGGTGAAGGCCGATGTGGGCGACCAGACCCGCACAGTCTGGCTGATCGATTGGGCAAAGCCTGAGGCCAACCATTTCGCCATTGCCGAAGAGGTCGCGGTGAAGCCCGCGGGCGACAAATCCTTCGGCAAGCGCCCGGACGTGGTGATCTATGTCAACGGGATCGCGCTGGGCGTGCTGGAACTGAAGCGCTCCACCGTGTCGGTGTCCCAGGGCATCCGGCAGAGCCTCGACAACCAGAAACCGGTATTCATCCAGCCGTTCTTCACCACCCTGCAGCTGATCATGGCGGGGAACGACACCGAAGGGCTACGCTATGGCGTTATCGAGACGCCCGAAAAGTACTGGCTGACATGGAAAGAGGAAGGCGGGCCGGAAAACCCCCTGGACCGCGCGCTGGTCCAGATGTGTGCCAAGCCGCGGCTCCTTGAACTGATCCACGATTTTCTGGTGTTCGACGCCGGCGTGAAGAAGACCTGCCGTCACAACCAGTATTTCGGTGTGCGCGCCGCGCAGGACCACATCCGTCGACGCGAGGGCGGGATCATCTGGCACACGCAAGGGTCGGGCAAGAGCCTGACGATGGTATGGCTGGCCAAATGGATTCGCGAGAACGTGCCTGACAGCCGGGTGGTGGTGATCACCGATCGCACTGAGTTGGACGAGCAGATCGAGAAGGTCTTCAACGGGGTCAACGAGGAAATTCTGCGCACGAAATCCGGCGCCGATCTGATCGCCCGGCTGAACGACACGAACCCATGGCTGCTGTGCTCGCTGATCCACAAGTTTGGCGGCAAGGAGGACAGCGACGCGGATGTCGAAGGTTACGTCGAGGATTTGAAGAGCGCGCTGCCCAAGGATTTCCAGGCCAAGGGCGACATCTTCGTCTTCGTTGACGAGTGCCACCGCACGCAGAGCGGCGATCTGCACAAGGCGATGAAGGCGATTCTGCCAAGCGCGATGTTCATTGGCTTCACCGGCACGCCGCTGCTGAAGGCCGACAAGCAAACCAGCCTAGAAGTGTTCGGCCCATATATCCATACCTACAAGTTCGACGAGGCGGTGTCGGACGGTGTGGTCCTCGACCTGCGCTATGAGGCCCGGGATATCGATCAAAACATCACGTCGCAGGCGAAGATCGACAAATGGTTCGAGGCCAAGACCAAGGGCCTGACCGATATGGCCAAGGCGCAGCTGAAGAAGCGCTGGGGCACGTTGCAGAAGGTGCTGTCCAGCCAGTCGCGGCTGGAAAAGATCGTGGCCGATATCCTGATGGACATGGAGACCCGGGACCGGCTTCAAAGCGGCCGCGGCAACGCCATGCTCGTGTCGTCGAGCATCTATCAGGCGTGCAAGTTCTTTGAGCTGTTCGACAAGACCGATCTGGCGGGCAAGTGCGCGATCGTCACCTCCTACAAACCGTCGCCGAACGACATAAAGGGCGAGGAAAGCGGCGAGGGGCTGACGGAACGCCTGCGACAATACGATATCTACAACAAGATGCTGGGGGGCAAGGAGCCCGAGGCATTCGAGAAGGAGGCGAAGCGGAAGTTCATCGATGAGCCAGGGCAGATGAAACTGCTGATCGTCGTGGACAAGCTGCTGACCGGCTTTGACGCCCCCTCGGCCACCTATCTCTACATCGACAAGAAGATGCAGGACCACGGCCTGTTCCAGGCGATCTGCCGGGTGAACCGGCTGGACGGGGACGACAAGGAATACGGCTACATCATCGACTACAAGGACCTGTTCAAGAGCCTTGAGACCTCGATCAAGGACTACACGGCCGAGGCTTTCGATGGTTATGACAAGGCGGATGTAGCGGGCCTGCTTTCGGATCGGCTTGAAAAGGCGCGCGAGAGGCTGGACGAGGCATTGGAAGCTGTCCGGGCTCTCTGTGAACCGGTCGAGCTGCCCCGCGATACCCTCGCCTACCAGCGCTTCTTCTGTGCAAAGGACACGGCCGACAAGGAGGCGCTGAAGGAGAATGAGCCGAAGCGGCTAACCCTCTATCGGCTGGTGGCCTCGTTGTTGCGCGCCTATGCCGATGTGGCAAACGAGATGAGCGAGGCCGGCTACTCCGAGGCCGAGGTCTCCAGTATCAAAGCGGATGTCGATCACTTCGAGAAGGTGCGGAATGAGGTGAAGCTGTCGAGCGGTGACTATATCGATCTGAAGATGTACGAGCCGGCGATGCGGCACCTGATCGACACCTATATCCGCGCCGAAGAAAGCGAAGTGATCTCGGCCTTTGACGATGTTTCGCTGATCCAGCTTATCGTTGAGAGGGGGGTGGATGCGGTCAACGCCTTGCCCCAGGGCATTCGTCAGAGCAAAGAAGCCGTGGCGGAGACGATCGAGAACAACGTCCGGAAGCTGATCATCGACGAGACGCCGATTAATCCGAAGTACTATGAGAAGATGTCCGAACTGCTGGACGCCCTAATCGAGCAGCGCAAGCGCGAGGCGCTGAGTTATCAGGAGTATCTCGCTCAGATAGTCGAGCTCACGAAAAAGGCCCAAGGGACCGAAACGGCCGCTTCGTATCCAGCCGCGCTGAATTCGAAGGCGAAGCGCGCGCTTTTCGACAATCTCGATGGGGACGAGGCCCTCGCTTTGGCGATCGACGAAGAAATTCGCCTCACCAAGAAGGACTCCTGGCGCGGCAACAGGTTCAAGGAGAAGGAGGTGCGCAACGCAATCAAGAAGCACATCTCTGACCCCGGTCAACTCGATGCGATCTTTGAACTGGTATGGAACCAGGATGAGTACTGATGCCGCCCAGCTGTCCGTTGGAGGCTTCGAGGTAGAGGTGGTTCGCAAGCCGATCAAGAATTTGCACCTCGGTGTCTACCCGCCTCATGGACGTGTCCGCGTTGCAGCGCCGCTAGAGATGGGTGACGAGGCCGTCCGGCTCGCTGTTGTCACCCGCCTTGCCTGGATCAAGCGCCAGCAGGCTAAGTTCGCGGCGCAGCCGCGCCAGTCCGAGCGACGCTATGTATCAGGGGAAACCCACTTCTTCCTGGGCCAACGGTATCGACTGAACCTGATCGAGGGGGCCAGGGCGGGGCAGGTTCGGGTTCGCAACAGCAAGACAATCGATCTCAATGTGCGCAATGACAGCGATCTGGCCATTCGAGAACGGGTGTTCCTCGATTGGTACCGGCGAGAGCTTCGTGCGCGAGCGAGACCCCTAATGGAGCGCTGGGCGGCGGAATACGGTATCGCAATGCCGAATTGGGGCATCAAGCGGATGAAGACCAAATGGGGCACCTGCAATATCGAAGCACGTCGAGTCTGGTTGAACCTCGAACTGATCAAGAAGCCGCCGCAGTGTCTTGAATACGTGATCGTCCATGAGCTGGCGCACTTCTTTGAGCGCAACCACACAGAGCAATTCGTGGCCCTTCTGGACCGGATGCTTCCGCATTGGCGGATCGTTCGTGACGAGCTCAACGCCGAGCCCCTGGCGCATGATGATTGGAGCACATAGCATTTGTGCCGCAGTCAGAGCGTCGCTCTGCTGGCATGCATCCCAGAACGCAGGATATCGGCTTTAGGTTTTCGATCCCGGTCCTGTCTGCCCAACGCCCCTGGCATCGAAGTGCTCAGCCATGGACTCGAAAAAGCCTCACAGTTTCTGACGCTTGCAAGCAATTCACCAAATCAGCGCAGTCATGAGGTCCGGAGAATACCGGTCCCGAGAGACCGCTTTCGAGCCACCTCGCACAGGGGCCAGTGCTCAGCCTCACCCGCATAACCCTCGAATACAACGAGAAAATCCGGCCGGAGCCGGATCGGGAGAACGCTTTCGCGGGGGCAAGTGGCGGAGGAGGTGGGATTCGAACCCACGGTACGCTTTCACGCACGCCGGTTTTCAAGACCGGTGCAATCGACCACTCTGCCACTCCTCCGGTTTGGATGTCCCTATAGCGGCACATGCGATTCTGGAAGACATGTTTCACGGGGAAATTCGCGCATCGAACGCCTGTGGACTTTTCACGGCGGAGGCAAGGCGCTAGACTGCGCTCGCGGGATCGCGCCGGAACAAGAGCAGACCCGACCGGAGACCCGGCGGATCAGCCGGGTGCTTTGGTTTTGTGCTTAGAGGCAAGGGGCAAGAAATGAGATTTGCGAGACAGGGCGACCATGCGCGGCTGTGCCGGCTCATGCTGATGGGAGCCGCATTTGCGGCGATGGCAGGCTGTGACGACAATGGAAACTTTGCGCTTTTGCCGGAGGGCAGCGGGAAACAGAGCACGACGCAGGATGGAGCGGCGTCGGGGCCGTCGGTCAAACTGGTGGAGCGCGACGTCGAGGCTCCGGACGTCTTTCAGGTGACGGATATGGGGTTGTGGGACGGGCGCCCATCGCTGGGCGGAGTCTGGGTGGCCCACCCGGATGTCAAAGAACCGGAGCGTGTGATCATCCGCAGCACGTCGGACTCGAAATTCGTGATTGGCGCGTTGTTCCGGCGTGAGCGTGAGGTTCCCGGACCAGCTTTGCAGGTGTCGTCCGATGCTGCGGCGGCATTGGGGATGCTGGCGGGGGCGCCCGCGCAACTCAACGTGACGGCGCTGCGTCGCGAGGAGGCTCCCGAGCCAGCCGCGCCTGGTGCGGGGCAAGCCGAAACAGACGAACCGGATGACGAAACCGCTCTTGCGGCGCCTGCGGATGTCGAGGCCACGACGCTCGATCCGGTGGCGGGGGCCGCGGCGGCGGCTATAGAAAAGGCCGAAGCGGCCGAAGCGGCACCGGCACCTGAGCCGAGCGCCAAGCCCGCGGCACCGAGCAGCTCATCGCTCGACCGTCCGTTTATCCAGATCGGGATCTTCAGCGTCGAGCAGAATGCACGCAATACAGCCACCTCGATGCGGCGCGCGGGCATGGTGCCGACCGTGCTGGAACAGAATTCGCAGGGCAAGGCGTTCTGGCGGGTGATTGTCGGTCCGGCCAGTAGCGTGTCGGAACGCGCGACGCTCCTCAAGAAAATCAAGGGGATCGGGTTTGACGATGCCTACGCTGTCACAAACTGATCGCAGGAGACACTGATGCGGATCATGCACCATCTGGCCGTTCTGGTGATTTGCCTCGGCGTTGCCTTGCCCGCGCGGGCCTTCGAGACGGGGGCGAGGGCGGCCTTTGTGGTGGATGTCACCACCGGCACGGTCCTGCTTGACAAGAACGCGGATACGCCCTTGCCGCCCGCCTCCATGTCCAAGCTGATGACGCTCTATGTGGCGTTCGAGGCTGTGCGCAGCGGGCGTCTGTCGCTGGATGAGCGGCTGCCGGTGTCGCGCCATGCGATGAGCTATGGCGGCTCGACCATGTTTCTCGACACGACAGACCGCGTGCGGGTGGAAGACCTGTTGCGCGGTATCATCGTACTCAGCGGCAATGACGCCTGCGCGGTGATTGCCGAGGCGCTGAGCCCGGACGGCACCGAGGCAGGCTTTGCGCGGTTCATGACCGAGCGTGCGCAACGTCTGGGTATGACCAATTCGATTTTCAAGAATTCCAATGGCTGGCCCGCCGAGGGCCATGTTATGAGCATGCGCGATCTTGCGTTGCTGTCGCGCCATATCATCGAGGACTTCCCCGAATTTTACGAGATGTTCGCGGAAAAGGAGTTTAGCTTCGACGGGCGCGCGCCCAGCAATATCTACAATCGCAACCCGCTTTTGGGGTTGGGGATCGGCGCGGACGGTCTCAAGACCGGACATACTCAAGAGGCCGGATATGGGCTGACCGGATCGGCGCAGCAAGGGGAGCGGCGGGTTATTTTCGCGCTGTCCGGACTGGACACCGCGCAGGCGCGGGCCCAGGAATCCGAGGCGATCGTGAATTGGGCGTTTCGTCAGTTTGCGCGCAAGTCTGTCGCGACGGCCGGGCAGGAAGTCGCGCGCGCCGAGGTCTGGATGGGCGAATCCGCGAGTGTTGGACTGACACCTGCCGAGAACGTGAGCACGTTGCTTCCGGTGCTCGGTGGCGATCAGCTCAACGCTCAGGTCGTCTATACCGGCCCGATGCGGGCACCGATCGCCAAGGGTGACGCGTTGGCCGAACTTGTCTTTGCCCCCGAGGGCCTGCCAGAGACACGGGTGCCGCTGGTGGCGGCAGAGAATGTCGCGCAGGGTGGATTTCTGACCCGTTTGCGCACGGTTTCGGGGCTCTTGCTCACGCGGTTGCAACAGGGGCCCGAGGGCGCGCTTTGAGCGGGCAGGGTCTCTTTATCAGTTTCGAGGGAATCGACGGGTCAGGCAAATCCACACAGGCGCGCCGACTTGCTGAGGCTATGCGCGAAAATGGCCGGGATGTCGTGCTGACTCGCGAGCCGGGTGGCAGCGAAGGGGCCGAGGAGATCCGGCGGCTGGTGCTGGAGGGCGACAAGGATCGCTGGTCGGCAGAGACGGAGATATTGCTCTTCACCGCCGCAAGGCGGGATCACTTGGAGCGCGTGATTGCCCCCGCCCTGACCGCTGGTCAGGTGGTGATCTGTGACCGCTTTGCTGACAGCACGCGCATGTATCAGGGTCTTGGCCGCGGGGACCTGCGCGGCGCTGTGGATCAGCTTCATAGCCTGATGATCGGGCGTGACCCGGATCTAACGGTGCTAATTGATCTTGATCCTGGTGTTGGGCTTGGACGTGCGCTGTCGCGTGGCGGTACTGAGGAGCGTTTCGAGTCCTTCGGTGAGAGCTTGCAATCGCGGATGCGCGCCGGCTTTTTGGCCTTGGCGGAGGAGTTTGCCGACCGCTTTGTCGTGATTGATGGTGGCCGCGCCATCGAGGCCGTTGCGGTGGATGTGGCCTGCGTCGTGGAGGCGCGCTTGCCATGAGCGATGGAGTGCTTCCGGAACCGGATCGCATCGAAGGAGCACCGCACCCGCGTCAGACGCTCCGACTGTTCGGGCAGGGCGTTGCCGAGGCTGCGTTTCTCGACGCGTTCAATACCGGGCGCCTGCATCACGCGTGGCTTGTCAGCGGGCCGAACGGTGTAGGCAAGGCGACGCTGGCCTGGCGCATCGCGCGGTTTCTTTTGGCCACGCCGGAGCCGCAGGACGGCGGGCTGTTCGGGGCGCCGCCTCCGCCCGAGACGCTCGATGTCGATCCAGAGACCCCGGTTGCGCGGCGGGTCATGGCCCTGGCCGATCCAGGGATTTTCCTTTTACGGCGCGGCCCGACCGACAAGGGTGACAGGCTGGCCAGCGAAATTCTGGTGAAGGAGGTTCGCAAGCTCGGCAATTTCTTTTCGCTGTCCGCAGCGGATGGAGGGCGGCGCGTGGTGATCGTTGACGCGGCGGACAATCTCAACATGCAGGCTGCAAATGCGCTGTTGAAAATGCTGGAAGAACCGCCTGCGCGCACCGTCATGCTGCTGATCTCGCACCAGCCATCCGGTCTTTTGCCGACAATCCGCTCGCGATGCCGGACGTTGCGGCTGGCCCCATTGGGGCCAGAGGATATGGCCGTCGCGCTCGATCAGGCGGGCATCGCACCCGAGGGCGATCCTGTCGCATTGGCGGAACTGTCTGGCGGATCGGTCGGCGCGGCAGTGCGGCTGATCAATCTTGGCGGGCTTAAGCTATATGCCGAACTGGTCGGCCTGATGGAAAACCTTCCGAGGCTTGACCGTCCTCGCGCGCTCAGGCTGGCCGAGGCGGCGGCGACGCGTGGTGCCGAAGAGCGGCTCGACCTGCTGTTCTCGCTGACCGATCTCATGTTGTCCCGTCTGGCCAAGACCGGGGCCACGGGACATTTTCCAGCCTCGGAGGCGGCACCTGGTGAGGCGGCCCTGCTGGCACGGCTCGCGCCGGACGCGCGCAAGGGGCGGGCCTGGGCCGATTGCGCCGAGGTGATTGGCGCACGGGCGCGGCATGGCCGGGCGGTCAACCTTGACCCTGCCAGCCTGGTCCTAGATACGGTGTTCAGGATTCAGCAAACCGCCGGGGCATGAGACCCCGACAAGGACAGGCATGAGCACCGACATTCGCATTACTGACAGCCATTGCCATCTCGACTTTCCCGATTTCGATGCCGAGCGCGGCGACGTTATCGAGCGCGCATTGGCTGCGGGCGTGAACCGCATGGTGACGATCTGCACGAAGCTACGGCAGGAGCCGCAAGTGCGCGCAATAGCTGAGGCGTATCCGGAGGTCTTCTATGCCGCTGGAACGCATCCGATGTCCGCCGCGGCCGAGCCTATGGCGAGTGTGGACGACCTGGTGAAACTGGCAGCGCATCCGAAATTCGTGGGCATCGGCGAGACAGGGCTTGACTATCACTACACTGCCGAGAGCGCCGAGGTGCAAAAGCAAAGCCTGCGCACCCATATCGCGGCGGCGCGGGAGACCGGCTTGCCGCTTATCATCCACGCCCGTGATGCGGATGACGACATGGCGCGCATCCTGACCGAGGAATATCGCACCGGCGCCTATACCTGCGTGATGCATTGCTTTTCCTCGGGGCCCGGTCTGGCCAAGGCGGCGCTCGATCTCGGGTTCTACCTGTCGATGTCGGGCATCGCCGCCTTTCCCAAGAGCCAGGCCCTGCGTGATATCTTCGCGTCCGCCCCGGTGGATCGCATTCTGGTCGAGACCGACGCGCCCTATCTTGCCCCGCCGCCCTATCGCGGCAAGCGCAACGAGCCTTCCTACACTGTGCATACCGCGCAGAAAGGGGCCGAGGTGTTCGGCATGGACTGGGCAGAGTTCGCCGCACAGACCGAGGCCAATTTCGAGCGGCTGTTCACCAAGGCGGTGCTGTAATGGGCGAGTTGCGCTTTACCATCCTTGGCTGCGGTTCGTCGGGCGGTGTGCCACGTCTTGGCGGCCATTGGGGGGATTGTGACCCGAACGAGCCGCGCAACGCCCGGCGGCGCTGTTCCATGCTGATCGAGCGCGAGACGGAAAATGGTCTGACCCGCGTGCTGATTGACACCTCGCCCGACCTGCGCGCGCAACTTCTCGACGCCGGCATCGGCGCGCTCGATGCGGTGGTCTACACGCACTCCCATGCCGACCATGTCCACGGGATCGACGATCTGCGGATGATCGTGTTCAACATGCGCCAACGCCTTCCGGTCTATGCCGATGGCGATACGCAGAACGCGCTTTATTCCCGGTTCGGCTACGCCTTCGTGCAACCCGAGGACAGCCCCTATCCGCCAATCCTCGACATGCACACGATTGACGGCCCGTTCGAGATCGAGGGGGCAGGGGGGGCTATTCCTCTCATCCCGTTTCAGGTTGGGCATGGCGCCATCGACGCGCTTGGCTTCCGGGTGGGCGACCTCGCATATTTGCCGGACGTGGCCGAAATCCCCGAGGGGGCCTGGCCTATGCTCCAAGGCCTTGATTGCTGGGTGCTCGACGCGCTGCGCCGCACGCCGCACCCGACGCATGCGCATCTTGAACTGTCGCTCAAGTGGATCGCGCGGGTGGCGCCGCGCCGGGCCGTGCTGACCAATATGCATATCGACCTTGATTATCAGACCGTCGCCGACGAGACGCCCGAGCATATCACCCCAGCTTATGACGGGATGATCCTCCGCTACGCGGTCTGATCCGGTGCAGGCGCTTTTCGAGATCATCCTGCCGGTGTTTCTGGTGATCGGCTTTGGTTATCTGGCAGTTTGGCGCGGCTGGTTTAGCCAGGCCGGGGTGGAAGGGCTGATGACTTTCACCCAGAAATTCGCCATTCCCTGCCTGTTGTTCACGGCGATCTCCCGGCTCGATCTCGGGCAGAGTTTCGACCTGCGGCTTTTGTCGAGCTTTTATCTCGGCGCGCTCTCGGGCTTTGGTCTGGGGCTCTTTGGTGCGAGACTGATCTTTGGTCGCTCATGGGAAGACGCGGTCGCCATTGGATTTTGCTGCCTGTTCTCCAACTCTTTGCTTCTGGGCCTTCCCATCATGGAGCGCGCGTATGGGGCCGAGGCACTGGCGGCGAATTTTGCCATCATCGCGGTGCATTCGCCGTTTTGTTACGGGGTGGGCATCACGGTAATGGAGGTCGTCAAGGCGCGCGGCGTGGCGGGCCCCAAGGTGGCGTACAAAGTGCTCAGGGCGATGTTCTCGAACACCCTGATCATGGGGGTTGCGGCGGGGTTCGTTGTCAACCTCACTGGGGTCGCTCTGCCCGGTCCGGTGCAGGACGGGCTCGACCTGATGGTGCGTGCGGCCTTGCCAGCGGCGCTCTTCGGGCTGGGCGGTGTGTTGGTACAATATCGGCCCGAGGGGGATCTTCGGGTGATCCTCTATGTCTGCCTGATCTCGCTGGTCGTGCATCCGGCGATCACGCTGGGGCTGGGCGTCGGGTTGGGCCTGCCTGACGAGGGCGTGCGGTCGGCGGTGGTGACGGCGGCGATGGCGCCCGGGGTGAATGCGTATGTCTTTGCCAATATCTACGGCCATGCCAAGCGCGTGGCGGCGTCAAGTGTGCTGATTTCTACGGCGCTCACGGTGGTGACGGCTTGGGTGTGGTTGCAGGTCTTGCCGTGAGTGGCCTTGAGCGGACCTAAGAGCCAACCGCGCGAACAGCACCGAAGGTGCCGCGCGATCGCCGGGCCGTCCCGCGGCCTGGCGATTTGATGTGGCGTGCAACGTGTTGAGTTGAGAATGACTTGGCTGGCATAAAGCGCCCGCAAAGGCCGTTGCATCGCCAGTCCCCGGCCCTGCGACCGCGCGGCACCTTCTGGCGGGATGCAACGGCAGCTCCAGGCCAAATCCGCCCGTTCTCTTCGCCCCTCATCACGTCTTGAGTGGTGCGCCCCCGGCAAAGCTGTTGCCGTGGACGTAATCACAGGGCGCGTCCTGCATTTCCAGGTGCAGCCCGTCCCCGTCGAAAGGATGCGCGCGGGCCAGGTCCTCGTCTACCTTGATGCCGAGGCCGGGTGTTTCAGGAGGCACCACGAAACCATTTTCGACACGTATGCCCCCCTTGATGAGCGCGTCGTGAAACGGCGTCTCAATGGTTTCGGCCATCAAGATATTGGGGATTGAGGTGGCCAGATGCACATTGGCTGCCCATTCGATTGGGCCGGCGTAGAGATGCGGGGCCAGTTGTGCGTTATAGACTTCGGCCATGGCCGCCACCTTCTTCATCTCCCAGATGCCACCCGCGCGGCCCAGAGCCGGTTGCAGGATCGCCGCCGCGCCTTCGCGCAGGATGGGGGCGAATTCAGCCTTGGTGGTCAGGCGTTCACCGGTCGCCACCGGAATACGTACGGCCTGCGCGACACGCGCCATGGCCGCCACATTGTCGGGCGGCACGGGCTCTTCATACCAGAGCGGGGAGTAAGGCTCGAGCGCCTGTCCGAGGCGGATGGCACCGGCGGTGGTGAACTGCCCGTGGGTGCCAAAGAGAAGGTCGGCGCGGTCGCCCACGGCCTCGCGGATGGCGCGGCAGAAGGCCACCGACATCGAGATGTCGGACATCGCGGGCATATGCCCGCCGCGCATCGTGTAGGGGCCTGCCGGATCGAATTTTATCGCGGTATATCCGCGACTTACGCAGTCGAGCGCACTCTCCGCGGCCATCTCGGGGGAGGTCCAGAATAGGCTCAGATCGTGGTGCGGCAGGGGGTAGAGATAGGTATAGGCGCGGATGCGCTCGTTCATGCGCCCGCCCAAGAGTGCCCAGACAGGCCGCTCACGCGCCTTGCCCAAGATGTCCCAGCAGGCGATTTCCAGCCCTGAGAACGCCCCCATCACCGTCAGATCAGGGCGCTGCGTAAAGCCCGAGGAATAGGCGCGGCGGAACATAAGTTCAATGTTTTCAGGGCTTTCACCTGCCATGTGGCGCGCGAACACATCCTCGATCACGGCGCGCATCGCGTTCGGCCCGACGGAGGCGGCATAGCATTCGCCCCAACCGGTGATGCCGTTATCGGTGGTCAGTTTCACCAATATCCAGTAGCGCCCGCCCCAGCCGGGGGCGGGGGGTGAGGTCACGATGATGTCGAGGTCTTGCAGTTTCATGGCGGTCTCCGGGGGCTGATTTTGCCGGTCGGTATTGCGTCGGTATCGCGTCGGTGCCCGCGCGCCTCAGTCGAACACGATCACGTTGCGCTTGGCCGATCCGGTCCTGGTGTCGGCGATGGCGTCGTTGATCTGGTCGAGCCGCCAGCGGCCCGAGATCAGCTCATCGAGCTTCAGCCGCCCCTGTTCGTAGAGATCGACCATCCACGGGATGTCGCGGCGGATGACCGCCTCGCCCATCTTGGAGCCGACAAGCGCCTGTCCCATGGCGGCGAAATTGGCGGCCTCGTAGCGGCTCTCGGCGCCGCTATGGGGCATGCCGACCATGATCATCCGGCCCCCACCCGCGAGGTAGCGCGGCGCCTCGTCATAGGCGCGCGCGACCCCGACGGTAACGAGCACCGCGTCGGCGCCGCGCCCCATCGCCGCCTTGGCCGCGCGCCACGGCTTGTCCTCGGTGGCAAGCACGCCGTCGGTCGCGCCGAACTCGCGCGCGATGGCGAGCTTTTCGTCGTTCATGTCCACCGCCACGATGCGCCGCGCGCCCGCGATGCGCGCGCCCTGAATGGCGTTGAGGCCGACGCCGCCCGCGCCGATCACCACCACGTCCTGCCCTGCGCGCAGATGCGCCGCGTTGACGACCGCGCCGACGCCGGTGATCACCCCGCAGGCCAGCAGGGAGGCCGCCGCCATGTCGATGCCTTCGGGCAGTTTCACAACCTGGCTGTGATGCACCACAACCTTTTCGGCGAAGGCCCCGCAGGCCATGGCCTGATGCAGCTTGCCGCCATCCGTGGTCGTGAGGGGGCCGTGATCGCCGTCATAGGGCGTTTCGCATCCGGTGGGCCGCCCGCTGCCGCAGCTTGGGCATTGCCCGCAGGCGCGAATGAGGGTGACGACGACCGGGTCGCCCTCGTTCAGCCCGGTGACACCGGCGCCGATGCCGCGCACCCGGCCCGCCGCCTCGTGGCCGTAGACCGCCGGGAGCGATCCGCCCCAGCCGCCATCGGCATAGGAAATGTCCGAATGGCAGATCGCCACGGCGTCGAGATCGACCAGAACCTCGCCCGCCTCGGGGCCGCGCAGGTGGACGTCCTCGACGGTGAGCGGGGTGCCGAATGCATGGCAGACGGCGGCCTTGATGGTGTGCATGAATTTCTCCCTCGTTTTTTCACAGGTGACGGGGATTCGCCGGAGGGTTCAAGGGCAATTATGCGGGGGGTGTGGGGTTGGGATGGGGTGCGGGTTGGCCTTGAGCGGACATCGCACCCCGCTAGGAGGTGCCACGCGGTCGCAGGGCCGGGGACTGGCGATGCGACGGGTGTGGCGGGTACTTTATCCCAGCCAAGTCATTGCAACCTCGACACGTTGCGCGCCATATCAAATCGCCAGGCCGCGGGAAGGCGTCATGCCGGAGGCATGCCTCTGGCATGACGATCGCGCGGCACCTTCGGTGCGTTTCGCGCGGGATGCGGCACCGGCAGCAACAGGCCAATAATCCCAAACATCAGCGCTATGACGGCCCCGCGCGCAGATGTCCCGTGGCGGCGATGAAATCCCCAAGGCAGGCGGCATAATCGGCGGGTGCGTCCACGGGTGGCACATGCCCGGTGCCGCGCAGCAGGCAAAATTGCGAGCCGGGAACGAGATCGACGGTTTCACGCACCAGATCGGGCGGGGTGGAGCCGTCCTCTGACCCGGCTATCCCGAGGGTGGGGATGCGCAACCCCGAGGTGGGCGTGTAGAAATCGGTGCCCGAAATGGCGGCGGCGCAGCCCGCGTATCCCTCGGGGTCATGGGCGCAGAGACGCGCGTACCACGGCAGATGGTGCCCGGCCTTGACATAGGCGCGGGGGAACCACCGCTCGCAGGAGCCTTGGGCGAGCTCTTCCATTCCGCCGGGGCGGCGGGCGGTGGCGATGCGCTCGGCCCAGATCTCGGGCGTGGCGATCTTGGCCCCGGTGTTCGAGAGCACCAGTGCGCGCACGAGGTCGGGGCGTTTTACGGCGAGCCCCTGTGCCACCATGCCGCCGATAGAGAGACCGACGAACACCGCATCGCGTAAGCCAAGATGATCCATCAGCCGTTCCGCGTCACGGATCAGCGCGCCCATGGAATAGGGCGCGGGCGGGGTGGAGGATTGCCCGTGCCCGCGCGCGTCGTAGCGGACCACGCGCAGGCCCTCTGGTAGCAGCGGCAGGATCTTGTCCCACAGATGCGTGCCGGTGCCGAGCGCATGGGCGAGCACGAGGGGCGGGCCTGTCGGGGTGCCCTCGTCGAGATAATGCAGGGTGACGTCGTCGAATTCCACGAAAGGCATCTTGCGTCCTTCAGGCAAAGCGGCTCAGGGCCATCTGAAAGACATCCGCATCGACATTGCCGCCTGAAATGGTGCAGATCACCGCGTCGCCCTCGATCTCGTCCGTGCGGAAGAGGGCTGCCGCGAGGGCCACCGCGCCGCCGGGCTCGGCCACCAGCTTGAGCCGGGCAAAGGCGAGCGCCATGGCGTGCAGCGCCTCGTCTTCGGTGACCACAAGGCCCGGACCGCAGAGGCGGGCCATGATGGGAAAGGTGATTTCGCCCGGTTGCGGCGTGACGATGGCGTCGCAAAGGCCGGTCGCGGTTTGCGCGTTGCGCATGATCTGGCCCTGGCTGAGCGAACGGGTAGCATCGTCAAACCCCTCCGGCTCGCAGGGGCGGGCGCGCAGGCCGGGCGCGTCGGCCTCGAGCGCCAGGGCAATGCCCGAGGTGAGGCCGCCGCCGCCGCAGCAGACCAGCACATCCGCCGTCTCGATCCCGAGGGCCGCCGCATCCTCGGCGATCTCAAGCCCCGTGGTGCCCTGGCCTGCGATCACTTGGTGGTCGTCATAGGGCTTGATCAGGGTCAGGCCGCGTTTGGCGCTGAGCGTGGCACCGATGGCATCGCGATCCTCGGCCGCGCGATCATAAAGCACCACCTCGGCGCCGAGGGCGCGTGTGTTGTCGATCTTCATGCGCGGCGCGTCCCTTGGCATGATGATGACGGCAGGCACGCCGAATTCGCTGGCGGCGAGCGCCACGCCCTGCGCATGGTTGCCGCTGGAAAACGCGATCACGCCATGGGCGCGCATATCAGCGTCGAGCGCAGAGATGGCCGAGCGCGCGCCGCGATACTTGAAGCTGCCAGTATGTTGCAGGCATTCGGGTTTTATAAACACGCGCCGCCCGGCGATCTCATCCAGAAAGGGCGAGGAGAGCAATGGCGTGCGGCGGGCATGGCCTGCGAGGCGGGCGGCGGCGCTGCGGATCATGGTGATATCGGTCATCTTGTCTGGTCCAGAAGGGCGCGGATTGCGGTGAGGGATTGGGTCTCATCGAGAAACGGCACGTGGCCCCGGTCAGGCACGGTGGTGGCGATCATGTCGGGGCGGCGGTCCTGCATCTTTTGAAAGGTGTCCTTGCTCAGCAGGTCGGAATTGGCGCCCCGGATGGCGGCGAGGGGGGTGTCCTTCAGCGCATCGAAGAGCTGCCACAGGTCCGGGGCCTCGCCCGCACCGGCCTGACCGACGAGCGCGTCGCGCAGCCGTGCGTCATAGCGCAGGCCCAGCCCGCCGCCGGGCTTCTCAAAGAACATCGCCTCGGCCTGCGCGCGCCAGCGGGCCAGCGGCACGCCGTGAAAGGCGCGCGCGTTGACATGGGCCAGCGCACCGCCGGCGGCGTCGAGATCGGGCAGGTCGGGTGCGCGCCCGACATAATCCATGATCCGCTCGATGCCGATGGTCGTGACCTCGGGGCCGATATCGTTGAGCACCACGCCTGCGAGCCGGTCAGGGGCGGTGTGGCCGAGGGCCATGGCAATGAGACCGCCGCGCGAGGTGCCGATCAGGGTGACGCGGTCGATGCCGAGATGATCGAGCAACTCGACGGCATCCTGCGCCTCGCGCAGGATGTTGTAGGACATGAAATCGGGGGCGTGATCAGATTGCCCGCGCCCGCGATAATCCATGCAGATCACCCGGTAGCCCGAGAGGTGCGGGGTGAGAAAGCTGAAATCCGCACTGTTGCGGGTGAGGCCCGCGAGACACAGGATCGCGTGGCCATGGCCTGCATCGGTGAAATAGAGCGACAGCCCGTCGGA
The DNA here is from genome assembly GCF_947259555.1 of uncultured Roseovarius sp. Lineage (GTDB taxonomy): Bacteria > Pseudomonadota > Alphaproteobacteria > Rhodobacterales > Rhodobacteraceae > Roseovarius. Next base: position 18,134 of record NZ_CAMYMD010000083.1, read on the forward strand.
GGTGGTGAAATGCGCCATCAGCCGCGCGCCAGATCGGGAATGCCGGAGAGGTCGGTCAGCTGCCGGTCGGGGGCGGCGGGCAGGCGGTCCACGGGATCGCCCGCGCGGTTGACCCAGACGGTGTTGAAGCCATACCCGGCGGCGGCGCAGGCGTCCCAGCCGTTGGAGGAGACAAAGAGCACCTCTTCGGGGGCGCAGCCGAAGCGTTGCCCGACAAGGTCATAGACCACGCGGGCGGGCTTGAAGATACCAACGCTCTCGACCGAGAGCACATCATCGAGGAGCGCGCCGATGCCCGCCGATTTCACCGCCCCGTCAAGCATGTCGGGCGCGCCGTTGGACAGGATCGCGGTGTGCTGGCCGGCCTCCTTGAGGGCTTTGAGCATGGCGGGCACCTCCGGGTAGGCCTCCAGTTCCCAGTAGAGTTGCAGCAGGCGTTCGCGCAGCTCGGCGTCATCGCCCAGACCTTCGGCCTCGAGCGCCCAGTCGAGCCCGTCCTGCGTGACCTGCCAGAAGCCCACATGCTCGCCCGTCACGGCGCGCAGCCAGGTGTATTGCAACTGCTTGAGCCGCCATTTCTCGGCGATGGCCGGCCAGTGGCGGGCGAAGGTCTCGCGCCCCGGCTCGGACGCGGCGCTGCGCGCGGCGGCGGCCACGTCGAAGAGCGTGCCATAGGCGTCGAAAATGCAGGTGGTGATCGGCATGGTATCCCCTCTTGGGTGCGAGTGCGGGCGGTTTCGCGCGCAGACTGGCATGGACGGGGCGGGGGGGAAAGGCCTCATGCGCACACGGCAAAGTGAGCGGCCAAGGATCGGTTTGCAAATCCGGCTATGGGCGGTTACGATTCGCGCCAGCCACACAAGCACCCGCGCGACCGGCGCGGCCTTGCAAACTCACCCTCCCCAATATCCTAACAGATTGGAACAGCCATGACGCAAGTCAAATCGGGCGATACGGTCCGCATTCATTATACCGGTACCCTCACGGACGGTCAGACATTCGATTCCAGCGAAGGCCGCGACCCGCTGGAGTTTACCGTTGGGTCCGGTCAGATCATCCCCGGTCTCGATGCCGCGATGGAAGGCATGGCCGTCGGCGAGAAAAAGACCGTCGAAGTGCCGGCCGATCAGGCCTATGGACATCCCGATCCGAGCGCGCATCAGGCTGTGCCGCGCGCCGAGATTCCTGAGGATATTCCGCTCGATCTGGGCACCCAGTTGCAGGTGCAGACGCCGCAGGGGCAAGTGATGCCGGTGACCGTGGTCGAGGTGACCGAGGAGCAGGTCGTACTCGATGCCAATCACCCGCTGGCGGGCAAGGATCTGACCTTTGCCATCGAGCTGGTGGATATCACCTGATCCCGCTTGCAGGTTTGAAAGAGTGCGCGCGCCGGGCCTTGTCCCGGCGTGTTGCGTTTCGTGGGTGGCCTTTTGCTGTCGTTGGCGTGAGCCGCGCATCGACGGGCCGCGGTACGGCGTTCCAACGCCTGTTCGGCAGAATTTTATCTCTGCAAAGTCGGGAAAACATCCACGCGATGCGCAGGTTGCAGCCAAATCGCCGTGCCGTCGGGGCGGCCCGTCGATGCGCGGCGGCCTTCGGCCTTGATTCCGCGCCGGGACTGCTGATCGAACGGCAGGTCAAGGCCATTTCCGACGCAATCAACACCGCTCGAACACTGACGCGCATAAAATCTGAAACTCTTTCGCCCCCCGTGTCGTGCCTTCCCCTGACCCTCGGCCATACCGCCGGGGGCATTGGTATCCAACCGAGGAGACACGACATGACATCCAAGACAATTTTCGCAGCCACCGGCGCGCTTGCCCTGACCGCCACCATGGCGCTTGCGGCGATGGATAACCCGATGGTCGGCGGGGCGGAGATGTATCCCGAGCGGAACATCATCGAGAATGCCGTCAATTCTGCCGATCACGAAACGCTGGTCGCGGCGGTCAAGGCCGCTGGCCTCGTCGAGACGCTGCAGGGCGAGGGGCCGTTTACCGTGTTCGCGCCCACCGATGCCGCCTTCGGCATGCTCAAGGACGGCGCCGTCGAGGCGCTGCTCGAGCCCGAAGCCAAGAAACAGCTGACCCAGATCCTGACCTGCCACGTCGTTGGCGCCGATGCGATGGCCATGGCGATCAAGGGCATGATCGACGATGATGGCGGCATGCATATCGTGCCGACGCTCGGCGGTTGCGAGCTCAAGGCGACCTATTCGGGCGACAAGATCATGCTCGAGGACGAGCGCGGGCGCGTGATCAACGTCACCATCGCCGATGTGAAACAGTCAAACGGCGTGATTCACGTGGTCGATCGGGTGATCCTGCCGCCGCGTCCCTGATCGCGAGCCAAATCCACAAGGCCCATTACCCGGACGGGGTGGCGCGCAGCGCCGCCCCGTTTTCACGCGTCGAGGCTGGCCAACTCGCCCAGGGTCTCGGCATCGAGAATACGCACCACGCCCCGATCCAGCGCCACGATCCCGCGCCGCGCCAGCGCATCGAGACGCCGCGAGACCACCTCGCGCGCGGTGCCGATCATCACCGCGATCTCGGCATGGGTCGCCTTTAGCGTATCGCCCTCGGCGCGCTCCAGCAGGCATTGCGCCAGCCGCGTCTCGATCCGTTGAAAGGCGACGCGATCCAGCAGGTGCATCATGGATTGCAGGCGCTGCGCGAAGGCGGCGAAGACGAATTTGCGGAACACGTCCGAGAGATCCATCAGGTGCAGGAAGGCGTCGCGCGGCACCAGCACCAGTTCGCTGTCGCGGCTCGCGACCGCCTCGCCGGAATAGTCCTCGCCGCCCATCAGCCCGAGGGTGGACTGCACGCAGCTTTGCCCCGGCTCCACCGCGTAGAGCAGCATCTCGCGCCCTGACGCGCCGGTCAGGAACACCTCGACCCGGCCTTCGAGCACGATCACGAACCCCTTGACCGTCTCGCCGGGGTGAAACAACACTTGCCCCGCGGGCACGCGCATCGGGATCAGCCGGTCGAGCAGGGCCACCGCGTCGGGCTCCAGCACGGGCAGGCCGGGGGCGCGCGCCACCCAGCCCATCAGCCGCGTCCGCGCGTCTCGAATCGCGGCAGCATGGCCGAGAAATCACGACCCTTGCCGTCTTCTTTCTCGACGAAGTCCGCATAGAGATCACAGGCCGCGCGGCCTATCGGCGTGTCGGCATCGACGGCCTCGGCGGCCTGCTGCGACAGCCGCAGATCCTTGAGCATCAGGTCGGCGGCAAAGCCCGGTTGATAGCCGTTATCGGCGGGTGATTTGGGGCCGATGCCGGGGGCCGGGCAATAGGCGTTCATCGACCAGCTATAACCCGAGGAGGTCGAGACCACGTCGAACATCGCCTGCCGCTCCAGCCCCAGCTTGTCGGCCAAGGCAAAGGCCTCGCAGGTGGCGATCATGGTCGCCCCAAGGATCATGTTGTTGCAGATCTTGGCCGCCTGCCCGTTGCCGGATGGGCCGCAATGAACCGCCTTTTGCCCCATGATGTCAAAGAGTTCCTTGGCGATATTGAACCCCGCCTCGTCGCCGCCCACCATGAAGGTCAGCGTGCCGCCCGCTGCGCCGCCGACGCCGCCCGACACCGGTGCATCGAGCGCCGAAAGCCCTGCGGCCTGCGCCTGCGCGGCGACGTCGCGCGCGCTTTCGACATCGACGGTCGAGCAGTCGAGTAGCACCGTGCCCGTCCCCATCGCCGGGATTATCTCATCCGCCACCTTACGCAGGATGTCGCCATTGGGCAGCATCGTGATCACCACGCGGGCCTCTTTGGCCGCGGCAGCGGCGCTGCCTGCCATGCGCAGGCCCTCGATCTTGACGTCGGCCATGTCAAAGCCCGTCACCTCATGCCCGGCCTTGGCCAGATTGGCCGCCATTGGCCCGCCCATATTGCCCAGCCCGATGAACCCGATCTTCATGTCACTCCCTCCCTTTCGAATGTCAGCGCGTCCGCCCCGAGGGGCGTCAGCATGGATGCGACCGCCGTGCCCGGCAGGCTGTCCAGCGCGTGTTGCCAATGCGGATCACGGTCCTTGTCGATGATCGCGGCGCGAATGCCCTCCAGGAAATCGCCCGTGTCCATCGCACGATAGGTGAAACGGTATTCAAGGCCAAGCGCGCGGCGGATATCCGCGCCGGGGCCGCGCAGCCGGTGGACCATCTCGACCGCGCAGGCCATCGACAGCGGCGAGCCGCGCGACATCGCCTTGAGCGCCTTGGCGGTGAAGTCGCTGTCCTCGGCGCGCAGGGAATTGACGATATCGCCCAGACGTTCGCCGCCGAAATGTGCGGCGACCTGTGGCTCAAAACTGCGCAGACTGCCGGTCGGAGGCGTCTCTGTGGCGGCGTCGATCACCGCCGGATCACCCGTTTCAACCAGCGCTGCGATCAAGTCTTTCCACGTCAGCTGCGGCACGTAAACATCTGCAAAACCGCCATATATCGCATCCTCCGGCCCCATGCGCGTGCCGGTGGTCCCCAGATACTCCCCCATCCGCACCGGTGCCCGCGCCAGCAAGAGCGAGCCGCCCACATCCGGCACCAGCCCAATGCCGCATTCGGGCATCGCCACTTGCGTGCTTTCGCAGGTGACGCGGTGCGACCCGTGGCACGAGATGCCCACGCCACCGCCCATGACAAAGCCCTGCATCAGCGCCACATAGGGTTTCGGATATTCGGCGATCTTGGCATTCAGACGATATTCATCGGCCCAGAACCGCCGCCCATAGGCGAAATCCCCGGCACGGCCGGTGTCGTAAAGCTGCTGAATGTCGCCGCCCGCGCAAAACGCCTTGTCGCCCTCGGCGTCGATCAGCACCAGCGCCACCTCCGGGTCGTCGCGCCAGTCATCAAGCGCGGCCTCGATGGCCATCGCCATGTCGTAACTCAACGCGTTCAAGGCCTTGGGCCGGGTCAGGGTGATGCGCCCGGCGCGGCCGTCCTTGCGAATATGGATATCACCGCTCATTGGTCTGCCAGCATCTGCCGCGCCACGATCAGGCGCATGATCTCGTTGGTGCCTTCGAGGATTTCATGCACGCGCAGGTCGCGCACCAGTTTCTCGATCCCGTAATCGGCGAGGTAGCCATAGCCACCATGCAGTTGCAGGCACTGGTTGACGATGCGGCTGCCTGCCTCGGTTACGAACGTCTTGGCCATGGCGCAGAACTTGGGGGCGTCGGGTGCCTCATGGTCCAGCTTCCACGCCGCCTGCCGCAGAAAGGTGCGGGCGGCCTGCAACTCGATCTCCATGTCGGCAAGGCGGAATTGCAGGCCCTGAAACTGGTCGATCGGTTTGCCAAAGGCCTTGCGCTCGGCCATGTAACTCAGCGTCATGGTGAGTGCCTGCTGTGCGGCGCCCAGGGAACAGGCCGCGATATTGAGCCGTCCGCCATCCAGCCCGTTCATCGCATATGTGAAACCTTTCCCCTCTTCACCGACCAAATCATGTGCGGAAATGTTGCAATTGTCAAACTGCACCTGTCGCGTCGGCTGGCTGCGCCAGCCCATTTTATCCTCCAACCCGCCATAGCTGAGGCCCTTTGTGCCGTCCTCGACATAGACCGTCGAGATCCCCTTGGGGCCGTCGCCGCCGGTGCGCACCATCACCACGTAGGCGTCTGAATACCCGCCGCCGGAGATGAATGCCTTGGTGCCGTTGAGGGTGTAGCCCTCATTGGTGCGCTCGGCGCGGGTCTTGAGGGCGGCCGCGTCCGAGCCAGAGCCGGGTTCGGTCAGGCAATAGGACAGCACCGTCTCCATCGTCATCGCCTTGGGCAGCACCCGCGCCTTTATGTCGTCCGACCCGAACTTGTCGATCATCTTGGCGCACATGTTGTGGATCGACAGAAACGCCGCGACCGACGGGCAGGCCATCGACAGCGCCTCGAAGACCAGCGTCGCATCGAGCCGCGACAGCCCTGCGCCGCCCGACTCCTCGCTCACGTATAGCCCGCCAAACCCGAGGGCGGCGATCTCGGGCCACAGCTCCTTGGGAATGGTGCCGTCGCGCTCCCACGCGCGGGCATGCGGCGCGATGCGGTCCTGTCCAAAGGCATGGGCCATGTCGAAAATGGCGGTCTGTTCCTCGCTGAGGGCAAAGTCCATCACGGGCTCCTGTTCGCTGAAATGAACGCTTGTTTAATTAGCAACTATTGCAGAACTGTTGCAAGGCGCAACACCCTTGTAGCGTGACACCGAAGTTTACAGTGAATTACAGTGAAGATTACAGCAACCGATTTTTAAAGAACGGGTACTGCAGGGCCCTTTAACGGGCCGTTAAAACCGTGCCGCCAGGTCGGTCACCCCGGCGGGCACATCCGGCCAGACCGGATTGTCGCCGGTCTCGATGGCATCCCGGCATTCGGCCTGCATCGCAGCGACCCACCCCTTCCACGCCTGGGCCAGCATCAAATCACCGTCGCGCAGACCCGACACCGTAAGCGCGTCCGCGCGTGCCGCGCCATCGAGCATGGCCGCCGTGAACACAATGCCTGCCTGCGCGATGTTCATTTGCGTGGTCTCGGACCCGACCGAGAGAATGCGGTCGCGACACTCAGCCTTGATCATTGCCGCGCGCTTGGCGCTTGCCTGTGCGGCCCTATGCTCGGGTGTGATAATTTGCGTGAAATCAATCAGCGGCATTGTCGGTCTCCATGTCATAGGGCGGCAGGCTCACCGGACCATCCTCGGTGAGTGTGATTGCGTCGGCGGATCGCGTCTCGTGAGGGGTATTCGCGCCAAACGGCAACAGTACCCCGTGAAAATGCAAAACGCCCCCGATCCGCTCGACGGGACCGGTGATAAACTCGCTATCCACGGCCTCCGGAGGCAGGGTTGCCCCCTCGGGTAGAGGCGCAAAGTCATAATCCGCGCCGTTGATCGTGAGGACGTCGCCAGAGCGGGTCAGCGTGAGCCGCGTGTTGTGGCGAGTTGGTATCAAATTGATGTTCATGAGAGTGTTCCTATTCCCAGAGGCCAACCATGTGGGCTCGCACCGATCGGCCCGTGACAGACGCCGGAGCAAACACGGTAATCTCTGCAGTCGAGCCACCGGTTACTCGGATTGTGCCGAAGTGTGTTTGCGAGTTGGCCAGTGATGTCAATCCTCCGGACATCGTGTCGTTCCCGCCGGTGAATGACGCAGGCAGGTTCCAGACAATCGGGGTCGCATTTCGATAGAGCGAGCCCGTCGCCGTGGTGACATCGACGCTGTCGAAATCTGGAGAGCCACAGACCTGCAACCCGTTTGGCAGTCGCTGATACCAGCCGTTTGGCGTTGAGCCAAATTCCCCGAAGTTCTCCGAGTTGTAGACCAACCTCCACGGGCGCCAGCTCATCGGATCAAAACTGCCGGAGCGCCAGTAAAGCTCTCCGCCCTGACTGACGATCTGGGTGATGCTTTCGCCAGTGGAAAACGTCCGCCGCAAGACCATGCAGGTGCCATTATAGGCGGTTGCCGCCGCGCCGAGCGGCCCGTTGGCGAGGTCGGTCAGACCAAGGGTCCAGATCCCGCCCTCTACCAGGTCATCGAAGTCGCTCCACCCGGCGTCATGCTGGCGCGGCGCGGCACCAAGGATGCCCCCTGCACCTGTCAGCATGACCCGGCCGACCGCCAGATCTCCGTTGCTCGACTGCACCCCGGCGCCGCCGAATGACGGGGCCTCAAGCACCTTGGTCGCCGCGATCCTGTTGGCACCGGGCCGGTAAAATCCGGTGTCGATATCATCGGCAAAGGCCAGCCCCGGTTCGGACAGGGTACCGTCGTCAAACCGACCCGCCAGCGCGCCGTCCTGTGCCGCGCCGAGTACTGTCACTACCTCCTGCACCGCCTCGATCAGCCCGTCACGCACCGCACCGAGGTTGGCGATTGCGTATTCGGCATCGCTGATCGTCGTGCCCACATAGGCGCTCGCGAGCGTGATCGAAGTGTTGCTGTTCACCGCCTGCACTTCGCCAATGATCTCACGGTCGTGCACCACCATCATACCGGGCGCGGCATTGGCCACCCATGCCGTGCCAGAGCCCGTCAGGTCGGCAGTGCCGTTGGTGACACTGATCGTGCCCGTTCGATACCAAAGTCCCATTGTATCCCTCTCATTTCAGGTCTGGCCTGTCGGCCCTTTTTCACGTTGCGCAGCCCATTGCGGGCTGGCGCGATAGATCACCGCCAACGATATCGCAGATTACCCCACAGAATGTTTTCATCCAGGATCTCGTCATCCTTTACGGTAGCGACCCCACTTGAGGCCTGTCGGAATATCCAGGCTTCGCTCTCAGCTGCGTTTGTGCGCAGATATAAGTCATTGCCCGGTACGGAGAGCGCGCCATCACCATTGTCTACGGCAAGGGAGCCAGTGACGACTTGCGTAGGAAACATGTCCGCAGGAAAGCCTTTAAGCAGCACGTGCTCCGCTCCGGTTGTGGATGGCCACGTGGTTATCGTCAGCTTAAAGTCCACTTCAATGAACGGCCCCATCACCAAATAGTACGCGTAATCGATGGTAGTGGTGATGCCTGTTCCACCCGACGTGCTGCGTTCGATCAGCGGTGACCAGGGGGCGGCATGATGAGGGGAGTCAACCTCATCGCCATCAAAATTAGTACAATCCTGCAGCTTGACCTGCCGGATGGGGTCAGACGCAGAATACAGGTTCGAGACGTTCTGAATGATTGCGCCACTCGCTATGAGCTGTGCCCAAGGTCCCCCAGTGCCCCCCCTCTGCAGCTGGAATGTTGCGGTGGTAGCAGAGTTGTGGGGCACCCGCGTGCGCGGCAAAAGGCTCGCGACGCAGCCCGGGTTGAGGACAAACGCGTAATCCCCCGTCGTCGGGATTTCCGAGGACACAGCGGGTATGGTCCCCTCAAGCATGACGCTGGCGGTATTCTCCAATACACCCAGGTTCCGGCCTGTGACTGCGACGTTGGTGTAATCCGCATGATCCACGTCGGCATAGTCGAGCAGGGATCCCTTTTCAGAGCCGTGGAAACTCGCAACGAAGCGGTCTACGGTCGTACGAAGGTCCAGCGTGACCGTGCCTGATGCGACATCTGCCAAGAGCGGCGTCACCTGTAATTCCGTAACGCCCTTTTTAATGAACTCTGTCGCGGTGACCGGCTGCACCCCCACAAGTATCTTGTCCCCTTTGGAGACATTCTCAGAGAACCCGCTTGCCAGGGTGATTGTCGTGTCGCCCTTTGTCGCCGCCGACCCAAGGGTGCTAGTGTAGGTCGTTCCGGTGATCCGCACACAATAGTCGGTCTGAAAGTCCTCCCCATAATCAACAGCGCTACCAAGTATGGTCGTGTTGCGACGGTTTTCGACGCGCAGCTCAGCCGTGCCTGACATGAGATTGAAGGACACCTGACCGTTGCCAAATTCGATTTCCAAACTCGACTGATCCGCACCGGTTTCCCATACTGTCCCGAAGTCACAATTTCCGTGGATCCCGAAACCCCGGATGGCCGTGCTTCTGATACCGTAGCCCGCGATGCCACCGCTCGTATAAACCCCAAAATTTGTGCTGTCGGTGTTTAGCAGCTCAAATGTGCTCGAGGTGACGTTCCGTACAACATAACTGTTGCCATTCAGATCGAGCATACCCACCACATCATCAATCGAAATGCGCTCGTCGTTCGAGAACCCGTGACCAGGGGCGGTGACAACCGCCGGATTTGCATTCGTGACCCCGGTGATCGCCGGCCGCTTCTCGCTGATACCGATCCAAGCGCCGTCAAATTTTACATCGAGGGCCAGCTGATCAACCTTTTTAATACTGGTGCCGTCGTACTCGTCCCACTTCGACGTCCCCTGAGACGTGACAAGGATACATTCCTCACCCCATAGCGTTTCGCAGTTTCGCGCATGGATAAAGCCAAAACGAATACCTTTGCCCGGCAACCCAACCTGATCGGCCACGGTGAATTTGTCTGTGTTGTCCCCCGCGAGGATCAGCACCGGCATGCGCACGCCGTCGCAGGTAAAGCCCCTTATATCGTGCATAGCCACCGCGGATAACCCAACCACCCGAACGCAGCCCGAAATCGTGCCGTTCCAGCGCAGCGTCACATTGCGCGCGTGGTACGTGCCGGTGGGCTCGAGCTGCGAATTGCCAGTGCCGTTATATCCTGACCAGTGAGACAGGTACTTATAAGAGGATCGGACGTTAGACGTAGTGTACGACCCGAGCCGGATGAAGGCCCCGTCGATGTTGTGGATGGCGGAAACCTCGGGCGACGGATAGCTGTTCTGCCCTGGTACGTCGGCAGCGAGCGTGATTTTTACATCGATGTAAAAGCCGGTTTTTGTCGTTTGCGGGCTGTTTGAAAAGAACTCCCCGCCGATCCGAATGGCGTTGCCTTCGTCCCCTCGGTTGGCCTCCTTGCCCGCTGTGTTGTGCTGCATGATGATATTGACGCCCGTCAGCTTGTTCCGGTTCACAAGCTCAAAACCGCTTTCGCGCTCTCCGAAATCAAGCCAGACGGTGTTTGCAAAATTCGTTGTCCAGACGAGGGCAGCGCCGTCCGGGAAGGAAATCTCGCCGGTCAAATACAGGTCTGAACGGCAGTGCACGATGCCGAGCCCGACGGACACTGCATAGTCCAGGGCAGCGCGGATCCTGGCGCTGTCGTCTGAGCCCGTAAGGCGCTCCGGCCCCTCGCCGTTATCCTCCCAGGTCAGATTACCTGCAGTCCCGAAATGATCGTCGTAAATCGGGCCGAGCGGCACAAGGCCCGGCAGGTCGCCGATTGCCGTGGCACCTGTCAGCCCTTTGTACGTCAGACCGTCGATCATGTATGTCTCACCGGTAACCGGCGTGACGCCCGCCGCGATGTAATCGGCCCGCGAGTTATACTTTTGAATGGTGCGGTCTTGTGCGTCGTTGAGCGCATCGAGCGCCTTTTGCACGGCCGCAGTCAGCCCGGTGCGTACCCCGCCGAGATTGGCTATTGCATATTCGCCGCCGCTGATTGTCATGCCTGCATAGGCGATGGCGAGCGTAATCGAGGTGTCGCTGTTGACCGCCTGCACCTCGCCAATGATCTCACGATTGTAGACCACCATCATGCCGGGGCTGACATTGGCCACCCACGCCGTGCCAGAGCCCGTCAGGTCGGCAGTGCCGTTGGTGACACTGATTGTCCCCGCTCGATACCAGATCCCCACGGCTGCCCTTTCAGTTACTGTCCGGCCTGTTCGGCCATACGATTTCGGAAGAGTGCGTCACGTCCTCGGTCACGTCGCGCAGCGCCTGCCGGTACGCGACCCATTCCGCCCGCGCGGTGGCGCCCATCTGGACATCGGGCAATTGTGTCCAGTCGCAGGACGCCAAAAGCTGATTTCGAATACGGCGTATCTCCTCCATCAGACTAACCCTGCGATTGATTTTTCCTCGGTCCACATCTCGGTACCCACGTTGACGGTGACGGCGACGATGCCCGAGCCGTTTGTCGCCACCCGCGCCTGCAGCGTGTATGTGGTTGACGTGGCGCCGGAGGTCGTGCGCTGCTTGATCCCGAAAAATTCCTGGATGACCTCGCCCGGCCGAATTTCCCGCTTGAGAGATGGCACACCAAGCATCGGCACGCCGTCGCGCAGGATGCGGTACTCCAGGACGTTCGCCGCCGCCGCGTTACTGCCCTCGACCTGCATTCGCAGGAACAGGACCATGTTTTTATCCACTGACCGGCTTTGGTGATTGGCTATGTGTGTGAGCACCGTGCTGTAGGCCGTGCCGAGGGCACCGCTATCCGTGCTTCGGCGTGAGTTGCTGATCTCGCCGGTCGCGTTCAACCCGATAATCTGCTCGGTCACGGTCAAGCGGCCCACAACAATCGTGTCCGCAAAAAGGTCATCAAGCACTGCTGTGTTTATCTGCGCGACCCCGGTGATCTGCACATAATCCGCCGCGATCCGAAACGTGCTGGTCGGCCCAGCGTCTACGCCGTCCGCGACACTCACCGCCTCCAGTACGTTCTGGCCATTCAGACGCCAGACATACCCAGATGATATTCCGTCAGCCGTCGCCTCGGCAAACGAGGTTGCCGTGGCCATCGCTTCGAGATCACCGTAACTCGCGCTGATCTCCTGATTGACCGCCGCGACCGCGCCCGACGCGGTGACACGGGTAGCTTCGACATTAGTGACCCGCGTAGCCACAGCACCAATATCGCTAGTCAGCGTCGCGCCCAGCTGCTGCCGAGCCGATGCCTCGGCGCTGTCGCCGTCTGCTCGGGCTGTTTGCTCTGCCGCGATCGCCGCGTCGTTGTCACCAACTTGCGCGGAGAGCGCATCAAGAGATCCGGCCAGGGCGCTGTCGCCGTCTGCTCGGGCTGTTTGCTCTGCCGCGATCGCCGCGTCGTTGTCGCCAACTTGCGCGGAGAGCACATCAAGAGATCCGGCCAGGGCGTTGTCGGCACCGGCGCGGGCGGTGGCCTCTGACGTGATCGCGGCCGCGTTATCGTCCGCCGCGGCCTCGACCGAGACGATCCGGCTGGATAAGGCATCATCAGCAGTGGCGCGCGTTGTCGCTTCCGAGGTGATTGCAGCTGCGTTGTCGTCGATCCGCGATGCCTCGGTCGCGATCGCACTGGTAAACGCCGCGTCCGCATCGGCCCGGGCGATCTGCTCAGACACAATTTGAGCCTGCGCCGCATCCACTTGTGCGGCCAGCGTCAAACGCTCGCTCGCTTCGGCCTGCAGCCCCTCTGATACCGTGGCATTCAGCTCGCGCCGACCAGAGGCCGCCGCCTCGCGCACCGCCCGGCCATCCAGCCAGGACCGCAGCATGCCCTCCGCAACCGCATCATCTGCGGTTTTTAGCTCATCACGCAATAACCGCTGGTCAGACACCGCAAATGTGATGCCAGACCCGTCCAGGGTATCGAGCTGCACTTCCGCATCGGACAACCGGGCCTCGGCATCATTGAACTCGCTCTGGTTGACCGTGAATGAGAGATCACCCTCAACGCTGTCCAGACGCCCCGTCACCTCGGTCATCGTGACAAGGCCCTCGTCAACCGTCAGCGTTTCCGACAACAGCGTAAGAGCACCCTCTGCAGCGTCCAGGTCGACTTCGACATCAGAGACCCGCAACTGCAAGTCTGTCAAAGAGGCCAGGTCGGCGTCATCGAGTTGCGCAGCGGCGATCGCGTCGTTCACTTCGGAACGACTGGCCTTCAAGGTGACCGTAGCCGCGAGGGCGTCAAAACTGGCCTCGACCAAAGACTGGCGATCTCGCGTTGCCTCGACGCCCGCGATGCGCACTGACCCAGTCTCGGGATCAATGTAAATGCCAGCGTCCGTCATGCGACGCGACAGGCCAAACTGGTCTATATCCAACTCGACCAGACGGTCCTCAATGTTGCGCACTGCCTCAGACACATCACGTATCTGCGGTAGCTCAAAAACCAGCCGCTCGAACAGCGTCTCGCGAGGTGGCACGTTTATATTGATTGGCGCGATGTTCTGCTCGATCTCGGACAGAAGGTCCGCGACAGACTGTGGCATTTGCGCGTCGCCCAACACCGCATCATGCCGATCGAACGCCGTGGTGATCTCATCGCGCAGCGCATCCGACAGATCGGCCTGAGTGAGACGCACGTCGCCCGTTGTCACGAACACCCAGGCGGTCCACTGGCCGCGCCGGTTGTCGGCCAGTGGCTTGGCGCGCACGCGCAGGTTGGTCGCGGGCGAGACCGGGCGGATGATCATCGAGCCGCGTTCCACATCAAGCACCGTGCCGCTCCAGACCTCTTCCTCGCTGGCGCGCAGCTGGCATTCGATGGCGATGCCCTTGATGGTTTCGGCAATCTCGCTGGCATCCCAGAATACCGCGACGGCGGGCCGACGGATCGTGTCGTCTTCGTTGGAGACCACGGTGGCGGCGGTCGTGAAGCCGGGAAGGCCCGCATCGGTCGGTATTGGCACGGGCAGGATCGAGGTGCGGTCCGGGATCTCGAGATCGGGATTGATGACAAAATCATCCGGATCGCGCTCGCGCAGGGTGGCGACGGTCACGAACCTATGCGGATCGAGGGCGATTTCGGCGACCTCGAAGAGCTTGTCGGCGTAGTCGTTCCACGCGCTGGTCACGGAGACAGTGTTGAGCGGTCGGAGATTGGCATAGTCAGGGGGCAGCGGCCAGGCGTGCTGTCGCCAGCGGCGCTGATCTCTCAGCACGTCCTCCGCCAATTGTCCCGCTTGCGCAGGTGAGAAAACCGCCGGCAGTTCGAGCTCGAACGTGCGCTGCGTGCCGTCGTCCTCCTCCCAGTCCGCATTTCGGATCAGGTCGATCGGCTTGCCGTTCCACAAGGCACCGGGCGAGACAAAGGTGGCCGAGACCCTGTTGTAGATCTCCATGAGCTCAGGAAACGGGTCTTTTGTTGCGTCGTCCGTGACCAGAAGATCGTCATCGGTGATCTGCGCCACCGCGAAATCCGGCGCCCCGACCTGAACGTAAAAGAACCCGCCGAACTCGGCGATCTGGCCGTTGCACGCGGCCATGAGCTCTTCGAGCACGTCAAACGGTTCATCCTCGGCAAAATGTATCTCGAAGCCGCACTGATATTGCCTGCGCCCGCTAACGTCGATGTCGCAGGTCTCCATCCCGGCCACCCACGACGCCAGAGGGACATCTTCGGCCTCCGCGTCGCCCCCCCAGGTCGAGCCGTCCGGCAGTGCGATGCCGCGTACAATGTTATACGATATGACGATGGGGTTGCGGGTCTGTTTCCAGGTCGCCGGGTCGGACCATCTCTGGGGGCCGTCACCGCCGACCGTGCTGTCTTCGCGCGGGTCGTAGAATGGAATACCGGAGATCTCGAACCGGAGCTCGGGGGCGCCGTTGGGAAAGACCTTGGCGCTCACAAGATTGGTTATGACCGCGTAGGCCACGCCGGTGTTCACATGCGCCTCGGTCCAGGGGGTTACGGGGTCCTCTGAATACTTGGCGACGAGCGTCGGGTCGGCGGCGGTTTGCGTGCCGTCATAGAACCTGATCCAGGCATGATCCTTGCCAAGATCGCGCTTGGCGATGATCGGCAGGCCATAGTCGGGATGCTCTTCGTCGCCAAGCTCGGTATAGGCCCCGTCGATCATCAGGCGGCTCAGCGTCACGCCGGGCAGGCCGCTCACCTCTATGACCGTCTGGTAGTAGCGGTTATTCTTACCATGGCTGTTGTGATAGATCAGATGGCCCTTGGTGGCATAGACGCCGATGATCGCCGTTTCGCTCTCGATCGCCCCGCGCGTCGTAACCGTGACCTGAAGCCCGGCGGACGTGTTGCGGCCCTTTCGCAAGCGGCGCTGCTGGATGAGGTTGAGGCCAATGGCCGCAAAACCCTTCAAGAGAGTTCCGAGCAGCGCAGACCCTTTAACGGCTGTAAAGATAGCCGTTACAATTCCCGTGAGCGGGTCGGCCGCCGCCGGGCCCGCGGATGCGACCACGAGAAATGCTATCCAGGCCAGTAGCGTCATGGACGGTAGACCCGTATTGCGCGATCAAGCGGCACGGCGGTAATTCCGTGCGGCATTTGCAGGGCATGGATATGCCCACCGCCGACGATCCCAAACGCTTCCCATCCGTTCTCGTTCACGGTGACGACGTCCCCGGTGCGGGCCTGCATCCAGCCCGCGCCCTCCAGCAGATAGGGGCGCAGGACGTCGGAGGGCACGGCAAAGCCATCCCGGGATAGCGCGGCGCGCCCCTCATCGAGCGTGGCGTAGCGCCCGCGCCATGAGGCTCCGGGGTCGTCATGGCCACAGGCCACGATCCAGTCGGCCACAAACATGGCACAGTCACTGCCGCCGGGCCGGAAGCGTCGCCCGCGTCGCGCCTCGAGAAAGGCGCGAAGTATCTGGGCCCGGTCCGTCATTTACCGCGCTCCTCGGGGGAAAGCCGTGGTGGTGGCGGAGGCGGCTCTGTGACCACCGACGCCTGCCCCCAGGGGATGGCGCGGTCGCCGATGGCATCGGCGTATTCGCGCGCGCGGTCATTCGGGTCGCGCAGGCGCAGCGCGGCGTCGGATTTCAAAAGCGGTTGCTTGAAGGTCAGCGCGCGCGTGGCCGACGAGATCACCAGCTCGGTACGTGACTGATCGCCGATCTTGCCAAGCGTCTCGGGTGCCCGCTCCAGCCGTCCCTAGATGATGCGGCGCGGATCCGATAACGGCGCGCCGGAATTGATATCCATCGGCTGCGACCAGACCCGCACGCGGGCTTGCGCCGCCTGATAGATCTGCAACGCGAGTTTCACCTCGTCGAGGAGCGGCGGGAGAACGACGCGATGCCGGCGCACTTCGAGGCCGATGCCGGCACGAATTGGCGGTACCTCAATGACCGCACCGGCGCCCAGAAAAAAGTGCTCCACGCCGTCCACGGTGAAGGTCTGGTGATCGTCACCGGTCCAGAGCCCCATTGGAACGATCTCGCCGGTTTCGCGGTTGCGGGGCTCGATCAGCAGGAGGATCTGCCCGTCGGTGCCACGGCGTTCGGCGAACTGGTCAAGCTGCTCGGTGTCAAAGGCCATGGCTCACCTCAATGTCTGTTGCCAGGTGAAACTGCCGCCCTGGCTGACGCTCGAGCGGCCGGGCCCGGGCTTCCAGCTCAGCATCTTGGCCTTGCAGGTGGGCCAGGCGAGTATGACGGGGGTTTCGAGCGCCACGCCGGGCCGGATGAAGGGTGTCACCTCAAAACGCGCCGTTTCGCCGACGCCGTTGGACGTGACGGTCGCATCGACGATCCGGTGGAGCGCATAGCGTACCGGGTCGGTGAGATACTGCCATCCCAGCAATTGGCCGCGCCGAAGTGTGAAGTTCGCAGGCAGGCCGCGCAGGCTCAGTTCCCGGTTGCCCGGGATCAGGCTCTTGATGGTGACGGGCTGGGTGTCCCAGTCGATCTGGGTGGGGTGCGCAGGATCCTGCGGCGGGGGCAATCGCCGGTCATAGACCATGAAGGAGGCTCCGGGCTCCAGCAGATGTTCGATGAGCGCGCTCTGCGCGGCGATATCGGCGTGCTCCGAGCGGCCCAGCGTCACCTCGCCCTGCCACAGGCGTGAGCCCCTGCGATGTGCGATCACGTCGCCACCGCCGGTGATCGACGGAGACAGGTCTGCGGGCAGCCCGAAGGTGGCGGTCTCAAAGCCCAGCAGGTCGATGAAGCCCTCGGGCGGTATGGGCCAGACTTGCGGTGCCATCAGCCACGGCCCCTTGGATCACGGTTGATGCTCTCGACCCGCTGCGGCAATTGCTGGGTCGCGAAATTGTCAACGACGTCGAGGGCAACGTCGCGCGCCGTTTCCTCGGCCACGATGCGAAAGAGGTCGCTTGGCTCGACCCGAAGGCGCGTCATGCCGCCGTCCCGGCCGCCACCGCGCGGGCCAGCGCCGGGCCGCGCGTCGAACGATTGACGCGGTAATGGCAACCCGCCCCCGGCGAAGCCCGGAATGACGGCGCCGGCATTCATTGCCTCGAGCACCGGCCGGTTCCGGGCCGTCGCCTCGCCCGTCATGATGAATTCCCCGGCGCCGATCTTTGCCAGGATGCTGTCGGAGCGCGCAGTGCCCGACCCCAGCACGATGCCGGGACGGCTCTCACGCGGATCACCACCCCCGGCCAGCGCGAGCAGCCGGGCAGCGGGCAAACCCCCATCCGCAAAGCTCAGCAGCGAGCCGCCCGAGAACAGCTCTGTCACGTCTCCGATCCCGCCAAACAGGCCGCCGAGGAGCCCGGTACCGCCACCGCTGCCACCGCCTCCGAACAGGCCGGCGAGGGGGCCTTGACCGAGAAGCAGCGCTTCCTTGGCGGCGCGGATGACCGCGTCGCCGATCCCGTCCCAGATGTCGCGCAGGCTCCGCGCGTCGAGCAGGACGTCGTTAAGGGTGTCCTCGAACTCCGCCTTGCGCTCCATCGCGGCACGCTCTGCCTCATGCGCCTCGATGGTTGCCTCGATTTCCTCACGCTGTTTTGGCGTCGCGGCGGTCAGTTGTTCGCGCAGGCGGATCATCTCGCGCTGAACCGGGTCGCTTTCGCGCAGGGCCTCGATTTCTCGCTGCTTGGTGGCGATCAGCCGGTCGATGTTCTGGCGCTCGCGGTCCACCGCGTCAGCCGAGCTGCGGCGCGTGCCGCCACGGCCTGACCGGGTGGGCCGGGACTGCTGGTTGAGGCGCGCGATCTCCCGGGCACGCTCGATGGCGGCCTGACGCTGACTGTTGAGAAATACTTCTTCGCCAGGATTTTCAAAGCCGCCTTCACGTATCGGGGCCGCGTCCCGATCGAATTCGAGGGCCCGGAGTTCTCCGGCACGGGCAATCGGATCGTCCCGGAACTCGGCATTGATCCGCGCGCGGGCGAGGTTGAACTCGTCCGAGTTCTGCAGCTCTATCAGCGCGCCCACCGCGCCACGCACCTCGGCAGAGAGCCGCGCGGCCTCGTCGGCGGCGGCGCTGATCGGACCTGTCAGATCCGTCGTCGAGATCTCGAAAAAGGCTTGCGCGGCCTCGCGCGCCTTTTTCTTGAGCTCCTCCGACGCTTCGCTGGCCTCGATCTCCTCGAGCTTGGCGTCGCGTGCGAATTGCGCGCGCAGCCGCGTCACCTCGGCGCTGTCGGCGCCATGGCGCGCGATGGCCTGGGCGATCGCGTTCTGCTCTTGCTGCGTCGCCAGCATGTCCCGCATGGCGGCATTCGCGCGCAGCTGCTCTTCGGTGCTCTCGGTCACGGTGGCGAGAAAGCTCAGCATCTCCTCGGTGCGTCGGTTCTCGGCCGGGTCTTGCTTTTGCAGCTCGATGACGCGGGCGAGCTCCAGTTCCTGCTCCTGAAGGAGCCTGAGGTTCTCGTCCTCGGCCGGGCTCCGGCGGCCCGAGGCGACGGCGGCGCGATCGTAGCTTTGGATCAGCGCCGCCAGCGCCGCCTGCTGTTCTTCCAGCGTGCCCTCGGCGGCAAGGCTCAGGTCTGCGAGATCGTTGAGCACCTCTTGCACGAGCTGCCGGTTTTGTCCCGTAAACCGTCCGAACAACCCCTCCGCAAGCTCGAATTGGCGCGCAAGCTGATCGCGGGCATTATCCGCAAAGCCGGCATCCATTGCCGAGGATGGCAGGGCAGGGTTGCGCGCCGCTATGACAGATTGAAGGTCGACGTCGGTCTCATCGAGAAAACTGGTGATCGTCGCCGTGGCCTGACGCCCTGCGAACCGCTGCTCGGCCTCGACGATCCGGTCGAGGAGGTCCTGCGCGCGGTCAACAAAGCTGTCGCCAAACTCCTCGGCCAGTTCCACCCGCGTGCGCGAAGCATCCTCGATCCGCTCTCGCAGACTGTCGACGCTGTTGCCAAGTTCGTCGACGCCCTCGGCAAAGCTCTGGGCCTCATCGGTGCCGGAGTTGAACCAGTTCACCACCGCCGCCGTGGCCGCGATCGCGCCGATGGTGATCAGGTTGATCGGGCTCAGCATCGACAGGATCGCGCCGCCCAACGCCCGGAACGCCCCCGCTGCCCCGAGCGGGCCGATCTCCTGGGTGATCTGCGTACCCTGTTGCAGGGCCAGTTGCAGCGGGTTCTGCCCGGCTGCCAACATGGTGATGACGTCGTTGCCCTGGGCGACAAGATTGCCCATCGAGCCCGCCGCCAACCGGTTGGAGGCGGCCACGGCCCGGTTGGAGGCGGCCGCGGCCCGGTTCGCGGTCGCCATCCCCTGGGCACCCGTCGCATGCCGCGCGAAATCGTTGTTGAGCCGGTCGAGGGCGGTGTCGTACTGGCCTGCGGTCAGCGCCCCCAGACGGTGCGCGCGGTTCAGCTCCGAGAGCTCGGCCTCGTAGCGTTGCGACAGGGCGAACATCGGATCGAACCGCGCCCGCAGCTGATCCATCTCGGCCGACATCGCCTGGGCACTGTCCTCTGCGGAATTCAGGCCGCGCGTTACCAAGCCCATGCTGCGCTCGATATCAGTGCCTGCCGCGCCAAGCGTCCTGAGATCGCGCGACGTGGCCTTCGCCGCCGTGCCGGTGGCCTTAAGCTGCGCCTTGGCCTGCTCGGCATCCATGAGGATCTCGCCCTGGACGCGGAATGTCATCTCAGCTCTCCCTCATTGCGGCCACCGCCGCCCCTTCGATCACCTGGACCTCGGCCCAGAGCCCGGGGGTCACCGTGATCCCGCTCATCTCCAGCCCGTCGCGCGCGGCGCCGTAGTCGAGGCCGATCACGCGTGCGCCCGCCAGACCGGCAGAGACGGTGCGCCACTGGTTGCAAATGGCCAGGAAGGCTCGAACGGCCGGGGCATTTTGCGGCCAGACACCATGACCGGGCGGCTCGCGACGCAAAAGCCCGGGGTCGATGCCCCAGAATGCCGCCTCGTCGTCATGGTCACTGTCCGTGTCATCTTCGATCAGATCGCCCTGCGCCCAGGCCCGCCCGGCCCATTTCAGTTTTTTACCCGGCTCCCCATCAGCGCCGCGTAGTAGGCGTTGATCAGAGCGACCCGCACATATGCCAGCCCGACGAGGCGGTCGCGCAGGTTGTCGGAATAGGGGAGTGCGCTGCCCTTCTCATCTTCGACGTCGTCGATATGGAACACGGTGGCGGCGAGAAACTCGCGCTCACCGCGCGTGGTGCGCATGTCGAAGGCCTCGATTTCCTCGTCTGGCAGGACCCGGAACGTGACCTCCAGATCCTGCATCTCGTGGCCGCCATCGGCGGGCACCTTGATCTCGACGCGGCGGGTGAAGGTGGGTTTTTGGTCGATCTTGAACATGGGGTTGAACTCGCTTTGAAAGGGGCATTCGGGCGGTGTCAGGTGAGCGTCATTTCCCACTGGTCGGCAGCGGTGGACGCGGTGGGCAGCGGCACGAGGCGCAGCGGCCATTCCTTGCGGCCTTGCCCGTCTTCGAGGCCTTCGGGCCGCTGCATCTGAGCACTGGGGCAGGCGATGTTGACGATGTTGCCGGCGGTCTTGCCGTGCTCGATCTCGACGGCGAGCTTGTCCTGCGTCGCCGCCGCACCGAACGGGTCGAACTGCGACAAAGGCACGGCGCGGACGCGTGCCTCGATCGTGTTCTCATGCCCGTCGAGCAGGACCTCCTCCTCGCCGATCAGGAACTGCGCCTCGATCCTGTTTGCGAGGCTCAGCTTGAAACTGCGCATCACGAGCGAGGTGCCGTCGATGGTGAACACCGGCGTGTTGGCGTTCGACGCTGCGAGCGGGTCCGGAATGCCCGAGAAGTCCGGCGTCGGGATCGTCGCGTCGGCCGGGGCCACGTAGAGCGCGGTGAATTCGAACTCGATATAGGGAATACCGGACGCGGAGACGTCAAAGGCGGCCGTCCCCCGCGAGCCGACCATGGCGTAGAGCGTGCCCCCGATATTGAGATGCAGCGTCACGCTTTCGAGATCCGAATAGATCCTGTTGTAAGTCACAGAGGTTCCAACCGCGAGCGTCTCGGCGCAACCGCAGGCGCGCAGGAGGCGGCCCCAGCGGGGCGCGGTCCCGGCGGTGCCGGACCCGGCCATCTCGACCTTGAACGAGATGGTATGGTGCAGCTCGACGGGGATCGTGCCCGTGGGCCCGCCATGCGGCGTGTCGAGATTGCGGTCGAGGTCCTGACCCTGCATCGGCGACATGCGCACATCGGTGGCGAGGATGGCATCGCCGCCGGCGGGCGCGGCATCGGTGCCATAGGTGGTTTCGATCTTGGCAAGCACGACCTTGCGTCTCCACAGCAGGCTCATTTGTCACTGTCCTTCTTTTGTTCGGGCTTGGCGGTCGGGGCGGATTTTTGCGGGGCCGTCCGGCGCGCGCGGGGCGGTTTCGCCCCGGTCGGGGCTTCGGCCCGCTTGAGGCCGCCCTTGTCGTCGCGGGTATAGGCCCCGCCGCTGATGGGTAGCTTGGTCATGACAGGATCCTCAGTTGGTCATCGATGGAAAAGTCGAGCTGGTAGGCGAGCCGGCCCGCGCCGCTCTCGACCAGTTGGCCACGCTCGAAGCGATAAACGCCCACCTCGTCGCCCGGGGCCCATCCCGCGATGCCGCGCACAACGCGCATGAGAAGCGCATCGATACGGTCAAGGGCGGTGCTCCCGGTGCGGTCAAAGCTTTGCACGAACAGCACGATGCTTGTGCGGTGGGTCAGCATCTGGGTGTAGGCGCCAGAGGCGGCGTCGGCGCGCGCGCCCTGGATGCCGCTGGGAAAGACGTAGGCCGCGATCGAGCGCGCGGGCAGCTTCTTGGAGCGGATGAGGTCGACAAAGGCCCGGCCGCCGTCCACGCGCCCGGTGAGTTCGGGCACCTCAGCCTCCAGCCGTGCGATGACCGCATCGATCATGCGAAGACCTCGCGCATCCAGGCTTCGGTCGTCTCGCCGATCTCGACCTCGTCGGCGTCGTCAAATCCGATGAACGGCCGCGCCGGGATTTCGACCTGGTCGACCATGACGAACTGGCCGCCGGGCAGCGTGAAGGCGAGCTTCGCGGTCGCATCGCCATCGGCGGCGATGGGTTCGATGAACGCGCCGAACTGGTGGACATGGGCATAAGGAACATTGGTGCCGACACGCGCGGATTGCGCATCCGCCTCGCTGGTGATGCTGTCGCGCAGCCGTGTGCTGTCAACGAGCGTCTTGCCGCCGGTCTCGCGCGCCCGGATCGAGACCGGCCAGGCGATGCCACCCGGCCCCTCGCCGCGCTCGAACCGCTGGGACACCGAGGTTTCGAGGACGGTGCCGACCCGCTGCATCAAAGGTGTCAGGTCTGAAAGCTGGCGCAGGCCGCTCGCGACCGCGTTGTCGAAATCCAGACTGTCGAGACTGACGGTGAGCGTGACCATCTCAAAACCCCTTCAGGCGATCGCGCGTGAACGTGCCTTCAGGCGCGCCGATGCGGGGCGCTTGCAGGTTGCCGCGAGAACTGTCTTGGGGTGTCTCGTCGCCCAGTGAGGCCTCGCCGCGCCGCACGTGGCGCAGGAAGGAAATCGCCGCGTCGTGACCCTCTTTCGCCCCGTCGAACCCGGCCGCACGCGCGCCCAAGAGCCGGTACCAGGCGATGGCGGCGGCGTGGACGGTCAGGGCGCGGGGCGGGCTCGCGGGATCGTAGAGCCCGGACACATAACTCTCGACGATCGCAACCGCGTCTTCAATGGCGGTATCCAGCACTGTCGCGTCAATCACCCCGGGCGCATCATCGCGCGCGGTGACATCAGCGAGGAAGCTTTCGCCGAAGCGGTCGATCATATCCTGAACTGTGAGGTAGGGCATCAGCGTGTCAGCCCCTTGACGGCCCACATCACGGCCTCTTCGATCTTGATACGGGCTATGTCAAACTCGAGGCCATCAAGATGGGCGAGCTGGCTCATGAAGCGGTCGGCGTAGTCTTTGAGAATTGCTTCTCGGGCCGAGCCACAAATCCCATCGCCCGGAGGTGCGCCGAGGATTGTATCGCTACTCTTGATCGTATCGGACATCGGGGCCTCCGGAGTGCGCGTTCGGATGCCGGTCTCTCCCGGCTGTCACACCTGTTCTGCGGCGGCGTCCCCTGGGCGGGGTGGGTATTCTCAGGTCGCCGCGTCCGCGGCGGCCTTCATTTCGGCCCAGATCAGGTCGCGCGCGGCGGCGGTGATCCGGTCCTTGTGGGCGGGCAGGGCGGCCTCCAGCGCCTTGACCTTGGGCTTGCCGCCATTGTCGAAGGCGTCCTTTGGCAACCCGTTAATCGCCTCGATCATGGCCACGCGCAGGGCCTCGTCCATCTCGGGCAATTCCGGGGCCGCGTCCGCGACCTCCTCGACCGCGCCGAGGGAAACGAGGCGCGCGATCTGCGTCTCGTCTCCGATCTCGTTCGCGTCGACGATGGCATCGACCTCAAACCGCGCGGCGGCGATCACGGTGCGTTTGATGAGATAGCTCATGCCGCATCCTCGATCAGATATCCGGTGGCAGGGGCCGCGATGACCTCGCGGATCTGCTCGCCGACGCGCAGCGTAGTAGAGCCCTTGAGCCCGACCTTGGGATCGAAGAACCGCCCGGACACGCGACCGTCGAACTGCGCGGTCCAGCCCCAGGCTGGGGCAGTGCCGTCCGGCCCGGCCTGCCGGTTGCGATGGACGAGGGCGATATTGCCGCCCCATACCCGCTCAAAGGACGCGGTCTGCCCCTTGCGCGCAGAGTTGATATAGCTGTCGCCCACAAGGATTTCGCTGAGCTCGAAGAGCTCGGCCACAGCCTCGCGGCTGGCGCGGCCCTTGTCGCCCGACGTGCGGTTGATTGCTTTGAGGATGTCGGGATGCGTCGAGAGCGCGGTCCACGCCTTGCGCCCCATCGCCGCCACGTTAGGGCGCATGATGAAGGTGGCATCGAGCGCCAACGAGATTACGCCGATCGGGTCGGAGGCCGGGTCGGTGAACTGGCCGGTGCCGGACAGCACGACTTTCTTGTCCGTGTCGTAGTTGTCCGCGTCCTGCACCATCGCGGCGACGCGCTTCTCGCGGTCGAGCATGGTGAGGTGCGTGAGGCCCTCGACAGCGCGGGCCTCCGGATCGAAGGCCGAGTTGCCGGCGGCGCGCAGGCTCCGGGCGGTATCGATGTCGCGCTGCGGCACCACGTCGTCGAGGCCGTAATCCCTGACGCTCGAGGTGCGCTCTTCGCCGGTGAACTCGACCTGCTGGACCACGCCCTTGCGGCCCACTTCGGTGTCGGGCACCGTGAACATTTCCTCGGGCGGGAAATAGGTCCACTTGAAGTCGGTCGACATGACCGGCACGCGCGGCATGATATCGTCCGCAATGAAGGCCACGTCGGGGTTGCGGTAGTTGACGGCGATCGCGGTCAGGACCGGGTCGACGACGAAGGGGGTGGGGGTGCTCATGGATCAGCGCTCCTAAAGGTCAGGTGACGGAATGACGGGCGATGGCCACGTCGATGATGTCGCCGGAGACACCGGCGCTCAGCGCGTAGCCGATGGCAACGTTGCCCGTGCCGGAAGACGCCGCCACGGCACCGCCGGACCCGCCGCGCACGGGATCACCGGCGTCAACGGTGCCCGTCAGCGCGGCCTCCGCCGAGCCTGACATGATCACGTCGACCATGTCGCCCGCGGCCGCGTCGAGCTGATCGGTGATGCCGATCGCCGCGTCGGTCGCGGCCGTCGCGGCAACAACGCCCCCGGACGAGCCGAATTTGACGACGGTGCGGCCGGAGATGGCCGCCTCGGCGCGGTAAGATTTGATGAATGCTCCGGGGTTAGGCATTGTCGGCCTCCATGGTGTCTGCGACCTCACGGACCGCTTCGGAGAAGCTGAGCGCGCGCCCGTCTTTCTCGGCCTCGGTGACGAGGCGTTTCGCGGCGGCGGTGACGTCCTCGTGGGACTTGATCTGCGGAACGGCTTCGCCGCCTGCGCGCTCGCTGAAATCGATCAGCGGCTTGCTCTGCTTGGCGAGCAGATCACGGAACCAGTCGCGCGGGCTCGCGTCCTTGCCCTCGGCAAAGCTGATTTCCTCGTCGGCATCGAGGGCCTCCATGAAGGCGAACATCTCGTCCTTAAGGCCGGGCGCAATGCGCCCATCCTTGGCCAGCGTGTCGAGCAGGGCCGCGTCCTCATCGCGGCGCTCCTTCGCGCGGCTCTCGGCGAACGCAGTTTCCTTTGCGGCAACCTCGGCCTCGCGCGCATCGAGCGCGGCCTGCCGCTCTTCGGGGGTCTGTTTGTCCTTTTCGGACATGTCGGTCTCTCCTTCTTCGGTTTCCGCCAGATCGACGAGGCCGATCAGGTCATCGGCATTAAGGCCCAGCACTTTCGCGAAGCCGCGCAGGCGGGTTTCGGGGGGCGTGGCGATCTCGCCGCGCAGGATTTGCAGCACGGTGCCGCGCTCGATCCCGGCCTCCGTCGCCATCCGCCCGATCAGCTCCGAGCGTGCGGCGGCATCCTCGGCCTGCTCATCCAGCCGGGCGTTGAGGCGGCGCGACAGGTCGGTCTCGGCGAAGGCAGGCTCAGGCACCGTTGACACGAATTCGCGGCGAAGCGCCTCCTGCCCGGCAGGCGTGCGGGCGAATTCGGCGATGGCAGAGATCGCATTTCGGATTGCGGATGCGAGACCGCTTCCAAACCCGTCATGCATCGCCTCGGAGAAGTCGAGCTCCAGCGTCACGGCGTCGGCATCTTCGGCAAACTCGGCGGCCTTCAGCCCCTTCACGGCGGGCGGTTGCGCACCGAGAAAGCCGACATGCTTCAGATAATAGGTGCCGGGCGCGGGGTTGCTCGCGGCCTTCGGCGGATAGAAGCTCGCGCTGATCCGCTTGAAGCGACCGGCGCGCACCATCTCGGCGAATTCGGGCTCGACCTGGTCGGGTTCTGCGAAGAGCTCCGCGCCCTCGGCGCGCAGGCTCTTGATCCATCCATAGGCGGGAGCGTCGGCCTTGGGGTGGCCGACGACGATCGGGGCCTCGTGCAGGGCGGGATCGTAGGCGGCAGCAATCGCGTCCACCTCAACCTCGGAGAACTCGAAGCTTGTGCCCGACTGGGCGGTGTGGCGACCGGCGCGGAAAATGTGAAGCGGCTTTGTCATGCGACCGACACTAGGCCGGGGCGGACGCGCTTATCAGATGAAGGGCTTCACCGGAAAGGCTGCAGATTGTCCGCGCGTGACAAGAGCACCCTAGCCGGAGGCGGGGGCGCCGGGCAAGTCTCATTCGGCCACGGGCCCATATCGGCCCGCTGAGTGCGATTATTGCTCGGCTGGGGCGTGGGGCCGTGGAAAGCCCGAGGGGGGTATTAAATGGGTATTTAATGGCGCGCTACGGGGCCATTGCGTTTGACGGGGCCGACCGTAGGCGCATCTGCGCGCTCAAAACGCCAGAGAAACGCGTTCAGGAGACCGGATCGTCGAGAAATCTGCGCAGCATCGCGCGTCGCTCTTCGGGGGTGCGGCGGGGGGCGGAGCCGAACATGATCTGGACCTGTTTTTCCCGGGCTGCGATGATTGCGGCCTTGTCCGGGTCGTCGTCTGGCAGGCTTTCGGCGTCGCGCAACGCGTCTTCATAGTCTGTGCGCTCAAAACCCTTGGGTTCGGTCAACAGATAATCCAATCGTCACTCCTCCAGCATTTCGTTGATTGCGCGGACAACCTGTGCGACCGGGCCTCCCACGTTCTGGCGAACGGCGAGAGAGCGCGCTGCGGGACTTTCATTATATAGGATCAGGCCCTGGGATCGCAACACGCCAAGAACAACCAGGCGGATTGCGTGGTCCCGGTCTCTCATATCCAGATCCGGCCGGACCTCGTCGATCATTTCACCCGCGACCTGCTGAAAGCCAAAAATGTTCGCCCGCGCCGTCGTGAGGCGGATCGCTTTGTAAAGCGACCCGTCATGGCCCACCGCCAGAATGGAGGTGGCACCGCTCTCGAACATCGTGGACAAGTCTTGCGGACTGAGCGGCGCGGAAGTGGGATGGTTGTGCACAAGCCCGAGTTCGCCTCCGGCGCGGAGGCGCTGGCCGATCTCCGGCCCGAGACTGACCCGATCCGCGCGGCCCGCGATCCAATCGATCTCCTGGCCGGTCCCGAGATCGAATGCCCCGAGACGCTCGCGACCGTCGGCAAGGCCGAAGAGCCGCGCGCGGGATGCAAACCCCAGCTCCGTCGCGGCGGCCGCAGGCGGCATATCGCCCGAAATCGGCGCGTGCCGCCCGCTCAGATCTAGCCAGGCCTTTCCGGGATTGCCATCCCAGGCGGGATCGACGCCGAGTGCCGTCGGCTCGACCTCACCACTGCGCCGATTGAGCACGCCGCGCTCCCCCAGCGTGAAATCCTCAGTCACCTTCAGGCCGCGCCGATCCAGCATGCCCTGGCTCAGCTGCTGGACGGTGCAGCCGCAGCGCCAGCCGTTGGGCGGAAAGATGCGCTCCCAGGCGGGGTGATCGACGGGTAGGATGATCTCGTGATAGCGCGCATGCGCCTCGCGCTTGGTGTCGCGCTGCACCTGGACGTAGCGCAGGAACGGGAAGGCATCCTTGACCCGCTGGATGCGCGCCCATTTCCCGGCGGCGTGGCTCGCACGCATGTTGGCATCGAACATGATCCGCAACCGCCGCGGCGAGCCGAGCTGGACGTTGCGCATCTCGCCGGTGAGCGGGTCGCGCTCCGTCCCCTCGCCCCACCAGCCCAGACGCTTCAGCTCCGGCTCGAGCCGGTCCGTGAAGGTCCGCAGCGTGCCGCCATTTGCCAGGGCCTCGTCCAGCTCGGCGCGGATCGTCTCCAGCACCTCGGTGCGCATCGCCTTGGCCACCACGAAGTTGCTGGCATGCTCATTGCGCCACACATCGCGGAAATCGAACCGCGCGTCGGGCGGGGCAAGGCCCTTCGATCGAAAGAACGAAAGCGCATCCTCGGGTCGCAGGCGCTTGAGATCGATCACGGGGCCACCGCGCCCGGCAGGCTGTCCGCGCCGTCCGGGGCCTCCTCGTCATCAATGACCGCGCCCAGCTCGCCCGCGAGGCGCGCGGCAAAGCTCGCCTCGGTCAGCAGATCGACCAGCGCGGCGCTGTCACCCGGAGCATCGCGCAAGCCGTCGAGCCGGTCGCGCAGCTCCTCCAGTGTGGTCTCGGGGCCGAGCCCTTCGAGCACTTGGGCGATATCCGCGAACAGCGGCGCGGTAGCCGCCTCGGCATGACCCTCGGCGATGATCTGCGCCGCCAGATCGTCGAGCGCACTGTCGTGGGCGTGCTCGGCAAAATCGGGGGGCGACGGGGTCCCTTGTGCCTCTCCGCCGTTTTCGCCCGCCGGCGTGCCGCGCTCATAGCCGTCGCCATAGGTCTCCTTGACCCTTTCCTCAGTCATTCGCCAGCCGATGCGATGCAACTTCTCGTCGCGCGCGATCGCCGCCGAGGTATCCTCGGGATCTTCCATCTTGCGCCAAACGCGCGGCGGGGCAACACCCGGAAAGTTGAACGCCGACAGCCGCGCGACCGGGCCCTCGTTGAACGACTGGCACACGAGATCGGCATCGCTCTTCTTGACCGCATCGGCCACGTCGGCATGCACCTCGGCCTGGCTGCGCGACGATCCGTCATCGGTTGTCATGGTCTGTGACAGGACGATCTTGGAGATCGCAGCATCCATTGTATCGTGCAGCTTGGTGTAGTCGAGCGAACTTGAGCCTCCGCCGGGTGCGGCCAGCAGATCGATCTCCATGCCCTCCGGAATGATGATACCGGCCTCGGAGCGGATTGCCATGACGGCCTCGAGCAGCTTTTTCTGCTCGTCCTCGGAGGCCTGCGGATGGTACTTGCCGCGCGCCGTCGGCATGCCGAACTTGTCGAGCGCGATCAGCCACAGCTTGAGCCCGTTGCGTTTGAACCACACGGGCCAGTAGAGCCAATGCGCGAGGCCCAGCCCATAGGGCTCGTCATCGTGATCCGCCCCCGTAGAGAACACCCAGAACTTCTCGCTCGGCATCTCTTCACCGATGAGCATGTCCGACATGGTCAGCAGCCGCAGTCCGCAGTCTTCATCGAAGCGGAACCGCACGCGGTCGCGCACGCGGATTTCCTCCCAACCCCAGAGCTGCCCGTCGCGGCGAAACATCTGCTCGGCCACCGAATAGCCATAGAAAAGCCCCCAGAGCATCTTTTCGGTCAGCCGGTCGAACTTCATCGCCAGCAGTTCTTCGCGCAGCCAGTCTGCAGCACGGCGTCCCTGCGCGGTATCCTCACCCGGAACCACTTCCCACTCGCGACTGGTGACGGCCGAGAGGCGCTGCGTCATCACCGACTTGACCTGCGGGTCGGTCAGGATCGGCTTGTAGATGTCGAAACTGCCGCCGCCCCGCGTGCGCAGGATCGGGTCGGTGGGCTCCAGCAGCGGGCCGATCCAGGGCCGCGTGATATCGCGGCCGTTCTGGATGCCCGACAGCTCCATCGGGTTGCGCATCCGCACGGCCCGCAGCCGCATGGTCGTGGTCTTCCTAGCCATCTCCGAACCCTCCGAAATCCATACCGCCGCCGCCCCGGGCAAAGCCCATGCGCCGCCCGCCGAGCGCTCCCGTGAAATCCCCGATCGTCAGGCCTGGGCGCGGGCCAGTCGATTGATATTCCATCGGCACCTCGCCCCCGTCTGCGGCGGACACGGCGAGGGCGCCGGCCCAGAACCGGTCAGCGTGACCGTCCGTCTCGCCGTCCGAGATCAGCCGCCGGATGCCCGTGGGCCCGACGCGGCTGCGGATCGCGTGCAGATCGGCGCGCAACACCGGATCGCCCTCGGGAATGCGCAACCGGCGGTCCTGCATCTGCTCTTTCAGCGTGGTCGCCATGTCGAGCTTGGCGCCAGATGTGAAGAGCACACCCGCCACCCGCACCGAGCCGTAGCGCCGCTGCGCGTCCTCAACGGGCTTTTCGCCCATGCCGGTCTGGTCGATGGCGACCCGCGCCACGCGGTAGCGCCGGAACACGCCCGCCAGCAGCTGATCCTGCTCGGCAAAGCTGATCCGCTTGCGCGCGATAATCTCGCGCGTCCAGAGCACGTCGCCGACCTCCTCGACCACCCAGATCACGAAGAGGTCGTTGCGCGCCGCGATATCGACGCCGACAAAGACCGACCCTCCGGTATAGCCCGACGGATCCCCGGCCGCGCCATGCTCGCAGCCCGCAATCAGATCGTAATCGAGCCAGCTCGCCGCTTCGTCGAGCCATTGCAGCTCAAATTCCTGCGCCCAGGCATCTTCGTCGGCCATCCCCGCGCGCAGCTCGTCGATATCGACTTCAAGCCCCTCTTTAACGGCCTGGTAAATATCGACGTGATGCCTAGACCAGGTGCCGTCCTCGGTGGTCATCAGCTCGTAGAACTTGTTGCCCTTGCCGTTGGGTGTGCTGATAACCCGGATCTTGTGCCCGCCCCGCGCGGCGACTGGAAAGGCGCTGCCCCAGATCCGGCGGCTGTCGCGGTGAAAGGCAAACTCGTCGAGAATGAGATTGCCGCCAAAGCCGCGCGCGGCATCCGGGCTGGCCGAGAGGGCCACGATGCGCGACCCGCCGGGAAAGCGCACCTCATGGGTCTTGTAGGTCGCGTCCATCTCCGGCGCGTGGAACTCGCCCTCTTCAAAGACCGGGCCCGCGCCCCGCGCCATCCGGTTATAGGCCGCCCAGAAGCCGCGCACGATGGGCTTGAGCGCGTCCTCCATCGCCTCCTTGGCCGTGGCCTCCGAGCGTGACAGGATGGTCCAGCGCGTGCGACGCCCCTCGATCTCGGCGCGGATCGCGTCATCCGCCGCCTCGCCCATCGCCCCGAAGGTCTTGCCGCCGCGCCGCGTGAACATGCCGATCTTGAACCGGCTGGCATCCTGCAGCCAGCGCTTCTGATAGGGCAAGAAGGTGATGACGCGGTCAGCCATCCTGGAACACCCCCTCATCGACATCCCGCCAATAAGACCCACAGGACGCGCAATACGGCTCCCAGCTTTCCTCTGCGGGCGCAGTGCAAGACCGGCAAAGATCGCCTTTCCGATCTTCGGCCTCTGCAATCGCCGTCCTTAGGTCCACCTTCGGCATCAGCCCGCCTCCCGGCGCAGACGTTCCATGCAAAGCCTTGCGCGGTCAAAGTCGGGGTAGCCTTGCACATGCCAGTCCGGATGCCAGTCCGGCCGACGACGTTCCCGCTCGAGGAGGCGCATATGAAGCCCCCCATAGGTGCGGCCGTCAACGGGTTCGCCCGCCATAAGCGCACGGATCACGCGCGCCGCATCGCGGCAGACGCGCTCTATTTCACGATCACGCTTTGCCCAGTAGGCCGCATGCGCAGCCATGTCGTTTGCGATCTGCGCCGGGGTCGCCATCACACGCTCTCCCAGTAGCCGCCGCGCAGCCAGCCGTGCCAGCCGCAGCGCGTTTGATTGACCGACGGTGTGAGCGTCGGCTCTGACACTGAGCCGTTCCAGTTCCAGCTCGGGCTGAAGGCGGGCTTGTGGCCCAGGCCGACGATAATCTGGTGAAAGCCCTCGCAGCCGCAGGGGCAGAAGAACCAGAAGGCCGCGCCATTCGGGCCGCCCTGCGTCAGGTCGATATGAAAACTGCCCGGCAGCTTGCGCCGCCGAAACTCGGCCGGGTCGGGGAGCTCGATGGCGCGGATCATGGCCGTGCCTCGCGCATTCCGATCAGGAAAGGCTGATCGCGCCACCACGCCACGGTGCAGCGCATGCCGAGATGGGTGAACCGTTGGCGCCGACCCACGACCAGCGCGCAAAGTGACGGCCAGTGCGGCCCCTTGCGCCAGTTGTAGTCCCCGACCAGCACGACGGCCCCGATCGACATGTCAGAACTGGGGAGCGTCGCAAGCGACCTGATCGAACTATCCTTATCGGTGATCATGCCAGCCCCATCACTTCCCGCGCCGCCTGCGCGGCCGCCGCGTCGATCCGGCCGGTTTCGATGGCCTGATCCAGCTTTGCCGACTGCGCGCTGCGCTCTGCCTTGAGAATGCCGTCGCGCAGGCTGGTCGAACGGATCAGGTTGTTGAGCGCGGTGGTCAGGTCCTTCATGCCGCGCGGGTCGGGCATCTCGTCGGGGTCGGCCATCATCATCTGCAACCGCCATTGGATGGTTGTCAGCTGCTGGAACAGCGCGGAGGTCACATCGACCTCTTCCTTGAGGCTGGCTTCTTCCAGAAAGGTGCGGATTTCATCCTGCGCGCGCTCCTGCATCTGCGCATACTCGCGAAACTCCTGCCCGTAGGAATGAATGGCAGACTTGCCGATGCGCAGCTCGATCCCCTCTTCCTCGCAGCGAGCATTCAGGCGATCCGCTATTTCCTCGTAATTGGCGAAACCGCAGGCACGCAGCTCATCCTGAAGCCACGACCGCAGCTCGCTCGGCAAAAGGTCCACCTTCCGGCGCGGGGGCATGTCAGAGCCTCCGCGCGCGGGGGCGCTGGATATCCGGATGCGTGGCCTCGCCGCGCGCGATCTCGATGCCGCGCATCGTGGCCTCGGCAATCACGAACTCGCCGTGATCGGTCATCGTGACCATGCCGTTCTCCTGCAGCCAGGCAAGCTCGGTGATCACCTGGTCAAAGGTCGAGCCGACGCCCACGCCGTGCAACACGTCGCGCAGGATCGAGGCATTGGTGGTGTAGCCCGAGACCTGCTCGAGATGGCGCAGGATCGCCAGGCGGCGGTGCTTGCGCAGGGTTGCATGATAGTCGGTCACTTCTTGCCTCCGTCGAGCAGGTGCTGTTCATGGCGCGTCACGATGGTCTCCAGCCGTTCGGTGATCTTGGCGTTGCCCTCCATCACGGCCGCCATCTTCTCCATCGCGCCGGTCTGCTTGATGAGCTCTAGCTGCAGCGCGTGCATGTCATCCTTGCCGGGCATTCCCTGCAAGGTCTGCTCCAGCCGGTCGATCCGGGCGGCGTGGCGGTCCATTCTCGCGCGGCCATCTTCGAGCTTGCGGTCGAGATCCTTGCGACGCGTCGCGATGAAGGCGTAGATCGCCGTGAGCAGCGGCAGGATCACGCCAGACGCCTTCCAAAAGAGATCCCACT
This sequence comes from uncultured Roseovarius sp., assembly GCF_947259555.1. Classification (GTDB taxonomy): domain Bacteria; phylum Pseudomonadota; class Alphaproteobacteria; order Rhodobacterales; family Rhodobacteraceae; genus Roseovarius. Next base: position 51,636 of record NZ_CAMYMD010000083.1, read on the forward strand.
CCATCATGCCGCGCGCTTCCAGTCTGCGAGCGCGGGATTGTCGGTAACCTCGATCGCGGCCAGCGCCACCTCCGCGTCGGGGCCCGGATCGGCGGCGCCGGGGCTGTCATGGCGCAGGGCGCGTAGGGTGGCGACATTGCGGGCCACGGCCGGGGCCTGCGCGATGATCCGCGCGGCCTCCTTTTGCATCGACGAGCCCCGGAACTTGTGCAGCTCGCGCGCGCCGAAGTAAAAGGCCACGATCGCGCCCATCAACGCCCAGAGCGGCTCGGGGACCAGCGCCAGCCCCTGCATCCGCTCCGCGAACCAGATCGGGTCATGCATCGCCGAGGCAAAGAGGAAGATGCAGCCGAAGGCCATAGCCGGGCGCGGCAAGCGGTTGAGGCCGTCGACGAGCTGCGCCCACCAGCCGCCGCCACCGGTGAACTCGGCCGCCATCTGGCTCAGCGCGGCCTGCTGGAAGGCGGCCTCGCGCGCGTCTGCCGCCTCGGCATTCGGGCGGAACACCTCGGCCGTCTCGGCGATCACGTTGCGCCCCGACCCGAACACGGCCCCTAAGATCGTTCTCAACCACCCCATGCTGAAACCCTTTCATCGAACTGTGCCTGCGTCATCCGATAGCGCGGGCTCATGAACTCCTCGGCGCGCCGGATCCAGCCGCCCTTGCCACCCGAGCGCGACCGGGCGAACTTGCGGCTCGCGGGCCGCGCATCGGCCAGGCGGAAATAGTAGTTGCGCCGCGCGATCGCATAAGCGTCGGCAATGTAGTCCGGGGCCGCGTCATGTGCCGCCTGGACCGCGCGCAGGGTGTTCGGCCCGATCACGCCGTCCGCCGTCGCGTTGAAGCCCATCTGCGTCACCAGCCGCTGCAGGATTTTCACGGCATTGGCCCCGGCATTGACCTGCATGTCGAACACGCTCGCGTGCAGAGGCTCCGGCAGCTCGGCGATGCGGGGCCGCTTGAAGTAATGCTCGATATAGATGTCGACGGCGCGCTCTCGGCTCATCAGCCGCACATCGGCCACATCCACATCGCCATCCCGGTCCAGATCGAGACCGAGCTGGCGCATGGTGTGGATCGTCACGCCGAAATTCGTGGCCCCGCCCGGATCGTCGGGGTCGTTTACAAAGCCTCCCTCACGGGCGACGATCTCTGTTGCAATCTCGTGGACATTCACATCCCGCACTCCTTTCCCGTTCGAGGTTCAAAAAAACCAACTTGGGTAAGGGCAGGATAGAGAGCGGCGGCGCTCTTATTCAGATGAAGCCTTTCGCATGGCGGCCAGGAGGGGCGGCTCTTCCTCCGCCGCCAGCTCCGCCTTGACCTGCAACACGCGGCGGGCGGAGACGCCGAACCGGTTGGCCAGTTCATTCACCGGTGTGTCCGGGGCCTCTCGGAGCGCTTGTTTCAGACCGTCGCGCGCCTGGGCGCGGGCCGAGGGCACGTCGAGATATTCGCCAGCGTAGCGGTCGGATATCCATCTGGCAATATCCCTCCCGGCCAGCGTCACGAGCAGGCTGCCTGCGAGGCGCGCGCCGGGCACGTAGACCCGCATGCCGCCAGCGCGCGCGAGAAACCGATCGACCGGAGCATCGCCGATATCGGCGCGCAGCTCATCCACCCATGTTGGCTCATGCTCCACGGCGACGCCTCCGGGGCTTGCCGCGCTCGGCACGGTTGTGATGCAGAACCGTGATCACCACGCCCGTCTCGATCCGGTAGACGAAGCCACCGCTGATCACCCCAGTCGCCCCGGCCTCAATCCCGGCATCCGCCACCCGCCCGATCTCGCGGCGCAGCGCCTCGATATCAACGCCCTTCACCCGCTCCAGATAGCGGATCACAGCGTGATCGGTGACGGGGTGCAGGGGCTTTTTCACCGCGCGTGATCCTCCCAGTCGAACTCGATCTCGGCGCGCTGGCCCCACGACTTTAACGCCTGGATGACGGCATCGATCTGTTGCCAGTCGCGCAGCATGTCCACATCGGCCGGGACCGAGCCCCATGTCGCCTCGAACCGCGCCCGAATGAAGGTGTTGAGGCCGGCGCGGCTGGGATCGCGCAGCGCGCCGGCTTGCCCGAGCTTGCGCCAGAGGACGTGGATCATGCGCAGATCAGCGCGCGGGGCGGGTTTGTGGCGCGGAGTGCGGGGCTTGTCCTCGAAGCCGTCCTGCTTCAGCCGGTTGACCACAAGCTTCAGCTCGCCATCGTCCATGTCGCGCAGGGACGCCTTGCCGGTTACAGTCACCTGCAAGTCGCGCCGCGCCTCGTCGTCGAGGCCCAACTGGCGGCAGGCGGCGAAGATAAGTTTGTGGAGGGACCGATTCATGACGCGGCCCCCCCGATCAGAAGGGGCCGCGCGGTGTCACTGCTGGGGGCGGAAGTCCTGAAGCGCCTCGCTGGCAGGTTCCAGCCGGTCGTGGATGGTGCGCAGGATGTATTCCATCCCGCGCCGCTCCACCGGCTCGTCGCACAGGGACAGCAGGTTGACCACGCCCCAGAGGGCCATGGTTGCCTCGTGCAATTCGTCGCGCGGATCGGGATCAGGCATCGGGCTGCCCGCCGTAGCGCGCCGCAAGCTGATGGTCGAGCATCCCATTCCGCTCGGCCATCTCGAACGTATCCGTGGCCTTGCCAAGAATGAGCTCCGCGAGCGCGGCGCACGCCGTCTCCACTTCCTCGACGCTTTTGGACGACGCGCCAAGTTGTGTTCCGCAGATATTGGCGAGCGTGACGAGAACGATGCCGGGTTCCTCGTCTATCGTCGGGTAGATTGCTTCGCACACGCGCTCTCGGCATTCGTCGAGGCGTTCGGGCACATCCTTCGGAAGAAACTGCATCGCTCAGCCCTCCGCAAACATGCTGATCTGGCGCGGATCGGTCTCCGGCGTCGGCTGCGGCGCAACGCGCGGCGCGGGCGTGTCCTGCGGCATCCAGTCGATCAGTCCCAGTCGATGCGCATTGCGGATATCCTCCGCAATCCGCCATTGCGGGGTCGAGGGCCGCGCCGCCGCCCTGATCCGGGCAAAGCTCCAGCCGTTGCGACAGCCCATCAGGATCGCGGGACGCCACGATTTTGCGCCCGCCCACTCCGTCTCGAAGGCTTGCGTGGCCTGTTCGACGGCGACCGCCTCGCCCAACAGGCGCTCGCGGTAGTGATTGGCAATGACCTGCTTGATCTCTGCACGGGTGCGGATCAGCGCGGCGCGCGCCTCCTCCTTGACGCGGGACGGCGTGATTGTCGCCAGCCAGATCAGGAAGTCCGGGAAGGCCACGCAGAACATTTCCTGCGCTCTCCCGGTGGTGTCGTGCGTCACCATGAATGGGACCCACGCCCCCGTTTGCGGCGCTGACACTTTAC
>NZ_CAMYMD010000084.1 GCF_947259555.1 uncultured Roseovarius sp.
GTGAGGTTAATATCGAGAACGGCGGAAACGGTCTGTCGGGCTTCCTCGACGCGCTGAACATCACCGACGCGGCAGGCGGAGCGCAGATGGATATCGACGGGCATCTCGTGCTGGTCGAGGGCGTCGCAGCGGCGGACCTGACGGTGGATGACTTTATCTTTGTCTAGAATAGACCGAAGGGTCCTCACCATTTTCCCTTAACTCTTCCTAAAAGCCGCAGGGCGGACACAATTCGTTAAGCCCGGTGCAGGCTCTGACAGCCAAGCTCTTTTTCGCGTGGGGACGCGGGAAAAGGGTGAGATCACGATGCCGGTCAGACTGGAGCATGTGGGCACGACATATGTAGAGAATTTTGAATTCGCCCTGACATCGGTGGCCGTGACCACGCGTCCTGACGGTGGATTTGTGGTGGTCGATCATGCCGCCGGAATGAGCCGGACCGTCGGTGCGGCTGCACAAGGGCCCGTTCTGCATGAACCACGGTGGCATGAGGTCACCCCAAGGATCGCGGTCGATGTCACGAGCATGCCGGGTTCTCTGCCAGAGGCTTTGGTTCAGGATCTCTTTGGTAGTTGGGACGCAGGTCTGCGTAGTGGCACCCTGGCGTTTCTGGGGCCGGGTGCTAATCAGGCACAGGCCGCGAGCCTGCTTGCCGCGCAGTTGGATGGGCAGGAGTATCTGTTTGCTGCGGCAAGCAACGGGCGGGGTGTGTCTGCTTTTGTGCTTGGTCCGGACGGCCGGGTACAAACCGCGCGGTCGCAGGACGACAGTTCCGGGATTTACTTGCAAAACGTGTCCGATCTCGCGCTTTTGGAGATGCCCGACGCGGTCTATCTTGTCGCGCTTTCGGCCAGTGAGCAGGGATTGACACTGTTGCGCGTCACCGCGTCGGATGGGCTGACGCCGGTCACGAGCCTCGGGCGCGAGGACAGCCTGCCAGTGCAGACGATGACGGCGGTTGTTCCTGTTGAGGTTGCTGGACGGCAGTTCCTGATCGTGGCGGCGGCAGACAGTTCCAGCCTGACGGTCTTGCGCGTCTCGGCGGACGGGGGGCTGTCGGTCGCCGATCATGTCGTTGACACACTTGAGACTCGGTTCCATGGCATTGCGCAGCTTGAGCTTGTCACGCATGACGGTCACGCTTTCGTACTCGCCGCCGGGCAGGATGCCGGACTAAGCCTCTTTCGGCTGAGTGCAGAGGGCAGGCTGGTGCATCTCGATACACTGGCTGACGGTCTTGATTTCGCGCTTGATGGCGTGTCGGGGCTGGCTGCGCAAGTCCGCGACGATGGACTCGACATTCTTGTGACCGCCGCTGGCGAGGGAGGACTGAGCCTCCTGCGTGCAGAGCTAGGGCCGACGGGCATCGTACAGCGGAGCAATGCTGACAGGGTTGAGGGGAGCGCAGACAATGACATGTTGTCGCTTGCCACGGTGTCTGGCGCTCTTGCCGGGCTTTCTGGCGACGATATTCTGAGCGACGGGGCCGGTGCCGACACGTTGGAGGGCGGCGCGGGGGCGGATCTTTTCGTCCTTAACGCCGATGGACGTCGCGATGTCATCCTCGATTTTACCCTGGACGAGGATCTTCTCGACCTTTCCCTTTGGCCGTTTCTGCGCAACCTTGGTCAGATCGGGTTTTCGCCAACGAGCCGGGGGGCTGTCTTGCGGTTCGGGGCAGAGGAGCTTGAACTGCGCAGCGCTGACGCAGTGGCGTTCGAGGCAGAGGACCTGGATGCTATGGTGGCCCCCTTGCTGGGACATTTCGACGTCAGGTTGGGTCCGCTTCGGGTCGCGCCGCCCGCGCCACCGCCAGTGATCTTGCTCCCTCCGCCCGCGCCACCAGACCTGTCAGAGCCACTGCCGCCACCGGAGCCGGTCGGGCAGCTTCTGGTTGGCGGAGACGGTGCCGACCTGCTTGAGGGCGGCGCGGTGGATGACGTGCTGGCTGGCCGGGGTGGTGATGACACGCTGCGCGGGGCCGAAGGTAACGACATGCTTGCCGGTGCTGCCGGGGATGATCTGCTCGATGGCGGCGGCGGAAACGACAACATGGGCGGGGGGCCGGGCAACGATACGATGCGCGGTCAGGACGGCAATGACACGCTCGGCGGCGGTCTGGATGACGATATCCTGCTGGGCGGTGGCGGTCACGACGTCATGAGCGGCGGGCCGGGGCGGGATCTGGTCGAGGGCGGTCTGGGCGACGATACGCTCGCAGGCAGTTTCGATCTCGATACGGTGCGCGGAGGGGCGGGAGACGACTCTCTGGGCGGCGGGCCAGGCAGCGATGAACTTGATGGTGAGGCGGGTGATGACCGGATCGGCGGCGGCGAGGGCAACGATACTGTGCATGGCGGCCCCGGGGCGGATTTTCTCGCCGGCGGCGGGCGCCATGATCTGATTGATGGCGGGCCGGGCGCGGACACGATCAACGGCGGCAACGGGAATGACACCATGACCGGCGGCGTTGGCGACGATCTCTTTGTCTTCAACAAGTTCAATGGAGGTGAGATGGATCGTATCAATGACTTTGAGCTTGGCTCTGACAGGGTCCGCCTGACCGGTGTCGAGGGGCAGGGCCTGCAGGAGCGGTTCGAGTCATTGGACATTTTCGGGACCAGTGAGGGTGCAGCCCTGCGCCATGCCGGTCATGAGGTTCTGTTGGTGGATATCGAGGCAGATCGCCTTACGCTGGACGACTTCATTTTTTTGTGAGTTGTGTCAGACCCGACGTCACCTGCGAGAAAAATCGGGCAAGCCCGGTTTTGCCCCGCTGGTCGCTCGGGTTGAGCGGATAGCCCAGGACCTTGAAGTCGACCGCGTAGAGGGCGTGAATTCTCTTGAGAGTTAACGGCGCAATGAAATTTTCATAGCCGAACTCCAGCCTGCCGACGTCTTTCGCGGGAACCTGACCCAGATAACCGATAACAGGTGTTTCGGTCAGGTCCGTCCGGTTCATGGCACGAGAGTCGAACCGCATGCCGATATCCTTGGCGAGCGCGGCCATTTCAGCATCGAGGCGTTCGACATGGACGACGACGTCATACTGAAGCTCCAGGTTCGCATGAAACGGCGGTACCTGCGTTTCCCAGTGACCATTCACCGGGTGTCTAGGGCCAGGCCGCGCGGCATGCAGCGCCGCCACGGTGTCGAGGAATTGCTCAAATGACATGCTGTTCTCGTCAGCCGGTGCACCGGTGCGCCGACAGTACAGATCGTGGAGGTCCTGTGCGAAGGGTTCGAGATCGGTGCGCGCCAGCAATCTCTTGCCGCGATAGACGCAGAACTTGTTGAAATATGCGCTGATGATCCGGTTGACCGGATGTCGTGCAAGTATGACCGAGCGATAGCCACGGTTGTGGATTGCGGAGATACAGTGCGGATAAGGTTGGCTGTGCGTGTGAAAATACCGTTTGTTGGTCGGCCGCTCTGGCATGTTGTCGGCCAGAAAATTGAACAATGTGGTGCAGGCCGCTTTTTGCGACCAGAAAAAGACAGTCTCGCTGTCATCGTCAATAAATCCGCGCCAGCCCAAGTTGCGGTCCTGCGTCAGTTTTCCAATTCAACCGATGGCTTAACGGTCCTGCGGAGGCTTGGCAATGTGATGCATTACGCTTGTCTTGCCTTAGGGTGGCCTTTACGGTGCGCGCAAATTGACTTGGGTAGCCTGTACAAATGCAAAAGCGCCTTTTCCTGCACATAGGCATGCCAAAGTGCGCAACGACAACTCTTCAGGCCTATCTTGCAGACCATGTGGCAGAGCTTGCCCAACGCGGTGTGCATTACGACTTTGAAGGCCATGTCAGTGCGCGCGGAAACGCCACGTCATTGGCCAATGCCATCTTGCAGCGTGATGGTGGGCATGTGCAATCGCTACTCGATCTGTTCTTGAGACGCGATGCCGACATTATACTCAGTTCCGAGGATTTGTTCGGGGTCGCGCGCGGCGATACGATGCGCAGCGTCGCGGATCGCATGCGACAAGCCGGGTTCGACATTACGGTAATCTGCTATTTTCGTCGTCAGGACATCTGGATCGAGTCGGACTACAAACAGCATGTCAAAAGCCAGATCGACTGGCGCAAGGGTATCGGTGCGCTGATTGAGCATCGCATGGAAAAAGAAGTCCTCAACTATAACTGGACGCTGGCCAATTGGGCCAAGGCCGTGGGCCGCGAAAATATCGTGGCGATCCCGCTACGGCCGGGACAGGCGCCTGATTACCCGGTTCGCAGCTTTCTTGATTTGGTCGGTTGTTCCGATTTTTTGTCAGAGGGTACCGTGGCGCCTATGCCTCAAAATGTGAGCCCTCCGACCGGGCTGATCGAACCCGCGCGATTTTTGAAGAAGGCGATGCTGGATCGTGGCATGTCGCCAGTATTTGTGAAACGGCAAGTGGCGCAATTTTTCGAGCAGGTGCCGAAGATCATGGACATCCCTCCGCGGCGCTTTTTGATGCCAATTGCCAAGCGGAGAAAGCTGTTGCAGCGTTTCGAGAACGTCAATGCCGCGTTTGAGAAAAACTTTTTCGACGGCAAAGAGGCGTTTGACAAGGTGTTGCAAAAGGACCCGGCCAGTGAAAGCCCCTTAGGTGCCGAAGCCGCGGAAATTCTGGCTGCGTACCATCTGGAGTTTCAGCCCGGGCTGCGGCTCCGTGCCGGTATCCGTCGCCGCGTGTCCGGCCTCTGGCACGCAACGCGGGCGCTGTCTAGAAGTTAACGATATCGCGATGATAGCGGCGCAGGAGAAGCAGACCGGCGGCCAAGGTCACCGCAGCGATCGAGAAAACGAAGACGTAAGACACGTAATCGGCATCGTAGGTGGCATAAATGCCCTGCCGCACTGATCCGATGGGATGCACAAGCGGGTTCCACCACATCCAGTCCCGATAGGGCAATGGCACGGTGTCAAACAGGAAAATCACCCCTGAAACGATGAAGAGGGGGCGATTGAGAATCGCCCACGCGCGTTCCCAGACGGGAAAGACCGACAGCAGGAAACAGTTGAGCGTACCCACGCCCGCGCCGAGGGAGAATGCCATCAGATATCCCATCGCGATGCTCTGCATGTCGATGATCACATTGATGTCATACATGGTCAGGATCAGCGGGAAAAGCAGGGCTGCGATCATGATCTGCGTGAGCATGTTCAAAATCAGGCGCGCGATGAGCGCATCCAGATAGGTTACGCCCGGATAAAAAAGCAGTTGTTTGGAAAAGCGGAGCGCAACCGAAATCTTGCTGCTGACATCCATGTAAGCCATGAATGGAAGGACACCAGTTGCAAAGAACAAAGGGTAACTGGTGCCAAGGCTCGGGGTCCGAAAGGCAAGGCTGAAAATGAAGGTCAGCAGCAGGATGCCGGCCACTGGTTCGAGGATCGCCCAAAGATACCCCAGAGCTGAACGCCCGTAGGTCGCGGACATCTCGCGCAGCATCAGGGCGACGACGGTCTGAATCATGCCGGTTCGGTGCTGTGGCTGTGCCGGAGGGAAGCTTATATTTGTCATCTTGATGGATGGTGTATCACCCTGTCTTTTGATAGAAAATGCCTAACCGGGATCCTTGATCCGACACCAGTCATTCGCGAGCTCAGATTTGAACGAAGTCACATCCCCGCCCGACAAGAAAACCGAGGGCCCTGACAAGTCGGACGAGGGCGGTGCGCGTACAAATACCAAGGCGGCCCAGGCAAAGACGCCGCCGCCATCACCCAATCCAAATTCAGAGCCGCGCCCTCCGGTGCAGCGCGCGCGCATGCGCTTGCGGCATGTCATTATCGCGCTGAGCTTTGTCCTGTGGGTCATCGTCCCGCTCGCCATTGCGAGCGTTTATCTTTACCAGGTCGCCCGCGATCAATATGCAAGCCACGTTGGTTTTTCTGTGCGCACCGAGGAAGTCGGCTCTGCCGTTGAGTTGCTTGGCGGGATAACCGAATTGTCAGGATCAAGCTCCTCCGACACCGATATCCTGTATGAATTCATTCAGAGTCAGCAGATGGTCCGCTCGGTGAACGAGCAACTGGACATGCAGGCGATTTATCGTCGCCCCGATGACCCGGTCTTTACGCTTGGCGAGGATGCGCGCGTTGAGGCGCTCGCGAAATATTGGCAGCGAATGGTCAAGATCTTTTATGATCGGGGCAGCGGCCTGATCGAATTGCGGGTCCTGGCCTTCAGGCCCGAGGATGCGCGCAGCATCGCCGAGGTGATTTTCACCGAGAGCAGCGAGATGATTAACGAACTCTCGGCCATCGCTCGTGCGGATGCGACCCGCTATGCCGAGGAAGAGTTGGCACGCGCGGAAGATCGGTTGAAGGCGGCCAACACCTCGCTGACAGCTTTTCGCAACCGGACCCAGATCGTGGACCCGCAGGCCGATATCCAAGGGCAGATGGGCCTCTTGAACTCGCTCAATGCGCAAATGGCAGAAGCGCAGATCGAGCGGGAACTGTTGCTCGACAACACCAATGACAGCGACCCGCGTGTTGCCCAGGCCAATCGCAAAATGGCTGCGATCCAGAAACTTATCGATGAAGAGCGTGCGAGCTTTGGCGGTCAGGGCGGCCTGTCCGGTGTGACCCAGTATTCCGATATTCTCGAAGAGTATCAGGCGTTGGAGCTTGAGCGCCAATTCGCGGAGAAGAGCTATCTTTCAGCTCTTGCGGCGCGCGATGCAGCCGTGGCCAAAGCACAGCAACAGTCTCGGTACCTGGCTACGCATATCGCCCCGACGCTCGCTGAAACGCCGGAATATCCCCGCCGCCTGATGCTGTTGGGTATCATGGCGGGGTTCCTGTTCGTGTCGTGGTCGATCCTGGTAATGGTATATTATTCCCTACGTGACAGACGCTGAACGGTGAAGGCGCATGATCGAGCTTCGCAACCTGTGCAAGACCTTCGTTCTCAACGGGAGCCGCAAGGTCGTGGCGGATCAGATAAATACCGTTTTCCCGGACAAGACGGCGGTTGCTATCCTCGGCCGTAACGGCGCGGGCAAGTCGAGCCTTCTCAAGATGATTGCCGGGTCCATGGACCCGGACAGCGGAGAGGTTGTCAGCACCGGCACGATTTCATGGCCAGTCGGTTTTGCCGGCAGCTTTCACCCTGAAATGACCGGGCTTCAGAATGTCCGTTTTATCGCGCGCGTCTACGGGGTCGATAGCAAGGAACTGGCGGAGTTCGTCCGTGATTTCGCCGAGGTCGGGCCGCATTTCAATCTTCCAGTGCGGACCTATTCCTCGGGCATGAAATCACGTTTGGCGTTCGGGGTATCCATGGGCATTCACTTCGATACCTATCTTGTGGATGAGGTGACAGCCGTCGGCGACGCCGCCTTTCGCGAAAAATCGGATGCGCTCTTTGCAGAGCGGGTCAAACACAGCGCGGCGATCATGGTGACACACGGCTTGGGGCAAGTGCGCAAGCTATGCCATCACGCCGCAGTCCTGGAAGCGGGGCATCTACATTATTATACCGATATTGAACGCGCCATCGCCCATCATCAATCGATCATGCGGGTCGAAAAGCAAAAGACAGCCTGATGACTAACTTGGACCGGCCAATAGCGGCCGGGTCTGAGTCGCGTCTCAGGTGGACTGTTCCGCGCTGATATCGCTACATTGCCGAACGAGCGGGTGCCTGTTGTCAAACCAAAAATGGGTCATCAAGGCGTCATTATGGGGTTTGAACTGCGCTTCGAGCCACTCGATACGCTCCGCGCTGCGGCCGCTATCGGCGTCTTGTGTGTGGTGAAATGCCTCGCGAAACATCGCGCGTATGTCTGCCTCTGACCGGCTTGGATCACGCATCGCAGCGGCGAGATTGTCACAGTCCTGCATACGTAGGGACGGATTGGTGTGCTGTAGCGGCACTTGCCAATCTAGCCCGTCGGGATAGCCGAGGAGAGGGCTGAGCGTCAGGCGGATATTATGGTGATTGTCAAGAATGAACGGCCGCTCGGGAAACAGCTTGTTCCAGTTGCGCAGATAGGTGGCGGGGCTCATGGTGCTGATACGGCGCTTTGCAAAAGTCGTGAAATCCCGCCCGCCATAGGGGCTGCGCTCGGCGAGGAACTTTTCAAAGAATTGCTTCATGAATTGAGAATAATCACCGAACACGAAATCGCTGAAAGGGCGCAGGAAAGCCAGCAGTTGAACTTCGATGCCATGATCTTTTGCAAGGCCCGCAAGAGCGCGTCCGCGCTTTGGCAGGGAATAGAGGTCCTCGTGACTAAGGACGACTGTGTGTATCCCGTCCGCGAACATGGCCTCAACCGCCTCGGGCGTGATGTCGGCCAGGTCTGCGGCATTGCCGGGATGCCCACCCGCCGGTGCCGGGTATCGAATACCCTGCTCGAGCAGCGTGGATGAATTCTGTAACATCACACGCTGCATGTAGGTCGAGCCGCATTTGGGCGAACCGATATGCAGGATTAGTCTTGGCACCATTGCTACGATGCTTGCCTGACTGGCAGGCGGCCTGCAAGCTGTTTGGCCAATTTGTCGATCATCGTCTCGGGATGGATGCCCAACGCCTGCAGATCGATGTCGCGGTCTGCGTCCGGCACCGGACCGGCGTGCCATGCTTTGCTCAACGCGTCTGCCAAAGCGGGGGCTGTGGCGGGCGTCGACAGGATGGCCGGGCTCAGACGGCTCAGATCCTTGGGCCCCAGATTGTTGGTCACGACCCTGACACCCGCCGCGGCCATCTCGATCGGAGGGTGGCTGGGGTGAGGAGAGTACATCAGCGACAGGCCCAGATCGACGCTGCCCAGATAGTCCGGGTAATCTTCCCATGCCAGCTTGCCCTTGCTCTTGAGCGAGAGTTGACCGGGTAGCGACACATCGCCGTGCTGTTGGCCGATGGACACGAGCTCGATATCCTGAGGACCGAGACCTTCGTTTGTCACGAACCGCGCAAGCGCCTCGATGGCCGTGGCATACATGTTGCGGGGTACGTCCGGCCGCCCGTACAGGGCGAGGCGCCGTCGTCCGTCTTGCGGGGCCGCGCGCGTGACGCGGCTGTAACGCGAAATGTCAATCGACGGATGAAACGCGAGCGAGTCCGGTTTGGCGAAATCGAACCCAAGGTTGGCAAACCAGTCGCGAAGGAGCGTGGTGTTGAAGATCGGCTCGAAATCGAAGTCATAGCTGGCCATCGCATCGGCGAATTCCGGGCCCCAGGGATAGAAGTGGGGCTCGAAATCCTGAATGAGATAAAGAAACCTTTTGTGCGGCATGCCGTGGCGCCGCAGGATTCTTTCTGCGACATGTGCGCTCCACCATGCAGTGGCCATGAACATGTCTGCGTTGTTCAATTTCAAGGTCTTGCTCTGAACGCCGCAATGCAGGCTGACATTCCTGGCCACGATGTTGATATCCCATCGTCCGGCCAGACGGCCGAGCACAAAGCTCCGGGAGGCACCGGGCGACGCCAGCGGCAGGTCGGTGCAGATAAAGCGAATCTTGTGCCCGCGAGCAGCCAGCCCGAGACCGATATCGAGTGCCGTTGCAATCCCGGCGAAAATCTCTGTCGGGTTCAGGGTCGGAACGAGAATATTCAGCGCCGCGTGGTCCGCAGAAAAAGAGGGGGTCCAACGCGGTTCCTTGCGCAGGTCCACGATGCTCTGGTGGGGAACGGCGGGCGCGTTGGTCTTGGGTAAAGAGGCGGGCGCCTGTGGCAACATCCCCGGAGATAACGAATAAAGCCGCGTGTCGAACCCGTCGATCGCATTATTCAGACCAGGGCCAAGAGCTTCGCGCAGACACCAGATCGTACGCCCGGCGCTGACGGTGGCAAAACCGGCGGCAATCCGGGCAAGGTCGGTATGGCGTTGCAAGCCCAATTTGACGGCATCCCACAGATGCGCCCCGGCACCACGGGTGCGCTTGAGGAATGGGCGTAACGGTGCGACCTGCGCGTCTCCATGCCCTATCCGCCCATCAGCCGTCGCGTCGACGAGCCGGTTATAGGCAGACTGTGCGAGGTATCGGGCCAGTCCGTAGGCGGTCGCCTCATTGCGCAGCCAGATCGCATCCGGGCGTTTGAGCCGTATGCGCCATCCCCGCCTGCGATCCACCGCGCCAATCGCGTTGGTGCCATGTTGCCGATAGTCGACCAGAGGCTCTTCGATCAGATGGACGCCGCCTGTCGCGGCAGCGAGGAGGCCCAGCCAAAGGTCATGATAGAAATGCACGCCGCTTTGCGCCGGGAACGGCAGGGCCAGCCTCAGCAATCGTGGCCGCATCAAGGTGGTCATTCCGGTAATGTTGTTTCGATAAAGCAGGCCACGCAGCCCCGGTTTGCGCATGCGCCGTTCATACGTGAACATTGAGGGTTGCAAAATTGTATGACCATCGGTGTCAACAAGCCGCGCATCGCTGTGGACCAGGTCGGCACCGGTTTTCAAAAGTGCGGCGACGCCTTTCTCCAACCGGTCAGGTCGCCAGATGTCATCCTGATCGCTGAGTGCGATCAGGGCCGCGTCGTCCGACAGTCCTCGCGCGGTGATGAGGCGCAAGGCCTCTGTCATACCCGCCTCAAAGGCCCGCACCGAGTCGAGCGCGAAATCACTAGGCAAGATCGTGCAGGGCAGGTCCGCCGCCGCGGCCAACTCCGTAACCAAAGCATCCGAGGAGGTGTCGGCAATAACCGCGATCAGATGGCGGGGTTCATGCGTCTGCCCCGCCAACGAGCGAATCTGCGCCGAGAGAAAGGCAGGCTCGGGCCGGAAAACCGCCATGACGATGAAAATGCAAGGAGACATCAGATCCTGAAATACAGACGATTTACTGCCAATTAGCCGACCGGTGTCGGCTTTGCAAGATCGAGGCCCCGGTATGCGGTCAAGCTGGACCGGAGTGCTTTGATCAGCGGATTAAAAGGTTTAGACAAATCAGGCGGCCTTGAGGTAGCTCCAGCATTCGGCCAGAGCGTAGAGATCGTAAGTTTCGCCGTTTGCGTCGAACATGTCGCTAAAGATACGCGCACCGATCCCGCGCACGTGAGCTCTTTTTCATTGAGTTGATCTTGGCATTTGGCGGATTTTGTCTAGGCTGGCGGTTAAATACAAGCGCGAGGTGTGGATGCATTTGGGAATTATTGGCTACGGCAACATCGCGGAGAGCCTTACAAAACTCCTTGAATCCCAGCCAGTCGAGAAGATAACGGTTCTGGTCCGTACAACCGCACTGGAGAGAGCTCGCACCAAACTTCAGTCCTCTAAAGCAGCCAACACCATTGAGGTTACAACGGACCTTGCTGACGTCCTATCAGCAAAGCCGGATCTCGTGATCGAATGCGCAGGGCATAGCGCTGTGGAGGACCTGGGCCCAAGAATCCTCGGTTCGGGCATCACTCTACTGCTTGTATCAATCGGCGCACTCGCCACTTATGAGGTTATGGCAAAGCTCCGACAGGCTGCGGACGACGGGGATGCCACGTTGGTGCTTCCCGCCGGGGCAATTGGTGGCATTGATCTACTGGCTGCCCTCGCGCCTATGGGGGATCTCAAGGTTTGCTATCGCGGCACAAAACCTCCAGCCGCATGGAAGGGAACACCGGCAAGCGACCTTCTTGACCTGAATACGCTGAGCGGCCCCAATGTCTTCTTCTCAGGCACGGCACGGCAGGCAGCTCGCGAGTATCCGAAAAATGCGAACGTCGCGGCGACGCTGGCACTAGCAGGGGCGGGCTTCGACGAGACCGCAGTTGACTTGGTGGCTGACCCTGCGGCTACTGGCAACCAGCATGCCTACGAGGTGATTTCTCCCGTCTGCCGATACTCGATCGAAATCGAGAACACTGCCTCAGGAGCAAACTCGAAAACCTCTGTCACCACGATCTACAGCGTTTTGAGAGAAATAAATCGCTTCCGAAACCCTGTGGTCATATGATCCGGAACAGGTTTGTTTCCATTGAATTGCCCCTAGATTTGTAGACGTCTTGCTTTGTAATTTTGGAAGCAACGAGGACGAGATGTCCGCTAACGGATTCACATACGAATTCAAGCGGGACGCGGTCGCTCAGGTGGTTGACCGGTGCGCGAGGTTGCCGAGCGGGACATCTTAAGCTCTTCCGGGCCGCAGCCCGCCTGTGCGCGGCAGAAACAGCCTGCGCCAACAGGGCAGGCAGCAGCAAGGTTCCAACTGGATGAAAGTTCAGTGGCAGGTTAGCAGGTCATTTCGAAAATGCCGTTTTGACTGTGCGCATGGGCGCGGTCATTCGCCATGAGGTGCTGTTTAGCAATTCCTCATTCTGAAATTCTAAAACTTCAATCTTCTCAAGCGCTTCGTTCAGCGCCGTTTCAAGCTGCGCGGCCCGTTCTGACTCGGTTTTCCTTTTATCTTGAGCGGTTTCTACGTCAAGGCGCGTATTCTCCAGCATACGGGTCAAAGCTGCCGTTTCTTCGAACCTGGTCGCCTTTTCAATATCTAGTGCCCGCTGTGTTACCTTGATCTCCGATTCAAGCTGCGTCGCACGCTCCGATGCTGACTTCCAACTGTTCTGAGCGTTGGCCAATTCAGATTGTGCGGCCCCTACTTCCTGTTCATAGGCCTTGAGCTCGGCTTGCGTGGCTTCAAGTGCGTGTTCGGCATTCTCTGCGCGCGCGACCGCTTCGAGCGTTGCAGCTTGTGCGGCTGTCAGGTCATGGTCATGGGTCCTGAGCTCGGCTTGCGTGGCTTCAAGCGCACGCTCTGTGGCGACCAAAGACTTTTCAAGCCGCGCTTTCTCTTCTGAAACAGTGGTGAGTTTCGTCTGCACATCAAAAACCAGACTTTGACTCTCTGACACCTTGCGGCTCCGCTGCTCATAGGCATCGCTCAGATCTGCAAGTTCTTGTTTTGTGCTTTTCAGCTTCTCTTGTACTTCGGCAAGTGCTTTTGTGGATGACGCGATTTTCGACTTTAACGTGCGAGTTTCCTCAATCGCAGCCAAACTTTGGCCAAGCCGTCGAAAAACAAGCTGAATATCCCGAGGAACCTCACCGTTCTCGCGCGCTTTCATAAGGCTCTTAAGACGGCTTGGCTGCTCTTCTCCAATAGGAAAAACAGTGAGTCCCGCACCTTCGCGAAACTCCAGTCTCTCAAGTCGTCCCAGTTGCTTTGCCAGCGTGACTCCATGGTCTGAATCTCGCCGGAGTGCGTTGGTGCCATGGATAATCATGATTGCATTGCTTTGTAACAATCTGATCAGGTCCTCAACATGTGGGTAGTCATTTTCCGCCAATGCATCGAGGTCGATAAAAAGAAGGTCGAGGCTATTTTCAATTATGGTTTCAATCGCTTCAGTCGTTCCGAGGCAAGTTCTGATATCAGAAATGTCTTCATAGAATTGTTCTGCGTGCTCGCTCAGGACGGAAGGGGGCTGCACCCGCGCTGCGCCGCTATCGCGGTCTATCCAAAATCCAAAGCCAGAACAGCACCCTTGCGTGTTGAGCTTGTCAATCGCCTGACAGAACAGAAAATGCGCGAAACCGTCACCAACCCCTAGCACCCCAACATGTTTTATACGCGCATCGGCAGCCAGCCAAAGCAACATTGGCGCATGAAGTTGGACCGGCGAGTTCACACGAAAACGCGGGCGCCAGAACAATGGTTTTATTGTTGCCGGTGCGAAGAACTCGTGTGTCGTTGTGGCGACCATGGTTTCCGAGGATTGGTTGCTCAGGTTCATTCTCCGTGGTCCTTACTCATCTTTAGACGTTGCTCTATCGCCTCTGCCGCGTGCATTTCATAGAATGGCTTCTTTGTCGAATAAGTCGCCTGCGCAAGGGCATTGTTGATCCGGCTTAGAGCGTCCCGGCCCAAAAGCCCCGGCGCGACATCGAAGACAGCCATGCGACCAGTTGTTTCGCGTGGCCTGACCCAGTCTTCGACCACATGATACGGTCGGCGCTCGGTGTAGTCATCAAAGAGCACTGTGACTGGCTGGGTGATGCGCGTCATTACCGTCATCATACAGGCGGCGCGAAAGCGCCCGTCAATCAATACCACATCTGGATGACGAAAGAACGGCTCATCCCAGATGGAAAGCGGATACTTATGGAATTGGGCCCAATGTGTATTATCCAAAGGCCGACCCCAGGTGCCAGTGGGGCCGATATCTGCATGATACACGGTTGCGGGTGATGGCATATTCTGAGCGTCGATGTGACTTTGAAGCCGTATCGCCCAGAGCCAGTCAGACTCGACACTGAATATCAGCTTGCCGGGCATCTCGGATGCCAGCACGGTCGAACCGCCCGAGCCATATTCCAAAATTACCTGCGCTGCCTTGTAGGCTGAAGTCAGGTACGCCGCCTCATCCTCGGGAAAAGAGAGTTCAGGCCGAGGGACGCGGGATGTGTCACATGCATTCACGCTCTTTGGGCTCCCGTAGACAGAGTACTTGATTTTAACTTATTTGAGTGCCTCCTCGAGTCTTTCTTCATCACATATGAGATCCAAGTCGTCATCCTTGTTCGAAGTATATCCAACACGGAACTCATCGGCGAGCGGACCGGAGAAGAAATGCGTCATGACGTAGTCGACGCCGAATTGATTGACCGTCCGCTGATCAGGATTAAAGAACATTCCACCCGAGGGATGTGATGAAATGATCTCATAGGATGGGAAGTAGGTGACATCGTCGAAATCGTCAGCCATTTCCCCGGCCACACCACGGAGCACGGATTTTGAGTAGACCGCAGCGGAAAGGACGTGATTGTCGGTGGCTGTGGCGGTCAGTGGCACGGGCGAGACGGTCAGCAGGGTTCGCGCCCCGGAATTGACGGCCCTGAGCCGCTCGCGCACGCCCTTCATATCAGCCAGGATCTCGGCATGGCGCAGGTTGTGAAACCGATATTTCTTGGGGTCATGGCTGCCTGCGACCGTGCCGGGGGCCATGGGGAACATGGTGCCATCCTCTAAGTTTTCCCAGCCCTCGGTCAGCCCGAGGGTAAAGACGAACAGATCGAGCGTCTCGAACATCTTGCGCACCTTGGCAAGATGCCGCTCGCGCAGAGCAAGAACGCTTTCGGCGCTGTCCTGCCCCACCGGGTCGACGCTGGGGCGCAACGCGTCAAAGAAGCGGCCCTGTTTTTCCCAGACCCGCTCTGCTGGGGTGCGTTCACCGAATGCCTCGTCGAAGAGCTGGATGAGTTGGCGCGTGGTGTAGATGTTGCCATAGCGGCAAGAAAAGACACCAAAGCCCCAGCGGCGCGCGTCGGCCTCAGACTCGAAAAGCGGAGGCGCAGGTTCCATATCCATGAAATTTGCGCCACGCCGGGCCAGGTTGTTGCCAATATGCTGTGCGAAACAACTTCCAGCGGTTGCGACTTTGTGCTCTTTCTTCAACGTGAGCGGCTGCCAAAGGTCTTCGAGGTCGGCATAGTGGCGCTCTGCAACCGCAGGCCTCCAGAAGGCTTTTTGGGGTTGGAGTTTGTAGGGGTTCATGATTTTCGATCCTTTGACAGCATATGGCTCTTCAAGACAGTCGCCAGTTCGATGTCAGTTTTCCCCCAAAGCTTACTCGATGCCTCCGTTTTAGGTGGCGCGTCTGCAGATCGTACTCCAGCCAAGAGCGAATGCGTCCTTATCAGTTCTTCCGAGCCTATCGCCGAACATACAATGGCGGAGCGTATCCATGGAGCATATGCCTCAAAAGAGGGACTGTGCCCGAATTTGCCAAAAAAACCCACATTGAGTATGATTCGCATGTCTTTCTTGTACGGCACCGCAGAAAAAAAAGGGACCATGTGGTTCTTAATGTGAAAGGAGTCTGTGGATGACTGAACGTAAACGACGAAGTTTGGAACTTGATCTGCATATAATTGCCTGACATCACCCGTTACGCACTGGAGCAATTCATTCGCCTCGGCGGTTTCAGACCAGCAACTTGAGCGATAATTCTCTACATGACGAGGGTAGTAATCGGTTATTTTTGTTTGAGGGTTGCCAACAATGGCAACACTATCTGGATGATGCCAACTGTAGTAAAGTGCGGCAAATCCCCCTCCTGATGTGCCAAAATAAATGGTTCTTTCGATATTAAGTGCGACGCAAATAGCATCAAATAGCTCCCTAAGAATTTTCTGCGAGGGGAAGCCGTCGTGGCCTGCATACCAAGACATGCTAAAGTTGCTTCCGGTCAGCATCGTTGGATCCGAAACCGCAAGCTGATGGGTGACGCTATCTAACTCAGGTATGAAAGGAACGAACGCGGGAACTTCACGCGACACGCGATCAATAGCGCCATGAAACAGGATTAGCAACGTTTTGCAGCCAGAGGGACCGGACTTGAATCTTACAGGAATTTCATGGTCCATGTTCCGAAAGCGGAACTCCACCGTATCACTGGCTAGCAAATTCTTGACTTGTTTCTCGAATGTCATGGGCCCTCCTCAAAAGCTTTCTCCAAGTTCATTGCTCAGGTTGGCCATCTGATTTTGCCAAGACACTACCATCTCGTCCGCCGCTTTGTATCGCCGGTCTTTTTGCGGGAAATCCAGGTAAGCATTCTGCGGCGTCATCTTGTCTTGGTGCCAAGCTGCCCAACTATCGCGATAGTCACCACGAATCGGGGAAACGCCTCTGACCTTGTCGACGCCGTGCTCGGGATGGTTGGTAAGACTGGTTTCAAGGTCGAGGCAGATCATTGATATTTGCGGCAGAGTGACAAATGCATCGCCCAAAAGGAGCTCGGCGCGCGCAATCATTTCGCTGTCGCCGCCAAACCGTACTGAGTCCCAGAAACCGAGCTTCTCGACTAGAAAGCTGCGTTCAAACATGCAAGAAATGGACGCTTTGCGTGCAACGCCATCCAACGAGAATGCGGTGACCTTTCCGATATGCCCAAAGAACCCATTAGGCTGCATTCGAACCATATACGTTAGGCTCGCCGCGCATTGCCTTTCACGCATTTCGGCCACTTGGTTTTCTAGCCTCTGCGGATGCGCCCAATCATCCGCATCATGCCCGGTGATAAAGTCGCCCTTTGAGTGTTTGAGAGCGATATTCTTGGAGACATAAGGACCAACATTCTTCTTGTTTCGGAGAATTTTGACCCGCTCGTCACTCTCACTAAGCTTCTGAAGAATGTCCCATGTACCATCGGTACTGGCATCGTCGACGATGATCAGTTCGATGCAACTCCACGATTGCGCAAGAATTGACTTAGCGGCGTGTTGAACTGTCTCTTCGGCATTCCAAGCTGGCATTAACACACTGATGAGTGGCCCATCCTGCCCTGCGGGGTAAGACTCTGCAAATAGGCGAGACAAGAATGAGGTATCTCCAACCTTAAGTGATACCGGTGAAAGCCCGAAGTTCGCCAGATAGGTGTTTATGTGAGATAGCCAGAGGTCTCGACGTTCGTTTTCGATTGCCAAGTTGGCGCGCAGTATTTCTGTAGTATACCGCAACTCTGCGGGCAGAAACTTTTCGGCAAACTCTGCGGCCTTTTGCGCGCCATGCCGCTTTGCCAAGTTGAAAGAGGCCCAGAGTACGTAATGATAGTCAGGTGTAGGCTGCCCGTTGGGTCCTTTGCGGTTCATATGATGTAGCAAGGGATGCAAATTGTTTCTTGTCACACCAGGATGCGTGTCAATGTAAAAACCCGTAGAGAAATGAGGCCCCGGGTCACGGCGCATTGCGGCCCCGTATTTCAGATAATGCTCTGCCGGATCCATTCCCATCATTCCGACGTCCGGGTAGGTTTTCAGGTACCAGTCTGCATCGAAATAGCCCGACTTGCGGATTTTCTCGGCGTCATTTTTAAAGGTGTCTGAAATGCTCATGCTCCGATCTCCCATCACAGGCGCAGGTCGCTTTGGTCCTTCGGGAACGCCGCCTTCATGTCGTAGAGAACGCCGTTGGGTTGCATCATCTGTCGCAGGCGGGCGGCACCATCGCCGATTATGTCGCTATGAGCAACGGCTAGGATGACCACGTCGTAGTTGCCCGTTTCGGGCAATGTGTTTGAGATTGCCTGACCGTACTCTTCATGTACTTCCGCAGGGTTGGCCCAAGTGTCCACGATATCAACGTCCATGCCATACGAGTTCAGGTTGCTGACGAGATCGATGACTTTTGTGTTCCGCGTATCGGGGCAGTTTTCCTTGAACGTAAATCCTGCCAAGAGGACTTTCGCGCGTTTGACCGGCAGGTCGCGCTGGATCATCACCTTGACCAGCCGGGTGACCGCATTGCGCGGCATGCCGTCGTTGATCTCCCGTGCCGTGCGGATGATGTCGGGTATGTGACCAACTGCCATGGACTTGTGGACAAGGTAGTAGGGGTCAACGCCAATACAGTGGCCACCCACCAGACCTGGGCTGAGACGGATGAAATTCCACTTGGTCGCGGCTGCATCCAGCACCTCGTTTGTGTCGATCCCAAGGTGCGAAAACACGATCGATAACTCGTTTATCAATGCGATATTCACATCGCGCTGAGTGTTTTCGATGACTTTCGAGGCCTCCGCCACCCGGATCGAAGATGCCTTGAACGTGCCAGCGTCTATGATGCTTTTGTAGAGTTGATCCACAAATTCTGCCACTTCTGGTGTGGAACCCGACGTCACTTTCGTGATCTTGGTCAGTGGACGGGCCTTGTCGCCCGGGTTGATCCGCTCGGGGCTGTAACCTGCGAAAAAGTCGCGATTGTATTTCAGGCCCGAAGCAGCTTCGACAACGGGAATGCACTCCTCTTCGGTCGCGCCGGGATAAACTGTGGATTCGTAAATCACCACGTCGCCAAGGTTGATATGCCGCCCAATCGTGCGTGATGCGGAGATCAACGGAGTTAGATCTGGGCTTCTGGACGAATCGACCGGCGTTGGGACCGCGACAATGAACACGTTGCATGTATCGAGATCAGACTCTGAGCATGAAAAACGAAGATGTGTTGCCTCAGCCAGTTGAGGGGCTTCAAGCTCGCCAGTCGAGTCGTGGCCAGAATTAAGCTCGGCAATTCGGTTTGCTTTGAGGTCGAAACCGACCGTTTCGTAAATCTTGCCTAATGCAGTGGCCAGCGGCAGACCGACATATCCCAAGCCAATTACAGCAATTCGGGTCGGTTCTGGAGGAAGAAATCCCTGTTCATGCGTCGGTGTGGGCATGGTCTGCATCATCTTTCTTAACTTCAGTTTATGGCTATTCCGGAGTGTGGAATTGTCTGATGTCTTGATCGCGCTTATTTTCCTTCGCCGTTTCAGTGATGGTGTTCTGCCCGAGATTTAGCCAAGCAGCACTGCCACGAGGGTGTACTGCCTTAGGAAAATCAAAACGGCGGACAAAGGGAAAGGAAATGGATTTGGTCATGCGCGCGCAGGAAACGGCATATTCATTTCTCCCGCTCACTCTTTGATTTTGAACTCGTCATTCACTCATGCTGGCCCAAGTGACTGGCTTTCGGCTGCGAACTGTAAATCGAACGACATGTACGCGCGATTTGCTCAGGATCGCAACCCCGGCCTTGCGCCACCGCTTGTGCCGATTCAAACTTTTTTATCCACGCCCTTGATTTCGTCCGATCCCGACCTTTCCTAGCGTTTTCGGCTCAGATGAAAGGGACACGCCGCTGGTGAGCGAAGCGCAGCTGGTTTAGGCCCCTTTTGGGCACTGCTTCCTATATGGAGAATCTCGGTGATGTACCGATGCTCATCATTGAGCTTCAGGCTGGCAGCTATCTCGGAGCGCTAGGCGCCATCCGGTACGAGGACATCGACTGGCGCGGATATGAGACCAAGGCCTGATTGCTCGCGCGCGTTTATCAAAAGTGTTTACTCTTCGGACGCGCGACCAAATGCGCTTGATCTGACTATTGCTTCAGGTACGTTCGCCTCTACACGACCTCCTCCCAGCGAGGGCGGACGACAAGCAGCGTAGTCTGAATGATCACCAGCATTTGCGCAGGATGGAGTGTTTCAGTAATGCCGTCAGGATCGTTTGAGATGTCGCCATTATTGGCGGAGCTTTTGTCTGTTCTGGAGCGCCCCGTTCTGGATGACCGCGGCGCGCTTTCTTGTTCGCTCAAGCATCAGCTTCAATCCGGGCTGTTATGGCTTCATCGGCAAGGCGAGCCTGAGAGCACGGAATTAGCGGCTCTTCTGGAACAGATTTTTAGGCGGCTCGTGCAAGATGGCATTTCATCCAGGATCACTCTGCAAAAAGCGCAATTCGAATTGCAGTTATTGCGGCAAAGCCAGGCTTCGAACGATGACGGCCGTGTCAGTGGTGAAGCCAAGGCCATGGGTTTGTTGATTGCGCGGCTGCTGCCAGGTCTGTCTGAATCGATGCGTGGGCAAGTATTCTCACCTGCGGATTACAAGGCGCAAAATCCTGATGTCGTCGAAGCTGGTGTCGATCCGTTAGAGCACTATATATCGACCGGCGCCGCAGAGGGCCGAGCGCCCCTAGCTTTGACAAAGCTGGCTTCGCGATCTTGTCCCAACAGTGCGATCACGAGTCTCGCCGATCTCACTGTCTATACAGGTCCACCAAAGCTTTGCCGTGAAATGCAAATGGGATTGCGCGACGAGGCGCTGATGATGTTGGGGCAAAAAAGGCCTGATGTCAGCGTAATATTGCCCACGTGGAATCGGGCTCCTACGGTGTTGGCGGCGGTCTCTTCGGCGTTGTTACAATCCTTTGCGCCTCTTGAGGTTATCGTTGTGGACGACGGCAGTACAGACGCGACCGTCGCGCTGTTGAAAAGCCGCTTTCGCGAGCCGATCGAAGACGGACGATTGGTTGTGGTGGCGAATGAAAAAGCGGGTGTGTCGGCTGCGCGAAACGCTGGCCTCGATCGCGCTCAGGGAGATGTCATCGCGTATCTCGACAGTGACAATCACTGGGAAACCGATCATCTGCTTTTTGCAGTGGCTGGCTTGCTCGCGGTTAAAGACGCAAAATGCGCCTATACGGCGCTCTGTCGACATGACCTGGCCTCGGGCCATAGCGATATTCTCTTCCGACCCTATGACGCGGATGCACTGGCCGAAGAGAACTATATCGATCTTAACAGCTTCGTGCATCACCGGGCGCTGTTTGAACGGCTGGGCGGTTTCGACACCGCGCTCACGCGGCTTGTGGATTGGGACCTTGTCCTGCGCTACACAACTAACAATGCCCCGGTGGCCCTGCCAGTCATTACTGGACATCATGTGATTGACAACGCAGCCCTTGAAAACATCTCCACACAGGAAAATCTCGAACCAAATCTAGCCCGAATCCGAGACAAGCTCCAAATCCGACGGAGGACAGTGTAATGAGCGACAGTGATCCCTGGTCCGACCAAAGGCTTGCAGTCATCGCTCATCAAAACCGACTGATGTTGGCGCAGCTTGAGGCATTGCGGATTGCACTGGCCGAGCGCGATGACGAGATTACACAATTGAGCGCACGCCTGCTCGCTCAGGAGACACACCCGCCAATGCGCCTGCGCAGCCTATGGGCGCGGCTCGGATTTCGGCAGCGCTGAGCCCATGGCTCCGGTTCCAACAGAAAGCGACGTCTCCCGCATTCGAAATGCCGCGCTCTTCGATGCGTGCTGGTATCAGCGGCGCTACCCGGACGTCGCACGCTTGCAGCTGGAGCCGGCAGCACATTTTGCCATGATAGGAGCCTTTCTCCAGCGCGATCCGGGACCGAATTTCTCCACGCGGTTCTACCTACGTGCTAATCCCGACGTCGCCGCCGCCGGGCTCAATCCTCTGCTGCATTACCTGTCCACTGGCCAGGCAGAAGGGCGGTTGCCGCACCCCGGGGCCCTGCCGGCCCGCCAACCTGAACCGTTGCGCCGGCTGATCCATATGCGTGCCCTCATGGAGACCGGAGGACTGGATGCCGGGCCGCGCGCCGCGCTCGAAGAGTTGGCGGTCGGGAAGGACGGACCAGAGGCTGCCGCAAACGCTGCAGAGGCCCTGGCTTTCGCCGCCCTTCAGGATGAGAATTTTACCGCCGCAGTGCGTTGGTTGAAGTTGCGGCTGCGTCTTGGGGCTGATGCGGCCGCGCGGCTGGCTCCGGTTCTCTCGATTGCGACGGCGCGTTCCGGCGACACACTGAGTGCGAAGCAACTGTTGGATTGGGTGCCCGAAAGCGCCGGGCTGCATCTCGCGCAGTGCTGGACAGTAGATGATATTGAGGCGCGTCTGACATGCGTTAACACCGCGTTGGCCCAGACAGGACTAGCACCTGTTTCGCTCGCACCCGGGTCAGGTGCGGCAATCGATCGGCTGTCGGGCGCAGCCCCGTTCATACCTGCTCAAGGCGGAGTGCCGCTTATCAGCGTGTTGATGGCCGTGCATGATAGCGAAAGCACGATCAGAACTGCCCTGAGTTCTATCCAGGCGCAAACATGGACTGACTTCGAACTCTTGGTGATTGATGACGCCAGTACGGACGCGACGACCGGGATCGTGGCTGAATACGCCGCGCGCGACCCGCGCATCCGTCTTCTGCCTTTGGCGCGGAATGTTGGCGCCTACGGCGCGCGCAATGCCGGATTGGCCGAGGCGCGGGGGCGTTTTGTTACTCTGCATGATGCCGACGATTGGTCACATCCTGAGCGTCTGGCCCAACAGGCGCGCTTCATGCTTGAAAATCCCGGCTTCGCCGGATGCCTCGGCCAGCACGTGCGCTGCACCCCGGATTTGCGCGTGAGTCGCTGGACGGGAACCGGAGATGTTGTTTTCGAGAACATGAATTCGCTGATGCTGCCCACCGATTTGGTGCGCTCCTGTCTAGGTGGCTGGGACGAGGTGCGTGTCTCTGCCGACAGCGAGTTGTTGCGCAGGACGCAGCGACTCTTTGGCGACCATGCGGTTGCGACGCTTGAGACTGGGCCGGTCGCCCTATTGCGCGATAGTATGGGCAGCGCCACCGCCGATGGTGCCTCCGGAATGGGGTGGTTTTATTATGGCGCAAGGCGTGAATATTATGAGGCGCAGCAGCACCACCATGCCAAAGCAAAAATTCTTTTCTATGAGCCGGGGGGCGCACGCCCTTTTCCAGCTCCCAACATATTGCTGAACCGGGCGGCCGCGCACCGCGAAATCGTGATTGACCATGTCTATGCTGGCCTCCTGAGCGTTCACGATGCATCCCTTGACGTGCTGCTGACTTGGCTTGAAGAAGATCGCGCAGGAGGCCGGACTGCTGCCTTGGTACCGCTTTACTCCCTGTCGATGCCAGCCGAGGGCGGTCTTGCCATTCACCCCTCCCTGCGCGCGCAGATTGACGGGAAGGCTCTACGCGTGCTCTGTTATGGCGAACACGTTCGCTGTAATCGATACTTTCGCCTGCCTGGGCAGGACGTAAACGAGGTGCAGCGCTATCTGCCACAAGTACATGCGGGCGCGAGGCGGGTGCTGGCGCCGGGCCAGCCGCCTGCCGAAACCGGCCAACCAGCCGCAACAGCCGCAAACTCTGTGACACGTGCCAAACCGGACGCCTGAGGCACGGGCACCGGAAGGCGCCGCTGCAATTCCAGGTGTCGCCGAAATTCAGTTGATGAGCTGATCGCGCTGCGACGCGAAACCTGATCGCTTGCGCCACATCTGGATTGCGATACCATCTACCTTCATGCACTTGACTTTGGTCAAGACCAACATGGCAGGACCACGGGCTGGAGACCATGAAGGAACCGATCATGCGCGCTGCAAGGTGACGGCTCCGGCCCAATGCGTATGCACGCGTCGGGCAAGTTGAACTTACACTCGCGGGAGCCGGTCTTGTGGTGTTGCGCTTGGCGCTGACCCAACGGGCCGGCCAACTGGTATTGGTGGCCGGGTCACATCGCATGCCGCCGGGAAGTCGGCCGATGCGTCGCTCGCCAGCGGGTCCTTGCCGATTGCGCCGTAGCCCAATGGGATAGAGCGGCCATCGTGTCGTGACAGGCTGGCCTCAGTTAATCAGGCCGGCATGGCGCATGCCATCCTCGACCAGAGCCTTGGTCGGATCGCTGAGCCCGATGAGCGGTGAGCGCACTTCTTCGCTGCACAGCCCGAGCCTCGACATTGCATATTTGACGCCTACGAGGCCGGGTTCGGTAAAAATCGCACGGTGCAGCGGCATCAAGCGGTCTTGCAGGTCGAGCGCCTTGGCATAATCACCTGCCAACGTCGCCTCCTGCACCTGTGACACGAGTTTTGGCGCGACATTCGCGGTCACCGAGATCACCCCGACTCCGCCTTGTGCGTTGAAGCCGTGCGCGGTGCCATCCTCGCCGGATATCTGAATGAACTCCTTGCCGCATGTGATCCGCTGTGCGCTGACGCGCGCCAGATCTCCGGTCGCATCTTTCACTCCGATGATGCGGGGCAACTGTGCCAGCTTGCCCATGGTCTCGGGGCTCATGTCCACAACGGACCGGCCAGGAATGTTGTAGATGATGATCGGCAGGTCGCAGCAATCATGCAGCGCGGTAAAGTGCGCGATCAGACCCGCCTGCGTGGGCTTGTTGTAATAGGGCGTGACGACCAGTGCCGCGTTTGCGCCGACGTTCTCGGCATGGCGCATGAAGCGCACTGATTCGAGAGTGTTGTTGCTGCCCGCTCCTGCGATGATCGGAACCCGGCCCGCAGCGGCCCGCACAACCTCTTCGACGACCATCTCATGTTCTTCATGTGTCAGGGTCGGGCTCTCGCCGGTTGTGCCGACAGGCACAAGACCATGGCTACCCTCGCCAATATGCCACTCGACGAGGTGTTTGAGCGTGTCCAAATCCACAACGCCGTTCTTGAACGGCGTGACCAGGGCAGGAAAAGATCCTCTGAACATGACACGCTCCTTTCGTCTAGACTTGTCGGGCCGGGCCCGGAATGTTCCTGGCGCCCATGTTACGGCGCTGCATTTGCATCATGAATGGACGCAGGCACACAGGCCGCTTAGGCTGGCGTTGTCTATCCTTTGCTATAGCGGGAAATGCAAGAGATGTTACAGGCGCTCCTCGTGGTTTTAGGGATGATTCTGCCGGTTTCGGCGGGGCATGCGGCGGATGTGCCACGGCTGGCACCGCGCCCGTTGGCCAGCGGGTTACATGCGATGCACTCGGGGCGTTGGGAGGTGGCGGCGCGGCTGGCGCGGCGTGATGGCGTTGCGGCGGCGGATCTTATCGAATGGCACCGGCTGCGCAGCGGGCTGGGCGAGCCGCGCGAGATTTTGGGTTTCCTCGCGCGTAACGGGCATTGGCCCGGCCTTGGATACATGCGCCGCCAGAGCGAAGAGGTCATGACCCATGCCGATTTTGACGATGTTCTGGATTTCTACAAAGGGTACCGGCCACAAACCGGGACCGGAGCTCTCAATCTGGCGCGGGCCCTCTTGGCGCGGGGCCGGGAGGGCGAGGCAGAGGCCAGTGTCGTATTGGCCTGGCGAACCCTTGATCTGACGCAGGCCGAACATGATGCGTTCCTGCATGAGTTTGACAGGTTGCTCGCTCCGCATCATGCGGCGCGGCTTGAAATGGCGCTTTGGCGTGGGCTTCGGGATGTCGAGCACATGCTGCCGCTGGTCGAGGCAGAGACCCGTGAGCTGGCGCTCTTGCGAGGCCGCGTCAAGCGTGATGGCGGCGATGGGTTGAGTGATGAACAGGCCCGCAATCCCGGGATCGCGTTCGAATTGTTCACCCGGCATCTCAGCAACGCGCCGGAGGACGCAATCGACGTCCTGTTGCGTCAGAGCCGGATCGAGGGAGGTCTGGGAGAGCCCGAACGCTGGGCGAGCTGGCGGCGGGCCCTGACGCGGCAGGCGATGCGGAATGGCGAGCCGGCGCTTGCCTATGACATCGCGTCGGTCCATCAACTGGTCGAAGGCGCGAACTATGCCGATCTGGAATGGCTATGCGGCTATCTGGCTCTGACATATCTTGATGCGCCGGGGCTTGCTCTTGATCACTTCCAACGTTTCCGCCGGGCCGTGTCCACTCCCATATCACTGGGGCGCGCAGGCTATTGGCTTGGTCGGGCGCAGACCGCGCTTGGTGATCTTGATGCCGCGGAGCTGGCCTATGCGGAGGGTGCCGAATATCAGACCAGCTTTTACGGAGTGCTTGCCGCCGAGGCGGCTGGCCTGCCTCCCGACCCGCAACTTGCGGGCACTGAGGCGGTTGCGCCATGGCGCACCGCCGCCTTTGCCCTGTCCGATCTGCATGAGATCGGCACACTGGCACTCAAGATGGATGATATTGGGCTCGCGCGGCGTTTCTTTCTGCATCTGGCCCAGGGGCAGGACCGCACCACGCTCCGCCAGATGGGCCGCATGCTGGAAGAGTTGGAGCAGCCCCACCTGCAAGTGATGCTCGGCAAGACTGCGGCAGATCAGGGCATTGTCGTGGAACGACCTTATTACGCCCTGCATCCGATGGTCGAGATGGATCTGCCCATTCCGATGGAACTTGCGCTTGCGATTGCGAGGCGCGAGAGCGAGTTCAACCATCTGGTCCGAAGCCCCGCCGGGGCTGAAGGGCTGATGCAGCTCATGCCCGGCACCGCCCGTGACATGGCGCGCGTTCAGGGGATCGCCTTTGACGACTCTGACGTGCTCAATGACTGGTCCTATAATGCACGGCTTGGCTCGGCCTATCTGGCGGAGCTTGCTGCGCGATTTGATGGAAATATCGTTCTTATGTCAGTGGGTTACAATGCCGGGCCCGGGCGGGCCATTCGATGGATCGAGACCTTGGGTGATCCGCGTGGCAAAGACACGCATGCGATCGTTGACTGGATCGAGCACATTCCGTTTCGAGAGACTCGCAACTATGTCATGCGCGTGGCAGAGAGCCTGCCCGCCTATCGCGCCCGTCTAGGTCAATCGGCGCTGCCGCAGCCATTTTCTCAAGAGCTTTCAGGGCGCAGCCCCGGGTTGTCGGGCGAGTAAAATACCACTCCGGAGCGATGTCGCGAGTGGCCGGTTACAGGGTACGACTTGGGTTATTAGTGGACGTAAGAACGTTCCGCGCGAACAGCACCGTCTGGCGGTTAGTCAATGTCCGCTAAAGGCCGTACTCCGCAAACGGAACGCTCGACGTGTGCAGCCTTAGCCAAAG
Source organism: uncultured Roseovarius sp. (assembly GCF_947259555.1). Classification (GTDB taxonomy): domain Bacteria; phylum Pseudomonadota; class Alphaproteobacteria; order Rhodobacterales; family Rhodobacteraceae; genus Roseovarius. The sequence goes on from NZ_CAMYMD010000084.1 coordinate 27,031, forward strand.
GCAATGAACGCCCCGACCAGTGCGGTGGCCCCGCCCATGACGCGCAACGGCATCGCGCTGGTGGCGCGGGTTTCACGCGCAGCGGCATAGGCGATGGCCAACCCGGCAGCATGCAAGAGTGCGGTTGCAATCGCAAAGCCCAAACCGAATTGTAGGGCCTGCGCCTGCCCCAATTCGCCGCCATGCGCGTGGCCGTGAAACACCGCAAATAGGGCGACCGCGCCCATCGCAAGCGCGGGCGCGGGGCGCAGGGCGAGGGCAACCACCGCACCAAGCGCCATGATGGAGGCAAGGATCATCGGCTCCACGAACGGCAGTGGGAAACCCGCAAGCGCGGCAAGGAATCCGGCGATCATCGCGCCGACAAAGGCGCTTGGAACCGTCCAGAGCGCGCGACCGCCAATTTGTGCGGCCCAAAGGCCGACGGCGATCATTGCCAGAACGTGATCCAGCCCGAACAGCGGGTGTGTGACACCTGCCAGAAAAGACCCGTATTCGCCCTCCGGCAAATGAGCAAAAGCCGGGGTGGCAATGCAGAGCATGACAAGGCTGGAAAGTGTACGGTTCATTGGGGTGGTCCTTATGTTGGGTTTTCCGGGCGCCTCTGGTTGAGTCGCGCCTGTGGATGCGAACATGATGGACCATTGCAGCGCATGCAATACACGCGGCCATGAAAAAGCCCGGCACGCCTTGCGCGCCGGGCCCGAAAAGAAATTCGCCTGAGATCAGCCAAAGACCCGGGTCAGTGCCGCATCGGTGGCCGACACGATCTGGTCGATGTCATCCTTGGTGGCGATGAGGGCTGGCGAATAGCACAGCGTGTTGTTGAAGCCGGGCAGCGAGCGATTTGTTGCCCCGATCACCACGCCATTGGCCATGCAGTCGGCGACCACGGCCTGCACCATCTTCTCGGCGGTCGGTTCCTTGGTCGCGCGATCCGCCACGAGTTCCGCACCGAGGAACAGCCCCTTGCCGCGCACATGGCCGATCACCGCGTGCTTGTCCTGCAAGCTACGCAGTTGATCCAGCATGTAATCGCCCATAGCATTGGTGTTTTCGAGCAGGTTTTCCTCTTCGATGATCGCCATGTTCTCGAGCGCTGCCGCAGGCCCCGCCGTGCAGCCGCCGAAGGTTGAGATATCGCGGAAATAGTTCATCGGGTCGGTCACGTCGTCCTTGAAGAGGTCGAACACGCGCTCGTTGGTCACGCAGCAGGCGATGGCGGCATAGCCCGAGGCCACGCCCTTGGCCATGGTCACGAAATCGGGTTCGACCCCGTAATGCTGATAGCCGAACCATGTGCCGGTGCGCCCGACGCCGCAGACGACCTCGTCGATATGCAGCAGGATGTCGTATTTGCGGCAGATCTCCTGCACGCGGGGCCAGTAGCCCTCGGGCGGGACGATGACGCCGCCGCCGGCCGTTACCGGCTCAAGGCAGAGCGCGCCGACGGTATCGGGGCCCTCGGCCAGGATCACCTCTTCGATGGCGTTGGCGGCGGCGATGCCGTATTCCTCGCCCTCCAGATCCCATTGCGCGCGATATTCAAGACAGTGCGGCACGCGCACAAAGCCCGGCGTGTAGGGGCCGTATTGCGCGTTGCGCTCATCCTGACCGCCCGCCGAGAGGCAGGCGATGGTGGTGCCGTGATAGTCGCGGTCGCGGTAGAGGATCTTGTGCTTCTTGCCGCCATAGCGCTTGTGCGCGATCTGGCGGACCATCTTGAAGGCCTTCTCGTTCGCCTCGGAACCGGAATTGGTATAGTAGACCCGGCTCATCCCCGGCATTTTCGAGATCAGCTTCTCGGAAAAAAGCGCGCCGGGGATCGAGCCTGCGGAACCTGCGAAATAGGGCAGTTGAATGAGCTGGTCGCGCACCGCGTTGGCGATGCGCTCGCGCCCGTAGCCCACGTTGACGGTCCAGACGCCGCCCGAGACGCCGTCGATATGTTCGCGCCCCTTCTGATCCCAGACGCGCATGCCGCGCCCTTCGACGATGATGCGCGGGTCGGCCTTGGGGTCGGTTCCGCTCCAGGGCGCGTGTTGAATCAGGTGATGCCAGACATGGGCGCGGTCCGCCTCGACCACGTGGCTGATGTCATTGTCGCGAAGTTTGCCGTCCATGGGGGTGCTCCATCAGGTTGGCCCGGTGCAAGATGCACGTCGAGAGAGAATGATACGCAAATTTTCTGAGCAGTATAACAGCCGAGAAACTCGGCAGGGCAATAGGGCCAAAAGGTGAGCTTAAATAGGTCCAAAATTGCGTTTTAGATTGCCTTTCTCGAACTAAGGCATTGGAAATTATTATTTTTCCGTTGATTTGGCCGCCCCATGCCAGAGTTTGAGGCTATCCGAAAACCTCTTTTCGGAAATACTGAAATGTTCTTAGCTCTGTTATTAATGCGTTGATCGGTGTCTGTGGATCGGGTTCACTCATTGGTGTTGCCTGTTCCGGGGTGAGGTTTGCAGCTGCGCCCAACAGCAGGATAATCCGCCGAAAAGTGCGGTGTCGGACAAAAACAGAAGTTAACCAACGGGAGAAGAACAACATGAAACTGAAATCCAAACTGATGTCGGCTGTGGCGGGCGCTGCGTTTCTGGCGGGGGCCGGGGCCGCGCAGGCGCAGGAAATCACCGTCGCCTATTTTCTCGAATGGCCGATGCCATTCCAGTATGCCAAGGAAATGGGCACATACGAAGATGAGATGGGCGTCACCATCAACTGGCGGGCCTTTGATACCGGCACCGCAATGAGCGCGGCGATGGCATCCGGCGATGTGCACCTTTCGGTAAGCCAGGGTGTGCCGCCCTTCGTCGTGGCCGCCAGTGCCGGTCAGGACATTCAGGTGCTAGACGTGGCCGTGAGCTATGCTGACAATGACAACTGCGTCGTGGCCGAGGTTCTGGAGATCGACAAGGACAGCGCCGGAGAACTGGAAGGCAGGAAGGTTGCCGTGCCGCTTGGGACCGCCGCGCATTACGGCTTTCTCAAGCAGATGAACCATTTTGGGGTCGATATCTCGACGATGGACGTGGTCAACATGGCCCCGCCCGAGGGGGCTGCGGCCATCGCCCAGGGCGCAGTTGACATGTTCTGTGGCTGGGGCGGCTCGCTGCGTCGCGCCAAGGAGCATGGGAATGTGCTCTTGACCGGTGCGGAAAAGGAAGCTCTGGGCATCCTCGTCTTTGACGTGACCTCCGGGCCGGCGGCTTTTGTTGCGGAAAACCACGACTTGGTGGCCTCTTTCCTCAAGGTGACCGCCGACGCCAACGCGATGTGGGCGGATTCGGCCAATCGTGACGAAATGCTGCCGGTGATCGCCAAGGACAGCGGCATGGATGTCGAGGCCACGGCCGCGACGATCGACACCTTTGTGTTTCCGCCCGTCGACGAGCAGCTCACGGAGAAATGGCTGGGCGGTGGCGCGCAGGACTTCATGAAAGGTGTTGCAGAAGTGTTCGTCGAGGCTGGCAGCATCGACTCGGCTCTGGCGACCTATGAGGACAACGTCAATATCGGCCCACTTTCATCCGCCAGCGGCATGTAAGCGCGCTTTGACATGACGAAGGGCCCCGCCCGATCAATCGGGCGGGGTCTTGCCCGAAAACCCAGCTAAACAGGGGGTGGGGATGTCCACGCTTTCCATTGATAATATCTCGATGCGCTTTGATCTGCCCAATGGCGGACATGTTCAGGCGTTGCAGAATGTCTCGCTCGAACTGAACACAGGCGAATTGATGAGCGTGCTGGGGCCTTCGGGCTGTGGCAAGACCACGCTTCTCAACATCCTCGCCGGGTTTCTGGCACCCACCGAAGGGCAGATCACGCTCAACGGTCACAAGGTCACCGGGCCGGATGCCGAGCGCGGCATGGTGTTTCAGCAAGGCGCGCTCTTCGAATGGATGAGCGTGCGCGACAACGTGAGCTTTGGCCCGCGAATGGCCGGCAAGCGCGAAAAGGACTGGAGCGGCTCTGTTGATCACTTGCTCGATGTGGTCGGGCTTCAGGATTTCAAGGAAAAGGCGGTCTATGAGCTGTCCGGCGGCATGCAGCAGCGTGTGGCCCTTGCCCGGTGTCTTGCCAATGAACCCGATGTCATCCTGATGGATGAGCCATTGGGCGCGCTCGACGCCCTGACCCGCGAAAAGATGCAGGGGCTGGTGTTGCGGCTCTGGAAGGAGACCGGCAAAACGATCATCCTCATTACCCATTCGGTCGAAGAGGCGCTGCTTCTGGGCGAGCGGTTGCTCGTCATGGCCCCGCGACCCGGGCGCATTCACAAGGAATATCGCCTGCCCTTTGCCGATGATGGCGTGGGCAAGGATCTGCGCGAGGTCAAGAAGAACCCTGAATTCGGGCAGAAGCGTGAGGAGATCCTGTCGATGATCTGGGATATGGAAGAAGAGATCATGGGCCGCACAGAGGAGGCGGGTGCATGATCATCCTAATTATATACGTCGCGATCTTTTCGGCTGCGTTTTTCGCGGTGCGTTTTGGCGCCCGCAAGTTCCGCCAGATGAACGATTTCACCTCACTCAAGACGGTGACATTCGGCGATGAAAGCGCGGTACGCCCGGATCGTTGGGCGTCTGTCATTTCGGTGATCACCATCTTCTTGCTCTGGGGCGCGTTCACCGGCTCCAAATGGGTGCCCATCCATGCACCGGGGCCGTTTGTGGGCGATACCGAGTTCACCTATACTCTGGAGGCCCCCGACGGCACGCAGGACGAGGCAACAGTGTTTGTGCGGGTGTTTAATGTCGGTGAGACGATCGAGGACCGCGAGACCACCCCCGGCGACGGCATTGCGAAGAATGATGTGCTGAGTGTAGGTGCATGGCGTTCGCAGTTGCTTTTGATGGACAAGAACGATGAGGTGACCCGCTCGGATGGGGCACGTGTGGTCTCGGTCGACGGTCAGCCTGTCGAACCCGGCCAGACCGTCAGGGTCTCGGATGGCAAGGTCGCTGTGACGGCGAAGGGATCGCTCAACTTCTCGCCCGCCACCGGCATGCAGATGGAGCCGATATGGCTGCCTCCGCCCGAGTCCGTTGTGTCTCGCGTGGCCGAGATCGCAAGCGAGGGCTATCAGAATTTCACCTTGTGGGAGCACCTTTTCTGGTCACTGTTCCGTGTCATCGTCGGTTTTGCGCTGGGCGCGCTGGTCGGTATTCCGCTGGGCTACGCGATGGGTCTTTCAGACTGGTTCCGCGGCTGGTTCGATCCGATTGTAGAATTCATGCGACCGGTTCCGCCGCTGGCTCTGATTCCGCTGGTGATTATCTGGGCGGGAATTGGCGAAAGCGGCAAGATCATCCTGCTATTCCTCGCCGCCCTCTGGATCATGACGATCTCGGCGCGCGCTGGTGTGTCTGGCGTGGCGATTTCCAAGGTGCACGCGGCATATTCGTTGGGCGCGTCGAAATGGCAACTGATGCGCCATGTGATCGTGCCCAATTCCCTGCCCGAAATATTCACCGGCGCACGCGTGGCGATGGGAGTCTGTTGGGGCACGGTCGTGGCGGCCGAACTGGTCGCCGCCGAAAAAGGCGCAGGCATGATGATCATGGTGGCGTCGCGCTTTCAGCTCACCGATATCGTTTTGATGGGTATCATCCTGATCGGCATCATCGGCTACGGTATCGACATCATGATGCGCAAGGCAGAGACATGGCTGGTTCCGTGGAAAGGCAAGATTTGAGTGTTGGTTGGCATCTCGCGACAGTGCTGACCGAGATTGCTGCCTATGCGCGGCACCTCCGGGCGCCAAGACCGGGATGCGCTTTTTTCGAGCTTAGGCCAAATTCAACCGGCCCGCGCCGCGCGGCTTTGGGGATGCGCGGCGCAAGGCCCTTGGGTCAATCCGCTTGTTCGGCCAGCCAGCGCTCTGCATCAAGGGCCGCCATGCAGCCCATGCCGGCCGACGTTACGGCTTGGCGGTAAACGTGATCCGTCAGGTCGCCCGCCGCGAAGACGCCGGGCACTGAGGTGTGCGTGCTTCCGGCGCTCACTTTGACGTACCCACCGTTGTGCATCGCAAGGCTGTCCTTGACCAACTCATTGGCCGGCGCGTGGCCGATGGCGATGAATACGCCCTTGCAGGGAATCTCCGTGATCTCGCCAGTTTCGACGTGTTTCACGCGAACACCCTCGACCCCCTTGGGGTTGTCGGTTCCGGTGACTTCTTCGAGGGTGTGAAACCATAGCGTTTCGATCTTTGGGTTCTTCATCAGACGGTCTTGCAGGATCATCTCGGCACGCAACTCGTCGCGGCGATGAATAAGAGTGACCTTGGAGGCGAAGTTTGTCAGGAACAACGCCTCTTCAACGGCCGTGTTGCCACCACCGACGACGACGATCTCCTGACCGCGATAGAAGAACCCGTCACAGGTGGCACATGCCGATACGCCAAAGCCCTTGAATGCCTCTTCCGAGGGCAGGCCCAGCCATTTGGCGCGCGCGCCGGTGGCCAGGATGACCGCGTCGGCGGTATAGGCGGTGCCGCCATCGCCGCGCGCCGTGAAGGGACGCGCATCCAGATCAAGCGAGCTGATGATGTCACCGATGATCTCGCAGCCCATGGCCTTGGCGTGCGCTTCCATGCGGACCATGAGGTCCGGCCCCTGCACCTCGGTATCGCCGGGCCAGTTTTCGACCTCGGTGGTGGTCGTCAACTGTCCACCGGGTTCAATGCCTTGTACGAGAATCGGCTCGAGCATGGCGCGGCTGGCATAGACGGCAGCGGTATAGCCGGCCGGGCCGGAGCCGATGATAAGGCATTTTGTGTGGCGGGTTTCGGACATGGTCCCTCTCTCGTGTGCATGCGGAATTGGCGGCAGATATAGCCCTGCCGTGCCGCGCATGTAACCCCTTGCAAGGCAGGTATGCGTGGCATTTAAAAACTCGGAATCGGGGAAATTATCTTGCGCACGAGTGAAAGATAATTGCGTATGCGGGCCGGGGTGTTATAACAATCGCGAAATTCATTGGGGAGTGAACGATGGCGGTATCCCGTCTTGATCCGATAGATCGCAAGATTCTGGCGGAGTTGCAGGCCGATGGGCGGATGACCAACGTGGAGTTGGCCAAACGCGTCGGAATCTCGGCGCCGCCTTGCCTGCGGCGCGTTCGAACGCTGGAAGAGCAAGGCTATATTCGAGGCTACCATGCCAAGGTCGATGCCCGCGAACTGGGGTTCGAGGTGCAGGTCTTTGCCATGGTCGGTTTGCAAAGCCAGGCCGAAGCGGATCTGTCAGCCTTTGAGGCGCGCTGCCGCGCCTGGCCTCTTGTGCGCGAATGCCACATGCTGAATGGCGAAGTGGATTTCATCCTGAAATGCGTGGCCCCTGATCTGAGCAGCTTTCAGAGGTTTCTGACAGAAGAGCTGACGGCTGCGGACAACGTGGCCAGCGTCAAGACATCCCTCGTCATTCGCGGGGCGAAGGACGAACCCGGGGTTCCGTTCGAGGTGCTGGAGGCGCGGCTGAGCCAGTCGGCCTGATCCCAAGCCTAAGCCACACTTAGCGTATCTGGCGCATCGAGTGGCAGCCGCAGATGCGCCAGCGGCCCAAATTGATGCGGTTCGTGGATATGGGGAAACAGCCCAAGAAACAGCCCCAGCATTTTCGGCCCGATCTCGCGTTCAAATCCCGCACCGGGATGAAAGCTCTCGGCTTCGAGCCCGTTCGCGGTGATCGTCGCATGGCGCCGCAGGCAGATGTGATAGAGCGTGACGGCACGAGGTGGCGAGACGCAGAAGGCGTGCATGCCATCGGCCATCGCATGGGCCGGGGTCAGAACGTGATCCGAGCCAATGTTCGCGCGCAGACCTCTCGGGCGCGTCAGGATGCGCGCGCCCGGCCCGGCCAGCATATCCGTCATGGGGCGCGCGATACCGAACGCGTCGGCCATGATGCGGGTCAGCCGAACAGGCCGGTCCGGATCCGACTCAGGTTGCAGGGTCATCTTGCCGATCCAGATCACCGGCAGAGCCCCGTGCGATGTCGTGGGAAGGCGATCACCGGGCAAAAGGTCTTCGACAGCCACCGGTCCGCGTGTCGTTGTGATCAGCGTTCCTCGGGCGAAGGCCGAATGCGCCGCGTCAAACAAGGGCAGGGCCGGGGCAACCTGTTCGCGGTCATGAAGATTGCCATCCGATGTCTGCCACAGCGCATGGTAACGCCGCATTGGCAGGCGTTCGCTTTCAGAGCTTGCGGAGAGGCGGCGCGTGGGAAGCGCACGCGAATTGTGCGCCGTAAAGCGGGGGATCGTCATGCTGTGTAACCTCGTGTTCAAGGTTGTCACAACCGCGTCGGCCCCCACCGACAACGACAGATGGACAATATCTGTTTGCGTTATGCGCTCAATATGTTCCGAGACATGGATTTACGTCAAGTTGTAGCAACTATTGTTCTCGCTCGCGCTCAAATCTTCTTTGAATGCGCTTTTTGTCCCGGTTCCGCGTCCCAAGGCGCCACAATTGCGGCGAATCAACCCCTACCGACCAGCAAGGCAACTTGACCGAGCGCGCATTTGGTGCCTAATCTTATTGGGGCCCGAAAGTGCTTTGGATGTTTCAGTCTGCGGTGCGCGAGCTTCAGGTATTATTTCAGGCCCGGCGTTATCGCGGCTAAACGGCTTTGGTGAATATGAGATTGACGCGGATCATCAAGGGTATGAGCAACCTGCGCATCGCGCCGGCGCTTCTCGTTCTCTTGCTTGGTGTCCGTGTCGCCACCGCTGCCGCAGTTGATTGCCAGCACGATCTTGCAGACGCCGCACGCTCCGCCGAGTTCAACCAACAAAAGCTGTTGCGCGAGGCGACGGAACTTGGTGGAGAATTGTGCCTGACGGATGACGCCGTGGCACGCGTCCCTGCTCAGACATCCGAGGCTGCGCATGAGCATGACGGCCCGTCTCTCAAGACGCCTTGCCCGTTTTTCAAGTCGCCCGCCGCGCTGACGCAGGCTGTCGTCGGCGTCGATGCGCGGTCTGTCACGTTCACACTGATCACGCCGGCCTACGGCGACATGCGCGCCGCCGCAGGCAATTTTCCGGCAGGCTACTGCTCGCGCGCGCCCCCGATCACGACCAAGGGATAGCTGGCACGCGTGGCGCCGGACTTGCCCGTGCGCTTCGTCATCAACCGACGGGGTGCATCTCCAGCGGGACCTCCGACAAAGGGAAACCTGCCGCATGCGCCTATGATCCATGCTTACCATTGCGCGCGCTGTCTCCAGCGGGGCGCGTGATGGTACAGTCGGGGGATCAGGCCCGGACGGCACCTGCCAGCTCCTTTTGGTAAGCGACGGATTGCCCCGTTCAAGCTGATTCATCCCGTGATGCAAGGCCACGTCCGCGTGGTCATGTGCGTCATGCGAGACAGAAATACACAAGAAGAGACCAAAATCATGACACAGGTTTTCCTGCGTGCCGGTGCATTTTGCGCCGCGCTTTCCCTATGTCTTTCGACAGCGCCCGTGTCGGCGCATGACGACCCTCCATCTAATGGCGCGTTGCGCGTCACCACGACGGACTTGCCGCCGCTGCGCGCCGACGGCCACGCCCCGATCGGTGTCATGGGCGATCACATCCACAGGACCGGCGAGGTGATGCTCTCCTACCGCTTCATGCATATGGATATGGAGGGTTATCGTAGCGGCACCAACGGCCTCAGCCCCGAGCAGGTGGCCGGTACGCCCAACGGATTTTTCGGCATGCCGGGCCAGCCGCCAAATATCCGCATTGTGCCCACCAGCATGACCATGGACATGCATATGTTCGGCGCGATGTATGCGCCGAGTGACCGCCTGACCCTGATGGCGATGCTGCCTTATGTGACCAAGCAGATGGATCACATCACCTTTGCGGGGCCTGCCGGGACGGTGCGGCTTGGGACATTCAATACCCAATCCGAGGGGTGGGGCGATCTGAAGGTCTCGGGCCTTTACCGGCTGATGGAGCGTGGAGATCACAAGCTGCATCTGAACTTCGGGGTCAGCCTGCCCACCGGATCGACAACTGAGCGGGCCACCGCCTTGACCCCAACCGGGGCGCTCATGAACATGCGTATGCCTTACGGGATGCAATTGGGCTCAGGCACCTATGATCTATTGCCGGGAATCACCTATAGTGGTCGGTCTGGCAATACCGGCTGGGGTGCTCAACTGACTGGTGTCGTGCGCACCGGCAAGAACAACGGGTACCATCTGGGCAATGAGGTGGCTCTGACCACATGGGCCAGTGTCCAGCCAAAACCATGGATCAGCCTGTCGGGGCGTATCGAGGCAAAGAGCGTGGGAGATATCAGTGGTCGTGATTCCCGCATGGTCGGGCCTTCGCCGACTCTCAATCCCGATAATTATGGTGGCGAGACCGTCAGTCTGCTTGCCGGGGTCAACCTTGTGGCGCAGCGTGGCGCGTTGCGCGGTCACAGGCTCGCGCTGGAGATCGGAGCGCCGATCTATCAGGATCTAAATGGCCTGCAACTCGAGACGGACTGGACCGCGATGCTCGGGTGGCAATACGCCTATTGAGCAGCTCACGCGCGGGCCTTGTCCGCGCGTGACGATCGTCTCAGGACACCTCTTCCTCAAGATGCAGCTTCATTTCGATCAATACATGCTGAAGCTGCGTCGTCTCACGCAGAAGTCGCTTGGCCTCGTTCACGGTGATCCGGCCATCCTCGATGCTCTGCTGGTACTCGGCCATGAGCATGGCAAACCGCTGCGACAACGCGATCACATCGCTGTTTACATTCGCTTTTTCCTCGGCGTTGCGCCGCGTGCCAATCAGGCTCAGGCTGACACCTTTCAATTCTGCGAGGGCGCTTGTCACATGCGGATAGCTTGCGGCCTCTTCAAGCGCGGCAACCGCATCCACCGGCATGAACCGGTCGGTATGTTCGTCGTGATCAGAATAATACCGGCCAAGAGTCGCCTTGGACTTTCCCGTCAACTTGCACGCCGCCTCGATCCCGACATCCTTGACGAGAGCTTCGGTGTGCTTCTTCAGGTAACTTGCCATTGTTGACATACATATTCCTCAACTATTCCCGGCCTGACCGGGGAAACGCAAAACTCTTTTCCCATTAATGAGTTTACCCCGGAATGTCATTTCCAAATTGTCCCCGGGATTGTCGCGGGGCGCCGTTTGCCGAACCGGACCCATGCCGGGACGAGTGAACGGTAGCGTCCGCCCGTGCAGGATATCTCTCTTCGCGGGTCAGGACTGCCGCATCACACTGCACCATCCCAGGAAGTGCCCTTCCAGCAGTGCCGATGCGGCGGTCCGGGGCGTTATGGGCCGGGCGCGCGTTCCACCAGAACAGACCCGACGGAATACCCCGCGCCGAACGAACAGATCAGCCCCTGATCGCCGGGGGCAAGATCGTCGGAATATTTCGAGAATGCGATGATCGACCCTGCGGAGGAGGTGTTGGCGTAGTCCTGCAGGATATTGGGTTGCTCGTCCGCTGAAGGCACGCGGCCCAGAACCTTGCGGCCTATGAAATCGTTCATGGCCTTGTTTGCCTGATGCAGCCAGAGGCGGCGCAACTCATCCGATGTCACTTTCTCGGCCTCCAGATGGGCGAGAATATGGGATGAAACCATTGGCAGCACCTCTTTGAACACGCGCCGCCCCTCCTGCATGAACTGCATGTCGCGCCGGTCCGCCACGCCATCGGGCCGTGCACGACGCAAGAACCCGTTATTGTTGCGGATATTGTTTGAAAACTGCGTGGCGCACCGCGTGGAGCGGATCACGAAATGCGGGCCATTTGCCTCTTCCGCGGCCTCGATCACCATTGCGGTACAAACATCGCCGAAGATGAAATGACAATCCCGGTCGCGCCACTCCAGGTGGCCTGAACAAATCTCCGGGCTGACAACCAGCGCCCGCCTTGCGCCGCCGCCTCGGATCATGTCGGCGGCGGCCTGAATGCCGAATGTGGCCGAGGAACAGGCGACGTTCATGTCAAACGCAAAGCCACCTGCCCCCAGAAGCTGCTGGATCTCGATGGCTACGGCGGGGTAGGGCCGTTCGTGATTCGAGGCGGCGCAGATGATCAGGTCGATCTCGGACGCGTCGCGCCCGGCCTGGTCGAGCGCCTCTGCACAGGCTGCCATGGCCATTTCCGCCATGATCCCCGGCTCATCATCGCTGCGCTGCCGCAGCAGCGGGTGCATCACTTCGGGGTTGAGCACCCCGGTCTTGTCCATAACGTGCCGCCGCTCGATGCCCGAAGCGTTGACGATGAACTCGGGAGACGAGAGGCCTTTGGCTTCGATCTCGCCAGCGGCGATCTCTGCGGCGTGGCGTGTGTTGAAGGCCTCCGCGTAGGCGTTGAAGGTCTCGACCAGTTCTTCGTTGGTGATCACCTCCGGGGGGGTGAATACACCTGATCCCGTGATTGCGGGCATTACCATTCTTGTCTCTCCTCACAGATCCCGCAAGATCAACGCAGCTGATGCCCGAGGTCAAGCGCGACGTGACGCCACCCGACCACTAGGCGTGCCACCTCCGAGGCCGAGCCAAATACGGGGCTGCCGCCGAGGTGGCTGGAGAGAGGCCTTGACCGGCTCAGAAGCGCACGCGGATCGATGGCGCCACGACGTTGTCGGGCGTGGTGCCACCACAGATCCGCTCGATCTGAAAGGCCGTGTAATTATAGTTGGGGTATCCGACGCGGTCGGTGTCGGAGTCGCAGCTATACGTCAGGCTTATACCGCGCAAATTGTCGAGCAAGCTTGCTGCAACTGTGCCTTGGCTGTCACGAACCCGGTCACGGATCTCCGCTTCCAGCATGGCGCCGATGGCGGGGATTTCATCGCGCAGACGATTGCGGACGCTGTCTCTCAGGCGTCGCTCCCAGATCCAGTCTGTCACCGACACGTCCCAGGCGTCGACACGAAACCGCAGGCGCCGGTCGTGCACGAACGGTTCGATCCATATCTCGATGGAAATCGTGTATTCGCGACCGTCTGCCTTGAGCCTGCCACGCGACTTGTAGGAGTACCTCAAGAAATCCCAGTACTTCCGCCGATCAGGCTGATCGATCTGCGCGCAGTTGTTGGAGCGACAGAGTTCGTGACCGTTCTCCCATGATAGCCGACCCTGTCGAATATCGATCCTGTGGTTGTAGAAACGGTGGCGCTGTTCGCTGACGGCATCGTGAATCCGTGCCGTCATCGCATCCGCAATCAATGAGGTCGGAATGCTCGGGGCGTCAAAAACATCGCGCTGACAGACGACGGAGCGCACCTTGTTGGCCATCGAACCGAACCGCCACCTTGCGGTATCCCCCTGTGCGGCGCGTACAACCTGGAACCGACCGTTGTAGTCTTCTCCATCGAAGACATAGAGTGACACGTCCGAGTCGCCTGCCGTTATCCGAACGCTCTCGACATTCTTGTAGATGGCGCGCGCGTATTGACTGAGGTTGGCCCCGTCGAAACGTCGGCTCTGGTTCGACCACGGCTGACCGGCAAGATTTCCATCCGGCAGGTTGTAGATGACCCGGCTTCCATTCCAGTTGTCATCGCTGAAGAATTCACAACTGGTCTGTGCCTCTGCCGAGGTGATCAGAAAGCCCTGCGTCAGGGCGACGAGCGGGAAAATTAGATATCTAGGCATCTTGATGCTCCTTGATTGAAAGAACGGTGTCTGAAAACTAACCGGCATCGCAAAGCGGCAGCGGTGGCCGGGGCAGGGGGCATGGGGCGCCGGGTACGGTGCACATCACCGTCCAGAACGCGCCAACCACCGAGCAGTAGGTGTCGACGTTGCCCTGCTCCTCGGCGACCTCTTCGAATTGATCGAGAACGGACATCAACTCGCCCTCGAAATCATCCGAAAACAGCTCATGCGCGTCGAACGGCTCCACGTGCGGGGCAGCACCAGATTGAAAGCGCAGTTCACCTTGTGCCGCCTCGATCACCAGTGAAAGGTTGGGTAGGGGCTCGAAAGGCTGGCCACCTCTGGTGAATGGCGCTGGGAACGACCATTCGACATCGGCCCCCGCGCAGGCCACGATCGGCCCCGCGAAGCTGACCCCAGGCAGGCTCCATTCGCTTGGGACGGTCTCCAGCGATTGAAGGGTCTCCGTATCCAACGAAGACTCGCCGGGAACCTGCCAGTAAATACTGTCAGCGTTGCGTATATTCACGGCGCAGGCGGCATCCGGCATGAGATAGGTTCCGTCCTGTTGCGGCATCCAGTCCGGCATCCAGGCGCGGGGTATCTCGATGGTCGGAGGCATGTCATCGGGCGCAGTGAATTGAATCCTTAGCCGGTACTCGTCAGTGAAGGTGATGTTCGACGAGTTTTCGGGGAGTTGTGGCTCTGGCGGCGGTGGAGGCGGGGGTGGCGGCGGCGCGTCGTCGTCCACGAGGATTTTGAGTTCCACGTCGAGGGCGCGGCGGCCAGCCTCTTCCTGGCTGCTGGCAAAGAAAAGCTGCTCTGCCGGAGATCGGAACCGCGACAGAACGCCCGGCCCGTTGCCCTGTCGCCAAAGGGCAAAGTAGACGTCCGCGCCCTGCGCGTTGACGGCACGCTCGACGTCAAACAGTTCCCACCCGTCACTGCGCATCCGGTCCCGCAGCTCGACCAGATTGGCGCGGGGTCGGAACCGGGTGAAAACGGTGGGTGGTGCGTCGGCCCGGTACAGCCCGGCAAACCGATGCTCGCCGCCAATCACGATGGTCTCGACATCAACGAGTCGCAGACCAAGCGTGCGCATCAGGTCCTTGCTTTCCAGGAACTCGGCCACGGGCAGGGGGCGCACAAGACGCTGGGCGCCGGTGCCGGGCCCGAATACGCCAGCAAAGCGGCGTTCACCCTGTTGGCGAAAAACTTCGAAATCAATCAGGCGCAGGCCATCCGCGGCGCGGCTGCGCATGGCGCGGCGTAACGCGGTGCCAGAGCGCACCACGTCAAGGTAATTGCTGCCCGATGTCTCGACAAACAGGCCGGCAAAACCGCGTGCGCCGTTCAGGCGTGCGGTTTCAACGTCGATCAGCCGAAACCCGTCCGCAATCAGCGCCTCGGCGGTCGCGCTGAAGTCATCGAGGGCCAACAACCCCGTAAACCGGCTTGTGCCTTCACCCTCATGCCAGAGCGATTGCAAGCGCACTTCGTCAGCAAAGCTCGCCGAGATCGTTAAAATACCTGTTGTCACGGCTGTCAGGCCAAATCTGAAAAACATTATCAATTCCTCTATCCGTTGGGCGCGTCAAAACCGGACGGGTCTGCATTCCAACCGTGGGATCGGTTGGACATCCCGCGTGTTTATCGGCGCGAAGATTCGGGGTTGGGCAGGAGAGGTCTCCTCGCCGTCGCTACGCCGCCCGTTGGCTCGTTCTGACCGCCAATAAGGGTCGTGCTGATCACTGCGCGAACACATTGCATTCCGGTCGGGCCAAGAGGCGTAGGGAAAGAGTACACGTCTGACGTGCAAAGAGCCCTGAGTAGGGATGCTCAAATTTCGGTACTTGGATACCTAAATTTCGAAACGCAGTTTAATTGTGCGGCTGGTCTTCAGACAGGATCCAAGGCTCGCTTTGCGTTCGAAGCACGACTTCCATACGGTTCTTTGCGCGCATTTTTGACAGGATCGCGGAGACATGGTTTTCAACTGTGCGCCGTGAGCGCGACAAGTCCTTCGCAATCGCATCATTGCTGGCCCCGTTTGCCAGAAATTGCAGGACGATCTGTTCCTTACGTGTAAGGCCGTAGGGATGTCGTCTGGCATCGCGGTATTTGCCCCGCTTCAGCACCGACAAGGCCGCCGGGTCGGTCAGGTTCGGCAGGCGCGCGCGAAGCGCCTTGCGAGCTGGCAGAGCATCAATCGTCTGAAGTATCTCGTCGGCACGCAGCACAGCGTCGCTACCGCCTTTTGCAACCAAGGACCATGCGGCCAGGTAGGCCGCTCCGCAGTTGTCAAAGTATTCATACGCGCGGTCGAATGCGCCCGACGCGACGGCTGCGAACCCTTGGGGCAGATTGCTCGTGTCGTGTGCCGTGACATCGTGACCCGCCAAGGTGGCCCAGAATAAGAATTCACCATGCTTTCGCGGGCTCAAGAGCCCCCTGTTCAGTTGCTCAATCCACGCGATATGCGAAGCCGCCAAGGCCGGGTCGCCGGCAAGCACGGCTGCCTCGATTTGCGCGATGTGCAATGGCACCAGATATTGCGGCTCGCCGATCTTCTGCGCGCCCGCAAGCGCGGTATCCAGATCGTCCCTCACACCGTTTTCGTTCAAGCGAAGCTTGGAGCGCGCCAGTACGATCATCGCGGGCATGCGCATCAGCAAGGTCTGATCGTCCTGCGTCAGAACGCCCTGCGCGATTGTGATCGCCTCGGCGTATCTGTCCTGCTCAAAGCGCAACTGCGCCTTGCGCCCGACCAAGTAGAACGTCCAGGCGTCAAGATCATGCTCGCTGTCGAAGGTGATCCCTTCCTCGATCAGGGCTTCGGCTTTTTGGAGAGCTCCCATTTCGATCAGGCATTCTGACAGGTTGGTATAGACCCTCGCTGCCTCAATGTGAAAGCCGTGCTGGCGCGCGATTTCAAGGCTTTCACGCAGATCGGCCTCGCCTTGTGTGTCGCCACGGAACAATGCAGCAGATCCGGCGGTGTTCAACGCATGCGCGCGTGTCTCTTCGTCGCCGACCTGATCCGCAATCTCCAACGCTTTGCGCGCCCATTGGAGCGCCTCGTCCATGTTGTCCTGAAGCATGAAGAATTGTGCGCGCAACGCATAGGCGCGGGCCTTGGCTGACGACGGAAGACCATTCTCCAGAACTGTTATCGCGTCCTCAAGATAGTGCTGGGCCATCTCGGACTCGCCGCGATACCAATGCATGCGCGACAGCCAGCGCAGGTTTTCGCCGACGCGCTCGGGCCGGTCGATCTGCTGCCATAGCGCGACGGCCTTTTTGCGCGCACCAATCACGGCGTCGTCTATCCTGCGCGCCAGGCCAGCCTCGTGTGCCCAACATTCGTGGATTACTGCAGCGTCTTCGGGCGGGGCTTGGTCGACATAGTGCAGGGCCGCATCAAGATGCATCGCAGCTTCGCGATGGGCGCCAAGTTTTGCGGCGATGTTCGCCGCGCGGGGTGCAAATTCCAGTACCACATTCGGGCTGTCTGCCCCGCGCGCGTGGTGGACGATCATATCAAGCGGTGGCGCGGCGTCCTGTGCGAGCAGGGCCGACATGATTCGCGCATGTGCATCGGTTCGAGCCGGGGGCGACAGCCGCTCATATGTGACAAGCCGTGCCAGCTCGTGCCGGAATTTGAAATGCCGCCCTGAGGCGATGAGCAACTGTCGCTCAGTGGCGTTCGGCAAAAGGGTGACCGCTGTCCCGCCCGTCAGGTCCTGCAACAGCTCAAGCGAGATTCCGCCGGGACAGCATGACGCGAGTTCGAGCAGGTTGCGCGTTGCTTCGGGTAGCGCGTTGATCCGCGCATTGACCGCATCGGACACGGATATCGGTACGACACCGGCATCCTGCTTGTGGTTCAGGACTTCTGTTATGAAGAAAGGATTGCCACCGGTGATCGTGTTGAGGCGTTCGGCAGAATACCCGCTGCCCGATGCGATTTGTCGAATCGCACTCAGCGACAGGGGGGCGAGGCGGCACTGGAGTTTCCTTGAGGCGGGAATGCCGCCAAGGGCCGTGCGCAGTGCATGGGTTGCCTCGACCTCATCATCTCGAAAGCTTCCGATCAGAAGAATTGGCAATTGGGAAATGCGTCGACCCAGATAATTCAGCCAATCCAGGCTGCGCTGGTCCGCCCAATGCAGGTCTTCTATCACGAGTACTATCGGGTCACGAAGCGTGCCCGCTCGCCAGACGAATCCCTCAAAGAAACGCGCCTCTTCAAGATCGTTCAATCCTGTCCCGAACATGCTCTGAAAAATGTCTCGCACCGGCCCAAGGGGCCGGGGTGTGTGCAGGGGGTCGCAAAGACCGACAGCGCGGGGCAATGATGGCGGGAGCCGGGACAAGAAAGCGTCAATTACCGAGGATTTCCCGATCCCGGCCTCGCCGCTGATCAGAACGATCTGCCCACCGCTCTCCGCGACGCGATCAAGGCGATCGCGTACGTTGTCAATTATCTCGTCCCGCTCGATCAGCACGCAATACACTCTCGATGAGTCAAAAAGACTACAGAAAATCCAGTATACGACGAATTCAACCCATGGTCTGCCTGGATTTTGCGAACCATGAAGGGCAAGCGCCGCAACGGCGGCAGACAATCCTGCTAAGTTGAAAATTCTTGCAAATAAGCCTTATTCTTCGCCACCGACCTGACCGCGCAGCGCCTTGACCTCGCCACGTAACTTCTTGGCCTTGAGACGGCGTTTCTTTGATCCGAGGGTTGGGCGGGTCGCCACGCGTCGCTTGGGTGCGACGGTGGCCTTGCGGATCAGGTCGGCCAGACGCTCTCGCACGATTTCGCGGTTCCGGGTCTGACTGCGGGTTTCATCACAGCTCATCACGAGCGCCCCTTCTTTGGTCCAGCGCCGCCCGGCCAGACGCCTCAGCCGGGTCTTGACCGGTCCGGGCAGGTTGGGCGAGCGCTCGGCCTCGAAGCGCAACTCGACGGCGCTCGAAACCTTGTTCACGTTCTGCCCGCCCGGTCCCGACGCGCGGATGAACTGCTCGGTCAACTCCCAGTCCTCGATCGCGATGGTGTCAGTGATCTTGAGCATGATGCCTGCCGTGGATTCGGGGCCCCGTTCATACAGCATATCGCGCCGATTGCGAACCCGATCAGACGATGGCCCGCTCCAGAGCCGGGTAGCGCAGGCCGAGTGTGACGCCGCGCGCGAGGAAGCTAATCAACAGCGCCAGCCACAGCCCGTGATTGCCAAGGCCCGGCACAAGCGCCGCCGCCGCCACGACATAGACCACGAGGCTGAGCGCCATCATGTTGCGCATGTCGCGCGACCGGGTCGCGCCGATGAACACCCCGTCGAGCATATAAGCCGCAAGCCCCAGGATGGGCGCGGCGGCCATGTAGATCAGATAGCTGCGCGCCTCGGCCTGCACCTCGGGCACCTTGGCCATGAGATCAATGATCGCGCCGCCGAACGTGGCAAAGCCGACCGCAAGCGCGATGCAGACCACCAGCCCCCAGAAGCTGGTTATCAGCGCACCGCGCCGCAGCAGGGCCACCGCGCGCGCACCGTAAGCCTGCCCCACCAGCGCCTCGGCGGCGAAGGCAAAGCCGTCGAGCGCATGCGCGGTGATGTTGAGGAACTGGAGCAGCACCTGATTGGCCGCCAGCGTCACATCGCCGAAATCCGCGCCCAGAAAGAGGAACGAGATGAAGATGATCTGAAGCATCAACGAGCGCAGCAGGATATCGGTATTCACCATCGCCATGTTGCGCAGGCGTGCGCGGTCAAAGACGCGCGGCCAGTCGCGCCAGGCGGGCACGCCGAAGGCATCGCGGCAGAACCAGAAGCCGAGCGCCAGCCCGCCCCATTCGGCGATCACCGTGGCCTGCGCCACGCCGGTCACACCCATATCGAGCCACAGCACGAACCAAAGATCGAGCCCGATATTGACCGCGTTCATCAGCACCTGGATCATCAGGACCGCGCGCGTGCGCTCTTGCGCGATGAGCCAGCCGGTCATGCCGAAAAGTGCGATCATCGCGGGCGCGGACCAGACGCGAATGGCCATGTAGTCGCGCGCAAGGGCCTCGACCTCGGCACTGGCGGGGGAGAGCTGGAAGGCGGCCCAGAAGATCGGCACTTGCATTGCGATGACGAAGACGCCCCCGGCAAAGCCGATCATCAGCGCGCGGGTGAGCAGGGCTGCGACCTCGCCGGTTTGTCCCGCGCCATGTGCCTGGCTGGTGAGGCCGGTGGTGCCCATCCGCAGAAAGCCGAAGATCCAGTAGATTCCGGTCAGGATCACCGCCCCGATGCCGACCGCGCCGATGGGGGCGGCGAGCCCGATCTGCCCCACCACGCCGGTATCCACCGCGCCCAGAATGGGCACGGTCGCGTTGGAAATGACGATCGGCACGGCGATCCTGAGGACGCGGGCATGAGTGACCGCGCGGGCGGTCTCACTCATCGCGGCGCGGCATCAGGAAATGGCCGGTGGCCTGCGCGAAGGGGCGCGAGCGGTTGTCCTGCCACGCCTCGACATGCACTGAGGCATAGCGCCGCCCCGAGCGGTTGACCTTCGCACGGGCATAGGCATCGCGCGGCAAGCCTGAGCGCAGGTAATCGACGGTGAAATCAATCGTCTTGGGCAGGCGCGGCAGGCGGCCTTCGGTCAGCGTCTCGACCTCCACCTTGCCGCTCTCGATCTCTTCCCACAAATGGCCCCAGCTGAGCCCGATGATCGAGGTGATTTCGAGAAACGCCGCTGTCGCCCCGCCATGCAGCGCGGGCAGCAGGGGGTTGCCGATGAGCTTTTCATCGAACGGCATCACGGCGGTCAGCTCATCGCCGCGCCGCTCGAACTGCACGCCGAGAAAGCGGATATAGGGCACCCCCTCGACCAGCGCCTTCAGTGCGGCATCGCGGCGTTGCTTGACCACCTGCACGGGTTCGGGACGGGCACGCGCCATCAGCCTCCCTCCACGGTGAAGGTGCCGGTCGCGGTGGCGACAGGGCGCGCGCTGTCGTCGTCCATGGCGCGAGCCCGCACGAAGGCCACCGAGCGCGTGATGTGGTAGCATTCGGCATGCGCCCGGATCGCCTGTCCTGGTGTGGCGGGGCGCATGTAGTCGATGCGCAGATCAATGGTCGCAGTGCCGCCGGGCGAGGCAGGATGGCTCATCGCCGCCGCCCCACAGCAGGTATCCATCAGCGCCGACACAGCGCCGCCATGAATCACCCCCGTTTCGGGGTCGCCGATCAGGCGCTCGTCATACTCCATTTCGATCTCTGCCTTGCCCTTGCCCATACCGATCAGGCGCATCCCGAGCGCGCGGGCATGCGGCAGCGCCTGCATGAACTGCTGCGCGATCTTGTTCTTTTCGTCATCCATGGGCATCCCCGCTGCGAACTTGCGCCCTTTATGGGGTGCAACGGGCCGGACCTGCAAGAGCGGCGGTTGCGCGGCGCGCGCCTTGGCCCTAACCTGCCCGTGCAGGAGGGCCGGACGATGGCGGAGAACAGACTGTCCTTCAAGGAAATGTGCGCGAAATACGACGTCACGCCGCGCACGTTGCGCTATTACGAGTATATCGAACTCTTGCAGCCGGAGCGCGAGGGCAGGTCACGCTATTACGGACCCCGCGAATGCGCCCGGATGACGCTGATCCTGCGGGGCCGGAAATTCGGATTTTCGCTCGAGGATATCCGCCAATGGCTGCTGATCTACGAGCATGAGGGCACCGACGCGCAGATGCGCAGCTGGATCGACCTCGCTGACCGGCAGCTTGCCGAACTCGCCGAACAGCGCCGCCAGATCGACGAGGCGATGACCGAGTTGCGCCAGCTGCGCGACCAGACCGAAGCGAATCTCGACTGAAGCCTGGTGACGCAGGGGCAAGAAAATGTCCCTCCACACGGCCTTACCTTGCCTTATCTTACGTCAATTTGAAAGTGACGTGACGTAGCAGTTACGTAAAGCCGCGCGGCTGTTGTAACCATGGGGCACCCGACGCAGGTTATCGCCAGAGGCTCTGCGATGAGGCAACGAGATGACTGATGATGTGATGACAATCCGGCAGATGTGCGAGGCGTTCGACGTCACTCCGCGCACCCTGCGATTCTACGAGGCCAAGGAACTGCTCTCGCCCATCCGGCAGGGACAGCGCCGCCTCTTCACCCGGCGCGACCGCGCCCGGCTGAAGCTGATCCTGCGCGGCAAGCGCTTCGGGTTCAGCCTCGAGGAATTGCGCCAGTTGCTTGATCTCTACGACAAGGGGGATCAGCAGCACACCCAGATCGCCAGCGCCTACGAGGTGGCCAAGGCGCGTCTGGCCGAGATGGAGACACAGCGCGACGACCTGGAGGCCGCGATCTCCGAGTTGCGCGAACAGATGACATGGGGCGAGCGTATGCTGGCCTCGCTCAAGGACAACCGCGACGCCGCCGAGTGATACCGGCACGGCCATTCTTTAGGGAGAGAGAACCAGATGCCAAGCTACACCGCACCGACCCGCGACATGCAATTCATCCTGCATGACGTGCTGAACGTGTCAGAGCAGGACACGCCGGGCTATACCGAGCTTGACCGCGATTTCACCAGCGCGGTTCTGGAAGAGGCCGGAAAGATTTCCTCGGAAGTGCTGTCGCCGCTGAACCCGGTGGGCGATAGCGAGGGCTGCGTTCTGGAAAACGGCGTGGTGCGCACACCCAAGGGCTTCAAGGCGGCGTTTGACCAAGTCCGCGAGGGCGGCTGGACCGCCCTTGACCTGCCCGAGGAATATGGCGGGCAGAACATGCCTTACGTACTGGGCACCGCCGTGGGTGAGATGTTCTCGGGCGCCAATCAGGCCTTTACGATGTATCAGGGTCTGACCCATGGCGCGGCCTCCGCGATCCTCGTGCATGGCTCGGACCAGCAGAAAGAGACCTATCTGCCCAAGATGTTCTCTTGCGAGTGGACCGGCACGATGAACCTCACGGAGCCGCATTGCGGCACCGATCTGGGCCTGATGCGGACCAAGGCCGAACCGCAGGAGGATGGCAGCTATCTGCTGACGGGGCAAAAGATCTTCATCTCGTCGGGCGAGCATGACATGGCCGACAACATCGTCCATTTGGTACTGGCCAAGATCCCCGGCGGGCCCGATGGGATCAAGGGCGTGTCGCTCTTCATCGTGCCGAAATTCATGGTGAAGGAAGACGGCAGCCTTGGCGATCGCAACGGCGTGACCTGCGGCAAGATCGAGGAAAAGATGGGGATTCACGGCAATTCCACCTGCGTGATGAACTATGACGGGGCAACGGGCTACCTGCTGGGGCAGGAGCACAAGGGCATGCGCGCCATGTTCACCATGATGAACGAGGCGCGCATCGGCGTCGGCATGCAGGGGCTGGCCCAAGCCGAGGTCGCCTATCAGAACGCGCTCGCCTATGCCAAGGACCGGCTTCAGGGCCGCGCGGTGACCGGCACGGAGAACCCCGACGGCCCCGCTGACCCGCTGATTGTGCATCCCGATATCCGCCGCTCGCTGATGGATCAGAAGTCGTTCATCGAGGGCGCGCGCGCCTTCATGCTCTGGGGCGCGGAACTGATCGACCGCTCGCATCGCGGCGAGGATGCGGATGCCGAGGGGCTGATCTCGCTGATGACGCCTGTGATCAAGGGCTTCCTGACCGATGAGGGCTATGACATGACCGTGCTGGCACAGCAGGTCTATGGCGGGCATGGCTATATCGAGGAATGGGGCATGTCGCAGTTCACCCGCGACGCCCGTATCGCGATGATCTACGAGGGCGCCAACGGTGTGCAGGCGCTCGATCTGGTGGGGCGAAAGCTGGCACAGGACTCAGGCCGTCACGTGATGGCGTTCTTCGAGATGGTCAAGACGTTTATCAAGGAGAACGAGGGCGACGAGGCGCTGAAGAAAGACTTCCTCGACCCGCTCAAGACGGCATCGAAAGACCTGCAGGCCTCGGCGATGTTCTTCATGCAGAACGGCATGAAAAACCCCAACGCCGCGCTTGCCGGGTCCTATGACTTCATGCACCTTTTCGGCCATGTCTGCCTCGGGCTGATGTGGGCGCGGATGGCCAAGGCGTCCCATGCGGCGCTGGAGGCGGGCACCACGGATGAGGCGTTCTACAAGACCAAGCTGGCGACGGGCCGTTTCTACATGAAGCGCCGCCTGCCCGCGACTGCGCTGCATCTCGCGCGCATCGAGAGCGGTGCGGAGCCGGTGATGGAGCTTGACGCCGAGGCGTTCTGAAACAGGGGTGGGGTGGAACCCCACCCTACGGGAGGAGGAAACGATGCCGAAACGCTTTCGCCTGACGCGCCGCTTCAACGCGGCGATGACCGAGGACGGCTATCGCCGGTTGCGCAAATTCAGTCAGGAGGCGGGGCTCGACGAGGGCGAGGCGCTGTCTTTCCTGTTCGAGAATTTCGACAGCGTGATCGACGAGGATACCTTCGCGCACCGTTTGCGCATCTTCAATTCGGAGCTCGACGCGCGCAAACGCTGACCATTCAGGGACGGGAGGCCCGGCGATGACATGGATGACGGACGAGCACCGGATGCTCGGCGAGATGACCGCCAAATTCATCAATGATGAATGGCGTCCGCATTACGAACGCTGGCGCAAGGCCGGCATCATGGATCGCGAGACATGGAACCAGGCGGGCGAGTTGGGCCTGCTCTGCCCATCGATCCCCGAGGAATACGGCGGCGCGGGCGGCGATTTCGGGCATGAGGCAGTGATCTGTCTGGAGCAGAGTCGTGCCAATCTTGCCAGCTGGGGCAATCCGATCCATTCCGGTATCGTCGCGCATTATATCCTCGCCTATGGCAGCGAAGAGCAGAAGAAGACATGGCTGCCCAAGATGGTCTCGGGCGAGATGGTGGGCGCATTGGCCATGACCGAGCCCGCCGCCGGATCGGACGTGCAAGGGATCAAGACCCGTGCGGTGCGCGACGGCAACGCCTACCGCCTTTCGGGGCAGAAGACGTTCATCACCAACGGCCAGCACGCCGACCTGATCATTGTGGCGGCCAAGACCGACCCCAAGGAGGGCGCGAAAGGCACCTCGCTCGTAGCGGTTGAGACCGAGGGCGCCACGGGCTTTGCACGCGGGCGCAACCTTGAAAAGGTCGGGCTGCATGCGGGCGACACGTCGGAACTGTTCTTCGACAATGTGGAAATCCCGCCCGAGAACATCCTTGGCGGCGAAGAGGGCCGCGGCTTTTACCAGATGATGGAGCAACTGCCGCAGGAACGGCTGATCATTGCCTGCGGCGCGCAGGGGGCGATGGAAGGCGCGGTGGAGCGCACCATTGCCTACACCAAAGAGCGTCAGGCTTTCGGCGGGCCGATCCTGCAATTCCAGAACACCCGCTTCAAGCTGGCCGAATGCCAGACCAAGACCGCCGTGTGCCGGGCCTTCATGGATGAATGCATTTCCGAGCACATGCGTGGAGAGCTGAGTGTCGAAAAGGCCGCGATGGCGAAATACTGGCTGACCGATGCGCAGGGCGAGGTGCTGGACGAGTGCCTGCAACTGCATGGCGGCTATGGCTACATGCAGGAATACGACATCGCCGAAATGTGGGCCGATGCCCGAGTGCAGCGGATCTATGGCGGCACCAACGAGATCATGAAAGAGCTGATCGCGAGGGCGCTGTGATGATCTGTTCGTTGGCGCATATGGTAAATGCCGGATGCCTCCGGCGGGGATATTTGCAGCAAGATGAAGGAGCGGAGGTCCACCCTGCCGCGCGCACGGGCCACTTGGCATCAGGCGCGACGACAGGGCTTCACCTTGCACGTCCATCGGCTTCCCAGCCTGTGACGCCATGCCATCAAAGCGCATTA
Source organism: uncultured Roseovarius sp. (assembly GCF_947259555.1). Taxonomy (GTDB): domain Bacteria; phylum Pseudomonadota; class Alphaproteobacteria; order Rhodobacterales; family Rhodobacteraceae; genus Roseovarius. The sequence continues at coordinate 52,533 of NZ_CAMYMD010000084.1, forward strand.
AACTTAATCAATGATGAACAGCCCCCTGCTTCATATGATGAACAGCCCCCTGCTTCATCTTGCCAAAAATATCCAAATCCAACACCGCAACCGGGAGCCACGCCATGACGATCAAACTCCACTGCTTCGGCGAGAGCGGCAATGCCTACAAGGCGGCGCTGGCGCTGGAGTTGTCCGGCCTCGACTGGGACCCGGTCTTCGTCGATTTCTTCGGCGGCGAGACGCGGCAGGCGGATTTCCGTCACATCAACGTGATGGGCGAGGTGCCGGTGCTGGTGGATGGCGATGTCACCTTGACGCAATCGGGTGTCATGCAGATGTACATCACCGAGAAGACAGGCAAGTTCGGCGGTCAGACGCCGCAAGACGCGCGCGAGGTGATGCGCTGGATGTTCTGGGACAATCACAAGCTCAGCTCTCAGGCCGGGATGACGCGATTCCTGATGAACTTCCTGCCCGAGGAGAAACGCCCGGCGGAGGTGATCGGCTTCATGCAGGGGCGGCTCAAGGCCGCCTATGCCGCGCTCGACGCCCATCTCAAGGGGCGTGACTGGATCGTGGGCGATGCGATCACCAATGCCGACCTGAGTTGCTGCGGCTACCTCTTTTACCCCGAGCCTTTCGGTTTCGACTGTAAGGATTGGCCCGAGATCGACCGGTGGCTCTCGAATATCGAGCGCCTGCCCGGCTGGAAACACCCCTATGACCTGATGCCCGGCAGCCCTGCTGACCGAGCGTGAAAAAGGAGACCGAGATGACAGATGCCTATATCTATGACGCCGTGCGCAGCCCGCGTGGCAAGGGCCGCAAGGATGGCGCGCTGCACGAGGTGACCGCGGCGCGGCTCTCGGCGGATATGCTGAACGCGCTGAAGGCGCGCAGCGGGCTTGAGGGTCACGCCGTCGAGGATGTGATCTGGGGCAATGCCACGCAGGTGATGGAGCAGGGCGGGTGTCTGGCCCGCACCGCCGTTCTGGCCTCGGATCTCGACGAGCGTATTCCCGGCCTCTCGATCAACCGCTTCTGTGCGAGCGGCATGGAGGCGGTGAACCTCGCCGCGAATCAGGTGCGCGCCGGCGCAGGCGACGGCTATATCGCGGGCGGGGTCGAGATGATGGGCCGCGTCGCGATGGGCAGCGACGGGGCGGCGATTGCCGTCGATCCCAGCATCGCCATGGACAGCTATTTCGTGCCGCAGGGGATTTCAGCGGATATCATCGCCACCGAATACGGCTTCTCCCGCGACGATGCCGACGCGCTCGCCGTGGAATCGCAGCGCCGCGCTGCCGAGGCGTGGGAGGACCGCCGCTTTGACCGCTCGATCATCGAGGTCAAGGACCAGAATGGCCTCTCGATCCTTGATCGTGACGAATACATGCGCCCCGGCACCGACATGCAATCGCTCGGGGCCTTAAAGCCCAGCTTCAAGGACATGGGCGAGGTGATGCCGGGCTTTGATGCCGTGGCCAAGCTGAAATACCCGCATCTTGAGGCGATCAACCACATCCACCATGCCGGTAACTCCTCGGGCATCGTCGACGGGGCGGCGGGCGTGCTCGTGGGCAGTAAGGCGTTCGGCGAGAAATGGGGCCTGACCCCTCGCGCCCGCATCCGCCAGACCACCAAGATCGGCACCGATCCCACCATCATGCTGACCGGCCCGGTGCCCGCAACCGAAAAGGCGCTGAAGGACAGCGGCATGGCGATTTCGGATATCGACCTCTTCGAGGTGAACGAGGCGTTTTCCGCCGTCGTCCTGCGCTTCATGCAGGCCTTCGGCGTCGATCACTCGCGGCTCAACGTCAATGGCGGGGCCATCGCCATGGGCCATCCGCTGGGGGCCTCTGGCGCGATCATCATCGGCACGCTTCTGGATGAGCTGGAGCGTAGTGGCAAGGGCACCGGCCTTGCCACGCTCTGCGTGGCCTCCGGCATGGGTGCCGCCACCATCATCGAACGCGTGTAAGGGGAGACTGCGACAATGACAGATTTCACCATGAAAAAGGGCGCCGACGGCGTCGCGATCATCACCTGGGACGTGCCCGGCAAGTCGATGAACGTGATGAACCAACAGGGCTTTCTCGACCTCGAGGCGCTGATTGACGATGCACTCGCCGATGACGCCGTCAAGGGCGTGATCCTGACCTCGGGCAAGGAGGGGTCTTTCGCCGGCGGCATGGATCTCAACATCATCGCCAAGATGCGTGATGATGCGGGCGATGAGCCTGCCAAGGGGCTCTTCGAGGGCGTGATGGGCATGCATGCCATCCTGCGCAAGATCGAGCGCGCGGGCATGGACGACAAGAACAAGGGCGGCAAGCCGATCGCCGCCGCCCTGCCCGGCACGGCGCTTGGCATCGGGTTGGAAATCCCGCTCGCCTGCCACCGGATCTTTGCCGCCGACAACCCGAAGGCCAAGATCGGCCTGCCCGAGATCATGGTAGGCATCTTTCCCGGCGCGGGCGGTACCACGCGGCTGGTGCGCAAACTGGGCGCGATGTCGGCCTCGCCGCTCTTGCTCGAAGGCAAGCTGAACGACCCGAAAAAGGCCAAATCCGCCGGTGTGGTGGATGAGGTGGTTCCCGCGGATCAACTGATCGACAAGGCCCGCGAATGGGTGCTCTCCAACCCCACCATCGTCAAGCCATGGGACGACAAGGGCTACAAGATGCCGGGCGGCGCGCCCTATCATCCGGCAGGTTTCATGACCTTCGTCGGCGCGTCGGCGATGGTGAACGGCAAGACCCAAGGCGCGTTCCCTGCGGCCAAGGCGCTCTTGTCCGCCGTCTATGAAGGCGCGCTCGTGCCCTTTGATACGGCCCTCAAGATCGAAGCGCGCTGGTTTGTCAACGTACTGATGAACCCTTCCTCCAGCGCCATGATCCGCTCGCTCTTCATCAATAAGGAAGCGCTGGAGAAAGGCGCCAACCGTCCTGATGTGCCGGATCAGAGGGTGAAAAAGGTCGGCGTCATGGGCGCGGGCATGATGGGCGCGGGCATCGCGCTCGTCTCGGCCATGGCCGGGATGGAGGTGGTCCTGATTGACCAGAAACAGGAGGCCGCCGACCGGGGCAAATCCTACACCGCCGATTACATGGACAAGGGCATCAAGCGCGGCAAGGCGACGGAAGAGAAGAAGCAGGCCGCGCTGGGTCTGATCACCGCCACCACCGAGTATTCGGCGCTCAAGGGCTGTGACCTGATCATCGAGGCGGTGTTCGAAGACCCTGCCGTCAAGGCCGAGGCCACCAAGAAGGCGCTGGCCGAGGCGGGCGAGGACTGCATCTTCGCCACCAACACCTCGACCCTGCCGATCACCGAACTGGCCAAGGCGTCTGACAATCCTGAGAGCTTCATTGGCATCCATTTCTTCTCGCCGGTCGAGAAGATGATGCTGGTTGAGATCATCAAGGGCCAGCAAACCGGGCCGCGCGCCGTGGCCAAGGCGCTCGACTACGTGCGGCAAATCCGCAAGACGCCCATCGTGGTCAATGACGCGCGGTTCTTCTACTGCAACCGTTGCATCATCCCCTATATCAACGAGGGTATCCGCATGGTGGCCGAGGGCGTCGCCCCCGCGCTTATCGACAATGCCGCGCGGCAGTTGGGCTTTCCGGTCGGGCCGCTGCAGCTGGTGGACGAGACCTCGATTGATCTCGGGGCCAAGATCGCCCGCGCGACCAAGGCGGCCATGGGCGACGACTACCCAGACGCAGCCGTCGACGAGGTGATCTTCTGGATGGAAAGCGAGGGGCGGCTCGGTCGCAAGGCGGGTGCCGGGTTCTTCGACTACGACGACAAGGGAAAGCGGCTGGGATATTGGGACGGCCTCGCGGCCAAATACCCCCGCGCCGAAGAACAACCCGACCTGCACGAGGTGCAGCACCGGTTGATGTTCGCGCAGGTGCTCGAAGCCGTGCGTGCGCTGGAGGAAGGCGTGCTCGAAGATATCCGCGAAGGCGACGTGGGCGCGATCCTCGCGTGGGGCTTTGCGCCCTGGTCGGGCGGGCCGTTCGCTTGGCTCGACATCATCGGCACGCCCTATGCCGCCGAGCGGTGTGACCAGCTGACCGAGAAATTCGGGCCGCGCTTTGCCACGCCCGCGCTCTTGCGCGAGATGGCCGACAAGAACCAGGGATTCTATGCCCGGTTCGGCCAGCAGTCACAGGCTGCGTAAAAGAAAAACCCCGCGTGCTCCAACCGGGCGCGCGGGGTTTCTTTTTGGCGAAAATACTCAAAATCCCCGGTCTTCTACAGTGCAGTCCCGGGGGGCATCACAGCGGCACGAACTCGCCCTGGCTCGCGCTGTATTGCTCCAGCGATCCGCTGCCGATTTCGTGCCAGAGCCCGTGCAGCGTCAATTCACCCGAGGCCACCGCCGCCTCGACGAAGGGAAAGCTCATCAGGTTTTCCAGCGACACCATCACCGCCTGTTTTTCCAGCGCCTTGAGCTGTGCCGCCTCGTCGGCCATGTCCTTGACCCGCTCGTAGCCGGGCCGCAGGATATCGAGCCAGCGGCCCACGAAACTGGTCTGCTCCTCGAGTTCCGGCGCATGGCCCGCGCACATCTGCTGGCAGCCCTTGACCCCGCCGCAGGCCGAATGGCCGATCACGATCAGATGCGCCACCTTGAGCGCGGTCACCGCGAATTCCACCGCCGCGGAGGTGCCGTGCTGCGCGCCGTCGGTCACGTAGGGCGGCACGAGGTTTGCGATGTTGCGGTGAATGAAGAACTCGCCCTGGTCCGCACCGAAGATCGAGGTGACATGAACGCGGCTGTCACAGCAGGAAATCACCATCGCGCGCGGATGCTGGCCCTGCTGGGCAAGGTGACGATACCACGCCTGGTTCTCGGTATAGCTGGTGGCCTTCCAGCCGTGGAAGCGGTGCACGAGGTAGGTCGGCAGGGGGCGGGCGTAGTCCATGATCTCTCCGGCGCTAGGGGCGGCTCAGGGCTGGATAATCGGTATTCACCTCGAATTCGAGCCATAATTCGCAAGGACGGCAACCATTTGGGAACCCTGACAGTGCCATTCTCTGCGCAGTCGTGGGGGACACAGCACGACAAGCGGGTGAGAAGGTGAATAACGTGGATCAACTGACAGTGTTGCAACAGCGTGAAAGCGTGCGGCTCGATTCCGACCGGCTGGAGGCGCTTTATCTGGAACTGGGCGAAACCAGCGCCGAGGACGTGGTGTGCCGCGCGCTCGAGGAACTGGCGGCGCGGCTGGGTCATGCCGAGCGCTGCTATCGCGAGGGGCGGTTGGGCGAGATGCGCAAGAGCAGCCGCAGCCTGATCGCCATCGCCGATCAGATCGGCATGTCGCTTCTGGCGCGTGTGGCGGGCGATGTGACCGCCAGCATCGACGCGGGCGATCACAACGCGCTCGCCGCTACTTTCGCACGGCTTTTGCGGATCGGTGAACGCTCGCTTTGCGAAATATGGGACGCGCAGGACACCCCGTTTTGACGGGCATGATTTGACGGGTTGCAGGTGGCACAATCGCAGCTAGTCTGACGGGTATCACCTGTTGGAAAAGGTCCGCCCAAATGAGCCTGACGTTCGCCGCCCCCGACACGCCCGCAATCCCGCTGCATGTGGTGGAGGACGGCGCACTCGAGGACTGGCTCGCGGGCCAGCCGCCGCAGGTCGCCGCCTGGGTGCAGGCCATGGGCTTTACCGGCGCGCTTGGTCGCGCGCTTGCCGTGCCGGACGAGGCTGGCGGCCTCGCTTGCGCGCTTGCCGGATACGGCAGCGCCGCCTCGCGCGCCCGGGGCCGGTTTCATCTGGCCGCCGTCGCATCGGTCCTGCCCGAAGGCACCTACCGGCTGGAGGGGCTGCCGGAAGAGGCGGCAGAGACCGAGGCGCTTGGCTGGCTGTTGTCGCATTACGCCTATGAACGCTATCGCGACCAGAGCCCGGCCAAGGCGCGGCTGATCGCGCCCGACGGCGTCGATGCCGCCCGGCTGGAGGTGATCGCGGCGGGCGAGGCGCTGACGCGTGACCTGATCAACACCCCGGCCAATGATCTGGGCCCCGACGCGCTGGAGGCGGCCTGCATCGCCATCGCCGATCAGCAGGGCGCGCGGCTTACCTGCACGCGCGGCCCGGACCTGCTGGAGCAGAACTTTCCGCTGATCCACACCGTCGGACGTGCCGCAGCGCAAGCCCCGCGCCTGATCGAGATGACATGGGGCGAGAGCGGGCCCAATCTGACGCTGGTCGGCAAGGGCGTCTGTTTCGACACTGGTGGGCTGAACCTCAAACCCGGGTCGTCCATGGGGCTGATGAAAAAGGACATGGGCGGCGCGGCGACGGTTCTGGGGCTGGCGCATATGATCATGGCGCTTGATCTGCCGCTGCGCCTGCGGGTGCTGATCCCGGCGGTGGAAAATGCGGTCAGCGGTGATGCTTTCCGACCAGGTGACATCCTGACCGCGCGCAATGGGCTCACCGTCGAGGTCAACAACACCGATGCCGAGGGGCGTCTGGTGCTGGCCGATGCCTTGGCCTACGCGGCGGAGGACCCCCCCGATTTGATGGTCTCCATGGCCACCCTGACGGGGGCCGCGCGCGTGGCGCTCGGGCCGGATCTCGCGCCCTATTACACCGATCATGCGGGCTTTGCCTCGGCGCTGGAAAGTGCCGCGACGCGCGTCGCCGATCCGGTCTGGCGGCTGCCGTTTCACACCCCCTACGAGGCGATGATCGAGCCGGGCATCGCCGATCTCGACAACGCGCCCTCGGGCGGGTTTGCCGGGTCGATCACCGCCGCGCTTTTCCTGCGGCGCTTTGCGGGCGGTCACAATTACAGCCATTTCGACATCTATGGCTGGTGCCCCACCGCCGCCCCGGCGCGGCCCAAGGGCGGCGTCGGCATGGGCGCGCGCGCGCTGCTCGATGCGCTGCCCCAGGTGCTGAGCCTGTGAATGCCACGCATCTTATCGGCTGGCCACTGGTCGATCTGCGGCGCGCCCCGGAGGGTGCGCGCGACCGGCAGTTGCTGATGGGGGAGGCGGTTGAGATCGTGCTCCCGTCATCCTCGGGCCTGACCCGAGGATATCCCGGCTGGGTGGCGGTCAAGGCGCTGCGCGACGGCTACCCCGGCTATATCCCCGAGGCGGCGCTGACCACAGGCACCGTCACCCACCGGGTGAGCGCCCGCGCGACGCATGCCTACAGCGCCGCCGATTTCAAAAGCCCAGAGCGCCTGAGCCTCAGCCACGGCGCGCGGCTTAATGTGCTCTCGGAACAGGGCCGTTTCGCGGAAATCCCGCAAGGCTATGTCCCATGCGCCCACCTCATGCCTCTCGACCAACGCGAGACCGATCCCGTCACCGTTTCCGAAATCTTCCTTGGCACGCCCTATCTCTGGGGCGGGAATTCCGCTTTTGGCATCGACTGTTCGGGGCTGGTGCAGGCGGGCTGCCTCGCCTGCGGTCTGCCCTGCCCCGGCGATAGCGGCGATCAGGAGAGTGCCCTGGGCGAAACGCTTCCCGAGAACGCCCCCCTCCGACGCGGCGACCTGCTCTTCTGGCGTGGCCATGTGGCCTGGGTTGCCGATCCCGGCACGCTGCTCCATGCAAACGTGCATCACATGGCGGTGGCCTATGAGCCGTTGCAGGACGCCACTGCCCGCATCAACGCGCAGGGCGACGGCCCGGTGACCGCCCGCAAACGACTGAAAGGACTGACATGACTTCCGATCCCTTCTTCCATCCGGTCTCGGGCTTCGAGATGCCACGCTTTGCCGGGGTGCCGACCTTCATGCGACTGCCTTATGTCCCGAAAGGGAATGCGCGCTATGACGACGTGCAGATCGGCCTTGTCGGGGTGCCGTGGGATAGCGGGACCACCAACCGGCCCGGTCCGCGCCACGGACCGCGACAGTTGCGCGACGCCTCGACCATGATCCGCGCGCAGCATCCGACCAGCGGCATGCGCCCGTTCGAGGCGGTGAATTGCGCCGATCTGGGGGATGTGGGGCCCAATCCGGCGGATATCATCGACAGCATGACGCGGATCACCGAGTTCTATGATGGGGTGACCGGCGCGGGGATCATGCCGTTGACGGCGGGCGGCGATCACCTGACGACCCTGCCGGTGCTGCGGTCGCTGGCGCGGCGCGCGCCGGTGGGCATGATCCATTTTGACAGTCATACCGACCTTTATCATTCGTATTTCGGCGGCACGATGTATACCCACGGCACCCCCTTCCGCCGCGCGGTCGAGGAAGGGCTGCTCGATCCCAAGCGCGTGGTGATGATCGGGCTGCGCGGCACCATGTATGACACCGAGGACCGCGATTTCGCGAAGGCCGAGGGCATCCGGCTGATCCTGATCGAGGAATTCCATGCCCGTGGCCCCGAGGACGTTATGGCCGAGGCGCGCGAGATTGCGGGCGACGGCGATACCTATGTCAGCTACGACATCGATTTTGTCGATCCGACCTTTGCCCCCGGCACCGGCACGCCCGAGGTCGGCGGGCCGAACAGCTATCAGGCGTTGCAGGTGGTGCGCGGGCTGGAGGGCGTCAGGATCGTGGGGGCCGATCTGGTCGAGGTCTCGCCACCGTTCGATGCCTCTGGTAACACCGCGTTTCTGGGCGCGTCGATCATGTTTGAACTGCTCTGCGTTATGGCGGCACAGGTGGCCCGTTCCTCCGCCTGACCGGCCTCGCGGATCAAGAGAAGAAGATCATATGTCATGCGCCTGAGCCAGTCTGTCCTTGCCGCTTTTGCCGCGCTTTGCGTGGCATTTGGGGTGTTCTGGCTCTCGCTCAGCTTCTTTCAGTCCGAGGAGGAGGCCAAGGCGCGGGGCCGGCTCTCGCTCTATCGCAGCACGGTGATCTCGGAACTGGAGCGGTTTTCGCATCTGACCTATGTGCTGGCGCGCGACAGCCATGTGATAGACACCGCCACGGGTGGGCCGACCGGGCGGCTGGATCGCAGGTTGGCGGCCTTTGCGGCGCAATCGGGTCTTGATGCGATCTACCTGATGCGGCCCGACGGGATGACGATTGCGGCGTCGAATGCGGGGCGACCGGGAACATTCGTGGGGCAGGATTATTCCTTTCGGCCCTATTTTCAGGCGGCACGGGACGGTGCGCAGGGCCGGTTCTACGGGATCGGGGCAACGACGGGCTTGCCCGGCTATTTCATCGCCGATGCGGTGCGTGACGCCGGGGGCGGTTTGGCCGGGGTGATTGCCATCAAGCTGGATCTGACCGATCTCGAAGAGGCGTGGCGCGCGGCCGGAGAGCAGGTGTTTCTGGCCAATCGGGACGGTGTGGTGCTGCTGTCATCGGACCCCGGGTGGCGCTATCGCAGCCTGAGCCCGCTTAGCGCCGATCAGCGCGCGCGCATTGCGCAGAGCCGACAGTTTCCGGGGCAGGATCTCGACCCGCTTGACTGGCAACCCAAGGCCGAGATGCGCGCCGTGATCGGTGGGACGGAGCGCATTCACCTGTCGGCCTCGGTCGCGCCGCATGACTGGGTGTTGCATTACTTTGCCGATGACAGCGCGGCGGTGACGCGCAGCTGGTTGCTGACCGGGCTGGTGATGATCCTCGCTGGAGCGGGATTTCTGGTGTCGCAGGTGCGGCGAACACAGCGCATCGGGGCGGCCTTGCGCCGGTCCGAGGCGGAAGAGGCGCAGTTGCGCGAGGCCAATGAGCGGCTGGCAGTAGAGATCGAGGAGCGGCGCACCGCCGAGCGCCGGTTGAAGCGGACGCAAGACGAATTGGAGCGGGCGAGCCGACTGGCCGCCCTCGGGCAGTTGGCGGCCTCGGTCACGCATGAGTTGGGGCAGCCTATTGCCGCGATGCGCAACCACCTGACCGCGGCCGAGATCGGTGGGCAACCGGCGGCGCGGATCATCCCGAGGATCACAGGGATCGTGGACCGGATGGAGGGGATCACCCGGCAGTTGAAGTTCTTTGCCCGCAACGACCGGGAGGAGTTCGGGCCAGTTGATCTGGGGGCCGTGGTGCAGGCGGCGCTGGCGCTGGTAGAGCCGAATATCGCCAAGGTGGGTGTCACGACATCGGTCGATGCGCCAGATGAGCCGGTGCTGGTGCGGGGCAATCAGTTGCGGCTGGAACAGGTGCTGACCAATGTACTGCGCAATGCCGTCGATGCGGTGGAGGATTGTGCCGCGCGGCGGATCAACATCACGCTGGGGCAGGGCGATGGTGCGGGCTGGGTCGAGGTGCGCGACACCGGGCACGGTCTGGGGCAGGCGCGGCTTGACGAGTTGCAGGAGCCGTTCGTGACGACGCGCGAGAGCGGGCGGGGCATGGGGTTGGGTCTTGCGATTTCAGCCAATATCGTCAAGGCACATCAGGGCCGGTTCAGCGCGGATAACCTTGCCCAAGGCGGCGCGATGTTCCGGATCGAGATCCCGCAAGACGGGATGGAGGAGGATTTGAGCGCGGCATGAGCAGCACCCCCCGTATTCTGATCGTCGAGGATGACCGCGCGATGCGCCTGTCGCTGATCGACCTGCTGGAGGCGTCCGAGTGGTGTGTCGAGGCGCTGCCGCGTGCAGAGCGGCTGGCCGACCGGCTGGAGGCGTTTCAGCCGGATGTCATCCTGTCGGATGTGCGGATGCCGGGCATGTCGGGGCTGGACTTGCTGGACAGTCTCGACCGCGAACTGTCGCCGCCGCTGGTGCTGATTTCGGCGCATGGCGACATAGCCATGGCGGTGGATGCGATGCAGCGCGGGGCCTACAGCTTTGTCGAGAAGCCCTATGAGCCGCGCCGCTTGCTGAACATCCTGCGCCATGCCGCCGATCAGCACGCGATGCGGCGCACGACGGAGCGGTTGAAATCGCGGCTGATGCAGCTGTCTGGGTTGGACCGGGTGCTATTGGGGCAGACGCGGGAAACCGTAGGCTTGCGCGAGGAGGTGCTGGACCTGTCGCAAAGCGGGGCGGCGGTGATGCTGCAGGGCGAGACCGGCACCGGCAAGGAACTGGTGGCGCGGGCGCTTCATGATCTGGGGACGGATGGCGCCGGGCCGTTTCTGGCGCTCAATTGCGCCGCGCTGTCGGCCGAGGGGTTCGAGGCCGAGATGTTCGGCACCGGGGGCGGGGCCAAGGGGCGGTTGCAGGGCGCGGATGGCGGCACGCTGTTCCTTGATGAGGTTTGCTCTTGCTCGATACCGGTGCAGGCCAAGCTGCTGCGCGTGATCGAGGACAAGCAGGTGTTGCCGCTCGGGTCGCAGAGCCCGGTGCCGCTGGCGTTTCGGGTGATTTCGGCGACCAACGAGGAGCCTGAGCAAGCGGTGCGCGAGGGGCGGCTGCGGGCCGATCTGCTCTACCGGCTCAACACCACTATGATTGCCCTGCCGACGCTCAGGCAGCGGCGCGATGACGTGATGCTGCTGGCGGCGCGGTTTCTGGATGAGTTCGCGCGGGTGTACGAGACCCGCGCACCCGACCTCGCGCCCGAGGACAGTGCCGCGCTCTTGGCGCATGACTGGCCCGGAAATGTGCGCGAATTGCGCAGCGTGTGCGAACGCCGGGTGCTGAGCGCGCGGCGCGGGGGCGGGTCGATGGCGCAGGCGCTGCGCCGCGATGCGCTGGCCGATGATGTGCCCGACACGCTGCGCGCCGCCGTTGCGGCGTTCGAGCGGGACTTGATCGCCAAGGCGATCACCGCGCATGAGGGAAAGATGGAGGCGGTGGCAGAGGCGCTCGGCATCGGGCGGCGCACGCTGAACGAGAAGATCGTCAAGCTGGGGCTGGACAAGGAGGCTCTGCTGTAGTCCCCTTGCGGATATCCGCAGGGCGGCTGCCGGGGCATGTGCGGTTTTCTTCATAGCCATCGTGCCGGACATGTCCCAAGGTAGCGCCCATCATACCGCATGACATCTGGGAGGAGAAACCATGCCGAAATATCTGAGTTACACCGCTGTGGCCGCGATCAGCCTTGCCTTTGCCGGTGAGGCGATGGCAACCGAATGGAACGTCTCGCTCTGGGGCAAGCGCCGGGCGTTTACCGAGCATGTCGAGAAGCTGGCCGAATTGGTGAGTGAAAAGACAAATGGCGATTTCACCCTGAACATCAGCTATGGGGGCCTCTCGAACAACCGCGAGAACCTTGACGGGATTTCCATCGGGGCCTTCGAGATGGCGCAGTTCTGCGCGGGCTATCACCGCGACAAGAACCCGACGATCACCGTTCTGGAACTGCCGTTCCTGGGCGTCGAGACGCTGGAGCAGGAGCGCGCGCTGTCGATGGCGCTTTATGATCAGCCAGCGGTCAAGGCCGATCTGGCGCGCTGGAACGCGACGCTTTTGATGCCCTCGCCGATGCCGCAATACAACCTTGTGGGTCTGGGCGACGCACCCCGCAGCCTTGACGATTTCGAAGGGTTGAGCGTGCGCGCCACCGGCGGCATCGGGGCCGCGATGGAGGCCGTGGGCGCCGTGCCGACCTCGATGTCGGCGACCGAAGTGCGGCAGGCGATGGACAGCGGCGTGGTCAAGGCCGTGGCCTTTGCCCCGCATGCCCATATGGCATTTGGCACCATAGAGAACGCGAAATGGTGGACCTCGAACCTGAACCCCGGTACGGTGAATTGCCCGGTTGTGGCCAATACCGACGCGCTCGACGGGTTGTCGGATGATCATCGCGAGGCGCTGTTGGGCTCGATCGACGAGTCGCTTGATTACTACATCGACAACTATCAGAACAACACGCTCGAGGCCTGGGGCCCGGCGCTCGAAGAGCGCGGCATCGAGGTGATCAGCTTTGACGAGGAGTCGCTCGCGAAGTTCGAAAAGGCGGTGGCCGGTCCCGCCGCAGCCGCCTGGATCGAGGACATGGGCAATCGCGGTATTCCCGCGCAGGAGCTCTATGACTTCGCCACCGGCAAGCTGGCGGAACTCAAGGGCGGCTCCTGAGCCTGAGCTTTGCGGCCCGTGATGTATGCGTCGCGGGCCGTCTTTTTCGACCTGAGCGGGAGATGCACCATGGCGGGAGCGGCCTCTGTCCTTTCGGACAACAGCACCCTGAGCAGGCTTGATCGCGGCCTCTACCGGATCGAGCGGCAGCTTGCGCTCTTAAGCGGGCTGGCGGTTTTCTCGCTCATGGTGCTGGCGGTGTTTTCCGTCGGCGGGCGCAACTTCTTCAATCAGCCGCTGCCCGGATATGTCGACTGGATCGAGCAGATCATGCCGCTGATTGCCTTCATGGGCGTGGCCTATACGCAGCGCGATGGCGGGCATATCCGCATGGATATCTTCGTCGGGATGTTCAGCGGCCGGGCGCTCTGGCTGATCGAGTTGATCACGACGCTGGCGGTTCTGGCGCTGATGCTGCTGCTGGTCTGGGGCAGCTGGGCGCATTTCGGGCGCAGTTTCGATTGGAATGCGCCGCTCTGGAGCCGGGACAGCACCATCGACATCGCCCTGCCGATCTGGCCTGCGAAGATCCTGGCACCGATTGCCTTTGGCGTGCTGTCGCTGCGGCTGATGTTGCAGGTCTGGGGATTCGGGCGGGCGCTGATCACCGGGGCTGAGCGGCCCGTTGCCGTGCCGCTGATCGAGGATGCCGCGGCACAGGCCGCGCGTGAGGCCGCGCATGTCAGCGGCCGTGATGAATAAGGATGTCACCTGATGGAGCCAATTGATATCGGGCTGGTCGTGACCGGTATGATGCTGGTCGTTGTGATCCTGGGCATGCGCGTGGCCTTTGCCGCCGCTCTTGCAGGCACGATCGGGCTGATCTGGATTTTCTGGTCCAAGAAGGGCTATGCGGGCGACGAATTTTTCTGGGCGCTGACCGTGGCGGTCAAAACTGCCGGTCAGGTGCCGCATTCCAAGGTCAGCTCGCAAGCGCTGAGCCTCATTCCGACCTTCATCATGATCGGCTATCTCGCCTATTACGCGGGGCTGACCAAGGCGCTCTTCGAGGCGGCGAAACGCTGGATTGCCTGGGTGCCGGGGGGGCTTGCCGTCTCCACCGTGTTTGCCACGGCAGGTTTTGCCGCCGTGTCGGGGGCGAGCGTGGCGACGGCGGCTGTGTTTGCGCGCATCGCCATCCCCGAGATGCTCAAGATCGGCTATGACAAGCGGTTCGCTGCGGGCGTGGTGGCGGCTGGCGGCACATTGGCGAGCCTCATTCCGCCCTCAGCATTGCTGGTGATCTACGCGATTATCGTGGAGCAGGACGTGGGCAAGCTGTTGCTTGCCGGTTTCATTCCCGGCGTGTTTTCGGCCTTTGTCTATGCGCTTTTGATCATCGGTCTGGCGCTGACCATCAAAGGGTTTGGCCCGCCGGTGGGTGGCTTTACCTGGCGTGAGCGTTTCGTGTCGCTGCCGCCCGCGCTGCCCATCGTGTTCGTTGTCGTGACGATCATCTTTTTCGTCTACAACCCATTCGGCGGCGATGCTTGGGGCACACCGACCGAGGGTGGCGCGATCGGCGCCTTTGTGGTGTTCCTGATGGCGCTTTATCGTGGCATGCGCTGGCCTGAACTGAAGGACGCACTGCTGGAGACGGCGAAGCTGTCGGTGATGATCTTTACCATCATCTGGGGGGTGCTGATCTATGTGCGGTTTCTCGGCTTTGCCGATCTGCCATCGGCCTTTGCGGATTGGATTACCTCGCTGACGCTGTCGCCGATGCTGATCCTGATCTGCATCCTGCTGGCCTATGCGGTGCTGGGCATGTTCATGGACGCGATCGGCATGCTGCTGTTGACGCTGCCGGTGGTCTATCCGGCGGTGATGGCGCTCAATGGTGGGATCAATGTCAGCGCGGCGGAGAGTGCCTTTGGCATGAATGGCCAGATGTGCGCGATCTGGTTCGGGATACTGGTGGTCAAGATGGCCGAGTTCTGCCTGATCACGCCACCTATCGGCCTCAACTGTTTCGTGGTGGCGGGCGTGCGCCCTGACCTGAGCGTGCAGGACGTGTTCAAGGGGGTGATGCCGTTCTTTATCGCCGATGCCGTGACCATCGCGCTGTTGGTGGGGTTCCCGGCGATCGTTCTATGGCTGCCGGGTCTGGCCTAGCGAAGTCCGTAAAACTGGATGTGTTAACAGACCGGTAAGCCACCCTGTGCTACCCCTTGGATCGGGTGAGACAAAGGTGGTGAGTATGGACGTGCGCAGCAACGCGGCGCCGGTCATCATCAAACGGAAAAAGATCATTGCAGGCGGCGGGCATCATGGCGGTGCCTGGAAAGTGGCCTATGCCGATTTCGTCACCGCGATGATGGCCTTTTTCCTGCTGATGTGGCTGGTGAACGCGACAACCGAGCAGCAACGCAAGGGCATTGCGGATTACTTTAGCCCGACCGTTCCGATCAACCGTATCTCAGGCGGCGGCAACGGCGCCTTTGGCGGAGACAGTGTTTTTTCGGAAGATGTTCTCGCACAGAATGGTACCGGTGCATCACAGCGTATGTCTACAGAGAGCCGTCAGGCACGTGGTGACATGGGCTTGATGACCGATGGCCGGTCCTCTGCAGAGACCACCGCCTTTACTGCGGTAGAAGAGATGCTCAAGGGTGTCAGCGGTGAAAGCATGGAGGCCGCAAAGAGGCTGCGTCACGTTGTAACGCGCGTTACTGACGAGGGGCTGGTCATCGAGCTGTTTGATCTGCCCGGGGCGCTGCTCTTCGAGGAGGGGCGTGCCGTTGCGTCGCCCTTGTTGCAAGAGCTGACAATGATACTCGCCAGAGCCGCCCGCCTCGTGACGAATGACGTGGCACTTGCTGGGTATAGCCGTGCCCGTCCGATCACGCGAGTGGATAATTCAGTGTGGGACTTGTCCTCTTCCCGCGCACACCAACTGCGCAAAATGCTTGAGACGGCGAGTGTTGATGGCAAGCGAATGCGTCGCGTCACAGGGCACGGGGACCGCTCTCCGAGCGTGCCTGACCCGATGGCCCTGCGCAACAACCGCCTTGAGATGATTTTGCTCAGGTCCGATCCAGAGCATTAGGAAAGATTTTAGCTGTTAGTGGGCTGTTAAAGTAACGCGCGTATGTCTGTGTCCCAAGTTTGGTCGACGCAGCAGAAAGGCGCATCCATGACAATTTCTTCTTCCCTCAATGCCAGTGTCGCAGGATTGAACGCGAATGCAACGCGGTTGGCTACAATATCTGACAATATCGCCAACTCCTCAACTTTTGGCTATCGGAGAATCGAGGCCGATTTTGAGTCGCTTGTCATATCGGGCAATGGAGGCGGCTATTCGGCCGGCGGGGTTCGTGCCAGCACCCAGCGTCTGATCGATCAGGGCGGTTCGATTGTCAGTTCTTCGAACCCGACCGATCTCGCTGTGCGGGACAGGGGTTTTCTGCCTGTGGCGCAGGTCTCGGATCTGACCGTCGCCAATGGCGATCCTCAAATGTTACTGACAACGACCGGTTCGTTCCGAACCGATTCCGAGGGACGGCTTGTCACCGAGTCTGGTCTTGTTCTTTTGGGGTGGCCGGCGAACCCGGATGGAACGGTTCCCGCGTTTTCGCGGGATACCAGTGCCGGGCTGGAGCCGGTTCAGATCAACGTTAATCAGTTGACCGGAGAGCCGACGACCTCTGTCGACCTTGGTGTCAACCTCCCCGCGACCGAGACACGGTTCGATAGTACGGGCGATCCTCAGCAGTTGTCCGTCGAGTATTTTGACAATCTCGGAACCTCCGAGAATATCTCTCTTGAGTTCACACCGACGATCCCCGCCGACGGTTTGTCGAATGAATGGACAGTGGCGTTGAGGGATTCGGCCCAGAATAACGCGTTGATTGGCGAATATGTCCTGACGTTCGATGCGAACCGAGACACTGGAGGGACCTTGTTGGATGTGCAGACGATTTCGGGCGGCCCGTATGATCCAACCACCGGAGCGCTGATCGTCGATGTGGCGAGCGGCCCTATCGAGGTCAGCATCGGGCGACTGGGTACATCAGACGGATTGACCCAACTCTCTGACAGTTTTGCGCCTCTCTCGATCGCCAAGGACGGATCTCCCGTTGGCAACATGACAGCGGCGGAGGTCGACGCAAACGGATTTGTCCGCGCCTCGTTCGACACAGGTGCAAGCCGTATCATCTATCAGGTTCCGCTGGTCGACTTGCCGAATCCCAACGGAATGATTGCCATGGATCAGCAGACATATCGTCCGTCCACGGATAGCGGCACATTCTTTCTCTGGGACGCCGGGGATGGCCCGACCGGTGACATCGTCGCCTTTGCCCGACAGGAGTCCGCGACCGATGTCGCGGGTGAACTTACCGACATGATACAGACGCAACGTGCTTATTCCTCAAATGCAAAAGTGATCCAGACCGTCGACGAAATGTTGCAGGAAACGACGAATATCATCCGCTGAAAGCTCGTGCCGAGCCGTTTTCAAAGGAGTTGCCATGACCTTGTCTGCCGCCCTGTCCAATGCGCTGAGTGGTCTTGCCGCGAGCACACGCACGGCAGATGTCGTTTCCGCCAACCTTGCCAATGTCCTGACCGAAGGTTTCGCACCCAGGGAGATTGCCCTCTCCTCGACGCGGGACAGTGGCGGCGTGCGTGTCGTTGGGGTTTCACGTCAGGTCGACGCAGGCCTTTTGGCGGATCAGCGCATCGCCGAGAGCGCGCGCGCGGCGGGAGAAGTGACTGCCGCATTCTCCCAAGCGCTTGAGCGGGTGATTGGAACGCCGGATGTCCCTGCGTCGCTTTCGGCCCGTTTCGCCTCATTCGAGGCCGCGCTCGTAACGGCGAGCACACGACCGGAGGATAATAATCGGTTGCAGGCAGTGCTGCGCGAGGCGCAGGCCCTCGGTGGGCGCATAAATGCGGCAGCGGACGAGATCGGGGATCTGCGAAGTGAGGCGGATCGCAATATCGCGACTGGTGTCGATACGATCAATTCAAGTCTACGGAGGGTGGTTGATTTCAATGCCCGGATATCGGCCAACTTGTCGCGTGGTGCCGACACGTCGGCGCTTGAGGATCAGCGCCAGCAGGTGATAGACAATTTGGCCGAGATCGTGCCTGTCCGGCAGGTAGCGCGTGAGAATGGCGCAGTGGCGCTTGTCACGACCTCCGGTGGTTTATTGCTTGATGGACGGGCTGTCACGCTCTCGTTCGATCCCGCACCCTTGGTCGCACCGAATATGATGATTGAGAGTGGAGCGCTGTCGGGTATTCGGCTGGACGGGGTCGACATTCCTGTTGGCGCGGACCGTGGGCCCTTGCAAGGTGGCCGGCTTGGGGCGTTCTTCGACATCCGTGACCGGGCTGCTGTTGAGGTCAACGCACAGCTCGATGCGGTTGCGCGCGATTTGATCGAACGGTTTCAGCAAGATGCCGTGGACTCTACGCGTGGGCCTGATGATCCGGGCATTTTTACCGATGCGGGCATCCGGTTTGACCCGGTGAATACGCTTGGTGTTGCAAGCCGGCTTTCCGTGAACCGTGCCATTGACCCGCAACAGGGTGGAGAGGTGTTCCGCATAAGAGATGGTTTGGGCGCATTGTCTCCCGGGCTGTCCGGCGAGGGGGGCCTGATTGCGGATCTTGGCCGTGCCTTGACGCGAAAGAGCAGCCTGCCCGGCAGCATACTCGGTACCGGTGCACGCACCATTGCCGGCCACGCGGCAACCTTGATTTCAAGTATATCACAAGACCGGGTCGCGGCTGAGCAAGAGCTGAGTTTCACCACGGCCCAAGCCGTTGAATTCCGGACCTTGGAGCTGGCGACCGGCGTGGATAGCGATGCCGAGCTACAGCGACTGTTACTGGTGGAGCAGGCGTTCGGTGCAAACGCCAGGATGGTACAGGCGATCGACGAGATGCTCGACGCTATATTGAGGATATGAAGATGAATTTTCAGACAATCGGTGATCTCGCGCAATCTTTTGCATTGCGGCGTCAGGGCGTTGAACTCCGACAGCAGTTGGATCGGCTGGGGCAGGAGCTCGGCACAGGGCGTGTTTCTGATCCGGGGCAACATCTCTCCGGCCATCTTTTGCCGCTTGCCGATATTGAGCATGAGCTTGTTGTCTTGTCCGGACATCAGACCGCCGCGCGGGAAGCAACCCTCGATACGGCGGTCATGCAGGCCGCGCTTGAAAGGGTGCAGAGTGACACCACAGATCTGGCCGCTCACGCCTTGTCGTTGAAGGCCACCGGCAATGTGGCACAACTGAATATTCTTGTGATCGAGTCCGAGCAGGTGCTCGCCACTTTGGTAGGTGCGTTGAATACGGACGCGGCCGGTCGATCGCTGTTTGCCGGAGCGCAGACGGATAGAGCGCCGCTCGCGCCAGCTGACATGCTGCTTTCAGAGCTACGCATTGCTTTGGACGGGGTTAAGGATCGAACAGACCTCCTGACGCGCGTTGACGCTTTCTTTGAGGGTGCGGCGGGTGGGTTTCGGGCAAACATCTACCGGGGGGCCACGTCCGAGGTCGCTCCTTACCAGCTAGGTTCTGGCGAGTCCGTGGCTCTTAATATTCGCGCGGACGATCCGGCGCTACGCGAGGCGCTCAAACATGTCGCTCTGATCGCACTTAGTGCAGATGAGACTTTGCCGCTTGCGGATGCCGAACGTATCGACCTTGCATCTAATGCAGGTGCGGGACTTCAGGAACACCAGAATGCTCTCACAGCCTTGCGCGCCAATCTTGGGCTTGCAGAGGGCCGCATCGCCCAAGCGTCTTCGCGGATCGCCGCGGAAATGACGAGCCTTGAAATCGCGCGTTCAGAAATGGTGTCGGCTGACGCCTTTGAAACAGCGGTCGAACTCGAGCAGGTTCAGTTGCAACTTGAGACCTTGTATACGGTCACCGCGCGCGCGTCGCGGCTCAGCCTTGTAAACTTCCTGTCATGAGTCTGCGATGTCTCCTGGCTTGTGTGCTTTTGGGGCTTGGGCTGCACTGCAGTCCGGTCGATGCGAGTCCGATCAGGATCAAGGATCTTGTCGAATTTGACGGCGTCAGGGGAAACGACCTCGTCGGATACGGTCTTGTTGTCGGATTGAACGGGACAGGCGACGGGCTGCGCAATGCTCCGTTCACCGAAGAGATATTGTCCAATATCCTCGAGCGCCTTGGTATAAATGTCTCGGGAGAGCAGTTTCGGCCAAAGAATGTCGCGGCGGTGTTTGTTACAGCAGAGCTCCCACCTTTCGCGCGCGCAGGCGGACAGATCGACGTCACGATTTCGGCGATCGGGGATGCCAAGAGCCTTTTGGGCGGGACGCTGGTGATGACACCGCTGAATGCGGCGGATGGTCAGATCTATGCGGTGGCGCAGGGTACGATCATTGCCGGGGGCGCCGCCGCAGAAGGCGATGCGGGAGGCGTCGTGCAGGGCGTTCCGACTGCGGGCGTGATCCCGTCGGGTGCGCGTGTGGAGCGCGAGATTGAATTTGATTTCTCTGCGCTCGACACGATCCGTCTCGCTCTGAGAGAGCCGGATTTTACGACCGCGGCTCGGATCGAGCGCGCAATCAACGGCACGGTCGGGCGGGATGCCGCGCTTATGCTGGATTCTGGAACCGTGCGCCTGACGCTTTCGAGGATGCGTGCGGCCTCGCCCGCACATGCGCTTGGCCGGATCGAGAACATTCTGGTGGAGCCGGAGCGCAAGGCGCGGGTCGTGGTCGATCAGCGTTCGGGCACGATTGTCATGGGTCAGGATGTCCGTATTTCGCGCGTTGCGGTCTCACAGGGCAACTTGACCCTGCGTATTCAGGAAGCGCCGCTTGCAGTTCAGCCCAATCCTTTTGCCCAGGGCGAGACTGTCGTGGTTCCTCGGACGCAGGCTGAGATCGAAGAAGAGCCGGGGATCGGACTTGCCGAAGTACCGCCGGGCACATCTCTGGCAGAGGTCATAGCAGGACTGAACGCATTGGGTGTCGCGCCACGGGACATGATCGACATCTTGAAGAGCATCAAGGCGGCGGGTGCCTTGCACGCCGAATTCGTCGTGCGGTGAGCTGCGGATTCGGGAGGAGGCAGCTCACTCGGTTGTAGAGCCAGTGACTTCAGCCAGCCTCCTCCGTCAGGGCCTCTAGGCCAATACGAACCGCGCGATTTGGGTTTGTTGAAAGGATATGCGTCCCAAGCGCTTTCGCAAGTCTGTCATGCCCCTTGGCGACGGCGCGCTTGAAAAGCTCGCGTTGATACCGAGGCGAACCACGTCTTGCGCGCAGCAAGCCATAGTATTCCTCCGAGGTTAGCGTGCCGTTGAGCGCCCCCAGAATGATCGGGCTCAGAATGCCCATTTGGTTGAGCGAACTGCCCAGCCGATGGCCAAGAAGCGGCGCGCGAAGATGCTGCACGTTGTCATGCGTGAAACGCGCCGCATGGTTGGCGTCAAGCGGTTCATAGGGATCGTAGATGATGGAAACGCGATTGGCGGCCACACTTACTTTGGCGGCGTCACCGTATCTTCCTGTGAAGTCGCGATCCCAAACAACCTTGTAACGGGTCTCCCAAGGGACGACCGACTTGTCGACCGTGCTTTGTGGCGAGATGGCCACCACATCGCATCCGGGTGCCGCGGCCGAAAAGGCGCATGCCGCGTAGCCGCCCATCGAGGCCCCGTAGAAAACGACACGTCTGAACTGCTTGAAAAACCCCTCGTCCCGAAGCGCATCGAATTGCTCATGGACCCAAGGCTCCCGATACCAGGTCCATCCGCCGGCCAGAACGCCCAACATCGACCAGCCGTGATCCTTGATGAAGCTATAACCCCAGGGGCGGCGGTCCTCGCGTTTGGTCATGGCTATGTCGAGATTGTCGAATGTCACCACGAGTGTGTCCGAGGCGCGCGGCATATAAAGAAAACTATGCCCGTTTGCGCCGGGTCGGTACCAGCCCTCCCGACCAGCCAATTGACGTGCGATTTCGTGCCACCCGTCCTCCGTGCTGGTGGGTTCCGGCGGCTTGGGTTGCACCCTTATGCGGGTAATTTCGTGCCCGTCTTCCTCGCGCGACGACAACGCGGTGTTAACGCCGAATTTCTTGAGGAATGGGAAGGCGCCCGATCCCTTGCGGACATCCATGAAAACACGCGTGTCGGAATGCATGCAACGGTCGAGGAATTTTCCAAGAAACGGCACATTGTAGCGGTCCCCGAACCCGGCAAGGTTGCATAGCACGTCAACTGGGCGCAGATCGTTCTCATCGCGAATGACCCGGATACGGCCCGGGTCCACGTCGTGATCCATGAGAAACTCAGTGTAGCTTTGAAGCCAGCCCTGATCCCCCTCCTTGAACTTGCCGCGCCGATTGCAATTGACCAGCTGAATCTCACAATCGAACTTGTGATGCAGCGCCAGCATGAAACTACGCGCGCCCCCGGTCAGGTCCGCAGCGACGGAGACGCTTTCGAGATCCAACTCATCGATCAACGCACCGTCAAAGGTTGCCTTCCCACGGCCCTTGATCGGCGCAAGCGCCGGGTTGATGTTGTGATCCTGAACAAGCTTCTCCAAATAGGAGTCTTTGGGTGGCAGGCCATCGTGGATATTACCGAGCTGGCGCTTGTTCGAGGCCCAAAGATGCAGGGCTGTGGTTTCCGGCGTGATCAGCCCTGTGGCGAGCTCTGCCCGGCGCATGAACTTGAACCGCTCGCGGAACGTGATGGGATAGAACGCGTTCAGCGGTTGCACATGGGCCTCAAGCCCGAGGGCGTGGACGTAATGTGTGACCATCATTGGCCCCCAGACGCCCCATGGCTGTTGCGAGACATGCACCGGCTTGCCCTTGGCCGCCTGTTTGCGCATCTGCTCCTGTCTTTTCCGGGGTAGAAAGGGGGCAATCGCATAGCGGTCGGATGTGAATTCGAGCATTTGTTGCAGGATGTCGCTGTCAGCGGGCAAGCCAAGGACCGCATTGTTTACACGGTGCTCTCCGGGCAGCTCATAGCCCATAACGTAGTCGCTGTCATACTCCATTGGGCGGTGACAATAGACATCGGTGTCAACCCAGATCATGCCGGGGCATTGGTGAATCATGTGAAGCCGAAACCAATCGGCAAAGAGCGCGTAGCTGTTCTTTTGCTCGTATTTTATGAAGTCATCAGTATCGATGATTTCCCGCCCATCGCGAAAGATGACGCCCGCGGGCAGGTTCGGGATGGGTTCGTATCCAAAGAGCGTAATCTTCTGGCCACGGTCCACGAATGACTTCAGGCAGAGTTGCTCCATCCAGCTGAGAGGGCCGCCGATCCAAAGCGTGCCAACCTCGCGTTCCCGTGCCACCTTTGCCTCTCCTAATTTGTACGCGCCCTTGGCGGGCAACATTGGGTTTGTTGCAGGGTAACTGCTCTGAATGCGTTTGTGTATCATCGTGGAGAGAGCGGCATGTAGATTTTACCTCAGGCGTGTCAGTCGCGCCATGCCGCTTGCCTCAGCAGGGAGGCACACGCTATTATTGTCGTAAAAAGAACCCGCCGCTTAGAGCAGATACATGAGGCAAAAATGAGTAAAGAGACCTATACCGTCGTCTCGACCATGAAAAACGAGGCGCCTTATATTCTGGATTGGGTGGCTCATTACAAGACACTTGGATTTGACAACATTCTTGTCTGTACGAATGACTGCACAGACACGACCGTTGATATTCTGGTGCGGCTGCAGGAGCTGGGGTTTGTCACTCAGCACAACACGATCGTGCGAAAGGCCGGTATTCATCGCAGCGCGTTGCGCCAGGCAAGTCGGCGCTACGATGTCGTCATGGACGCCAAATGGGTGTTTGTCTGTGACGTCGATGAGTATTTGAACGTGCATATGGGCGATGGTTCAGTCCACGCTCTGGTCGAGGGCTCTGGCCCCGATGCAGACGTGATTTCAGTGCCTTGGCGCATATTTGGCCCGGCTGGTGTCGAGCATTTCGAGGACATACCAGTGGCACAGCAGTTCGCAAAGGGTGAGTTGGAGTGGGACGAAACCGCGCGGCCCAACACCGGTAAATTCGTGAAATCTCTCTACACAAATCAGCATAAGTTTCAGCGCATGGGGCTGCATGCGCCTGTCTCTCTTGATGAGCATGTGGCCGACACAAAGCGGGTGCTGCCGGGCGGGGCGGAGTATATCGTCAATGGCACGCGCACGGACAACCCGCCGCTCTTTACCCATGCCCAGGTCAATCATTACGCGCTGCGTTCGATGGAAAGCTTTCTGATCAAGCGCGCGCGAGGGCGAGCGAACCATTCGCATCACGTTCTTGGTCAGGAATACTGGGAGAAGTTCAACCTCAACGACGAGACCGACAAAACCATTGAGCGATATCAGGACAAGAGCGCCGCGTTGCTTGCAGACCTCAAGAGCGACCCGCAATTGGCGGAGCTACACGCGCGAGGTGTTGAGTGGCACAAGCGCAAGGCGGCTTCGATCCGCATGGACCCGGAAATGGATGAGTTGGTTGCGGCGATATCCGCTGACCTGTAACCGACTGAGTACGGCTTGCCTGGATCAATGCGCGGTTTCGCCCTGTAGCTCGACAGAAAAGAACCAGTCGTCTTCCGGGTCGCGGGCGACAATCTCGTCCGGGATCACCCCGGGGCCGGACAGAAAGACGTTCGATCCGAAATGTGAATGCAGGCGCGACAGCTTTTGCATCCGTGGGCTGGTCAATTCCTCGTAAAACCGGCTGTAATTCGCGGTGGCCCGCAACGCTTCGATCTTGTCCTGATGACACGCGACCGCATGGTGATGCGCTGCGGTGATTTCGGGGTCGCTCATCAGGCGGTTAAGCTCTCTCTGCATCATCGGCAGGCGCGACAGGATGGTGTGATCCTCCTGATAATTGTTGTTCATGCGAAACCAATAGGCAAGCCCCTGATCGCGGTCGACATGGTTCACTCGCCCCCTATCGCGCTTGACCAGAAAGCTCTCGGCCGAGCGCACGGCGTAATGATTGAGTTGCACCAAATCATAGCCGTAGGTCTCGATCGTCGAGCGCCAGCCATTGCGGTACATGTCTCTTGGCAGCGGTTGTCCCGATCCATTGACCCAGTTGATGTCTTCCCAGAGTTGCGGGTTCAGACCCTTGGGGCGGTGCACGCCTAGTTTCTTGAACAGCCCGATATTCTGAAACAGCGTCTTGAAGCCCCATGCCTGATGCGGCTTGCGCGCGAATTCCGGGGCGCAGC
Organism: uncultured Roseovarius sp.; assembly: GCF_947259555.1. GTDB lineage: Bacteria > Pseudomonadota > Alphaproteobacteria > Rhodobacterales > Rhodobacteraceae > Roseovarius. The sequence goes on from NZ_CAMYMD010000084.1 coordinate 77,653, forward strand.
GCAGGAATTGTTCGGTGATCGGGCGATCTGCATATTCATGCAGGTCACTATTGCCGAACAACCGCCATGTCATGGCGATCATGTTGGCGTCTGGCACCGCCTCAAAGAGCGCGTCAAGCGTGCCATCGCCAGTCTTGATGTTGATGAATTCATCGACGTCGATACAGGTAGACCATTTGGCCTTGAGGATCACCGGCTCTGCCTCGGCCGATTGAAGCGCGGCATGCTGTGGTTTGAGATCCATTTCGCGAAAGCGGTTCTCGCGGTGTTGCACCAGACCTTTTCGTTCCAGCATCTGGAGCATCGTGTCGGTGCCGTCGGTGCAGTCATTGGTGTAAACTAGGATATCGTCAAAGCCTATGGCGCGATGATAGGCGAGCCATTCCAGGATAAACGGCCCCTCGTTCTTCATCGTGGTGACAATGGCGCACCGCCCCCGCCCCGTTGGTGCGGCATCCGGTTTAATTTCAGGCATGCGAACCGGCTTGTGCCCAAAATGCTCCTGTGATTGCCGCAGGAGCGGAGGATGTTCGATCAGCGAGGTCTTGGGTACGATCTTGGAAATTGATGCTGTCGGATGGCGAAGGGCCATGTGACGATAGAACCCCCTTGCCCGAGTTTCATCGGGCCGCGCATTCCCCACACGAACAAGCCGCCATATCGCATCATCTGGTAGCTTTGCCGGAGCAAGACACCAGCGCTGCCGCCCGCCCTGAGCATCAAACTGAACGCAGATGTGATCTGCAAAACGTATCGGATGTTTGTTGCGTACGCGCCACGGGTAACAATGCCGACCGAGTAGCGGGACAAGGCCGCCATCGGCCGCTACGGCGCTATCAAAAATCGTCTCATCTGTGGGCGCAATGAGATCGTGAACGTCGATATTGGCCACGGCGCGCGCTTGCGCCAGAAAACGCGCGCGTGTGATTTCGTAGTAACTCAGCGTACCGAGTGGCGCGTCCCAAGGTGCAGGTGGTGGAATGTCCATCCGGTCCTTTCCAGGTGCTTCGGGCACGCAAAAAGGATGAGCCTCGGCCGGGCTGTCATGTCTTCCCAACGGCAGATCGCTCGACAGCAGGATGACATGGCATGACACCCCGTGATCCGCCATGCCTTTCCGCAACTCAGGGGCGAATCGTGTGTCCGTGCCGGGTTTCGCGCGGTCGAGGATGACCGCACCACTCATGCCATGCTCCCGGACATGATAGGTGAGCCAGGTCAGTACCGTTTCCGCATCTTCGCCATTGCGTACGGCCGCCAATACGTCGGCCCCTTCAAAAAGCTCCTGCTCCTCTTCTGCGGGTGTCACGTCGAGCATACCGAGAGGCGTGTCGAACTGTGCGCGACCTTCTGGCATCGAGAACGTCAGGATTGGAGCGCCGCCGACGCTCTTTTGCGCGATCAAGGCGGCGCCCTCTGGAGGGATGATCGAGCCCGCCTCAGTTTGCGATCCGAAAAAAAGCGTGATCATGCGCGCCCCGGCAGCGCGTAGCTCAACAGCGTCAAGCAAGATGATGTCACCCAGTTTCTGGCTCGCCATCCGGCGTTCTGTTACGTTATCGCTCATGGTGCTGCCCCACCTCGTGCCAATCGCATCTGGGCGGCGATGAAGGCTCGGCCATCTTCCGCGCTTGGCGGTGTGCTGCCCGTCAGAAAGCCGAGCCGAAACGCGAGCCTTAGCGCTTCGACATCCTCCGATAGTGCTTGATACCGCGAGTCGTGCGCCTTGAGGCAGGCCCTGTGGGCGGTCTCGACATTGGGAAGGCTCATCAAACGCACGACCTCGGCATGCGTCGCCTCCAGCATGGGGAGAATTTCGCCGGCCTCTTCATTGTTCCAGTTGCGCTCTGCCCAGTAGGACAAACCGATTTCGCGATCCATGTGATTGGGCAAGCCCCGCGCGCGTTTGACCATGAATTCCTCGACCGAGCGAAGGGAATAATGATTAAGCCATAGGCGGGGCGAACCAGCGGTCGCCCCGTAGAGCGTTATGGCGGCGTCATTGCGTGAGAACCCGTCATTCTGGCGCGCCCCGTCCGGGCCGAGCCAGCGCGCTGGCTTTCGCGGACGGGCGCGCGGGCGATGCACACCGGGCTGGCGGAATGCAGCTGGGCGGTGCAGGGTCTTGAACAGATGCGCGAGCGGGAAATGCAGATCAAATGGCGCGGCTCGGGTGAAACGTTCTGGTGTCAGGCCTGCAGTTCGCCTTTTCTGCCCCCCTGAGCCATAAAGACGCCACGGCAATGCCAAGGCATCGAATGCACCGGACGTTTTCTCGAAATTCAAGAGCGTTTGCCGAAGCGTATCGTGTGGCGCGCAGATAAACTCGTCGCAATCGAAGAACAGCGCCCACTCCGCAGTCGTGTAGATGTCTGTATCGCGCAGATGACGCAACGCTTGCCATTGCACCGATTTACCGCCCTTCGGAACGAAAGGCAGATGCACGATGCGATCATCCTGAGCGAGCGCGTCGAGGAGCGCGTCACTGCCATCTGTGCAATCATGGCTCAATACCAGCATTCGGTCGAACCCGGCCGCCAGATGGTGCGCAATCCATTCCACGACATAGGGACCGTCATCGCGCAAGCATGTGATACCCAAAAAGCCCAACGCTATCCTCTGCTCCCTCGCCCAACATCTTTTTTGCTTGATTATAAGCCGCAACGTCAAACAAAGTCACTCTCGGTACCCGACATATGCAAAAATTCTCGCGTTGCGACCATAAACAGGACCGAGCAGATGATCACATTCGACGCAGCGATGCGAGCCCTCGACACGCCTGCGATATCCGACTTGAAGACGACCGCGCTTGACGAGAGCGACATGGTCAACCTTATTCTTCAGCGATCCGAGATTATTCGGGATCAACCAAGGTTCAATCGCTATATCCGGGCCTGGACCCGCGGCGATGACACACCTCTGCGAGAGTTGATCGACCAGATGGGGGTCGAGGAGCTGTCGCGTCGTGCCGCTGCATTCATTTACCTTGAATATCTCGAGCTTCGCTGGATTTTCGAGGACAAGCCGCCAAAAAATATTGCCGATATCGGTTGCGGTTACGCGTTCTTTGATCTTTTCCTTGCCCGGGATCACGGCTGCGACGTGGCGCTCATTGACCTGGAGAGCAATGAAAACCGGCATTTTGGATTTGAGGCAGAAGGCGCGGCTTATTCCAGCCTGAAAGTGGCAAAAAAGCTTTTGACGGATAACAAGGTACCTGAAAAAAAGATTCAGACATTCAATCCTGAGACGGATGATGTCACGACGATGCAAGAGTTAGATTATGCGTTCAGTTTCATATCTTGCGGGTTTCACTATCCTTGGAGCGCCTATCGCGATTTTTTCAAAAATTGCGTTGCGCAGGATGGTCGGACGATCCTTGATCTTCGTGCCCGTACGCTAGGTGACGTGATGCTGGAGCTTTCGGAGTTCGGATATGTGCGCGCGCTCACCAAGGCGGCGAACAACAGCGCGCATCGCGTGATGATCGTCAAGGCAGCCTGATTGCTATCGCATCCACGCACGGTTGGCGTTACTCAGAAATATCCTCTGACGAGACTTTGCGCGATTAGTGTCCAGCCATCCGCAATGACAAAGAACGCGAGCTTGAACGGCAAGGACACAATCGCTGGCGGCACCATCATCATGCCCATGGACATCAGGATCGCGGCGACGACCAGATCGATCACCAGAAATGGCAAAAAGATCAGGAACCCGATTTGAAAGGCACGTGAGATTTCCGAGAGCATGAAGCTCGGGACGAGAACCGAGAGCGGCGCGTCGGGACTGGCGATGATGCCGGATGCATCCGGTCGAAGCGCGGCCATGGCAGCAAAGGTGTCGCTCTCCACGCGCCCGAACATGAACTGGCGAAACGGGACCAGCGCGCGTTCGATGGCAAGATCGGCCTCGAGCTCTTCCTGAAGGAGCGGATTGATACCCGTGGTCCATGCGTCCATGAAAACAGGCTCCATCACGAAATAGGTCAGAAACAACGCCAAACTGACGATCAACATGTTGGGTGGCGATTGTTGGAGGCCGATGCCCTGCCGCAGGATCGAAAGGACTGTGACCACGAACGGAAAGCACGTGATCATTATGGCCAGCCCGGGCGCGAGGCTGAGAACTGTGATGAGAGCAATAATCTGTATCGTGCGCGCCGATATCGAGGCGTCATCGCCCAAGGAGATCGAGAGATCCTGTGCCGTTACAGGCACGGTGAAGCCGACTGTGAAGATGACTGCAATAAACACAGCCGCGAGACTATTCCTCATCCGAGACCATCTTGCAGATTGGCAACCTCGGTCAGGCGGACAGCGATCTGGCCTTCCTGATCTCCTTCAACCTCTTCGAGTTGACCGCGGGCGATCAAGCGTTCGCCGACGTAAAGCTCGACCGCGTCGTCAACCCGACGGTCCAATGGCAGAACCGCGTTCTTGCCAAGTTTAAGTAATTCCTTGATCAGCGGGCGCGCCTTTCCGACCGAAACCGTGATTTCTATGGGAACGGATGAAAAGGGTGTCTGCAATTCCGATCTGAGCAAGTCTTTGTCATTGGAAACATCGTCGGTCATGCGACTGCCTTTCTGTTCTCTAGGAAGAAGCCGGATACGGCCTGCTCGATCCGCTTCAATACATCCTGAAGATCGACTGAACGCTCGTTCTGACCGATGCGCAGAAATATCTGTCCGCTTGTGAGGGCTGTATCCTCGACAATCTCGAACTCGACATCAGTCAGGTCGGCTGCAAGCTGATCCAGTATGGGTTTGTCATCCGGACCGACCGAGACCTCAACAGGCTGCCGATCTTGTTGGTCGATCAGGTCATGCAGGATCTCGGTGATGCGAGACGACAGTGTTGCATGACAGACAGCAGGCAGGACCGTAGCGATAATTTGCTGCAGTAACGGGTGCATCATGTCCATGACCGAGGTGTGGACTTCTTCATATGTGAAAGACAGGTCCTGAAGGTTCTGTGACAGGTCGGCCGTTATCCTGCGGCCATCCTCGATCTGCGATTTCACAGAGTCGTCCCATCCGGCCTGATAGCCCTTTTCAAATGCTTCGAGGCGTTCCTCTTCCAAAGAGATATCGGTCATAGCCAACGGCGTTCCTTGTGCGATCGGCCCGAAATCATCCAGCAGATGTGAAATGGACATCAGGCTTTTTCCTCTTCGCCTTCCAGCCAGCTTCGCAGGATTTCGACCGTCTCGTCCTGGCGATGTTCGATCATGTTACGTAGGCGGGCGACCGGATCCTCGGTCTCGTCGCTCATGTGACTCATGGCGGTTAAGCTGCGGTCCGACAGGGCCGTTGCAGAGATGTCGGACAGACCGGTTTCGTCAATGTCCCTCTCGTCGATCTCGCCCGATATGGGGGCCAGATCACTGTCTGGTGGTCCATCGGCTTGGGGTTGTGCAGTCAGGCGTTCTGGAGATGCCGTCGCGGAACGTGCCAGAATTGGCCGCAGGACAAAAAGACCCAGAACCAGAGCGACAACAGCGAGGAATGCAGATTGCAAAAGGGTCAAGACGTCAATCGCGAGCCGATCAAGCAGGTTTGCCTCCACCGGAGTTCCCAAGACTTCCACCGGCTCGAATTGCATGGTTCGGATCGTGATTTTGTCGCCGCGCGCGTCATCGAGCCCGACTGCAGAGGCCACCAGATCGCGAAGCGAATTCAGTTCTTCCTCTGGTCGGGGTTGAAATACGGGCGCGCCAGCGGCATCGGGCGCGGTCAGGCCGTTGATCAGGATCGCGACCGTCATTCGCTTGATCGCGCCGGGCTGCTGGACGATTTCGCGCTCGGTACTCGAGACCTCGTAGTTGATGCGTTCTCGCGTTTCGGTGTTCTCACTGGCCGATGCGCTCTGACCAGCGGCGTCACCGTCGGGAAGGTTTGACGCGACAGTCACATCGCCGCCCTCGTCGGTTGACGTGTTGGCGCGCTCTTCAGTGTCAGTGCTGATTGCAACGCGCCCCTCGGGATCGAACTTTCTCTCGCGGATGGATTCTGTCCGGGTAACGGTCTGTAACGCCAGTTCCACCACAGCATTGCCGCGTCCTACACGCGCCTCGAGCAAACGCTCAGCGCGTATCCGCATCGCCTCTGCCCGGTCATCTGTTGTCACTGCCTTGATTTCCTCCATGCCATTGATCAGACTGCCATCTGCGTCAATGATTGAGACATTCTCGGGCAAAAGCCCCGCGACAGCGGAGGCGACAAGAAACTGGAGCGCACGGGCATGTTTTGGGCTGATCTCGCCGCCGCGCGCTGTAATGGAGACCGATGCGGATTGGCGAATGTCCCTTTGAAAAGGGTTGGATCCCGCAGACGCAAGGTGCACGCGCGCACTCTGGATCGCCGGATGAGCGACGATTGTGCGCGCAAGCTCGCCTTCCTTCGCGCGCCAATAGGCTGCGTCGAACATTTGAGAAGTCGTGCCAAAGCCCGACAGACCGTCAAGCAGCTCGTAACCCCTGGAGCTGGCACTCGGTAGACCGTCGCCGGCGAGGGTCATGCGCAGCTCATCCCGGCGTGCCGAATCGACAAAGATGGAGCCACCTCTCACCTCGTACCGCGCACCGCGTTGTTCGAGCGCACCGACAACTTCGCCAGCGGCGCCGCTCTCGAGACCGGCATATAGCAACGTCATGCTCGGACTCGAGGTCATGCGAGCAAGCGACAGGACCGCCAGGAATATAACAAACGCGGCGCCGAAAACGATAAGTCTGCTGCGCATGCCAAGAGAGTGCCAGAGTGTCGTGATCTGCTGCAATTGAGTGCCTCCGGATACAGGGCTTTTGCCAAGATTCTGAAGCCATCATTCGTCGATCAGACTTAACATTCGGTTAGTTTCTGTCTGCCTATATGAGCGTTGTCTGCAACAAGAGGGCTGAACATGGCGGAACCGGACAAACCCGAGAACAAACCCGCGAAGACCTCTTTGAAAAAGCCGCTGCTCGTAGGGCTCGTGCTCGCAGTATTGGGCGGTGGCGGTGGCTATTTTGTTGTTGGATCCGGTATCCTTGCACTTGGTGCCGACATCGCAGACTCAGGCGAAGATGGGGCGGAAATGGAGCATGCAATACCGGTTGCCGAAATGCCCGACGTCGCGTTCGTGCCAATCTCTCCGCTGGTCGTCTCGGTCGGTCAGGGCGCCGAGCGTCTACATTTGCGCTTCAGGGCAGAGCTTGAGGTGAAGAGTGCGTTCAAATCAGATGTCGAGGACCTTCAGCCACGGATCGTCGATGTCATGAATACCTATCTTCGAGCGCTTAAACTGTCGGATCTCGAAGAGACAAGCGCCCTTGTACGGCTGCGCGCGCAACTCTTGCGGCGCATTCAGGTGGTGACTGGTGGAGGCCGTATCAATGACCTTCTCATTATGGAATTTGTGCTGAACTGAGGATTGGAGCTATGGAAATGATCGCGGATGTTCTGCTTGTCGCCGGAGCGGTAGGCGCTGGTTTTTATTGCTACATTCTCGCACGCCGCCTGACACGCTTCAACGATCTCGAAAGCGGTATGGGAGGAGCGGTGGCAGTTCTCTCGGCGCAGGTAGACGATCTGACCAAGACATTGCATGATGCACGTCACACGGCGGATGAGTCGACACGATCGCTGGAGGCTTTGACGGTGCGGGCCGAAGATGTCGCTCGGCGATTGGAGCTCTTGGTCGCCTCGATGCACGACCTTTCCGATCCACCGCCAAAGACCGAACCGAAAAGGACTGAGCCGCCAGAGGACAGATCTGCCGTGGGATCAGCCCAGGCCTCCGGCCCCGTGTTCAAGCGGCATCCGGGCATGGCGAGAGAGGTGTCGACATGACCCAGCCCGTCAGACGTGGAAGGCGCGGTCACCCACGTGCGCGCGGTGTTCTTTTCATACTGTCGACATTTCTCATATCTTCAGCACTGGTCCGTGTCGGAGGAGGGGCGGGCCAGGCCCTGGCACTGGTCTCTTCGGAGGCGGAACCTCCTGTCGAGCAAGCGGTGACAAACGAGAAATGCGAAACGCCTGACGACCTTCAACTTGTGCTCGACTCCCTTCAGGCGCGTGAAGCCAGGCTTGACGATCGGGAAGCGGCAATGGGAGACCGCCTGCATGCACTCGATATTGCGGAGCAGGAAATAGACCGCAAGATGAGGGCCTTGATGCAAGCAGAGGATAACCTCCGGCGCATGGTTGCCGTTGCCGAAACGGCGGCTGAAAACGACGTGGCACAGCTTATCAAGGTTTATGAGGCAATGAAGCCGAAGCAGGCCTCGGCCGTGTTCGAAGAGATGGATCCCGTGTTCGCTGCCGGATTTCTAGGCCGTATGCGTGCAGATGCGGCCGCCGAGATCATGGCGGGCATGTCGCCTGCGGCTGCGCATGGGATCAGCGTCATTCTGGCCGGCCGGAATGCGAATGTTCCAAGGCAATGACTCTCGGCAAGTCAGCATTTCTTAATCGGTTGATGCCAATATCCGGCTGGTCACTGCCAGCGAGGAAAAAATGTTCGGAATCATCGGCATTGTCGTTATCTTCATCATGGTCTTTGGCGGCTACGTGGCCGCCGGGGGCAAGCTTGGGATCATTCTCAAGGCGTTGCCATTCGAGCTCATGATGATCGGAGGAGCGGCTGTAGGAGCATTTTTGATAAGCAACGATGGCTCCGCGATTAAACACACGCTCAAAGATGTCGGCAAGGTATTCAAGGGCCCGAAATGGAAACCGCAAGACTACCAGGATCTGCTTTGCCTCTTATTCGAATTGATCCGTTTGGGGCGACAGAATCCGATTGCGATCGAAGAGCATATCGAGGCACCTGAGGACTCTGCCATTTTCTCGAAGTATCCGAAAGTAGTGGCCGATACGGAAGCGATTGCCCTGATTGGGGATACCCTGCGATCCGCCTCCATGAATTATGATGATCCACATCAAGTCGAGGAAGTTCTGGAAAAGCGAATGGAGGCCAGCCTGCATCACGCGCTCCATTCCAGCCATGCATTGCAAACCATGGCCGATGCCCTGCCTGCGCTCGGCATCGTTGCCGCGGTGCTCGGTGTTATCAAGACCATGGCGTCCATTGATCAACCGCCGGAAATCCTTGGAAAGATGATCGGCGGTGCGCTGGTCGGCACATTTCTCGGCGTGTTCCTGTCATATGGCTTGGTTGGGCCTTTTGCGGCAAAGGTCAAAGACGTGGTTGAGGAAGATGGGCACTTTTACCAACTCATTCGCGAGGTTCTGGTCGCCAATCTTCACAACCATGCCACAAACATCTGTATCGAAGTTGGGCGCCAGAACACACCGCATCACAAGCGCCCAAGCTTCATTGCTCTCGAAGACGCATTGAAATCACTGAAACAGGATGCAGCGTGATGCGGCGTATCGTCTTCGTTGCCGTTCTAATGCTACCGGCCTCGTTTGCTTGCGCCCAATCCATCCGGGTGCGTTCCGGGGAGCACGAGGGGTTTTCACGTCTCGTTCTCGACATGCCGGCACGTCTGGAATGGTCAAGCGAGCGGCGTGAAGGTGGCGTATCGGTGGTTCTTAAGACTGATCGGCCTGAGTTTGATATACGCGGAGTTCATGATCGTTTGACCGAAGGGCGTCTCAAGGAGATCATCGCCCCGGAGGGCCAGAAGCGTCTCGATTTGACGTTCGCGTGTGATTGTGACGTGAACTTTTTCTGGCACGACAAATCCATGTTGGTCATCGATATTGAGGACAACCCGGTTGGTGCCACGCGCCCGTCCGAGCGAGAGCTGGTGACCGACGAGGAAAATACCGTGCCGCTAGAGTTCTCTGATGCTTTGCGCCCGATCTCTCGTGCCGTTGAAATGACAACGAAAGCGATCATTTCTGGTGCCCAAGAGGGCCTAGCCCGAACTGACTCTGGCAGTGGCTCTCTCCCAGACATGGAAAAGAACCTGATGGCGGAAATGGACCACGCTGCGCGACTTGGATTGCTTGAACCATCGATTGTGAAGCAGGCAGAGCGTCGGACGAGATCTGTGCCAGCTCTGAATACGAACGCCGCAGGTCCGAAAATCCAAGGCACGTCCTCGCATCATCCATTGCAGAACATGAGGGTTGCACCCGCGGGCGGTCTAGAGCATCTGGTCAGATCCCGAAATCCGGGTGATAGTCGCCATCGCATCTTATCGGAGTGTCTTTCCGAGCACCTTGTCGATGTTCCGGCTTGGGGCGCGGATGCGCCTTTTCATGTACAGGTAGGGGCGTTGAATCGGGGCCTCACCCGCGAATTTGACATGGCGGATCCGGAGGCTATCCTCGCGTTGGCGCGGCTATACGTATTTTTTGGGTTTGGCGCGGAGGCCGCGCAAGTCGTCGCGCTCGCAGAGCCTTTTACCATCGAGTTGCAGATTGTCGGGGAAATGGCCGCCCTCGTCGATTCTTTTGAGTCAACGCGCGAACATTTGCTTCGGAATGATCTCGGCTGTGACGGTCCAAGTGTGGTTTGGGCTGCAATTGCTCACCCCACCATCCCGGCAGATCAGCCACTTGATCACCCGGCCATATTGCGATCCTTCGGGGCCTTGCCCGGGCACTTGCGCCGTCACCTTGGCCCGGAGCTGGCTCGGAAGTTTCTGGAGGCCGGTCATCGGGATACGGCGCATTCGATATTGAGGACCATCCGATATGCCGAGCCATCCGAGGCACCGGCCAAGGAATTGGCAACGGCGGAACTGGCCTTTGCCAATGGCAAGGATAAACTGGGTGAGGCTGCTCTTGGAGCCGCGATAGAACATAGCCTAGAGCCATCTGCAAAGGCTGTACTGGCATTGATCGAACGCCGGCTTGGCGAAAATCGACAGGTCCCGTATGACAGTGCGCAACTGGCCGGTGCCTACTTCCAGGAACATCGCGGAGAACCCTTCGGGCGCGCGCTTGGCAATGCCTATGTACGGGCGTTGGCGGCGGCGGGGGCATTCGAAGACGCATTTTCCGAACTTCGGCGCATCGCTCCCGACCTGATGCAAGCGACGGAAGCCGAGACACGGAATGATCTAGTCAGGCTGTTGGTCGAGCAGGCGGGAGATATCGACTTTTTGCGTTATGCGGCAGGAGCCCCCTCCGAGCATCTGCGAGTGCTACCTCATGAAACGGCGCTCAGTATCGCAGAACGGCTTTTGAACGTTGGACTTGTCTTGGAGGCATCTCAAGTCATGGATCAGGTGAACGCAGGCGTGCAAAGTGAACGGCATAGCCTGATCCTTGCGGAAATCGAATTGAAGTTGGGGCACCCGCACGCGGCTGAAGCGGAGTTGCTGGGCCTTGTTAGCCCTGAGAGCGCCCGCGCAAAAGCGCGTGCTCGCAGTATGTTGGGGGATTATGCGGCTGCTGCGGAGTATCTATCCGACTTGGGCGATTCGGCTGAGGCGCAGCAAGCGGCCTGGAGGGCGGAAGATTGGTCCAAACTGGCGCAATCCGATGACGAAGTCATCCGGAAACTGGCGGCCTTGGTCGTTGAGGAGGAAACGCCGGATGGCGAGGACCTTCTGGCGCGCAATCTACGCCTTTTGGACCAAAGTGCGAGTTTGCGAGACGCTCTGGTCGAGCTCCTTGAGAGCCCGTCCTTCGCCACAAGCCCCTGAGCTTGGCGCATCCTTACCAAATCTCAACACCCGGATTCTATGCTGGATGCACGAGTGAAAGAACGTCGTTCTTCGAGGAGATTCCTTGGTATGTTACATAGTAAATCGTGGCCCGGTAACTTGCGGGTGGCTTGCTCTATACCCATCAGCAGCGTGGTCCGTCGCCTGGCCGGTTTTTCTGTCATGTGTCTAATGGCGGGCACCGCGGGCGTTCTGTCAGCTTCAGACAGAGCCGTGGTGTTGAATACCTGCGATGTCGCGGCATATCGCGCATCTATTGCAACAGGAGTCCCTTTGTCCGTGCTCAGGTCGGTGACGCGTGCGGAAACCGGGCGCGGGGTTCTCGGGGACCTTACGCCATGGCCCTGGACGGTCAACATGGAGGGGGCAGGACATTGGTTCGACAGCAGAGACGCAGCGCTGTCCTATGTCTACGCAGAGTTTGGACGCGGCGCGCGAAGTTTTGACATCGGATGCTTTCAGATCAACTACCGATGGCATGGCGAAGCCTTTCGGTCCATTGATCACATGCTTGATCCAGTCTCGAATGCGACATATGCGGCGAAATTCTTGTCGGATTTGCACGAAGAGACCGGAAACTGGTCAATTGCAGCAGGTACTTATCATTCCCGAACTGCTGAATATGCCAACGCATACAGAGATCGCTTCGACCGTATTCATGCGCGCCTCGCTGAAACGACAACTCGGCTTCAAAGGGGGGCAAAACAGGCAAAGTCCCATTCGCTTTTGGAAGATTCGACCGTCTCCGTTCGATCGCGTGCGCTCGGGTCCTCAGTGCCTAAGGGCGGTGTTGCGGGCTCCGTATTTGGCGATAAGCGCAGTGCTTTCATAGGTCTCTGAAGCATGGCATGGGTTTCTCTAAGGGCGATTTTTCAGCCGACGGTCCTTCTTGCGATTGCGCTCATGGCCGTCATCGTAATGATGATCTTGCCCGTCCCGTCATGGATGCTTGACGTGGGGTTGGCAGCGTCTTTCTCACTTGCCATTTTGATTTTCACAGTGACTTTGTTCATCGAACGGCCACTGGATTTCTCTGCCTTTCCTACAATTCTCCTTGCCTCGCTCATGCTCCGGCTCTCGCTGAATGTTTCATCGACCAAGCTGATCATCGGTGAAGGCCACACAGGGACGGATGCAGCTGGCGAGGTCATCGAAGGTTTTGCCAATTTTATTATTGGTGGAAATGTATTCTTGGGGCTCGTCGTTTTCTCGGTTTTGCTGATCGTGAACTTTCTGGTGATAACCAAGGGTGCAGCACGGATGGCCGAAGTAGGGGCGCGGTTTGCGCTTGACGGCATGCCGGGCAAGCAGTTGGCGATCGACAGCGATATGTCGGCGGGAGCCATAGATCATCAGGAGGCGAGAGACCGCCGCGAACGCGAACAGCAGGAAACCACATTCTTCGGGTCGCTTGATGGGGCATCCAAATTCGTCAAGGGCGATGCGGTTGCAGGGCTCTTAATTACGCTTCTGAACTTGTTCATCGGGCTGATGATCGGGATTGTGTTGCATGACATGCCGGTTGGTCGCGCATTTGAAACCTATACGATTTTGACGATTGGTGATGGCTTGGTCACGCAAATACCGGCTGTGATCATATCCATCGCATCCGCCCTGTTACTGGCGCGGGGCGGAAACAAGGGTGCAACCGATCTGACGATCGTCGAACAACTCGGGCGCCATCCGGCCGCACTTGTGACCGTTGCGTTGCTGATGGTGGTCTTTGCTCTGGTGCCAGGGCTGCCCTTTCTTCCATTCATGATTGGTGGGCTTGTGTTGGGCGCAATCGCATTCTTCAGCTTCAGGCATCGTCGGGACAGTATGCCATCTACTGATACGGCACCTAGACCCGTGGTGATGCCTGAAAAATCCATGGGAGATATCCTTGAACTTGATGACATCCACGTTGAATTTGCACCTGATCTGGTCAATATGGTCCTTGATCCCGGCACCGGACTAGAGGCGCGTATCGCCAATCTTCGCCGGTTCGTCGCAACGAGTTATGGTGTTATCCTCCCCGATATTCGATTGACCGATGATCCGGGCATGCCGGCTAGCAGCTATGTGATCCGCATACACGGAGTGGAGCAAGCACGCGCTTTTCTGATGGAAAATCATATGCTTGCGCTTGATCCAGATCACCACCCTGGGCTCCCGTCTGGCGATACTGTTCAAGAACCTGTCTACGGTGCGCCTGCCCGATGGATACCGGCGCATGATCAGGACCATGCTGCGCTCTCGGGCGTCACGCTAGTCGCGCCACCAGAGGTTCTGGCCACCCATTTACTTGAGGTCATACGCCGCAATTTAAGTCGTTTGTTTACAATGAAGGCGATGCGGCGACTATTGGATGAGATGGCTAACCTGAGTGATCAAGCGCGCGCCGAGGCCAATCGCAAGCTTTTGGAGGAGATGATTCCGGATCGTGTCTCTCCTGATCTGCTTCATGCGGTGCTGCGCTTGCTGTTGGCCGAGCAAGTTTCGATCCGCAACATGCCTCTTATTCTTGAGGCGATTGCGGAGGGGCGACACCTTGGCAATCAGCCGGAAATGATCTGTGAGCATGTTCGACAAAGGCTTGGCTTTCAGATGGTCGCCAATATGCAACGAGCGGATGGTAGCTTACCCCTTATACAACTGGCACCGGAATGGGAGGATACATTCGTCACGTACCAGTCAGATGGCGACCGGGGTCGAATGGATGTCGCTTTACCCCCAGATGTATTCAACACCCTGACATCGGCCGTGGCCGAGCAGGTGAAACAGGCCGGTGAAAACGGCGTATCGCCGGTCCTGGTTACCTCAAGCATGCGTCGGAGGTTTCTGCGAACCATCTTGATAGCGAGAAATCTTACACTTCCCGTAATGTCGTTTGAAGAGATCGGACCCGATAGCAAACCGGCCTTGGTCGGCGTGGTGGGCGTGTGACGTCTCTGCCTGCGCTGCTTGACACTGCTCATGAGATGCTTTGGCTGCATGCGCTGGTGTTCTTTCGCATCGCTCCAATCATCGGGCTTTTGCCCGGATTTGGTGAGCAGTCGGTTCCCATGCGGATCAAGCTGATCCTTGCGCTCGCATTTACGCTGGTCACGTCACCAGCGCTGATGCCTGAGCTTTCTAAGGTCATCGAAGAGCAGGCGGTCACAGGTCATGCAATACTTGCTGAAACGCTTGTCGGCATCGTGATCGGCATTGGGCTTCGGTTGTTCCTGATGACGTTGCAAATGGCGGGCTCGATCGCCGCGCAATCGACTTCCCTGTCGCAAATTCTCGGGAGCGCCAGCGTCACGCCGCTTCCGGCCATGGGGCATCTTCTGGTCACTGGCGGGCTCGCTCTCATGATGCTTCTCGGGCTTCACTTGCGCGTAGCCGAGCTTATCATACACAGTTACCGGATCTTCCCCGCCACGGAATTTCCAGCTGTGGAAGCCGTTTCGCAATGGGGTGTGGCGCGCATCGCTCATGCCTTCTCATTTGGCTTCACGCTTGCGGCCCCCTTCGTGCTGGTGTCGGTCCTCTACAATCTCACCTTGGGCATCATAAATCGCGCAATGCCACAACTCATGGTGGTTTTCGTCGGTGCCCCGGCCATCACTGCGCTCGCACTTTTTCTCCTCATGCTTGTCGCTCCGGTCCTCTTGGTGGTCTGGGTTCAGGGCCTTGCGGCGTTCATTGCAAATCCATTTGGTGGATAGAGATGGACGGGCAGGAAGACGATACTGAGAAAACCCATGAGCCGACCCAGCACAAACTGGACGAGGCGCGCAAAAAGGGTGAGGTCGCGCGCTCTGCTGATTTGAACACGGCAGGATCCTATGGCGGGCTTTTGCTGGCGCTTTTGCTCTTAGGTGGTACAAGCGTTCAGACTGTCAGCGGGAGCCTGATGGTTTTGCTCGACCAGCCGCACCAACTTGCCAATCTAATTTTTAAAGATGGGCGCGCGTCCTCTGCCCTTGGTGGTCTGCTAGGGCAAGGAATGGGCGGGCTCTCGGTCTTGTTTATCGTACCGGCGCTGGCCGCGTTGCTCACGGTGTTTGCGCAGCGTAGTTTCGTCGTCGCACCTAGTAAGCTCGAGCCAAAGCTGTCTCGGGTTGACCCTGTTGAAAATGCCAAGAACAAGTTTGGACCATCCGGTCTTTTCGAGTTTGCCAAGAGCTTTTCCAAGCTGGTTCTTTATTGTGCGTTATTAGGCAGTTTTCTGTCCCATCGCCTTTCGGAAATGGCCGGTGCCGTGCACGCGGCACCGGCGATGATAGGCGCTATGATCGGGCAAATAATCATCGAGTTTCTATTGATCACCTTTCTGATCACCTTGGCCGTGGGTGTGATTGATTATCTCTGGCAGTATTTCGATCACCTGCGTCGGCAGCGGATGTCACATAAGGAAGTGCGCGACGAGATGAAGCAGAATGATGGTGATCCCGCCGTCAAACAGCAACGCCGTCGGCGAGGCATGGAAATCGCATCGCAGCAAATGATGGCGGATGTGCCGGGGGCGGATGTGGTGATCGTCAATCCGACGCATTTCGCGGTCGCGTTGAAGTGGAGCCGTGCCCCGGGCTCTGCTCCGGTCTGTGTGGCCAAGGGTGTTGACCACATTGCCCTGGCAATTCGCAAGCTTGCACAGGAACACGGCGTTCCCGTTCAACTTGATCCACCGGTTGCAAGGGCCCTGCATGCCACCACAAATCTGGGTGAGGAAATCGACCCGGACCAATATGCGGCGGTTGCTGTGGCCATCCGATTTGCCGATGAAATGAGGCGCAAGACCAGGAGTTTCGGATGAAACGCGATGCCTATGCCGGAATTGTGGGCTTGACCGACGCGCTCTATCAAGCGCAGGCGGCACAGCTGCAGGCTCTTTTCGCCGAAGAACAAAGGTTGCGTGCAGAGATCAGTCAACTCGAGTCCGTCCGCTGTGCCGCCCGTGACGCGCCAAACGAAAGTTTGCTGGGCTATCGTGAAGTCGGAGCTGATCTGATGTGGCAGGGCTTTATCGGCCGGAGAAAGTCAGAATTGCATTCTGAACTGGCTAGACTCTTGGGCCGCAAAGGACAGATGACTGTCCGTATGCGCCATGCATTCGGCAAGCATCAGGCGGCTTGCCAACTCTCACAGACCGAGACAAATGGCCGGATCGCCCGCCGCATTGCAAAGCGTGCCGGCCTTGTTGATGAGTTTGCGCTGCTGGTGGCGCGGGGCGATCGCGACATCGAGTAGTGGTCTAGCGGGAAGAACCGTCACACGTCCTGCCGGGCGATCTCGGTGATGAGTACCCCTTGCACCGCCTCGCCAAGAATGTTCCGTGCCACGTCAAGCAACGAGGCGCGCAGCATATCCATGTTGCGCGCATTCGTGAATGCGCCGTCGAAACCACCTATGTTCGCGTGATCGAAAAGCGCCTGGAGCAAGGCATCGCGAAGCTTTGGCTCACGCTCATAGACAGCCGAGGCGCTGCCTGGTCCGGTTTCAACACTGAGCGACAGGACCACCATTGCGCCGATCATGTCGCGGTCAACGACCGGGACGACGAACTGATTATTGAGTTTGACAATTTCTGTCGGATTCGTATCGGGCGGTGTGTGACCGTGGGACAGGACCTGATCGGTTGTTTCGGTTGGGGCGTCGTCACCGATATCGGATTCGGATCTTAACATATGTCCCGCACCCGCCCCCGCCACGATCCCGATTAACAGTAGAAAGACTGGCAGTAGCTTTGAGATCATGGCGTAGGGCCTCCTTTGGCTGGTTCAGAAGGGCAAAATGGCATCCAGAACCTGCTGGCCCAGCCTCGGCTGCTGGACGTCGGTAATCTGGCCGCGCCCGCCATAGGAAATGCGCGCTGCCGCGATCTTGTCATAGGTGATCTCGTTCTTGCGCGAAATATCCTCTGGTCTCACAAACCCGGTGACCAGCAATTCGCGCAGTTCGAAATTGACCCTTACCTCTTGTGACCCTTGGATCTCCAGAACGCCATTGGGAAGGACCTGCATCACCGTGGCCGCCACGCGCAGTGTCAGCTCTTCGCTGCGGCTCACCGAGCCGTCGCCGCCGGACCGTCCGGAGGAGTTGAGCCCGACTGCGCGATCGAGACTGGCGCCTTCCGGCAGGTCCTTGTTGATCCGTTGCGGCAGCCCGAAAAGGTCCGGGATCGCGAGGGTCTCCGATCCGGAACGGGAACGTTCGGTCGAATTCGATATCTCGGCCTCCTCATCGATCTCGATTACGACTGTCATGATATCGCCCCTCTGGGCTGCGCGCCGATCCCCCAGCAGGGATTGTTTGCCTCCGCTCCAGAGTGATGCATGTTGCAATGCTGTTTCTCGTGCGGTTGATAGTGGCAGTCCCGGGTTGAGCATCGCGAGCTGCTCGGTGGAATTCATGGTGGGTGTGAAGCTGGGTGCCTTGCCGATATGGTCCATACGCGCGCAGGCGGCGACGGAAAGGATCAGGATCAGGCTGATTGGGAGGCGAAAAGACGGCATCATCGTTCCTATTGCGAGACCATGATCTGGCCGGTTGACGTAACGCGACCCGTGATTGTCGCGCGCGAAGTCAGGTTCATCGCCCGGACGCGATCGCCAATGCCCGCCCGTTCCAGTGACCGACCCTCGATCGTGATCTGAAGGCCCACGCGCGCGTAGATGAGGGGAACAATCTGATTGCGTTCCACGATGGCAGGTGGGCCTACGTGGGCGGCGCGAACCTGACGCCCGGGATAGAGCGCGACGCGCGTTTCCATGCCAATCAGATCGGACAGGACC
This sequence comes from uncultured Roseovarius sp., assembly GCF_947259555.1. Lineage (GTDB taxonomy): Bacteria > Pseudomonadota > Alphaproteobacteria > Rhodobacterales > Rhodobacteraceae > Roseovarius. The sequence continues at coordinate 96,045 of NZ_CAMYMD010000084.1, forward strand.
ACGTCACCTTTGCCTGTGTCAGGTTTCAAAAGCAGGTCGCCGGGGCCAAGGATTTCCTGTGCCCGGATTGTGCGGGTTGCCACGATCATGTCCGCCAGCACTGGGCTAGCCAACATGATAGTAAACGTGAATGCTACCGGAAACCGCATCAGCGCACCTGCGTGGTCGCGCTTAGCATCTGGTCGGCGGCGGTGATCACCTTGGCATTGAGCTCGTAGCCGCGTTGGGCCTCAATCAGTTCTGTGATTTCTCGAACCGGATCGACAGAACTGTCTTCGAGGTAGCCCTGACGCAATGTGCCAAGGCCATCCTGCCCGGCAGTCGTCACATTCGCAGGGCCCGAGGCTTCGGTCTCAATAAAGAGATTGTTGCCAATGGCCTCAAGACCTTTTGCGTTGGTGAAACCAGCCAGATTCAACTGGCCAAGCTGTTGTGCTTCGGCAGTATCCTGGAAAAAGCCGAAAACCTCGCCCTCGGCGTTAATCGAGATGCTGCGCGCATCCTCGGGTATCGTGATCTCCGGGGCGACCGGAAAGCCGTCGGAATTCACGATCACCCCATCCGCGGATCGTTTGAGCGCGCCGTCGCGCGTAAAGGCCGCCTGGCCGGAGGGGAGCGTGACTTCAAGATAGCCGCTGCCATCGATGGCGACATCGAGATCGCCATTTGTCTGCGAGAGTGAGCCTTGGGACAATTGCACCGAAATTGCCGATGGCCGCACCCCGAGCCCGAGCTGGACGCCCGTCGGCAAAACCGTACCGTCCGCCGCGTTTATGGTGCCGGCGCGCGCGAGTTGCTGGTAATGGAGGTCCGCAAATTCCGCGCGTCGGGCATTGTAGCCCGTGGTCGACATGTTTGCGAGATTGTTTGAAATCGTCTCGACCCGCATTTGCTGGGCGGCCATGCCGGTGGCGGCGATCTTGAGGATGTGCATCTCTTTCTCCTTGGTCAACGGATGAAGGAATCGAGCGCGGTCATCACGCGCTCGTTTTCCGAGTCGAGAAAGCTTTGGCCCATCTCATAGGCACGCTGCACCTCGATCATGCGGGCGATCTGACTGATCGGATCGACATTCGCGCCTTCCAGAAATCCCTGGAGCACGCGGCTTTCGAGGATTGGCTCAAAGCCGCCCGCGCTGCGAAACATCACCCCGTCCTCGCGGGTCAGCTCAAAGCTCTCGATTGGTCGCACCAAGCCGATCTGAGCGAGGGGGCGCCCATTGTCGCTGAGCGTGCCATCGGGTGATAGCCCGATACTCTGCGAGTCGGGGGGTACAAATACCGGAGCCCCGCCCGCGTCGAGCACCCTGTAGCCATCCGGCGTCACCAGATCCCCTTGTGCGGACATGGTGAAATTGCCCGCACGCGTCAGACGCTCCCCCTCGGGTGTCTCAACGAGGAAAAAACCTTCACCTTCGATCGCCATGTCGAGCGTGCCGCCGGTGTGAACGAGCGGGCCTTGAAGCATCGAGGTCATCCGCACATTGCCGCGCGCCATGGACAGGGACGGGCCCTCTTGACCGCGTGAGACGAATTCGGAAAAGATCAATCCCTCCTGACGATACCCGGTGGTCGCCGCATTGGCGATATTATTGGCCACCACCTGCAATTCGCGCAGGAGGCCGGATTGCCGGGTCAGAGTGGTATAGCCTGCGTTCTCCATCTCAACCTCCTGTGATGAGCGGGATCAGCCGATCCTGAAAGAAGGTGACCAGCGTTTGGGTCATGAACCCCATGGTGATCCAGAACACGACAACGATCGCGCCAAGTTTGGGCACAAATGTGAGCGTGAGTTCCTGAATCGAGGTCAGAGCCTGAAAGAGCCCGACCACCAGACCAGCCAGGAGCGCGACGGCCAGGATCGGCAAGGAAATGATCACAGAGATCCAGAGCCCTTCGCGCAGCGTGTCAAAGAACAGAACCTCATTCAGCATCGGCTCAGACCGGCATGCGGAGGATTTCCTGATACGCTTCCACGACCCGGTCGCGCACTGTGATCGCGGCCTCGACAGCGAGTTCGGTTTGTGCGAGGGCCTGCACGAGCGCATGCGGATCGGCCGTGCCAGTCATGGCCGACATTGCAACCTCTTCGCTTTCTTTCAGGGTGGCGGCAAAATCCTTGGCCAGCGAATGAAGCGCCTCGCCCCCTCCGCTCTCGCCCGTGGCCTCTGTCGCGGCGCGGGACGCGGTGTATTTCTGGGTGGCGCTCAGTCCTGTGATATCCATTCTGGATCTCCTTTATCGACGTAACAGGTCCATCAGCCCGGCAGACATTTGCCGAACCTGATCGAACATCTTGAGATTGGCCTCATAGCTGCGCTGCGCTTCGCGCGCGTCCGCGATCTCGATCATCAGATCCACCGTCGAGCCCTGGTAATGGCCGGTTTCGTCTGCCAGCGGGTGACTGGGGTCGTAGATTTGCTGCGGTGTGCGCCGGTCGAGATTGACGCGGCTTACCTCTACCTTGCCATTGCCATTCGAGCGGCCAAACGCCGTTTCGAAAGACACCGTCTTGCGGCGATACCCGGGGGTGTCGGCATTGGCGATATTCTCGGACACGTGGCGCAGGCGCTGTGCCTGAGCCTTGAGGCCGCTGGTTGAGACTGACAATGCGTTGGAAAAATCGCTCATGACATGCCCCTCAGCGACGCCCGATCGCCGTGCGCAGCACGGTGAGCGAGGATTTGTATATGGCAAGGGCGCGATCATGCTGACGTTTTACATCGACCGACTTGAGCATCTCGGTTTCGAGCGAGACCGAATTGCCATTGGGATCGGCTGTGGCGGTCGGGTCGTCGATGGCATCAAAGCCACGATCCGGACCGCGGCCTATCATATGCCCCTCCCGCGTGGCGCGCGGCAGCAGGGCCGCCGCCTGTGGCTCGTAGAATGACGCAAAGGGCGTGATGTCCCGCGCGGAATACCCGGGCGTGTCCGCATTTGCCATGTTCTGCGACACGATAGCCTGTCGCGCACCGGCATGGCTGGCCATGGCATGCGCCATGCGAAAGATCTCAAGGTTTTCAAACATCGGGGTTCTCCCTCGATTGGCTTCAATCAAGGCTTAACCCTGATTCCTTTAGAAATTGTTTTCAGGAAATGATTGGAGCGTTCGATGATCAGGCAAAACATGGCAGGCCTTCAGGCAGAGATTTCCGGGCTGCGCGCGACGCGCATGGTCGGACGGGTCATATCTGTGCGCGGCAATGCGTTGCGGATCAGTGGCCTGTCTGATCTCGCCCGGCTCGGCGACCGGATCGTCATCCATCGTCGGGCCGGGGGCATACTGGCGGGTGAGGTCATTCAACTGGAGGCGGCCGCGCTATTGGTGCTACCGGATGACGCGCCTGAAGGGGTGGCCCTCGGGGATCGGGTAATTTTGGGTGACAGGGCCGTGATTTCGCCTGCCGATAGCTGGCTTGGCCGGATCATCGACCCTTTCGGTGAGCCCCTTGATGGCCGGCCACTCCTGCGCGGTGCCGGAATACTGCCGTTGCGCGCTGATCCACCACCCCCGGCGCGACGACGTGCGATGGGCACGCGGCTGGAAAGCGGGATGGCTGCCTTCAATACGGTGCTGCCCATCGTGCGCGGGCAACGTGTGGGGCTGTTTGCTGGATCGGGTGTGGGGAAAACCATGCTTCTGGGCCATCTGGCGCGCTACATGCAGGCGGATGTCGTTGTCATCGCGTTGATTGGCGAGCGTGGTCGCGAGCTTCGAGACTTCGTCGAGCATGTGCTGGGACCAGAAGGCATGCGCCGTGCGGTCATTGTCGCCGCGACCTCGGATCGTTCTCCGCTCATACGCCGGCGCTGTGCGTGGGCGGCGATGGCTGTGGCAGAGTTCTTTCGCGATCAGGGACGGCAGGTGCTGTTTCTGGCAGACTCGATCACGCGGCTTGCCGAGGCGCATCGCGAGGTGGCGACCGCGGCCGGTGAGATGCCCGTGCTACGCGGCTTTCCTGCGTCGACGTCGCATTTGATCATGTCGCTCTGTGAGCGCGCCGGGCCGGGAGAGGATGAGACAGGCGATATCACCGCGCTCTTCACGGTGCTGGTTGCGGGGTCGGACATGGACGAGCCGATCGCGGATATTCTCCGAGGCGTGCTGGATGGCCATGTCGTGCTGGACCGTCAGATCGCAGAGCGCGGGCGGTATCCGGCGATAGATCTCTTGCGCTCGGTCTCGCGTAGCCTGCCGCGGGCGGCGAGTGACGAGGAAAATACCCTGATCGCGCGCGCCCGCGGCCTGTTGGGCAGCTATGCGCGGTCCGAGACCATGATAAAGGCGGGCCTCTATGCCGAGGGCAGTGACCCTGAACTGGATCAAGCGATGCGTATCTGGCCCGAACTGGATGGCTTTCTCGCCGAAAAAGAAGCGGTGTCGGCCAAGAACAGCTTTTCACGCCTTTCTGTCATTCTGCGTCGGGCCGGTGCCTCCTCGGGCACGCGGGCCCGGTAAGCTGACCCTGCTCAGGCCGTCATGTGGCGTGCTCGTGCGCCCCGCTCGATCGCGGCGGCGTGCAGGCGGTCCAGATCAAGCTCGTAGCGGATTTCTTCAAGCAGTCGCAATTCGCGTTCATTGAGCGTGCCATCGGCCGCAGCCACGTCGCAGGCAAGCGCGTAGGCCGTCTCATAGAGGCGTTCGGGCAGGTTGGACCGGATCAGACCAAAAAGGGCGTCAAGGCCGTCCTCGACCGCGAAAAGATCGAATACGGTTTGCGACATCACGCGCAGGCGGTCGAGGTCATAATCGGCGAACACTGGCAGATTGTTCACAGTACTCTCTATCTTTACGAGTTCGGCCGTGCGCATGTCTTCGTCCGAGGCGGATATGGCAATCATGACCGCCACGAGGCAATCCTGCGGTGTAAGCGGATGGGGAAGCTGTTCAGACATTCGCTGGCCTTTCGTGGAGGAGCATTGTTGCGGTGCAGAATATTGACTGTTCCGCCCCCCCGCAATAGGAACCGGCGAAGCCCTGCCGGTGGCCTGACCGGTGCGAGAGGAGACAATCCCATGTCCGAGATGCGCGACGCCGCGATGAATTCGAAAGCCTGGCCTTTTGAAGAGGCGCGCCGCGTGCTCAAACGGTATGAGAAAAACCCGCCCGAAAAAGGCCATGTCCTTTTCGAGACGGGCTATGGCCCCTCTGGCCTGCCGCATATCGGCACCTTCGGTGAGGTGCTGCGCACCACGATGATCCGTCGCGCCTTCGAGACGATCAGCGATATCCCCACCCGGCTGATCTGTTTCTCGGACGATCTCGACGGGATGCGCAAGGTGCCGGGCAACGTCCCCAACCGCGAGATGCTGGCCGAGCATCTGCAAAAGCCGCTAACGAGCGTGCCGGACCCGTTCGGCACGCACGCGAGCTTTGGCGCGCATAACAACGCCATGCTGCGCCGGTTTCTCGATACCTTCGGATTTGACTACGAGTTCATTTCGGCGACTGAATTCTATGCGTCGGGGCAATTTGACGAGGTGCTCTTGCGCGCCGCCGAGCGCTATGACGACATCATGAAGATCATGCTGAAAAGCTTGCGCGAGGAGCGTCAGCAGACCTATTCGATCTTCCTGCCGCTCCATCCCGAGACGGGGCGCGTGCTCTATGTGCCGATGAAGGAGGTCAATGCCAAGGACGGCACCGTGACCTTCGACGACGAGATCGGGCGCGAATGGACGCTGCCGGTGACGGGCGGCAATGTGAAGCTGCAATGGAAGCCGGATTTCGGCGCCCGTTGGGCGGCGCTTGGCGTCGATTTCGAGATGTATGGCAAGGACCATTCGACCAACACGCCGATCTATGACGGCATCTGCCGCGCCCTTGGCATGCGCGCGCCCGAGCATTTCACCTATGAGCTGTTCCTGGATGAGAACGGCCAGAAGATCTCCAAGTCGAGTGGCAACGGAATCTCGATCGACGAATGGCTGAGCTATGCCTCGACGGAATCCCTGAGCTATTTCATGTATCAAAAGCCCAAGACCGCCAAGCGCATGCATTTCGACGTGATCCCCAAGGCGGTGGACGAATATCACCAACAATTGCGCGCCTATGCCGGGCAGGACATCACGCAGCGCCTCAACAACCCGGTGCATCACATCCACAACGGCGACGTGCCAGAGAGCCGCATGGTGGTGCCGTTCTCGATGCTCCTGAACCTCGCCTCGGTTTCGGCCGCGCATGACAAAGAGACGCTGTGGGGCTTCATCCGCCGCTATGCGCCTGAGGCAAGCGCCGAGACCCATCCCGACATGGATGCCGCCGCCGGTTACGCGGTGCGCTATTACGAGGATTTCGTCGCCCCCGCCAAGACCTATCGCGCGCCTACAGATCTGGAGCGAGAGGCGCTGACCGACCTGCGCGATCAACTCGCGGTCTATGACGGGCCGGTGGAGGACGAGGCGCTGCAATCCATCGTCTACGCCGTCGGGCGCGACCGCTTCGATCCGCTGCGCGACTGGTTCAAGGCGCTTTATGAGGTGTTATTGGGGGCCTCTCAGGGGCCACGTTTCGGCGGGTTCGTAGCACTTTATGGTGTGCAGGAGACGGTGGCGCTGATCGACAAGGGGCTGGCGGGTGAACTGGCCTGATCTGGGTCATTGCGCGGTTCTGGTCCGCTTGCTAGGCTTCTAACAGTGCAACAGAGGGGCAAACGATGCGGACCATAGCCATCCTGACAGCGGCGGCGCTCGCGGCCTGCGCGCAGACGGTTTCCATGCCGGATGCCAGCGAGGGGGCCGCAATCTATGCCGAGAATTGCGCGCAATGCCACGGGGCATCGGGTAAGGGCGACGGGCCTTGGGCTGCGGGCATGGTGCCGCCGCCCGCCGACCTTACGAAATTCTCTGAGGAAGGTACGTTTCCCCGTGCACATGTTCTGTCGGTGATCGACGGTTATGACCGCACAGATCTGCCGGGTAAGGAGATGCCGGAATTTGGCCTGTTGCTCGAAGGCGATACGGTGCCCGTGGATGTTGGCGATGGGGTGCTGACACCCACCCCCCGTCCATTGGCGGCGCTGATGGCCTATCTGGAGAGCATTCAGAAGCCTTGAAGACAAGTGGCAGGCCATGATCGGCCTGCCACGTTCTCAACGGCATTAGGCGGTTATCGTGCGTTCGGCAGAATCACGATCTCGACACGCCGGTTTTGTGCTTTGCCTTCCGTGGTCAGATTTGACGCGACGGGCTGGTCTTCGCCGCGCCCGAACGCTCTGAGCCTTGCCGAAGATACGCCGCCGGTCATCAACACATCAGCCACGGCATTGGCGCGGCGCTCTGACAGGGTTTGATTGTAGCTCGCCGCGCCATCGCTGTCGGTATGGCCCACGACCTGCACTGTCGTGTCGGGATATTTCTGCAAGCTGCGCGCGACCTTGAAGAGATCGTCGCGCAATACGGGCGTGACGTTGAAACTGTCGACCGCGAAAAGGATGTCCTGCGGCATCGTGAGGATCAGCCGGTCGCCGGTGTTGACGATCTGAACGTCATTGTCGAGTTGCTGGCGCAGTTCCGCCTCTTGCTTGTCCAGCGCGTTGCCAATCGCCGCGCCACCAGCCGCGCCAAGGATGCCACCGATGAGGGCGCCCTTGCCCTTGTCATCGCTGACAATTGCGCCTGTTCCTGCGCCGAGTATCCCGCCCAGAAGCGCGCCTTGCTTGGTTTTCTGATTGGGGTCCGTCCCGTTGACATAGGCCGGGTCGGTGCACGCGGTTGCCAATAGCAGGGACGCGCCGGAAAGAATGAGAAGGGGGTTGCGTGCTCGGATCATGAATTTCGCCTCTTTGATGGACACGCCCGATAGATCGGGATCGACTTGATGATATGCAATAACAACCCCTATCCCAAGGGGTTTTCAGGGGGAAAGACCAGGAATGGCGCGCAGAAATCCGCCTATGCGTCGGCCCTTGCGCTCTCCCATGCGAGGATTGCCCGCTTGACCGGCAGGCCCCAGTGATAGCCGCCAAGCCCCCCCGATTTGCGCAGGGCGCGGTGGCATGGAATTAGAAAGCTGACCGGGTTGCGCCCCACTGCGGTGCCCACTGCACGCACCGCGCGCGGGCTGCCGATGGCCGCGGCGATCTCGGAATAGGTGGTGACATGGCCCGAGGGAATGGCGAGCAGCGCCTCCCAGACCTTGATCTGAAAGGGCGCGCCGATCATGTGCAGCGCGGCCTCCCTCCGCCCGTCGAAGCCCGCCTCGACCCAAGGCGCGATCCTGTCGGGGGCCTCGATATAGGCCGCATCCGGCCAGCGCGCGCGCATATCGGCCATGGTCGCGGCGTGCCCGAACTCTCCGGCAAAGGCCAGGCCGCACAATCCGCGATCCGTGCCCATGGCAAGCGCCTCGCCGAACGGGCTGTCGAACCAACCGTAATGAATGGTCAATCCTGATCCCTTGCGCGCAAACTCCCCGGGGCTCATCGCCTCCCACCGCAGAAAAAGATCATGCAGCCGCCCCGAGCTCGACAGCCCTGCCGCATCGGCTGTCTCCAGCGTCGTGTAGCGCTGCGCCAGAAGATCCTTGGCATGGCCCAACGTCAGGTATTGTTGGTACCGCTTGGGCGAGACCCCAACCCATTGCGAAAACAGGCGCTGGAAATGCGCGGCGCTCATGCCCATTTCGGCGGCCAGATCGTTGAGCGAGAGGGTCTCGTCGCGCCCGTCGATCAATTCGATCGCGCGGCGCATGACATTGAAGTGGTAGCTCTGTTCGAGATCGGTCATCGCATATCCTGACAGCTTTGCCACAAGATAGGCCGGGCGCGCTTGGCGCGCGACCCGAATGTTGCGGATCCCGCCAAATCCCGTCATAGAACGCCAATGGTGCGCCAGCTCGATTATCACACGATCCGCGAGATCTTTACCCGGTTCGAGGCCGCAGAGCCTGAACCCAAGGGCGAGTTGGAACATGTCAACGCCTACACGCTGGTGGTGGCGGTCGCGCTTTCGGCTCAGGCGACCGATGTGGGCGTGAACCGCGCCACGCGCGCGCTGTTCCAAATCGCTGACACGCCGGAAAAGATGCTCGCCCTTGGCGAAGACGCGCTGACCGAGCATATCAAGACCATCGGCCTCTACCGCAACAAGGCCCGCAACGTGATGAAGCTCAGCCGTATCCTCGTGGAGGAGTATGACGGCAACGTGCCCAATTCCCGTGCGGCCCTTCAATCGCTGCCGGGCGTTGGACGCAAGACCGCCAATGTCGTGCTGAACATGTGGTGGCACTACCCGGCGCAGGCCGTGGATACGCACATCTTCCGCGTCGGCAACCGCAGCGGCATCTGCCCGGGAAAGACTGTCGACGCCGTCGAACGCGCCATCGAGGACAATATCCCGGTGGATTTCCAGCGCCACGCGCATCACTGGCTGATCCTGCATGGCCGCTACACCTGCAAGGCCCGCAAACCGATGTGCGGCACCTGCCTCATCCGTGATCTCTGCTTATTCGAGGACAAGACCTTATGACCAAATATCAGGCCGTCGGCATCGGCAATGCCGTGGTGGACGTGATCAGCCAGTGCGACGACGGATTTCTGGCGCGGATGGGCATCGACAAGGGCGTGATGCAGCTGATCGGGACCGAGCGCGCCGAATTTCTCTACGAGAACATGACCGACCGGCGGCAGATGCCGGGCGGCTCGGTGGCCAATACCATCGCGGGACTGGGTGCACTCGGCCTCTCGACCGGCTTCATCGGGCGGGTGAGCGATGATGCTCTGGGCCACTATTACGCACAGGCCATGGCCGAGGTCGGCACCGATTTCGTCAACGCCCCGCGCAGCGACGGTGCACTGCCCACCTCGCGCTCGATGATCTTTGTCTCGCCGGATGGCGAGCGGTCGATGAACACCTATCTGGGGATTTCCACCGAACTGGGCGAGGGCGACGTTTCCGAAGAGGTGGCCGGGCAGGCGGGGCTCCTGTTTCTCGAGGGCTATCTATTCGATAAGCCCAAGGGCAAAGCGGCGTTCGAGCGCGCGGCGCGCGCGGCGCGGGCCGGGGGTGGCAAGGCCGGTATCACGCTGTCCGATCCGTTCTGCGTAGACCGGCACCGCGTCGATTTTCGCGGGCTGTTGCGCGAGCTGGATTACGTCATAGGCAACGAGCACGAATGGTGCGCGCTCTACGAGACCGAGGACCTCGGCGCCGCATTGGAGCAGGCGGCGCAGGAAAGCGGGCTGATCGTCTGCACCCGTTCGGGACAGGACGTGGTGCTGGTCGAGGGTGCGGAAACGGTGACGGTGCCTGTGCAGCGCGTCGAGCCGGTGGACACGACCGGCGCGGGCGATCAATTCGCCGCCGGGTTGCTTTATGGCCTTGCGACACAGCGCCCGCTGGAGGTGGCGGGACGCATGGGCTGTATCGCCGCCGCCGAGGTGATTGGCCACTACGGGGCCCGCCCCGATGCGGACGTCAAGGCGCTCTTTGCCGCCGAAGGGCTGATCTGAGAGGCGTGCAGCCCGTGGCAGGGTCCGGGTTCGAGTATTTTTGCCATAAAGAAACACAAGGGTTTGTTAACCCTGACATGTCATGCTCGAGGTGCGGTACAGGCTGGAGAGCCGATGACCGTCCATGAAGACGCCGCGCCCGGGTGTTGCGTGTGTCAAACCCGGGCGCGCATTTTCATGTTTCTTTATGGTTCCAATACTCCGGGGTGAATTGGCCGCAGGCCAAGAGGAGCAGCGCCCCTCACGCCACAGACACGCTCACTTGTCGCGGAATTGTGCCTCGCGCTTTTCAGCGAAGGCGGCCATGCCCTCTTTCTGGTCTTCGGTCGCAAAGAGCGAGTGGAACACGCGGCGCTCGAACAAGAGCCCTTCGCGCAGCGTGGTCTCGTAGGAGCGGTTGACCGCCTCCTTGGCCGCCATCACCGAGATCTGCGATTTCTCAGCAATTTTCTGCGCCGCCGACATCGCCTCTTCCATGAGCTTTTTGGCGGGCACCACGCGGCTCACCAGACCAGCGCGCTCGGCCTCTTCGGCATCCATGAAGCGGCCCGTCAGGTTCATGTCCATCGCCTTGGACTTGCCCACCAGCCGGGTCAGGCGCTGCGTGCCGCCCAGCCCCGCGATGACGCCGAGATTGATCTCGGGCTGGCCGAATTTGGCGGTGTCCGAACAGATGATGAAATCGCACATCATCGCCAGTTCACAGCCACCCCCAAGGGCATAGCCAGAGACAGCGGCAATGATCGGTTTGCGCACGCGGCAAATCGCGTCGCTGTCATCGGTGAAGAGATCCTCGAGGAAGACATCGACGAATCCCTTGCCGCTCATCATCTTGATGTCGGCCCCGGCCGCAAACGCCTTTTCCGACCCGGTGAGCAGGATGCAGCGCACCTTGTCGTTCTTTTGCGCCTCGCCAAGCGCCTGCGACAGCTCCGACATGAGCTGATCGTTGAGCGCATTGAGGGCATCGGGACGATTGAGTTTGATGAGGGCGACGTGGTCTTCTATTTCGACGATGATCGTCTCATAGGCCATGAAATCAGCTTTCATTTGTTTCCATCAGACCGATTCATTACCACTGTTGGCCGCGCGTTCAACCTATCTTTGACAGCGCGGACAATAGAAACTGGACCGCCCGGACTGCACAACGCGCCCGATCACGCCCTCACATCCCTCCGTCCGGCACGCCTCGCCCTCGCGCCCGTAGACGTCGAAACTGTGCTGGAAATAGCCCAATTCGCCATCCGCCTGCCGGTAATCCCGCAGTGAGGAGCCACCTGCGGTGATCGCGTCCAGCAGCACCTCGCGGATGACGGGTACCAGCCCGCCCGCGCGCCTGCCCGAGATGTTCCCGGCGCGCCTGCGCGGCGAAATGCGCGCGCGAAAAAGCGTCTCGCAGACATAGATATTCCCAAGGCCTGCCACGATCCGCTGATCGAGCAACGCGGATTTGATCGGCGTGTTGCGCCCCTTGAGCATCGCCGCGAGATAGGGCGCGTTAAAATCGTTGCCCAAGGGTTCCGGCCCCAGTTTTGCCAGCAACGGATGCGCCTCTGCCCCGTCCTTAGGCATCAGGTCCATCGCGCCGAAACGGCGCGGATCGTTGAAGGTGATCCGCGCGCCATTTTCCATGTCGAGCACCACGTGATCATGCTTTTCCGGTGCGGGGTGGTCATGCACGAAACGCCCCAGCGGATCGCCCGAGACCAGCATGCGCCCCGACATGCCGAGATGGATGAGCAGCGTCTCGCCCGAGGCAAGATCGGCGAGGATGTATTTCGACCGCCGCCGTAGTATCAGCACCCGCTGCCCGGTCAGCCGCGCGGCCATGTCGGGCGGGAACGGCCAGCGCAGATCAGGGCGGTTGACGGCAGCGCGCGCGATCACCTGCCCCTCCATCACCGGGGCAAGGCCGCGGCGGACTGTCTCAACCTCTGGCAATTCGGGCATTTGGAACCTCGATCAACACAAGCGGCGCATTGTAACCCCCCGTCCGCGCCCTATAAGAAGGGCAGGACACAGGAGCGGCAAGGCCCATGAACGAGAAAACCACGCATTTCGGATTTCAGGATGTGCCCGAGTCAGAGAAGGCCGGGCGCGTGCGAGGGGTCTTTGGCCGCGTGGCGAGCAAATACGACGTGATGAACGATGCGATGAGCCTCGGGATTCACCGCATCTGGAAGGATGCGATGATGGATTGGCTCGCCCCGCGCACGGGCCAACGCCTGCTCGATGTGGCAGGCGGCACCGGCGATATCGCCTTTCGGTTCCTCAAGCGCGCCGGTCGTGGCCATGCCACCGTGCTCGACCTGACCGAGCCGATGCTGGACGAGGGGCGCAAGCGCGCCGAGGCGGAACAGATGGCCGACAGCCTCGATTGGGTGGTGGGCGATGCGATGGCGCTGCCGTTCGAGGACAACAGCTTTGACGTCTACACGATCAGCTTCGGCATCCGTAACGTGACCCGCCCGCAAGAGGCGCTGAACGAGGCGTTTCGCGTGCTCAAGCCCGGCGGGCGGCTGATGGTGTTGGAGTTCAGTCAGATCCCCAATGAGCTGATGCAAAAGGTCTATGATGTCTACAGCTTCAACATCATTCCGCGTCTCGGGCAGGCGATCGCCAATGATCGCGACAGCTATCAGTATCTGGTCGAATCGATCCGCAAGTTCCCCGATCAGGAGACGTTTCTGGGGATGGTCCGACAGGCCGGCTTCGAACAGGCAAAATACCGCAATCTCAGCGTGGGTATCGCTTGTCTGCATTCCGGCTGGAAAATCTGAGCGATGCGCGGACCGCATAATATCCTGCGGCTGATCCGCACCGGTGCCACGCTGGAACGCACCGGGGCCATGGGCCTGATCATGGACGCGTTCGAGGCACCGCCGCTGGTGCGCGGCACCATGCGATTTCTCGCCTGGCCGTTTCAGTGGATGGGCTACAAGGGCGACGAGAGAACCCCGCCCGCGCCCCGCGCGCTGACCGCCCTTGGCCCGGCCTATATCAAGTTCGGCCAGATTCTCAGCACCCGCCCCGATCTGGTGGGCGAGGAGCTGGCCGGGCAATTGCGCGTCTTGCAGGACAAGCTGCCGCCCTTCTCTGTCGATGTGGCCAAGGCGAGCGTTACGCAGGAGTTGGGCAATCTGGTTGAAGAGATGTTCGACGATTTCAGCCCGCCTGTCGCAGCCGCCTCGATCGCGCAGGTCCACAAGGCGCGCCTGCGCGACACCGGCGAGGAGGTCGCCGTAAAGGTGCTCCGCCCGGGGATAGAGAAGGCGTTTCGCCGTGACATAGACGCGTTCTATTTCGCCGCACGCATGGTGGAGTTGCTGGCGCCCGGTGCGCGCCGCCTGCGTCCTACGGACGTGATCGCGCATTTTGAAGGCGTTGTAACGGGCGAGTTGGATCTGCGGCTGGAGGCGGCTTCTGCCTCGGAGTTTGCGGCGAACACTTCGGAGGATGCCGGGTTTCAATTGCCGTCCGTGCAATGGCACCTCTCGTCGCGCCGGGTGATGACGATGGGCTGGGCCGATGGTCTGCCCCTCGGCGACAATGCGGCGCTTGATGCGGCGGGCCATGACCGCGCCGAACTGGGCGAGCGGGTGCTGCAGCTCTTTCTCAACCACGCGCTGCGCGACGGATATTTCCATGCCGACATGCATCAGGGCAATCTCAAGGTCGCGGCGAATGGCGATATCATCGCCTATGATTTCGGCATCATGGGCCATATCGACGAATATACCCGCCGGGTCTATGCCGAGATCCTCTATGGCTTCATCAAACGCGATTACCGCCGTGTCGCCGAGGTGCATTTCGAGGCGGGCTATGTGCCCGCCGACCGCGATGTCGACGCCTTTGCCCGCGCTCTGCGCGCGGTGGGCGAGCCGATATTCGGCATGGATGCCAGCCGGATCTCGATGGGAAGCCTGCTCAGCTATCTCTTCGAGGTGACCGAGCGCTTTGGCATGGAGACGCGCACCGAACTCATCCTGTTGCAACGCACCATGGTGGTGGTCGAGGGTGTCGCCCGGAGCCTCAATCCGCAGATCAATATCTGGCAGGTCGCCCGGCCCGTGGTCGAGGATTACATAAAGAAAACGATCGGCCCGCGTGCCGCATTGCGCGATTTCGGGCGTACCGCAGCCGTGTTGTCGCGCTACGGGCCGCGTCTGCCTGGCCTGGTCGAGGCCGCTCTCATTCGTCAATCTGCGCCGCAGCCTACGCAACAGCAAGTGAGCTGGCCCGAGCGCGCGCTTTGGGCCGGTCTTGGCGTGTTGACAGGAGCCGTTGGTGCGGGCGTTGTGGCGTTTGTGACTTAATTGCAATTTCCCTGCAGGCATTGCGCGAACAAATGCCTTGAGGGGGAAACTCGCATTGCCGCGAGAGGGTCTCGCAGGTATTGTCCAAAAAGCGTTTGATAGCTGATTGGGACGGATGTGAAGTCGATGATGTGCAGATTGCCCAAGGTCTTTGTTGCCCTGTCACTCATGGGGGGAGCGACCGGTGCCTTTGCTGATGACCTTACGACGACGATCACCAACAATTATGGTACCCCGGGCGGCTTGCTCGATATGCCGACGGCTGAAATGGCGCCCGATGCGCAGCTCTCGTCCACGATTGCCTATTTCGACGGTTTCAGCAAAACGACTCTGAGCTTCCAACTGGCGCCGTGGTTTACTGCTAGCTTTCGCTATGCCGGAACAGATGATTTGTCGCCCAACTTCAGCACATTTTATGACCGTAGCTTTGATGTGCGGCTGCGGCTCTTTGAAGAGACGGACTTCTCACCGGCAATCGCAGTTGGCTTGCAGGACTTCGTGGGAACCGGTGTGCTGAGTGCGGAATATCTCGTCGCCACGAAATCCTTTCGAAACCTCCGGGTTACGGGTGGCCTCGGCTGGGGGCGTCTGGGGACGCGAAATTCGTTTGGTGGTGTGGGGTCGCGTACTGCGTTCAACGCGGGCGACACCGGTGGCGATATCAACATCGACAACTGGTTTCAGGGCGACATCGGTGTATTCGCAGGCTTTAGTTACGACTTTAATGAAAAGCTTTCCTTCGCGATGGAGTACTCGTCGGACGGGTATGAGGAAGAGCAGGCAGCCGGTATTTTCGACCGCAGCACTGCCGTGAATTTGGGCATAACCTATAGACTGGGGGATCAGGCAAGCCTGCGTGGCTACTTGCTGCATGGCGAAGAGGTCGGTGTGAACCTGAATTTCGCGATTAATCCCCGCAATATGCCCGTGCCGGGCGGGATGGAGCCCGCGCCGCTTCCGGTGGCGGTGCGTGATCCGGACGCGGCACGCGATCTGGGCTGGCAGAATTCGCCAGACACTCGTTCAAAGATCACCAATTCTCTGGATCAGACGCTTGATCGGGACCGGATCGACCTTGTTGGCCTGCGTCTGGACGGGCGCGCTGCCTATGTTGGTATTCAAAACGAGACATATGACCAGACATCGCAGGCTCTTGGTCGAACGGCGCGGGTGTTGACACGCGTCTTGCCTGCTTCGGTGGAAGATTTTCACATCACCCTTTACACAAAGAGCATGCCCGCCAGCACCGTCAGCTTCCGCCGAACGGATATCGAGCGGCTGGAACATCGCGCAGCTGATCAGGCGCTCGCTGCCGCAACGTTCAGTGACAGCTTGCGGTTTGGCGACCTGCCCGATCCTCTGCCGGGGAAGTTTCCGCGATACGGGTGGGGTATCACACCTTTCACGAGGATCAGTCTCTTCGACCCGGACAATCCGGCGCGCATCGATGTGGCGCTGCGGTTTCAGGCGCAGGCCGAGTTGGGACGGGGCTGGGTGGCTCGTGGCGCGACGTCAATCAAGCTCTTTGGCAATCTTGACGAGACGACCCGCGTCAGCACTTCGCGTCTTCCTCGGGTTCGCTCTGACGCGGCGCTTTATGCTCAAGAGGACGGGCCAAGACTCGATTGGCTGACATTGACAAAATACCTCCGCATTGCGCCTGATGTCTACGCGCGCGGAACGGTCGGATATCTGGAGCAAATGTATGCAGGCGCCTCTACCGAAGTCTTGTGGCGGCCCGTAGATAGCCGCTTGGCTATCGGAGCCGAACTCAACTACGTCAGGCCGCGCGATTTCGACAGCGGTTTTGGCCTGCGCAGCTCTCAGACCGTGAGTGGTGAGATCCCGGACTTCAATGGACATGCGTCGGTCTATTACGATTTTGGTGGCGGCTTTCACGGTCAACTGGACGCCGGCAGGTATCTGGCGGGAGATTGGGGCGTGACCGTCGCCTTGGACCGCGAATTCGCGAATGGCTGGAAAGTCGGTGCGTTCGCGACAAAGACCGATGTATCCGCTCAGGACTTTGGCGAGGGTTCGTTTGACAAGGGCATTCGCATTACGGCGCCTCTGTCGTGGATTCTCGGCAAACCGACGCAGCAGGCACCGACCGCAATCATTCGGTCTCTGACCCGCGATGGCGGGCAGCGGTTGAATGTCAGCGGACGTCTATATGAAACGGTGCGCCCGTCGCACAAGCGCGAAGCCGCCGCGAGCTGGGGGAAGTTCTGGAGATGACATGTAGATCTTTGCCCCGCGCCGCACTCTTTGGCGCCCTTGTTTTGCTTGCTGCGTGTTCCAACCAGCGCAGTTCCGAGAATGTCTTTTCAGCGGCTAAGATCCTCCTTGATCAAAGTGGGACGCCGCCTGTTGCGCCTGATCCAAAGGTCGTCTCGGCGGTCGCACAAGATGCATTGGCCAAGACGAGCGGACCGGTTGCCGTGTACTCGCTGGAGGACCGCAACGCCGTGGCTGTTCTGCGCCCGATTGCACGCAACGGCCCACACCAGACATGGGCGTCATATGGCAGTTCTGACCGGCGCAGCGCCTCGACGCGCAACGGCGTGCTGACCTCGACGCGGGGCTTGGGAAATGATCTCATGTCTTCTCGAATCGAGCCGTTGCTTGCAGTGGTCACCCAGCGTGAAGATGGTGTGGCCACGATTCAACAACGATATCTCGACGGTGAAAACCAGATCGTGACGCTGAAATCCGATTGCAAGATCACCCGTGCCGGTAGCGAAACCCTCCCTGTCGGCGGACGCAATGTCGCCGTGGTGCGCATGACGGCCGAATGTTGGCAGGCTGACCGCAGCGTGACCAATTCCTATCTTGTCGATGGCAACGGCAGAATTGTGCAATCCCGCCATTGGGCCGGTCCGACCATGGGCTATAGTGCGATTCAGATCCTGCGCTAAGCGGCGTCGCTCAGGTCAGATCAGATATTGTTCATCCGTCGGCGGCGCGCGTCGCCCGGAGATAAAGTCGAGCGTGGCCTCGCATCGTTCGGCGCGGAAATATCGCTCCAGCACCTGAGCAAAAACGGGCGCCCCATCCGCTGCCTCGAAGAGCGTGGCGCAGGATTGCAGCTTGAGAGAGTCTATTCCGCCCAGAACCCTCTCGGCGCTTGTGTTCTCGAGTGCGAGCAGCGCCTCGCATGTCTCGATCAGGCGTGGCCCCAGTACTGGATGTGCGAGATAGGCGCGCGCGTGATCCAGATCTTCGATGGCGAAAGATTTGGCAAAACGCGACCGCCCCAGTCCCTTGACCTGCGGCAGTACGAACCACGCCCAATGGGTACGTTTTTCCCCTCTGCCGATCTCTTGAAGGGGCAGGGGCCAGATCTGGTCCTGCGCCTCGACAAACCGCTCCAGATCCATGGCCTTGTCCCCTTTTGTTCAATGCTCGGTCACTTCAAAATGCCGGGCAAGTTTAGCCCATGTTCGCGCGCGCAATCCAGCGCTATATCGTACCCGGCATCGGCATGGCGCATGACCCCGGTTGCAGGGTCGTTCCACAGAACCCGTGCAAGTCGCAGGTCAGCCTCCTCGGTGCCGTCGCAGCAGACAACCATGCCCGAATGTTGACTGAACCCCATGCCAACGCCGCCGCCATGATGCAGGCTGACCCATGTCGCACCGCTTGCACAATTGAGCAGGGCATTGAGAAGAGGCCAATCGCTGACCGCGTCAGAGCCGTCTTTCATGCCCTCAGTCTCGCGGTTCGGGCTGGCAACCGAGCCGCTGTCGAGGTGATCGCGGCCAATCACCACCGGGGCGCTCAACTCGCCGGTGCGAACCATCTCGTTGAAGGCTAGGCCCAGCTTGTGCCGCAGGCCGAGGCCGACCCAGCAAATCCGCGCCGGCAGGCCCTGAAACGCGATCCGCTCGCGCGCCATGTCCAGCCATTTGTGCAGGTGCGGGTCGTCGATCAGCTCTTTTACCTTGGCGTCGGTCTTGTAGATGTCCTCGGGGTCGCCACTCAGGGCACACCAGCGAAATGGCCCGATGCCGCGGCAAAAGAGCGGCCGGATATAGGCGGGTACGAAACCGGGAAACGCAAATGCGTCTTCCAGCCCTTCTTCGAGTGCGACCTGCCGGATGTTGTTTCCGTAATCGAGGGTCGGCACGCCCGCGTTCCAGAAATCAACCATCGCCTGCACTTGCACCCGCATGCTGGCGCGCGCCGCCCGCTCGACTTTCTTTGGGTCGCTCTCCTGACGGGCCTGCCAATCGGCCACGCTCCAGCCTTGCGGCAAATATCCATGGACCGGGTCATGCGCGCTCGTCTGGTCGGTGACCATGTCAGGCTTGACGCCGCGCCGCACCAGCTCTGGAAACACATCCGCCGCATTTGCAATCAGCGCCACCGATTTCGCCTCGCCGGTCTCGCACCAGCGTTCGATCATCGCGAGCGCCTCGTCGAGCGAATGGGTGATTTCATCCACGTAGCGCGTGCGCTTGCGAAATTCGGCGCGCGTCGCGTCGCATTCCACGGCCAGGCAACAGGCCCCCGCCATTACCGCCGCCAGCGGCTGTGCCCCGCCCATGCCGCCCAGACCGGCCGTCAGAATCCATCGCCCGGAAAGACTGCCGTCGTAGTGCTGTCGACCCGCTTCGACAAAAGTCTCGTAGGTGCCCTGCACGATGCCCTGCGAGCCGATATAGATCCATGATCCGGCCGTCATCTGCCCGTACATCATCAGGCCCTTGCGATCCAATTCGCTGAAATGGTCCCAGGTCGCCCAATGTGGTACGAGATTGGAGTTTGCGATCAAAACCCGAGGTGCGTCGGGGTGGGTGCGAAAAACACCGACCGGTTTGCCGGACTGCACAAGCAGGGTCTCATCCGCCTCCAGGTCTTTCAATGCCGCAACGATTCGGTCGAAATCCTCCCATGTCCGCGCGGCGCGCCCGATGCCTCCATAGACCACCAATTCATGGGGGTTCTCGGCTACGTCAGGATGCAGGTTATTCATCAGCATCCGCATCGGCGCCTCCGTCAGCCAGCTCTTGGCACTGATCTCCGGGCCGGTATCGGAATAGATATCACGCGTGTTGTGACGAGGACCAGTCATGTCAGCGCTCCTTTTCGGGCGAGGGTGTCGATTTCCGTGAGAATGGAGGCGAGATAGGGGCGCAGCTTGTCAGCGCGAGCATGCAGATAAGGCCAGGGCGCGACCTCTTCCATGTAGGTCGATTGCGCCAGCTCCATCTGGATGGCGTGCCAACCGTCTTCCGGCCTTCCGTAATGGCGTGTGGTCCAGCCGCCTCTGAACCGACCGTTGAGCACGTGGCTATATCCGTCGGCGGTCCCACAAATCTGCCGAACGGTCTGCTCGATTTCTTTTGCACAGGTCCTGCCGTCGTTGGTCCCGATGTTGAAATCCGGCAGCACGCCCTCGAACAGGAATGGAATGCGCGAGCGTATGGAATGGCAGTCATATAACACTGCCACACCATGTGCTTCACGGACACGACCCAATTCGGCCTCCAGCGCTGCGTGGTAAGGTGCGTGAAACATCTCGCGCCGGTGTTCGACCTCGCCAGCTGACGGAGGGATCTGCCAAATGTCCTGCCCATCGAAATCGGTCACAGGCACAAGGCCGGTCGTATTCTGCCCGGGGTACAGGCTTTGACCCGAGGGATCGCGATTGGCATCGATCACATAGCGATGAACCATGGCGCGCACCGTTGTCACACCACCGAGCAACCCGTCATAGAGCTTGTGAATATTCCAGTCGGTATCCGCCAACGCGCGCCCGCGGTCATTCAGGCGCGCCCGGATCTCTGCCGGTACATACGTGCCCGTATGTGGCAGGCCGAGAATGACCGGTCCATCGCCCCGGACAACTTCAACGGGCTTCATGATCATGCCTTTCACTGTTCCCCAAAATACTCAAGATTATCCCCCCGGCTAAGCGCGAGGCTCAGGCCGGATGCGGTGACCAGTTCTCCATTGCGCACCATATCCGCGGCCGCAGCCAGATCGGGCGCCAGGTAGCGGTCCGTCTCAAGGGCCGGGATGTCCTGGCGCAGCCGTGCGATCACCTTCTTTAGCGCATCGCTTGTTTGCAGCGGCGCGCGATAGCCGATGCCTTGGGCGCCGCAGATTGCCTCGACCCCAAGAATGACGCTCAGGTTGTCATTCATCCGCTTCAGCCTGCGCGCGGCATGTGCGGCCATACTTACATGGTCCTCCTGATTGGCGGAGGTCGGAGTGGAATCGGTCGTGCAGGGGTTGGCGAGGTGCTTGTTCTCGCTCATCAGCGCGGCGGTGGTCACCTCGGCAATCATCATACCCGAATTCAGGCCAGGCTCGGGGGTCAGGAACGGGGGCAGATCGCAACTCAGCGTGGGATCAACCATAAGCGCGACGCGACGTTGCGAAATCGCCCCGACCTCTGAAATCGCCATGGCGATCTGATCGGCCGCAAAGCCAACCGGTTCGGCGTGGAAATTGCCACCCGACACGATCATACCCCCGTCCGGGTGACTCGTGTCGACCAGCACCAGTGGGTTGTCGGTAACGGCGTTGGCCTCAATCTCCAGCACCTCGCCTGCGCGGCGCAAGATATCGATTGCCGCGCCACTGACCTGCGCCTGACACCGGATGCAATAAGGGTCCTGTACGCGCGTATCGTCTTCGCGGTGGCTCTCACGGATGGCGGAGCCCTCCATGAGCGCGGCTTGGGCGCGGGCGGTGTCGATCTGTCCGGGATGCCCGCGAAGCGCATGGATCTCCGCAACCAGCGGGGCGGTCGATCCCATGATCGCATCCGTCGAGAGGGCGGCGGTCACCACGCAGGTCTGCGCATTGCGCCAGGCCGTCCAGAGCCCGGTCAAGGCGCAAGCGGTCGAGAATTGCGTGCCGTTGATGAGGGCGAGCCCCTCTTTCGGCCCGAGGCGGATCGGCGCGAGCCCGGCGCGGATAAGCGCCTCGGCAGCGGGGAGCCGCGCGCCCTTGTGACATGCCTCGCCCGCGCCGATCATCGCGGCGGCCATGTGGGCCAGCGGAGCCAGATCGCCCGATGCCCCGACAGAGCCTTGGTCCGGGATGACGGGGGTCACATCTGCGGCGAGCATGTCTTCGATCAGTTCGATTGTTTGCCATGCCACGCCCGAAGCACCGCGCCCGAGGCTCATCAACTTGAGAACCATCATCAATCGGGTTGTGGCGATATCGAGCGCCTCGCCGACGCCGCAGCAATGTGACAAGATGAGATTGCGCTGCAACGCGTCGGTTTTCTCGGGGGCAATCTTGACGCTGGCGAGTTTGCCAAACCCGGTGTTCACACCATACACTGCCGTATGTCCGGACGCCGCGCGTGCGACAAGCGCATGTGCAGCGAGAACAGAGGGCTTGGCCTCCCGGCTCAGTCGAACCGCGCTGTTGGTGCGCCAGATTGCCTCCAGCGTGGTCAGGCCTACACGGCCCGGTGTCACGACTTCCGTCATCCTTCACCCCCAAAAATGCGCCTGTGTAGCGGGTTGAAGCCGATGCGATAGGCCAGCTCGGCCGGTTGCTCGACATTCCAGATCGCCAGATCGGCGCGTTTGCCTGTTTCGATCACGCCGCAGTCGCCCATCCCGAGCGCCTGCGCGGCATGCCGGGTCACACCTGCGAGCGCCTCTTCCGGGGTCATCCGAAAGAGCGTGCAGCCCATGTTCATGGTCAACAAGAGAGAGGACATGGGCGATGAGCCGGGGTTGCAATCCGTGGCGAGGGCCATTGGCACGCCGTGGGTGCGAAACGCTTGGATCGGTGGCACTTGTGTCTCTCGTAGCGTATAGAACGCGCCGGGGAGGATCACCGCGACGCTGCCCGCCTGCGCGAGCGCTCTGGCGTCGTCTTCGGTGGCATATTCCACATGATCCGCAGAAAGCGCCCCGTAGCGGGCGGCGAGGCGCGTGCCACCCAAATGGCTGAGTTGCTCTGCGTGCAGTTTGACGGGCAGGCCAAGTTCTTTCGCCTTGTCAAAGACTTGTGCGATTTCCGCCGGTGCAAACGCGATGCCTTCGCAGAACCCGTCCACGGCATCGGCCAGGCCCGCCGCGTGTGCCGCCTCTAGTGCGGGGATGCATACCTCGGAAACATACGCTTGCGGATCGTTCTTGTATTCCTTTGGGGTGGCATGTGCCCCGAGGAAGGATGTCTTGATACGAACTTTGCGCTCGTTTTCGATGGCGCGGGCGACGCGCAGCATTTTCAGCTCTGTCTCGATGTCGAGACCATAGCCTGATTTGACCTCGATGACCGCGGCGCCTTCGGCAATCAGCGCATCTGCAAAGCGCAATGCATTGGCCAGCAACACCTCCTCGGACGCGCCGCGTGTCGCCAGCACTGTGGAGACAATTCCGCCTCCTGCACGCGCGACGTCTTCATAACTCGCGCCGTTCAGGCGCATCTCGAATTCGCCGGCGCGATTGCCTCCATGCACGATGTGGGTGTGGCAGTCGATCAACGCGGGTGTGACCAGGCGCCCGCCCAGATCTTCTTGCGGGCCGCGATAGTCGCGCGGCAGGTCGGCCTCAGACCCCACCCAGGCGATTTGGTCCTTCTCGATCACGAGGGCGCCATGCTCGATCAGGCCGTAGGCGGTGTTTCCCGCCAGCGTCGCCATCCGCGCATTTCTGAATAACATGGCCATTGCTTTCTTGATTTCCGAGTCGATTTCTGAAAATTATGTCTATACATAATAATCTGTCAAGACTGGATCATGTCATGCCGCGACTTTGGGCCGCTCAGGCGCTCTTGCCCTCGGGTTGGGCGCGCAATGTATTGGTGGAAATTGATGAAACGGGGAGGGTCGCCCGCGTCTCACCGGAGGCGCCGCCGGCAGGTTACCGGACCGGTATTCTGCTGCCTGCGCCGGTCAACGCCCACTCGCACGCGTTTCAGCGTGCGATGGCGGGCCTGACCGAAACACGCGGTCCCGATCCGCGCGACACGTTCTGGACCTGGCGTCAGTTGATGTATCGGTTTCTGGATCGTCTGACGCCGGAACAAGTGCAGGCCATCGCGGCGCTCGTTCAGATGGAGATGCTGGAGGCGGGCTATTCCACGAATGTCGAATTTCATTACTTGCACCACCAGCCCGGCGGCGTACCATATGACGATCCGGCGGAAATGGCGCAGCGTATCGCGGCAGCGGCGCAGGAGACCGGGATCGGGCTGACGCTGTTGCCCGTTCAGTACGAATTCGGTGGCGTAGATCGTCGTCCCTTGGGGCACGGTCAGGTCCGGTTCGGCAATGATCCCGATCAGTTCGCACGATTGGTCGATGCCTGTGGCGTGGCCCTTCGGGGATTGCAATCTGACGCTCGATTGGGCGTGGCCCCCCACAGCATACGTGCGGTGACGCCCGAGGCCATCGCCGGTGCCGCCTCGCTGGCCTTGGGTGGCCCGATCCACATGCATCTGGCCGAGCAGCAGGCCGAGGTCGATGAGGTGCACGCCGCGTATGGCGCACGCCCCGTGGAGTGGCTGTTGGGTCATGTCGATATTTCCACCCAATGGTGTCTTATCCACTGCACGCAGATGCGACCGGAGGAGACGCGCGCGCTTGCCCGCACCGGCGCGGTTGCCGGGCTATGCCCCATCACGGAGTCGAACCTCGGCGATGGCATTTTCGACGGGCTGCGGTGGATGGATGCGCAGGGCCGGGTCGCCATCGGATCGGACTCCAATGTCCGGATCTCCCTCGCAGAAGAATTGCGTACGCTCGAGTACTCGCAACGCTTGCGCGATCACTCCCGTGCCGCGTTCGCCACGCCATCGCAGTCCACCGGGCGGCGATTGCTGGAGGCCGTTGCCGCAGGCGGCGCGCAGGCTGCCGGTCGCGAGAGCGGGCAGATCGCGCCGGGGCAGTTCGCCGATCTCATGGCGCTTGACGGCGACCATGTCGATCTGGCGGACCGTAGCGGCGACACTTGTCTCGATATCTGGATCTTTGCCGGTGATGACCATATGGTGCGCGATGTCTGGGCCGCTGGCCGCCATGTGGTACAGGACGGGCGGCACATCGCCCGGGACAGCATCGTCCACGCCTATGCCAGGGCGATGAAGCCATTGCGGGATGCGCTATGACTGAGTTGCAATTCAACAGTTGGCAGACGATTCAGGACGAGGTGCTGCGCCGTATCCACGTGCGTGATTGGCCGCCGGGCGCGGTCATTCCCAACGAGGCCGATCTGGCGAAGGAATTCGGGTGCGCGCGCGCGACGGTCAATCGTGCCCTGCGCGCCCTTGCCGAGGCCGGTATTCTGGAGCGGCGCCGCAAGGCGGGCACGCGCGTGGCCCTGCACCCCGTCAGTCGTGCCACCGTGGATATTCCGATCATTCGGCAGGAGATTACCGGGCGTGGGCAAGCCTATGACTATCGCTGTATGAGCCGGAGCGTGACGCGTCCTCCGTCGCGGGTGATCGATCGGCTTGGTATCCAGGGCGGCGTCGATTGCCTGCACGTGACCGCCTTGCATCTTGCCTCGGGCGCGCCTTTTGTGTTCGAGGATCGATGGATCAACCTCGCCACCGCTCCTGACGCCGCGGAGCAGAGCTTTGACGCGCTCAGTGCAAATGAATGGCTGTTGGCCAACATTCCCTATACTCACGGTGATATCCGCTTTGCCGCCGAAGCGGCGTCCGAGCATGATGCGACGGTCCTCGAGACAAGTCACGGTGAGCCGGTCTTTGTCATGGAGCGGGTGACATGGGATCATGATCGGGCGATCACCTTTGCGCGGCTTTGCTACGCGCCGGGCTATGGAATCGTCACGCGATTCGGGTCCGCGCCCTGAGATCTGCTCGCGTTGATGACCATGGACGGGTGCATCTGCTTGGGCTATCAGGCAGGCGATAAAGATCATCGCGAGAGGCACCGCATGTCCGGCCATAGCCCCCCCACTCCAATGACGTCCCATCGTTGCGGGCCGCTTTCCGGCCGTGCCGATGTTCCCGGCGACAAGTCGATTTCGCATCGGTCTCTAATCCTTGGAGCGCTTTGTGTTGGTGAGACGGTCATCACTGGATTGCTCGAGGGCGAGGATGTTCTGGATACAGCCAAGGCGATGCGCGCATTCGGGGCGGAGGTCACATGCGACCCAGAAGGCATGTGGCATGTGCGCGGTGTCGGCGTGGGTGGCTTTGCGGAACCTTCTCAAGTGGTCGACTGTGGCAATTCCGGCACCGGCGTGCGCCTGATAATGGGGGCAATGGCGACCTCGCCGATAACCGCGACGTTCACAGGTGACGACAGCCTCAACAAGCGGCCCATGGAACGCATCACAGACCCTCTTACGCTGTTTGGCGCGCGCGCGGTGGGGCGCACAGGTGGTCGGCTGCCCATGACAATCGTGGGCGCGACGAGCCCCGTTCCGGTGCGCTACGAGGTGCCGGTGCCCTCCGCTCAGGTGAAATCGGCGGTGCTTTTTGCCGGACTTAATGCGCCGGGGCAGACCATCGTTGTTGAGCGCGAGGCGACGCGCGATCATACCGAGAGAATGCTTGCGGGGTTCGGGGCCGACATCACCTCCGAGGAGACGAGCGAGGGGCGGATCATCACCCTGACTGGCCAGCCCGAGCTGACGCCGCAATCCATCGTCGTCCCGCGCGATCCCTCGTCCGCCGCCTTCCCGGTCTGTGCCGCGCTTATCGTGCCCGGCTCGGACGTTCTCGTTCCGAATATCGGCCTCAATCCAACGCGGGCGGGTCTCTTCACGACACTGCGCGAGATGGGCGCCGACCTGACCTATGAGAACATGCGGGAAGAGGGCGGCGAACCCGTGGCGGACCTGCGCGCGCGGTTTTCGCCCGACCTTGTTGGTGTCGAGGTGCCGCCGGAGCGCGCCGCCAGCATGATCGACGAATATCCGGTTCTGTCGGTGGTGGCGGCTTTCGCACGCGGCGAGACCGTCATGCGGGGCGTCAAGGAATTGCGCGTCAAGGAAAGCGACCGTATCGACGCGATGGCCGAGGGCCTGCGTGCCGGCGGGGTCGAGGTCGAAGATGGTCCGGACTGGTGGATCGTAACGGGCCTTGGGCATGGCAACGTGCCGGGCGGACAGATCTGCGTCAGCCACCTCGACCACAGGATCGCCATGTCCTTTATCGTGATGGGAATGGCGACGAACGAGCCTGTGAGCGTTGACGACGCAAGCCCGATCGCCACCTCTTTTCCGATCTTCGAAGGTTTGATGGCGCGGCTTGGGGCGGATATCCGGCGGTCGTGACGTGGTGTCCGCGCAAACCGGCGAGGGATGTCGGTACAGGTGCATTGGCGAATTCCCGTCGCGCAAAAGAGCGTGATACTTTCGTGAGGCCCATTGTCGATGCGTGAGCCTGCGCCATAGACTCGTAATATGGATGAAATCAAATCAGGCCACGCTGTGCCCACGCCCCCGCCTGTCAAAGTCGGGCTCTACAGAAGCGCACTGCGGATCTTCGCGCTTTTGGGGCTCGCCTTTGCCTTGCACGAAATCTTTGTCTGGGCCGAGGGCTGGATTGCGGCGAACGATTATGGCTGGGCCATGCCTGGCCTGCTGGTCGCGGTTTTGGTGATATACGCGGTCCTGATCGCCATTCCGTTCGTGCCTGGAATAGAAATCGGCCTGATGGTGCTGGCTGCGGGCGGTTCAGGCATTGCGCCGCTTGTCTGGATTGCTACCGCGTCGGGGCTGACCCTCGCCTACATGGTCGGATGCAAAGTGCCCTACACATGGTTGCACCGGGTTCTGCTCGATCTGCATCTGACCCGTGCATGCCAATTTCTGGAACGATTCGAGGCCCTTCCGGTCGAAGAGCGTGCGGCCTTTGTTCAGGCCTTGCTGCCCCTTCGTCATCTGGGCTGGGTGGTGAAATATCGTTATCTCAATCTGGCTCTCCTGATCAATATTCCCGGAAATTCAATGATTGGCGGTGGCGGCGGGATCGCCTTTGTCTCGGGGGTGTCCGGCATGTTCCGGGTGCCGTTGGTGATGGTCACAATCGTGGTTGCAACGGCGCCAGTCCCTCTGGCAATCTGGCTCTTTGGATGGTCGTTTTCCGGATCCTGAGGCATGAGCGTGCCGCGTGATGGCGATTTTCTGACGCTTGTAGGCTGTCAGCCTAGCGCCTATGGCTTATGTTCCGCCTCAACCATTTGCGTCAGCATCAGGATACTTCACATGTCGACCGATCCCCTTGTCGTTTTTACCCCCTCGGGCAAGCGTGGACGCTTTCCCAAGGGCACACCGGTTCTGACAGTTGCGCGACAGTTGGGGGTCGATCTTGATTCGGTCTGCGGCGGGCGCGGTATCTGCTCGAAATGCCAGATCACGCCGGGCTATGGCGCGTTTTCCAAGCATGGCGTGACGGTGCATGAGGATGCGCTCTCGGAGTGGAACAGCGTCGAGGAGCGCTATGACCAGAAGCGCGGGCTGAAGCCGGGGCGGCGTCTGGGGTGCCAGGCGCAGGTCATGGGCGATGTTGTGATCGACGTGCCGGCTGAATCCCAGGTCCACAAGCAGGTGGTGCGAAAGGCCGCCTCGGCCCGGGTGATCGCGATGGACCCAGGCACCAAGCTCTATTTCGTGGAGGTCGAAGAAGCCGACATGCACGAGCCGACCGGCGACCTAGAGCGGCTGGCGCGGGCGCTCAAGGCTGAATGGGGCATCGACGCCATCCGCGCCGACCTGACGCTGCTCTCGAAACTGCAACCGGTGCTGCGCAAGGGCAAGTACCAGGTGACGGTGGCGCTGCATCGCGGCCATGCCGGGGATGCCGCGCAGGTACTGGAAATCTGGCCGGGTCTGCATGAGGACGGGCTTTATGGCCTCGCCATCGATCTCGGATCGACCACCGTCGCCGCGCATCTGACGGATCTGGTGACCGGTGAGGTCAAGGCGTCGTCGGGCATCATGAACCCGCAGATCCGCTTTGGCGAAGACCTGATGAGCCGGGTCAGCTATTCGATGATGAACCCCGGCGGCGACAAGGAGATGACGGCGGCGGTGCGTGATGCCATCAATACGCTGGCCGAGGAGATCGCCAAGGAGGCGGAGATCGACGCAGGGTTGATCGTCGAGACGGTGTTCGTCTGCAACCCGGTGATGCACCATCTGCTGTTGGGGATCGACCCGGTGGAACTGGGGCAGGCGCCCTTTGCGCTCGCGACGTCAAGCAGTCTGACCTTGGGTGCCAAAGAGCTTGATCTTGCCGCCATCAACCCGCGCGCTCAGGTCTATATCCTGCCCTGCATCGCGGGCCACGTGGGGGCGGATTGCGCCGCTGTGGCACTGTCGGAAGAGCCGGGAAAATCCGAAGACCTCGCGCTCATCGTCGATGTCGGCACCAATGCCGAGATCCTGCTGGGCGACAAGACCCGGGTGCTGGCTTGCTCTTCTCCCACGGGGCCTGCTTTCGAGGGTGCGCAGATTTCCAGCGGTCAGCGCGCGGCACCGGGGGCGATCGAGGCCATCCGCATCGACGCCGAGACCAAAGAGCCGCGTTTCCGCGTCATCGGCTCCGACAAGTGGTCCGACGAGGACGGCTTTGACGACGAGGTGGGCGCGGGCGGAATCACCGGCATCTGCGGATCGGGGATCATCGAGGCGGTGGCGGAACTGCGCATGGCGGGGCTTTTGGACGAGAGCGGCCTGCTCGGCTCGGCCGAGGCCACCGGCACGGCGCGGATGATCCCCGAGGGGCGCACGCATGCCTATCTCATCCATGACAGCACAGAGCATGGCGGGCCGCGTGTGACCGTGACACAGGGCGATATCCGGGCCATCCAGCTTGCCAAATCCGCGCTTTATGCGGGCGCGCGCTTGTTGATGGACGAGCGTGGTGTGGACAAGGTGGACCGGGTGGTGCTGGCCGGGGCCTTTGGCGCGCATATCTCGCCGCTGCATGCGATGGTTCTGGGGATGATCCCCGACGTGCCGCTGGACAAGGTGACATCGGCAGGGAATGCCGCCGGAACCGGTGCGCGCATCGCGCTGTGCAACGTGGCTGCGCGGCGCGAGATCGAGCGCGTGGTGGGCGAGATCACCAAGGTCGAGACCGCAATCGAGCCGAAATTCCAGGAACATTTCGTCGCCGCCAACGCGATCCCGCACAAGACCGACCCGTTCCCGGAACTGGCCAAGATCGTGCCGTTGCCAAGCCCGTCCTTCAACACCCATGGCGACGGCAGCGATGGCGGACGGCGCAAGCGCAGACGGGGGTAGGCGGGGTCACGGTTCGGGTTCGAGATTGTGCCGTCGGGTTGTTTGGGCTTTTTGGCGTTGATCGAACGTTCAGGTGCAGAACCAATGCGCGGAATCAAGGTGCCGCAGGCACCGCCGCGCAGCGCCCGACCGCCCCCTCGGGCGGGCGCTTTTGCAACGTTTCAAGCCATTGAAAACGCGGGAGTGCTTGGCTGGCATAAAGTGCGATCCACAGAGGTTGCTGCGCCCACCCGGCGGTCAGGCACCGCGCGGCTTGTCTCGTTA